>JAGAQH010000036.1 GCA_017622815.1 Bacteroidaceae bacterium | reverse complement strand
TGTCATATTAGAGTTTTGCTTGTCTTCTTTTCGCAACACTAAGGTAAGTGAAAATTCTGACATGGCAAAATCCTGGGCAACTTTTTGTTGCTCAGGCACTTATAAATAATGTTAAACTATAGTGTTGCGGAATTAAGGTTATTGTCAAATGCTCAATTCCTGTTTCAATGTTTGCTACATAAATCACATCGTGAGCAGGCATCGTCTCATAAGTATCACCTATCCAACCAAGAAAAGATTCCCCTTCACCTGTGTCCTCATAGATATATTCTGGGATACTCTCACCATATGCTACCACATCTGTATGCACCAATTTATCGCCCACATAGTAGTAAACGTTATATGTGTTAGCAGTATACTCTCCCTCATATATTAAATCATTAGCAGGAACCGTTTCAGCTACTTCACCCCATCCATTGAAGGTATATCCTTCACGCTCTGGAGCTTCAGGAACAACGATACTAGAACCATACTCTAAAGAGTCAGATACAATAATCTCATCACCGATCTTGAAAGTGACAAGATACTTATTGACAGAGAATGTTCCTTTAATAATTACATCATTTGCTGGCATGGTTTCTGGAATCTCACTCCAACCACT
Organism: Bacteroidaceae bacterium; assembly: GCA_017622815.1. Taxonomy (GTDB): domain Bacteria; phylum Bacteroidota; class Bacteroidia; order Bacteroidales; family Bacteroidaceae; genus Physcousia. Next base: position 105,993 of record JAGAQH010000036.1, on the reverse strand, counting down.
GAAAGTATGCCCTTCCTTTACTGGTTCCTCAACTGCTATTAAATTGGCTCCGTATGTAATACTATCTGTCTTATATATTTCCCCATCAACAATATAGGTAATGGCGTATGTATTAACGTAGAACGAACCTTTCACTATAACATCATTTGCTGGCATGGTCACGGGAACATCACTCCACCCACTAAAGGTATGCCCTTCTTTTACTGGGGTATCAATCAATCTGATACTATCACCATATTCTACCCCAACATTTCGATACAATTGATTATCTATTTCATATCTTATATAGTATGTTTTTGGTGTATATAAACCGTAAACGGTTATATCCTTTGCCGGCATAGTTTCTGGTAGGTTTTCCCACCTAAAACTAAATCCCTCCTTAATAGGTACATCTTTTACTGGCTCTATAATTGAACCTATTGTTAGAACACTAGATGATATTATCTCATCATCTATTACATATGTTATTTCATATTCAGTTTCTATTTCTTCTATATTTACAAACTTATTCCATTCGGAGTCTTGTAAATATGCATCTTTTGCGCCTTTGGGTACAAATATTGCTGCATTGTTATATATCCCGCCATCGAAAGAGTTTTCTATTTTGGGAGGCCTTGTAGTTAGGACGTATATTTCTTCAATATTGTCAGACATCCCAAATGCATCTCTTTCTATCTCTATAACACTACTCGGTATAACGACCTTACTTAAATTTCTACAATTATAAAAAGTCGAGCTTGAAATACATTCTATTCCTTGTGGTATTGAAACATTAGAAATATTTGTATAATAGAATGCTCCTACGCCTATGTATCTGACGCTATTAGGAATCACTACTCCATACAACCCTCGACACGAAGAAAATGCATACTCACCGATTCCAACAACTGTGTTAGGAATTCTAAGGGTTCCTATGTAATCTGTATCGTGTCCACTATATACTCTGTCGGCAATTCCTCTTATGCCTTCTTTCAAATATGGCGCACCAACATCATATAATATCCAACCATCCAGAATATAAGGATATTCTTGTTGGTTTTTATGCCATTTTGTTCCACTGAACGCATCCTTCTTTATACGAATTATACTATTCGGGAGTTGTACATCAGTAAGACTACTGCAATTTCGGAACGCACCTTCACCAATAATTTGCACATTATTCCCTAAATATAATTCCTCCAGAGCGCTACATCCACTAAAAGCATTGTCCTCAATAGAAGTTACGCCATTTCCAATAGTTATCCGTTTTAGCTTTTCGCAATATTGAAATGCACCTTCCTGAATATATACCACATTGTCTGGTATATCAATTTCAACAAAATCTAATCCTTCAAAAGAGCATAATCCTAACGATTCTATGGTAGTGGGGATATTGGTGTTATTACATGCCTTAATAATCGTATTAGTATTTGTCTCTATAATTGCATTGCAATTTTCGCGACTATCAAATGTAGTATTGTCGTCATCAATCTTTAGTCCTGTAATTGATTCGCAGTTTCTCAAAAAGAAGTCACCTATGTATATAACAGATTGGGGGATTGTAACTGAAGTTATGGAATTGCAGTAGCTTAAAGCGTACTCATTTATATGCGTGGTTCCTTCTGCAATGGTAATATCTCCTACAGGTTCTTCTCCCTTGTATCCAACTAACCAATTGTCCAGATAGAGCAAACCTTCTGGCTGCTTTTTATACCATCCGGTTCCAACAAAATCAGAGACTCCTTTAACATTTTCTCCCAACGTAATCTCCATTACCGAAGAATTGTTAATGGCACAATTAGAAACATACACACAGTTATAATGAACTGTCGTAATAGCATTGCAGTAATAAAATGCGTCATGTGTACTATAGAGACTTTTTCCTATTGATACTCTTTGTAAATTGTCACATCCTTTGAAAGCGTCGCTGAAAATTTCCGTAACGTTATCACCTATTATAATAGATGTAATACCCTTACAGTCACGAAATGCGTTTGCGCCTATAGAAACGACCTTGCGCTCATTTCCATAATATGTTACTGTTGATGGTATTATAATATCACCGCTATACTCATCGGATACTGCGGAAAAACTATCTCCTGCATAGGTAACATAAACTCCGTCAGTGGTATATTTATAATAAATGCCATCCACTTCAAAATCGTGAGAAATTGCTGTTACGCAATGCAAAAAGAGTAATGCTACAATCAGTGTTTTTTTAAACATGTTAATACTAATATTTGTATTCTTGCCTTTATATTATCTATATTAAGGTGTGGGAACTATATTTGCCTTATCCTAAAGTCAGGTCTTCGCACTACCTATAGCATGGATAAAACAATAGCCCACACCAATATGATAACAACAGACCTATTAAGGTTCGTATGTATCAAAAGATGTGGTGCTACTGCCATCATCTTCATGCTATTAATCAAAGTTGCGAAGTTTGACCTTAGAAGATAATTTCAATAACACCTTTTCGTTAAAGTCATTCCGCACCACCGCTGTAGTAGCGGAACGATGTTGCAAATATAGCGAAAAGATGTGAAAAACAGGAAAGACCGAGGATATTTTGTTTGAAGAAGGGTGTTTTTGTCGCAACACAAACAAATAAAGAATACAACGTGAGAGGTTAGACAATACAAGGCCACGGCTTAGACAATCGAGGCCAGGGTTGGACAATACTACGACAAAGGAGAGAGAATGTATTGATTCAGGAGGTACATTACTATGTCTTTTGCCAGATTATGCCATGTTGCGTAGGAAAATAATGCAAAAAACCGCTCATTTTGCCCCATTTTTGCATGTTTCGCGAAGGCAAGAGTGCGATTATTAGAGAGAATTGGTAAGTCGGCATTCATTTACCTAACTATAAATCAATATGTTACCAACAAGAAGATAATCAATTAATCAGTTAATCAGTTACATGACGAGCTCAGATAGCTCAGTTCTCAATTATTTATTTTCCACACGGCATGCATAGAAAGGCAAACAACTACACTCACCAACGCTTTAACTCTCTCCCCCATTCCTTGCCTCTGAACCAACTTTCCTTGCCTTCTCCGTTCTAAAACTATATTAATAACTATAATATTATAATATAATACTATATATATAATTATTATTATAATATATTATTTATTAAGTATATATATAATATAATAGTAATAAAACTATATAATATCATATAACAAGAAACAGCAAAACAAATAAACTGAAACTGAGCTATCTGAGCTATCCCTGACGTGATGCCCTACGTAAGTGATATAGCGACAAAACAAACTGATTAACTGATTAACTGATTATTTGATTACCATCACATACCCAAAGAACCTACACCATAGCAATCAATTAATCAGTTAATCAGTTAAAAAACAACGGCAACCCCATCTGTGCAAATATGTCAAATCCGTTTCATCTGTGTCCCATCAATTCTTCAATAAATCGGCATTAGTCGTGAAAAAACATTAACCCTGACTTCATATTTCTCGTTCGTTTTTCCTATCTTTGCAACTATGAATTCACTTACATTAGACAACGGTTTGCGTGTGGTTTATGCGCCCAGCCCTACGAATACGGTGTACTTGGGCTTGGCTCTGGATGCCGGCACTCGGGACGAGAAGGACGGGGAGAGCGGCATGGCACACTTTGCCGAACACCTGAGTTTCAAGGGGACTGACAGGCGTACATCGCGACAGATAATAACCTACATGGAGAGTGTGGGCGGCGACCTGAACGCTTTCACCGGCAAGGAGGAGACGGTGTACTACTGCACCTGCCAGAAGGAGCATTTCAGCCGTGCCATGGACCTGATTTTCGATGTGGCGTTCCATAGCAAGTATCCGCAGGAGGAGATGGACAAGGAGGTGGAGGTTGTCATCGACGAGATAGAGAGTTACAATGACTCGCCATCGGAACTGATCTATGACGACTTCGAGGCAATGCTCTTCCAGGGACACCCCCTTGGTCGCAGTATCCTGGGCAATGCAGAACGCCTTCGTGCCTACAAAACGGAGGATGTGCAGAGTTACACCCGCAGACTTTACGTCCCCTCCAATGCCGTTCTTTTTGTCTATGGCAATGTCTCAGAAAAGGAGATACTTCGCCGCATCCCTGACGATGTATTGTCAGAGGCAGGACAACGTATTGTCACGGACGAGACAATACTACGACCATACGCTCCCCAAAGCAAGGTGATTGAAAAGGACACACACCAGGCACACATCATGATGGGGGCACGTGCCTTCGGCGGCACGCATCCGAAGCATCTGGCCCTGTTCCTTGCCAACAACATCCTGGGGGGACCGGGATTGAGCAGCCGTCTGAACCTGGCACTGAGGGAAAAGCGCGGCCTTGTCTACACCGTGGAGAGCACACTGACCACATATACCGACACGGGTGTGTGGGCAATATATTTCGGTTGCGACCACCACGATGCCGAGAAGTGCAAGAGGATAGTGAAGAGGGAGTTGCAACGCCTGTGCGACGCACCCCTGTCGGAAAAGGCGCTGAATGCCGCCAAGAGGCAGATAATAGGTCAGATAGCCCTGTCGTACGACAATTTCGAGAGCGTTGCCATCGGTATGGGCAAGCGCATGCTGCACTACGGACGAACGCAAACGAAGGAGCAGTTCATTGACCGCATCCAGGCGCTTACCGCCGAACAGGTATGGGATGCCGCCAAGGAGATATTCAACCCCGAGAACCTCACCATTCTGGAGTACAGGTAAAGCGCAGACGCTCGCCCGTGGCGGGGTGTGTGAACGAGAGTTCCCCGGCATGAAGCATAAGGCGCCTGGCACTCTGCTTGCCATAGAGCCGGTCGCCCAGTATGGGGTTGCCCAATCCCTCTGCCATGTGCACACGCAACTGATGCGTACGCCCCGTGTGGGGAGTGAGCAGAAGGTGCGCATGCCCGTCCACATTTTCCATCACCCGGTATCTTGTCAGGGCACTCTTGCCATGCTCCATATCCACCATTTGGCGCGGACGGTTGTCCACATCGGGGCGCAGGGGCAGACGAATTTCGCCCTCCTGACCAACGGGCATTTCCCTCTCGAGCATGGCTTCATAGCGTTTCTCCACCTCGCGCCTTTCAAACTGGCCACGGAGTTCCGCCTGCACCTTGGCTCTCTTGGCAAGAACAAGCAAACCGCTCGTATCCTGGTCGAGACGATGCACCGACAGGCATCCCGTTATGCTCTCCACCGAGGGCAGGAACTCCTTGCCAGGTACGGAGAGAAGGCCCGAGGGTTTGTTGACCACCACCAAGGTATCGTCTTCGTAGACGGTGGACAGACGCGACACCAAATCCATATAGTTTCCCAAGCGAGGGTCGGCCTCCACGTCCATGCCACTGAGCATGTGGGCAAGTATCGGGCGGCACCGGTGCGTGCATGGGGGATAGAACTTGTCATCGGCCGAGTTCCATTCGGCAATGGCCAAGGGACGTATGCCACGACGGAAAGCCTCCTGAAGGAGTTTCGGCGCACAACAATCCCCTGCCCCACCGGGAGGTACGGCAGGAGCGAAGATGTCCAGCAGGTTGGCACTCTCGCCACGGAGGTTCTTCACCGAATAACGGGCGAACAACCAGCGCTGAAGGGCACGGGAACGTTCCTTACGCTCGTGGCGCAGGTCGCACTCCTCGCGTGGCGAAGCCTGCCCCGATTCCAAGTAACGGTTTATGGCGCTTATCTCAGCCTCCTCCTGAAGGAAATAACGGCCCTCGCCCTCCTGTATGTCAAAGACAGGCGGCACGAACCCCGGTTGGCAGGTCTTGCCCCCAAGGGTTCCTGAGAAAGCGGCGAGGTAAGAGAATGAACAGACCCTCCCCCCTGCCCCTCCACAAGGGAGGGGAGTATAATGTTCTGCTGATGTGGGCACAAGTCGGTTGTAACCACTCCCCTCCCTTGTGGAGGGGTAAGGGGGAGGGGCTTGAGGTCCTTCGTTGGTGGGTCCATGAATCAGCACCCCAAACATCTTGCCCTCCTCCACGTCCTTGCGCCATTCGGGTATGGAAAGATAGTATTCCCTGACCTTTTCCATGGCAGGGAGGCAACGCTCGTCCAGGGTGTAGATTTTCATAGGTAGTAAACCGATTCGGGGCCCATGTTGAAGAGCAGGTCTACGATGCTCAGGTTCTCGATGAAACCATGCCTCGGGGCAAACATCTGATAATAGGGGGTGCCGATGCGCCTGCCCTCGTCGGGCAAGGGATAAGGTTCCAGAAGCCTCATGACCGTATGGTGCAGGTCGTTGTTGAAATCGGCAAGGCGCTCCCAGCGGTGCTCGTGATAAAAGGGATGGAAGTCCTCCTCGTAATAATCGAAATACGGTGTCTGCCTGTAACTGGACACCAGGGCATTCCAGTGCTGGTGGCGCCAGTTGCCATGCTCGGAAATGAGGATTTCGCCCACAGGCATACGGCCATGCGGATTGACCACCGGCACCGTCAGGGCAAGTGCTCCGTGAGGCGAATCCACGTAGCAGCGGTTCATGGAAGTCTGCTTGCGATAGGCCACGGATAAATCAAGTGTAGCACCTTCGCGAAGCAAGCGTCTGTAATAGTCAATAGAACCCAAATATGCCGTTGTCATGAGGCAAAAGTATAACTTTTTGCTCCCGCGACAAAGGAAAAGTCGCCCTTTTTGAGCAAAGAAGAGGGCATTGGCAACAAAAACGGCACGCCGAGGCGGTATTTTAAGGGAAAAAGAGTATCTTTGTGGAGATAATGCGCTATAACACGTCATATATTCCATGTCTGAATTAACCATCAAAAGAGTCACCACCAGAAAGGAACTGAAGAGTTTCATCCGTTTCAACTACGACCTCTACAAGGACTGCCCCTATGCAGTCCCCGATTTTATGGAGGACACCCTGGACACCTTTGACCGCAAGAAGAATGCCGCCTTTGAGTTTTGCGAAGCAGAGTACTTCATGGCATTCAGGGATGGCAAGATGGTGGGCAAGGTTGCCGCTATCATCAACAACCGCGCCAACGAGACATGGAACACCCGCATAGTGCGTTTTGGCTGGATAGACTTCGTGGACGACATGGAGGTGAGCCGTGCCCTTGTAAAAGCCGTGGAGGACTGGGGCAAGGAGCGAGGGATGACGGAGATTGTCGGCCCCTTGGGCTTTACCGACCTCGACCCGGAAGGAATGCTCTTTGAGGGCTACGAGAAACTGGGTTCCATGTACACCATATACAACTACCCCTACTACAACGACCATATGAAGGCCCTGGGGTTTGAGGAAGATGCCGTGTGGGTGGACCGCACCATCAACGTGCCCTACGACGGAGGCGAGCATGCCGCCAACCAACAGAAGTTCTTCCGCGTGGCCAAACTGGTGCAGGACAGATACGGGTTCAAGATACACAAGTTCAAGTCCAAGAAGGAGTTGCGCGACAGCGGTTACATCATAAAGGTCTTCGAGATAATAAACACGTCCTACAGGGATCTGTACGGTTACAGCAATATGACGCGCCGACAGATGGAGCAATACGCTGAAATGTACCTGCCGTTCCTGAACATAGACCTAATTTCCATCATCGACGACAAGGAGGGGAAGCCCATTGCCATAGGCGTGTGCATGCCCAATCTGTCCAAAGCCATACAGAAGGCAAAGTCCAAACTGCTGCCCTTCGGATGGTGGCACATGCTGAAAGGCCTGTACTGGAAGCGTAGCAAGACCATAGACCTGCTGCTTATCGGTGCCCTGCCCGAATACCAGGATACGGGGTGCATAAGCCTGCTCTTTGCCGACCTCATCCCCACCGCACAGAAAATGGGTTTCAGGATAGCGGAATGCTGTCCCCAACTGGAGACAAACAACAAGGCGCTGAGCGTATGGCGTTCCCTGGATACCGAAGTGACCAAGAAAAGGCACACCTGGAAGAAGTCCATCTAAACACATCTGCATACCAAGACCATGGAAGACATCAAGGAAAGCACGCAGACAGAAAACATAATATACGACGAGGAAAACATCCGGCACTTGTCGGACATGGAGCACGTCCGTACCCGTCCCGGTATGTATATAGGCCGTTTGGGCGACGGCCAGCAGCCTGAGGACGGCATATATGTCCTGCTGAAGGAGGTCATAGACAACAGTATCGACGAGTTCAAGATGAATGCCGGCAAGCGCATAGAGGTGGACATACAGGACAACCTGCGTGCCAGCATCCGCGACTATGGCCGCGGCATACCGCAGGGCAAACTGGTGGAGGCCGTGTCCATGCTCAACACGGGCGGCAAGTACGACTCCAAGGCCTTCAAGAAAAGTGTGGGTCTGAACGGTGTGGGCCTGAAGGCGGTAAACGCGCTGAGCAGCCGTTTCGAGGCACACTCCTACCGCGAGGGACAGGTCAGGAAGACCGTCTTCGAGAAGGGCATCCTGGTAAGTGACACCACCGAGGCCAGCCAGGACGAGAACGGCACCTACATCTTTTTTGAGCCCGACCCCACCCTGTTCAAGCACTACAAGTTCCGCGACGAGTTCATAGAGATAATGCTGCGCAACTACACCTACCTGAACACGGGCCTTACCATCATGTTCAACGGCAGGCGCATCCACTCGCGCGACGGTCTTTCCGACCTGCTCAACGACCGCATGGACTACGAGGCGCTCTACCCCATCTGCCACCTGCGCGGCGAGGACATAGAGATAGCCTTCACGCACACCAAGCAGAACGGCGAGGAATACTACTCCTTCGTGAACGGCCAGCACACCACCCTGGGCGGCACGCACCAGGCTGCCTTCAAGAAGTACATTGCCGAGGTGATAAAGGACTATTCGGGCAAGAGTTACGAGTACGGCGACATACGAAACGGTCTTGTTGCCGCCATAAGCATAAACATACAGGAACCCATGTTCGAGAGCCAGACAAAGGTGAAACTGGGTTCGCAGACAACAGCCCCCGAGGGTGGCATAAGCATAGACAAGTTCATCGGCGACTTCGTGAAGGAGCAGGTGGACAACTTCCTGCATAAGAACACGGACATTGCCGACATCATCCTGGCCAAGGTGCAGGAGAGCGAGAAGATACGCAAGGAAATGGCCGGCGTGGCCAAGAAGGCCCGCGAGATGAGCAAGAAGGCCAACCTGCACAACCGCAAACTGCGCGACTGCCGTGTACACCTTTCCGACACACGCGGCACGCAACAGGAGGAGTCCTGTATCTTCATCACCGAGGGTGACTCTGCAAGCGGAAGCATCACCAAAAGCCGCGACGTGAACACCCAGGCGGTATTCTCCCTGCGAGGCAAACCGCTGAACTGCTTCGGCATGACGAAGAAGGTGTGCTACGAGAACGAGGAGTTCAACCTCCTGCAGGCCGCCCTGAACATCGAGGACGGATTGGAGGGCCTGCGCTACAACAAGGTTATCGTTGCCACCGATGCCGATGTGGACGGCATGCACATACGCCTGCTCATGATAACCTTCTTCCTGCAGTTCTTCCCCGACCTCATAAAGAAAGGCCATGTCTTCATCCTGCAGACACCGCTCTTCCGTGTGCGCAACCGCAAGACAAAGGTCAGCAAGAAGAAGATAGAGGCCATAGAGAAGGAACTGAAGGCCTACGACGAAGGTACGGATGTGGAACAGGATCCGGAACTGAGCAAGAATGGAGCCTCATCGCACAAGCGCCATATCTCCTTCGGTTCCGACTTCATCACACAATACTGCTACACCGAGGACGAGCGCCTGCAGGCCATTGCCGACCTGGGTCCCGACCCCGAGATAACGCGATTCAAAGGTCTTGGCGAGATAAGCCCGGACGAGTTCAAGAACTTCATCGGTGCCGACATACGCCTGGAGAAGGTGACACTGAGCAAGGGCGACCAGGTGGCGGAACTTCTGGAATACTACATGGGCAAGAACACCATGGAGCGCCAGAACTTCATCATCGACAACCTTGTTATAGAAGAAGACATAGCCGAGGAGTATGAATAAGAAGGTCATCTTTCCCGGGTCGTTCGACCCCTTTACCATAGGGCATGCCAATCTCGTGGAGAGGGCCGTCAGGCTCTTTGACGAGGTCATTATCGCCGTGGGATACAACGAGCAGAAGAAAGGATGGCTGCCCGTGGAGGAAAGGGTCCGTGCCCTGCGCGAATACTATTCTGCCATGCCACAAGTGCGGGTGGAGAGTTACACGGGCCTGACCGTGGACTTCGCCCAATCGCAGGGAGCAAGGTTCATCCTGCGCGGAGTGCGCTCGGTAAAGGACTATGAATACGAACTGGGCATTGCCGACATAAACGCCAGACTTGCCGATGTGGAAACGGTGGTACTGCTGGCCGACCCTACCATTTCGGGCATATCCAGCAGCGTGGTGCGCGAACTGCACCACTTCGGGCGAGACATAGCCCCGTGGCTGCCGCAAGGACTTGATTACAGAATAGACAAATAAGAATGAAAAAGATACTCCTACTCGCAATAGGCTTACTTTCATGCCTCATCTCCGCCAAGGCGCAGAAGAGCGTGGACGAGCAGATAAGAAAACTTATTATCTCCACCATTACCATCAACAACTACTATGTGGATTCCGTAAACACCGAGAAACTGGTGGAGGACGCCATCCGTGGCATGATAGAGAAACTGGACCCCCACTCCGCCTATAGCACGGCAGAGCAGACAAAGCGTCTGAACGAACCCCTGCAAGGTTCTTTCGACGGCATAGGCATTCAGTTCAACATTCTGGACGACACCCTGATGGTGATACAGACCATCACCGGAGGTCCTTCGGAAAAGGCAGGCGTTATGGCAGGCGACCGCATCATCTCCGTGGGCGACACCGCCATTGCCGGCGTGAAGATGCCGCAGGAGGAGATAATGAAGAGACTTCGCGGCCCACGTGGCACAAAGGCACACCTGGGCATCATGCGCGAGGGTATCGACGAGACCATCTACATAGATGTCATCCGCGACAAGATACCCCTGAACTCCGTGGATGCCGCCTTTATGGTGACACCGCACACTGGCCTGATACGCTTCAGCAACTTTGCCGCCACCACATACGATGAGGTTGTTGAGGCCATAAAGAAACTCAAGGACCAGGGCATGAAGAACCTCATCCTCGACGTAACGCAGAACGGCGGAGGCTTCCTTCAGGCGGCGGCAGAGATAGCAAGCGAACTGCTGCCAAAGGACGACCTTATCGTCTACACCCAAGGGCGTGCCATAAAACCGCAGGAGTTCCTTAGCCGTGGCGGCAATGCCTTCCAGGACGGCAAGGTCATAATACTGGTAGACGAATACTCAGCCTCTGCGGCGGAGATTCTGGCCGGAGCGGTACAGGACCAGGACAGAGGTCTGGTGGTGGGCAGGCGCACCTTCGGCAAGGGTCTGGTACAACGACCCGTGGACCTGCCCGACGGTAGCATGATACGCCTGACCATAGCCAAATACTACACTCCCAGCGGACGATGCATACAGAAGCCCTACGAAAAGGGCAAGCAGCAGGAGTACCGCATGGACGTGATAAACCGTTTCAACCATGGCGAACTGACCAATGCCGACAGCATCCACTTCCCGGATTCATTGAGGTTCCAGACCCTGAAGAAAGGCCGCACCGTGTATGGCGGTGGTGGCATCATGCCCGACTACTTCGTACCTCTGGACACCACCAAGAACACCTCGCTATACCGTCAGATCGTTGCCAAGCGCATACTCGTAGATGCCAACCTCCGCTATCTGGCAAAGAACAGAAACAAACTGAAGCAGAAGTTCCCCACCTTCGAGGATTTCCGTCGCAACTACAAAGTGCCTGATGATCTCATAGCCAATATCCTGGCGGAAGCGAAGAAGGCCCTGAAGGACAAGTATCCCAAGGACGAGGAGCAGAAGACCACGGAACTGCTGAGGAACATGCTACGTGCCCTGGCTGCCCGCGACTTGTGGGACATGAACGAGTACTTCGCCATCATCTATGAGGACGACGATATTGTGAACAAGGCCATCCAGTTGATGGAGGAATAGGAACCGTCATATACCTTTTTCCCGATGATTACCTACAACGCCATCAATGTGCCCCTGCCGGAGATAGAGCAGGACAAGGTTTCCGAGTGGATTGGCCAGGTGGCCGCTTCCTATGGCAAACGCATCGACCAGGTGAACTACATCTTTGTGGACGACGAGGAAATCCTGCGCATCAACCGCCAGTTCATAGGGCACGACTACTACACCGACCACATAGGCTTCGACAACTGCCAAGGCAATCTCCTTGCCGGCGATACCTATATTTCCGTAGACACCGTGCGCACCAATGCCGAACTGTTCGGCACCCCCTACGAAGAAGAGCTGCACCGTGTCATCATACACAGCATCCTGCACCTCTGCGGTATAGACGACCAGACAGAGGAGCAACGGCAAGTCATGGAGCACGCCGAAGACATGGCTTTGGTGTCATTGAGGACAGGCACCTGTCCTCAATGACAATAAGGGCTTATCCTCAGTGAGAACAAGCCCTTGTTGTCGGGAGACCATTTTTTACCCTATATTGGCCTTACTTAAAACCTCCAGCATCTGCTCGCGTCCGAGTTTGGCAATGGCCTCGGCCTCATCATAGTCGTGACTGCCGTATTCGCCCAGGGATACGTTCAGATAAATGTCGGGAGGAGTGAGGCGCAGGGCCATTTCCGTATTGCGCTTCATCAGGATGGAAATGGTGTCGTAGGTCAGGGAGATGTAGTTGTTGCTCAGCGCGTTCAAACCCTTCTGGAACTTACGGGAGAGGATGCTAAATGGCGATGCCTTGCCCTCCATCTGCTGACGCTCTTCCTCATCGTCTTCCCATTCATAGTCTTCCAGGTTCACGGCCACCAGTTTGTCTCCCTCCGTGCGCACTACCCTGTCCAGTGGCAGGCCGTTTGTGATGCCTCCGTCTATGAGCAGCATATCGCCATGCTCCACGGGGCGGAACAGCATGGGGATGGATATGCTGGCACGTATGGCATCGTAAAGGCTTCCGCTACGGAAGACGACTTCCTGTCCCTCCTTCAAGTCCGTTGCCACCGCGCAATAAGGAATCTCGAGGTCCTCTATGTTGCAATCGGGGACTATGGCCTTAAGCGCATCCATCAGGCGGTTTCCCTTTACCAGGGCATGCGGACTGAGGGTGAAGTCCACCAGACGGAAGACCTCGCGGTCGGTGAGGTCGTACATCCATTCCTTCACCTTGTCCAGGCCTCCGGCCGCATATATGCCTCCTATCAGCGCACCCATGGAGGCACCTGCTATGGACGTTATCTCATAGCCGGATTCCTCCAGAGCCTCTATGGCGCCAATGTGGGCAAAGCCCTTGGCACCGCCGCTGGCCAGAACCAGTGCAACCGTCTGCTTTGGGGATGCTGCCATATACCTTATTATATAATATTAGGGAACTACTTGATATTATCTACCAGACGGAACAGGCGGTTCCAGCGGATACCGCTCAAGCCTCCACGGTCGGGATCTACGGACAACCAGATGACAATGGGCTTGCCCACGATATGGTCCTCGGGAACAAAGCCCCAGTAGCGCGAGTCGGCACTGTTATGGCGGTTGTCGCCCTGCATCCAGTAGTAGTCCATCTTGAAGGTGTATTCCTTTGCCTCCTTGCCGTTTATCAGTATGCGTCCGTCATCGGTAACCTGCAGATCGTTGCCCTCGTAAATGCGGATGGGGCGCTCGTAGACGGGCAGGTTCTCCATGGTAAGTTGTATGGTCTCGCCCTTGGCAGGAATCCAGATGGGGCCGTAGTTGTCGCATGTCCATCCCGTATGTCCGTTCAGGGGATACAGGAAACCGGTCTCCTCCTGCTTGTGGTACTCTATGCTTGCCACCAGGTCGGGACGTGCCTCCAGGGCAGCCTTGGCCTTGGCTGTCAAGGGCATGTTGCCAAAGTTCTTGAGCGAGATGAGGTCTTCCTGGGATATGCCAAGTTCCTTTATCAGCGACTCGGGCAACTGTTGTTTCAGTACAACGTCGTAGTTGTACTGCACATCATCAGGCTCCTTATTGGCCACCCCGTCAAGATAGATTATATGGTCTCGTATCTCCAAGGTCTGGCCTGGGAGGCCCACACAACGCTTTACATAGTTCTCCCTGCGGTCTACCGGACGCCACGATACCTGGCCGAACTGGGCCGGAACGGACTTGATGTAGTCGCTGCCCACCTGTATGGCATAGTTGTAGAAACGGTACTGCTCCAAGGCCGGCATGCTGTCCAGATTGGCAGGCACGTCCATGTTGTGCATGTACAGTTCCTTGCACATGCGGTAGTAGTCGGTATTCTGCCAGTTGTAAGCTATGGTGTCACCGGCAGGGTAGTTGAAGACAACGATGTCGTTCAGAGTCACCTTCTTGGGAGTGACGCGCTTGTAGTCCCACTGCACACTCTCTATGTAACTCTTGCCCAAGCCCATGGGCAGGGTGTGCTGGCATAGGGGAGCGTGAAGCGGTGTCTGAGGCACACGGGGGCCATAGGACATCTTGCTGACAAACAGGTAATCACCCACCAGCAGGCTCTTCTCCAACGAACTGGATGGTATGGTATAGTTCTGGAAGAAATAGATGTTGACAAAGTAGACAGCCACCAGAGCAAACACGATGGCATCCACCCACGACATGACGGTGCGCAGGATGGGGTCCTCCAGGTCCTTCCACCATCCCCAGTTGATTTTCTTCGTCACATAAGCGTCGAAGATGAATGGCAGCACGACAATACCCCACCACGAGCGTATCCACACCAGAAACGCTATATACAGGGCACAGGCCACAAGACCCTTCGCCCAATTCATCTTTGTAGGCTTGTATTTATTCATAAGGCAACGGGGCTTAGAACTTGAACAGGTCTGACATGGTCAGCAAGCCCTCGTGACCTGCCGTATACTCTGCAGCCAGCACGGCTCCAAGGGCAAAGCCCTTTCTGGAATGGGCATCGTGGGTGATGGTGATACAGTCCGCCTCGCTCTCCCATGTTATGCTGTGTATGCCTGGAACCTCGTCACGACGGATGCTGTCTATGCGCAACTTGTCCTGAGGAACGTCCTCTGTTCCTTCCTTGGTGCCGTCGGGATTGGTCAGCATGCCGAACTCCCAGCCGTTGAGGCGTTCCACCTCGGCCACAAGTTCCTCGCCAAGAGTGATGCCTGTGCCCGACGGGTGGTCAAGTTTATGTATGTGATGCACCTCCTCAAGCACGGGAGTGTATGAGTCAAAACCGTTCATGATGCGGGCAAGATAGCGGTTCACGGCACGGAATATGGTCACGCCAAGACTGAAATTGGAACTCCAGAACAGAGTCTTGCCCTGCTCCGTGCACATTCTCTTCACCTCCTCGCCATGCTGGGGGATCCATCCCGTACTGCCGCTCACCACCTTCACACCATGCTTGAAGGCCTTCATGTAGTTGTCGTAAGCAGTATGCGGTGCGGTAAACTCTATGGCAACATCGGCACTCTTGAACACCTCGCTATCAAAATCCTGCTGGTTGTCTATGTCAATAATGCATACTATCTCGTGTCCACGACCCAAGGCTATCTCCTCTATCATACGGCCCATCTTGCCGTATCCTATCAACGCTATTTTCATATCTGTTAGTCTTCTTTATTGCACAAAATTACGATTAAGCGAGAGAAATACAAAATAAAACTGATTTTATTTTTATTTCCGAGCGGAAGTAATTTAGAAACGATGTTTCAAAGGTACGAATAAGTGAGGGAAATACAAAAGAATTTAACCTTTATTGTGAATTACAGCAGCATGAGGACCGCATTCAACATCAAAGTTGGCATTCTGTGAACGATTTGTCAAATTTATTAGTATCTTTGCCGACAAAATGACACTGCACGCATGGAGAAACTTCTCCACTATGTATGGATGCACAAACTTCTGCCGTCAAGAACACTGAAGACTACCGACGGCACCGAAGTGGAGGTTATGGACCCTGGACAGCACAACGGCAACCAAGGTCCGGACTTTCTCAATGCGCGCATCAAGGCAGACGGAATAGTGTGGGCAGGCAATGTGGAGATACACACCTGCTCCAGCGACTGGAACAGGCACAAGCATCATACAGACCCCGTCTACAACACGACCATCCTGCACGTTGTGGAACATGCAGATGCTGAAATACGGACACAAAGCGGACAGACGGTGCCGCAGGTGGCAATAGCCATACCGCAGGAGGTGAAGGACAACTATGAAGAACTGCTCCGCACCACCGACTATCCGCGTTGCCACAAGTTTGTGCGCGGAATAGAGCCATTAAAGGCACACGCCTGGTTTGATGCCCTGCTGGCAGAGAGGATGGAGGCACGTGCCAAGAGGATACTGGACATCCTGAAGGAATGCCGCGGTGACTGGGAGCAGACCACCTTCATAACCCTGGCTCGCAACTTCGGCTTCGGGCTGAACGGCGACATCTTCGAGATGTGGGCAAAGCGTGTTCCGCTTGGGGCAGCAGGGAAGCATCGCGACAACCTGTTTCAGGTGGAGTGCATGTTTCTGGGTCTTGCCGGACTGATAGACAAGGTTACGGACGAGGACCTGAGGAACAGGATGCATGCGGAATACCGTTTCCTGAGCCACAAGTTCACACTGCCCGAACCTATGGAACCTTCCCACTGGCACTATCTGCGCACCAGGCCCCAGAACTTCCCCGACATGCGCATCAGGCAGATGGCAAGGCTTTTCCACGAGGGACACTGCACCATGAGCAGCATTCTGGACGCCACTTCGCTTGAAGAAACGGACAAGAGGCTGGCTGCGGCAGGAATAAGCAAGGGAAGCCGCACGCTCATAATCATAAACACGGTAGCAAACCTGCTCTATGCCTACGACATGCACCGCGGAACCTATGACTACCGCACACGGGCCGTGGAAATGCTGGAGCAACTGCCCGGCGAGAAGAACTACATAATGAGACAATGGCAGGCCTGCGGAATGGATGTGGGCACGGCCTACGACAGCCAGGCCCTGATACAACTGAAAAAGGAATACTGCGACCATGCCAAATGTCTGGAATGCCGCTTCGGCTTCGAGTACATTTCACACCTGATGAAGCAGAATGGATAAGGAGACACTGTACATGATGGCCCTGACGAGAGTTCCTAAGTTGAACTACTCGCAGCAAAGGATGCTGGTGGAGACACTGGGCAGCGCCACGGCCGTGTACGAGAACAGGCGCGACATCATGGATGCCGTTCCCGATGCCACCGCGGCACTGAAGGAGAACCTTGCCTATATGGACTCCTGCCTGCCACGTTGCGAGGAGGAGATGGAATGGGCAGAAAAGGTGAAGGTGGAGTGCATCGGCTTTCAGGACAGGCGCTACCCCGTGCGCATGAAGGAGTGCGACGATGCTCCCATGATGCTGTACTACCGCGGTACGGCAGACCTGAACAAGAAGCGCATCGTCAGCATGGTGGGCACGCGCAAGATTACCGACTACGGACGGCAGATGTGCGAGGTGTTCATCAGGGAACTGGCCGACCTCTGTCCGGACATACTCATAATGAGCGGCCTGGCCTACGGGGTGGACATACAGTGCCACCGGCAGGCCCTGCAGAACGGGATGGAGACCATCGGCGTGCTGGCACACGGTCTGGACCAGATATACCCCACCCTGCACCGCAATACTGCCAAGGAAATGCTGGAACACGGAGGACTGCTGACGGAGTTCATGTCGCGGACCACCATAGAAAAGCGATACTTCGTGCAGCGCAACCGCATAGTGGCCGGATGCTCGGATGCCACGATAGTGGTAGAGAGCGCATCACGCGGTGGCAGCCTCATCACGGCAGAGATAGCACAGAGTTACGGCAAGGAGGTCTTTGCCTTTCCAGGCCGCATGACAGACACCCAGTCGGACGGTTGCAACAGGATAATAGCCAACAACACGGCCGGACTGCTTACCGGTGCCGAAGACTTCGTCAGAGCCATGGGATGGCAGGACGACAAGGCCAGGAAGAAACAACTGGCCGACGGCATACAGCAGGACCTGTTTCCAGAACTCTCCGACGAAGAGCAACTCGTTGTCAATGCCCTGCGCAACAAGGACCGCCTGCAACTGAACATCATCTCCGTCAGCACGGGAATACCGGCAGGCAAACTGAGCGGTCTGCTCTTCACCATGGAGATGAAGGGGATAGTGAGAATGATTCCTGGCGGTATGTACCGTCTTAACTGAATACTAACGACACAAACATACAATACAATATGAGCAAACAAAAGCGCTTCTTCCTGAGCGAAGAGGAGATACCCACACAGTGGTACAACATCCAGGCGGACATGCCCAACAAGCCCATGCCCATGCTGGACCCCAAGACCAAGAAACCTATGACACCCGAAGATATGTTCCCTCTATTCTCCATGGAGGCAAGCCGTCAGGAGATGGACCAGGAGCATGCTTGGATAGACATACCCGAGGCCGTGCGCGAGCAGTACAAGTATTACCGCAGCACCCCCCTGGTACGTGCCTATGGTCTGGAAAAGGCCCTTGGCACACCTGCACACATCTACTTCAAGAACGAGAGTGTAAGCCCCATAGGCAGTCACAAGTTGAACAGCGCCCTGGCACAGGCCTACTACTGCAAGCAGGAAGGCGTCACCAACATCACCACCGAAACGGGTGCCGGCCAGTGGGGATGCGCCCTGAGTTATGCCGCCAAGGTGTTCGGTCTGGAGGCAGCGGTGTATCAGGTGAAAATCAGTTACGAACAGAAGCCTTACCGCCGTGCCATAATGCAGAGTTACGGTGCACAGGTTACGCCCTCTCCCTCCATGTCCACACGCGCCGGCAAGGATGTGCTTACTGTAGACCCCAACAACAACGGTTCTCTGGGCACAGCAATATCCGAGGCCGTGGAACTGGCCATGACCACACCGAACTGCAAGTACGTGCTGGGCTCAGTCATGAACCACGTGTCCCTGCATCAGACCATCATCGGTCTGGAGGCGGAGAAGCAGATGCAGATGGCCGGAGAATATCCCGACATAGTGATAGGCTGCTTCGGTGGCGGCTCCAACTTTGCAGGTATCTCGTTCCCCTTCATGCGCCATGTCTTCAGCGGCGAGCGCAAGACCCGCTTCATTGCCGCCGAGCCTGCCAGTTGCCCCAAACTGACACGCGGACAGTTCCAGTACGACTTCGGCGACCTGAGCGGACTGACCCCCCTGATGCCCATGTACACACTGGGCCACAACTTCATGCCGGCCAACATACATGCCGGCGGTCTGCGCTACCATGGTGCAGGTGTGATAATATCCCAACTGCTGAAGGACGGTTACATGGAGGCCGTGGACCTGAAACAGTCCGAGACCTTCAAGGCCGGCTTGCTCTTTGCCAAGGAAGAGGGCATCATCCCTGCCCCAGAATCGTGCCACGCCATTGCCGCCGCCATTGCCGAGGCAGAAAAGTGCAAGGAGACCGGCGAAGAGAAGGTTATCCTGTTCAACCTCTCCGGCCATGGCCTCATCGACATGGCAGCATACACCCAGTACCTTGCCGGCAACCTGTTCGACTACGAAGTGTCTGACGAAGAGGTTACACGCAACGTCAAAGAGTTGGAACAGATAATCTGACCATAGCATAACAAGCCCCCTCGGGGGGCAAGCGGCTAAAGCAAATCCATTATACTCCGGAGGCTGTGAATCTCGTAGTTCACGGCCTCCGTGGCTTTATTCTGCCCGGGATTGGGATTGAACCACATGACATCCAGGCCGGAGGCTTTTGCCCCGAGGATGTCGGTCTGGAAGTTGTCGCCTATCATCAGGGTGGTTTCGGGCCTGGCACCTGTCATGCGGAAGGCATAGTCGAAATAGACGGGGGAAGGTTTGTTGGCACCGGCATCCTCGGACAGCACTATGGTGTCGAAACAGTCCTTCATGCCACAGGCTTTCAACTTGCGGTACTGCACCTCGTGGAAACCATTGCTGCACATGTGCAGGCCGTAACCTCGGGACTTGAGATAGTCCATCACCTCATGTGCTCCGTCAATCACTCCGGGCTTCACGGCACAGAGTTCCAGAAAACGGTCGCTCACTTCAAGGCATAACTCAACACTTACATTCTCCAGTCCGCGACCTTTGCTCAAGGGGCGGCGGAAGCGCTCCACGATAAGGACATCGCGGGTTATCTCGCCGGCAGCATACTGTTTCCACAGGTCAAGGTTGGTTTCCCAGTAAGGGATGTGGAAGTCCTCGAACTTGTCAAAATGGCGGTGCAGGGCGAAGTCTTCATAGAGTTCTCCCAATGCTATGTCGGCATTGCCGTGCGTGTCGTACAGGGTGTCGTCGAAATCCAGGAATATGTCTTTGTAGTGCTTTTCCATTGGGGTTGGTTTAAGGGACTTTAGAGTCTATAAGGTCTTTAGGGGAGGATTGTGTTTTGGGGCCTGCCATTGGCAAAGGCCTTCACGTTTTCTATGGCCGTAGCCAACAGGCGCTGCCTTGCTTCGGCCGTGGCCCATGCTATGTGCGGGGTGATGTGGCAGTTGGGGGCGCCTATCAGAGGGCTGTCGTTCCGTGGAGGTTCTTCGGTGAGGACATCCACTCCTGCGGCACGTATCCTGCCGGCACGGAGTGCGTCTGCCAGAGCCTGCTCGTCAACAAGCGGTCCTCTGCCCGTATTTATCAGTATGGCCGTAGGCTTCATCAGTGCCAGACGCCCGGCATTTACCAGATGCAGGGTGTCCTCGGCCAACGGACAATGCAGGGAAAGTACATCGGCCTGGGCGAAGAGTTGCTCGTATGACGATGCCTTGCATATTCCCAGGGCCTGGAGCGTTTCTGCCGCTTTGCTACTCATGGCCATCACCTTCATGCCGAAGGCCTGCGCTATCCTTGCCACCGCCATGCCGGTGTTTCCAAGACCCACGATGCCCATTGTGCGGCCGTCCAGTTCTGTCAGCGGTACGTTGTAGAAACAGAAATCCTCGCATCGGCTCCACTTGCCGGCTTTCACCTCAGAGGTGTACTCTGCCACCGAACTGGTAATATTCAGCAGGTGGGCGAAGACCATCTGTGCCACCGACATGGTACTGTAGGCCGGCACATTGGTGACGGTGATGCCATGCTCGTGTGCGGCCGGGATGTCCACCACATTGTATCCCGTGGCCAGCACCCCCACGTAGCGCAGTTGGGGCAGAGCCTCCATCACCTCGCGTGTTATCTTCACCTTGTTCACCAGCACAGCATCGGCTCCCGTGGCACGTGCCACCACATCCCCGGGGGCGGTACGGTCGTAGACCTCCACCTGTCCCAAGGCATACAGGGGTTCCCACGACAGGTCTCCGGGATTGGCCGTATATGCATCCAAAACAACTATCTTCATGTGCCTTTATGTTTGTTCCTTAGGGCAAAGATACTTGTTTTTTACGAGAAAGTCCGCATCGCGTCCCGTTTTTTCGCCAGTCCTCTTACTAAGAGTACTCCAGTCCTCCTACTATGAGGACTGCTGTCCTCCTATTAAGAGGACTGGCTATGCCACATATAGGAAAAGCGCCGGACATTCAGTGGCCCGGCGCTTTTATCGTGAGGGGACTTGCTTTACAGTCCCAGTTCCTTGATGATGTTCTTGCCTCCGCCCCAGCGGTCTATTACCCACAGGACGAAACGGATGTCCACACCAATGCAGCGCTGCAGTGTGGGGTCGAAACTGATGTCGCCAGCCATGGCCTCCCAGTTGCCGTCGAAAGCAAGGCCGATGACATGGCCGTTGCCGTCGAACATGGGCGAACCGCTGTTGCCGCCGGTGATGTCGTTGTTGCTCAGGAAGCAGAGGTGCATCTGCTTGGTCTTCTTGTCGGCATACTTGCCGAACTTGCCCTTCTTGAGCAGTTTCACTATGTCGGCCTCCAGTTCGTAGTCCTCTATCTCCTCCTGCTTGGCAGCCTTGTCCAGAAGGCTCTGGCTGTTGGTGAAGTAGTTGTAGTGCGTACCGTTGGCGGTGTAGTCCTGTATGAAGCCGTAGGACAGGCGCATGGTCATGTTGGCATCGGAATAGTGGGCCTCGTCCATCTCCATGTCCATGAGGGCCTGTGTGAGCAGTCGCTCGTTGTGGTCGATGACAGGCAGGGTGCTTCTGATGGAAGCCAGAAGGCCGTAGTATGTGTCGATGATGTCATCGGCATACTGCATGGCGATGTCCGTCTCGCGCAGGGTGCTGTCGGCCATCACCTTTGCCACGCAGGTGGTGTCCAGCAGGCAGGTCTTGGCAAAGACATCCTTGGCATAGGCCTTGGTGTCGCCGCCATAGAGGCTGTCTATCAGTTGGTAGAAGTCGGGCAGGAACTCGCCCTTGGACCATGTGCGGTAGTCCTGGAGGAGCACACCCATGGTTTCCTCGTCCACGCGGGGTTCGTAGTCCTTATAGAAAGCCTTCAGGTTGTCCACGCACAGGGCGGCATCCTCGGCGGTGGCATCAAAGGGCAGACGCGACAGGCGGCTGGCAACGTTGCGCAGTTCTATGCCACGGAAGAACACTTCGCTATAGTAGGTCAGCAGAGCCATCTTCTCCTTGCGCTGGGTATAGGCCTTCTCCAGTTCGGACAGGACGGAACCGTAGCGTGCCTTGCGTGCCTCGTCCTTGGCATACCAGTTGCGAATGTTCTGCTCTATCTTCTTCTTCTGTCCCACGATGTCCAGGTCCTTCACGGCCTTGTTCATGCCTATGGAGTTCTTCCAGTAGTTGCTGCTGCTTGCCCACTTGCTGGAGTACTTGATGGCAATGGCACGGTCCTCGTCCATCCAGTGCTTCCATACGTTCTGCTTGGCGGTACGCACATCAATGACGGCCTGGTTGGTGGCCTCGGTGCGCTCCACGATGCCCCATGAAGAGAGGTAACGGTCGGTGCTGCCGGGATAACCGATGGTCATGCAATAGTCGCCGGGGGCATAACCCTTGATGGAAACGGGAGCATAACCGGGAGTCTTCAGGGGCACATTGTCCTCGCTGTACTCGGCAGGAGTACCGTCGGGCTTGGCATAGATGCGGAACATGGAGAAGTCGCATGTCTGGCGGGGCCACATCCAGTTGTCGGTGTCGCCACCGAACTTGCCCAGGGTCTCCGTGGCGGTGAACACCAGGCGTATGTCGTTGTACACCTTGTAGAAGTTGGCATAGAAGGCATTGCCTCCATAGTACGATGCCACACGACACTCCATGTCGGGGTTCAGGCTGTCCAACTTATCCTCCAGAGCCATGCAGATGCTATCCGTGTAGTAGGCCTCCACTTGGGCAGAGTCCATCTTGGGGGCCTTCTCCTTGTAGAGGCGTGCCAGTTCGGCATTGACCTGCTCGGTGCAGTCCTCCACCCTCTGCAGAAAACGTACATAAAGGCCATGGGCAGGACGCTCCTGTTCGCGCTTCTTGGCAACGAAACCGTTCTTCAGTATGTCGTCCTCGGGAGTGGACAGGGCCTGGATGGCGCCATAACCGCAATGGTGGTTGGTGAAGAACAGACCTTCGGGAGACACCACAACGCCGGAGCAGAAGTCGCCCAGATTGATAACAGCATCCTTCAGGCTGCGGCCGTTGGGATTGTACAGTTCCTCGGGAGTGAGGGTAAGGCCGAGAGACTTCATCGTCTCTGCCGTCTTGGGGTTGATGTGAGAGAGCATCCACATGCCCTCGTCGGCACTCGCCATGAGCGAGCACATCACTGCCGTAAGTGTAACTAATAGTTTACGCATACCTTATTATTTATTGTCCTTTTTTCTTTAGCGGATGCAAAGGTACGATTAAGTGAGCGAAATGTCAAATTTATTTGAACATTTCCGAGCGATAGTACCTTAGAGGCGCCAGCCTCAAAGTACGATTAAGTGAGCGAAAAAGCAAATCATCGATTTGGTTTTTCCGAACGTGAGTACCTTAGAGGCATAGCCTCAAAGTACGATTAAGCGAGCATAATACCAAATTTATTTGAGGATTTCAAAACGTGAGACCTTTAAAGCCCTTCAGGTCTCTAAGGTCCTTAGGGACTTTATGGTCGATAATTCCGGGCGTGTAGCACGGGATTTCATATTTTATTGCTATCTTTGCCTACGCATAATATACATTATCAATCATTCAATGGGCAGAAACAAATTCTCACAACGCGAGATAGAAATAATAGGCAAGTTGCTGCGCCGAAAGATGGCAGGCACGCGCTTCCAGCAGAAGATGGTGCGCCATACACTGCGCACAACATTCGAGTTCAACATTGCCGACTTCAACATACAGGGCAAGGCCTTCGGACCCGAAGACCTCGACGAATGTGTACGCCGTGGCCGCATACAGATTCTGGACGAGGCCACCATCGAGGCCATGAAGCAACGTCATGCCGAAAAGCGCCAGCGCGACGAAGCACTGCGTCAGGCCGAGGCCGTGGCCAGCGGTGATGCCGTAGACTGGCAGGAAGTGCAAAGGCAATGGGACGAGTACTACAAGAACAATCCCGAGGAGAAACCTGCTGACTCCTCCGAGAACCAATAACCATTCTATAGATGCTATAGATTCTATAGATTCTATAAAATAGTCCCTTCCCATGATAAGCATAAACCACGATACCTGCATCCGATGCGGCAAATGCCAAAGGGTTTGCCCTGCGTTCATCCCTGTCATAGAAAAGGATGAACAGCCCGTGCTCCGCCACCCCGAAGTGTGCATAGGGTGCGGACATTGTGTGGACGTCTGTCCCACCGGGGCATATACCCACACCGACTTTCCTGCGGAGTCAATACACGAAATCAAGAGGGACATCCTGCCCAGTGCAGAGAGTCTGATGGAACTGATACGCTCACGCCGCAGTAACCGCACCATCACCGCCACGCCCATTCCCCAGAGGTCTCTGGACATGATTCTGGAAGCAGCGCGATATGCCCCCACGGCACAGAACAGCCGGCAGGTGCATCTCCACCTAATCACCCGCGACATTGAACTGCAGGAAGTGGAGGCGGCAACCATAAATTACTTCATGCGCCTGGCACGCTTCATGCTCTTCCCTCCCGTGAAACTGGTAATGCGGCCGTTCCTGCGCAAACTCTACGACGAGGTCCCCGCCCTGATGGCCATGAACGAGCAGTTCAAGCAGGGGCAACGCCCATGCATCTGCAACTGTACCGCCCTGCTCATACTTTCCGCTCCCAAAGGCTACTCCTTCGGTTCGCAGGACAGCAATCTTGCGTACCAGAATGCCTCGCTTATGGCAGAGTCCCTCGGCGTGAGCCAGATTTACATGGGCTTCGTGCAGACGGCCATGTTCATGATGGGGTGCAAACGTGCGGCAAAGGTACTGGGCATCCCTAAAGGCCACAAGGCGTTCGCCATAATGGGCTTGGGTATGCCGGCATTAAAGTATGCCAAGTACACCGCGCGATAACACAGAATCACGTCCTCACCATATTTATGACTTAATCTAAAATACACAATAACATGAAGAAGACCTTTTTGCTTTCTCTCTTGCTTTCCTTGCTGGGTACAATACAAACATGGGCAGAGTTCAATCCTGAGGCTGGCAAGATGTATGCCCTCAAGGAAAGTACGTCAGGACTCTATCTTGACATACAGACATTGGGGATCAATGAGGCTAATGCTGGTGGTACTACCAACAACATCAGCCTGAATGCCAAGCCCTGCATCATCTATTTTGAGAAGGGTACAACAGATAATGCCAAATGGGTTCTGAAGAACGCAAACGGCACCTACGCAATGCAGGCATCAAACCGTAACTGGAATGCCGTGATTGGCACTACTGCATACGAATGGACCATTAGTGAACCAGAAACTGGACTCTTTACCATTGCACGTGCTGACGGCAAATTTATCAGCATGGACAATGCTACCTCTGGTTCTCCGCTCTTCTGCGATAAGGGAACGGGGCTGAAGTTTGCCTTAATAGAATACTCTGCGCTCAATCGTAATTATGCAGTGTTGAAAAGTCCTACAGGAACCTATTTCAGCATGACCTCATCAACGGGTTCTGAGGCATCATTCCAGGATACTCCTACTACTTTCTACATTACTCCCTCTGCCGATTTCTTTTATCTTGAGAACAAGGATAAGGTTGGCAGTTTTGTTGGTTCTACTCATAACTGGAACACGACAACAGACTTCTCTTTATGGAGCGTTTCAGAAGTGGATGCCGATGGTGGCGTGCTGATTTCAAGAATTTCCGGTTCAGGGGACATTAACCTTGGTAGCAATAAGGATAGTAATGTCGGTACCGGTATCTTCACCAATGTTCCAGCAAATTGTAATCGTTGGGTAATTGAGGAGAAGGCAGACTGTCCGACGCCTGCAACCCAGCAGGACAATAAACACCACTTCACATCAGACAAGATATGGTATACCGCCCCCTGCAACAAACTGCGATTCACGCTGACTGAGTCCGGTGCCTTCTATCAAGGCGGAGCCAAGCGCATGAGTTTTGATTCATTTGAACTATATGACGCAAATGGTGCCAAGGTGGCACTGGAAGCAAGTTTCTTTACTGGCAACAATGCTGGAAAGAATTTCAGCAATATGCTTGATGGCAACAATGGCACATATTGTGCCGGCACATGGGATGGCAGCACAGAAGACGACTACTTTGAAATAGTATTACCTGAAGGTATAGACCTCGGCGGTGCTTTCTCCTTCTCCTTTGTTACTGAGAACACCACCATGAATGCAAAGGCATTCCGCATAGAAATGCTGTATGAGGCAAAAGAGGATGTTATATATACATTTGCAGTTAACGCACCGAATGGTCATAATCCCATAGTAACCTACAACGGTGAAAACGTTTCTGCCGAAACCACATTCACTAAGGGTGAATTTGATATAGACCTCTTCTCGGCCTCAGAGATTAGCGGCTACACATGGAGCATAGTTGTGGATGAGGAGAACGCAACCATTACCATTGTCAACACCGAGGCACCTATTGTGGACAACCCTGCCGCCGTAGTGGCTCTCGTTGATCGTATCGGTGGTGCAGGCGTTGCCGATAAATTCAAGTTCGTGCTTGACCCGTCTGTCAATTCTAAGCAAGAAACATTTGTGCTTGGCAGCGAGGATGGCAAGATTCTCGTCAAGGGTACTACCATCAGCGCTATCACTACAGGTTTGGGTTGGTACCTGAACCATATTGCACACATCAACATAGCATGGAACTCGCTCAACGAGAAGACAGTGGCTGTGAAGAATGAAAGCGCACCTTACGCAGACCTTAGCAACCTGCCCTTGCCCACAGCAGAGGAGACTCATGTCAGCGATGCAAAGTACCGCTACTACCTGAACACCTGTGCCTTCGGTTACTCTATGACCTCATGGACCTGGACACGCTGGCAACAGGAAATCGACTGGATGGCCCTGCATGGTATCAACATGCCCCTGCAACTCGTAGGTATGGAAGAGGTGTGGCGCAAGTTCCTGACTTTGAAAGATAAAAACGGTAACCGAAAGTATGGTTACGATGACGAGTCAGCCAAAGCCTTCGTGGCTGGTCCTGCCTTTATCGCCTGGTGGGCAATGAACAACCTTGAGGGTTGGGGTGGCACAGGTTCCGGAACAAAGAGCGGTGGCACATGGGCCGGTGCCGGTGGCGTGCAGGACGATGCCTGGTATGTGCGCCAGACAGAACTTGCAGGTAAGATTGTGGATGCACAGCGTGCCCTTGGCATGCAACCCGTATTGCCCGGTTGGTCGGGTATGGTTCCCACCAACTTTGCTGAAAAGTCAGGTTATGCTACCCGTGGCAATGGCGGCAACTGGGCAGGCGACTTCGTGCGTCCGCTCCTGCTTAGTGTAAACAATGACAACTATGCAGAGATTGCTGCCGACTATTATGCATGCTTGAAGGAGGTAATGGGCGAAAGCCAGTACTACTCCATGGACCCCTTCCACGAGGGTGGCGGTGCCGGCACTATGGAGGACTATGAAGCCCTTTATGCTGCCATGGAAGCGGCAAAACCAGGTTCGCAATGGGTTATCCAGCAATGGCAGTGGAGCCCAACCCAGAAGTACTCTTTGACTGCAGTGCCTGCAGGACGCCTTGTTGTGCTCGACCTTTTCTCTGACGGTTCGCCTGCATTTGACAGTTACAACGGATATGCTCCTCAGGATGCCGTGTTCTGCGCCATCCCCAACTTCGGCGGACGCTCAGGATTGATGGGACGCTTGCAGAACTTGACCGACAACTATTTCAAGTTCAAGGGAAAGTATGCAAGCATCAAGGGTATAGGTACCGCTCCCGAGGCCATCGAGCAGACACCAGTAACCTATGACCTTATCTTCCAACTCCCCTGGATGAATGGCGTGAAGCCTGATGTTGCGAAGTGGGTGGACAACTATGCCGTTGCACGCTATGGTCAGGACAATGCCGTGGTGAAGGAGGCATGGAGCCTGCTCCGCCAAGGCCCGCTCAACTATGGTGCCGATGGTATCCAAGGTCCTGTTGAAGATGTTTGGGCAGCACGTCCTAACCTTGACGCAAATAAGGCAAGTTCATGGGGTAAGACGCTGAAGGATGCAGGGCATATATACACCCCGGCCCGTCGTCAGATGTTGATTGACGCCGTATATAAACTGCTCAGCCAGCAGGAGGCTCTCGGTATGGCATCCGGTTCTGTATATGAGAGCAACTACAACTATGACCTCGTCGAATTCGGCGGTGGTGTGATGGCCGACTATGCCTATGACTTGCTTCTTGGTATCAAGGAGGCAAGGAATGCTGGTAATACAGCCCTCTACGAGTCCCGCCGCGATGCTTTCCTCCAACTCATCCTGGATGTAGATGCCTTCAAGGGCACTAACCTCAACTTCCGTCTCGGCAAGTGGACACAGGAGGCGCGCGATGCGGCAGGAGAAGTTAAGGGCGCCACTACGGCCACTCCCGACTGGTATGAATACAACAATGCCCGTACCATCGTATCAACATGGTCAAGCCCCAATACCAATCTGAATGACTATTCATATCGTTCTTGGCAGGGATTGATGAAGGACCTGTACTATCCACGCTGGAAACACTATTTCGACAACAACTGCACTGCTGACCAGTATGGATTCTTCGAATGGAACTGGGCACACGGTATGAAACATGCAGTCGGTCAGACTGCCATCAGCAACGAACCGCTTGCCAAGGGTGAGGCCGGTCATACCGACAGTTACACCCGCGAGCCAGAGGACAACACCGCGGACAAGGCGAAGGAGATACTTGACAAATACATCATACCTGTTAACAATGGGGCCTACTATGCATACCGCTACTTGACTAATGATGTTACTGCCAAGGTAACCATCATTGCCAATGCCGGTACAACAATAGATCTGACCGAGTATTTCGGAGCGCTCACTGATGTGACCGTAACAGGCGACTTCATTGACGGCACTGCCACCGACCTCAGCAACGTTGCCGTCAAGAGCGATGCTGCTGATGGTTCCCATATAGGTACCATCACATTGAACGATGGTACGGTGCTGACCTTTGCCGTGGTGCTGAATCCTGAGTATTATGGTGTATATAATATCATCTACAAGGACGGGAGCAATGATGCTCCTGTCTTTGTCGGATACAATGCAGACAAGGACAATAGCAACAATGTGGGGTATAAGTTGATAGCAGAAGGAACTTATTCTGCCGATGCCCTTGCCGACAAGATGTTTACTATTGCACCCAACGGCACTGGTTATTCAATCTCCGCACAGGGCAAATTCTTGAAGTCACCCAATCTTAGTTATTGGAACCACATAATGTTCTCCGACAATTCTGATGAGGCCGGTGTATACCTTATCGAGGAGACAGGGACGGATACAGGCTTTTTCAAGATGTGCAGCACCGGTAGCGGTATCAACTACGTCAATGACTATGACAACCTTGTCTTCGGCAATGATAATTCTACCAAGGAGAACCTTGCCACCTTTTCCTTTAGCGAGGTTGAGTCTTACCCTTTTACCGTTAAAGAAGCAGGTCTTGCGACTCTCTGCTTGCCGTTTAATGTAGTGTTGCCCGAAGGCATGACTGCTTACGACTTAGCCAATACCAACGTGAGGGAAGGTGAAGAAGGCGCATATACTTGCTCCATGCAACCTATTGCCATTTTTGGCAATACTCTGAAGGCGGGCACTCCTGTAATAGTAAAGGCTGAGGCCGATGACTACACCCTCAGCATCACAATGTCTGACAATGGCGCAAAGACATCTTTGCCTGGCTCATTGCTTCGAGGCAACTTCATGAAGCAAGAGTTGGTGCAAGGTAGCAACGTAAAGAAGTTTATTCTTACGAAAGACAATAACGGTGTGGTGGGATTCTACCGCATGCAGGCCAGTGGTACCATCGGTGCCAACAAGTGTTGGATGGAGTGGGCAACACCGGCCGGTCAGGCAGAGGCACGTTCCTTCGTGTTCTCCTTTGATGAAGAAACAGGCATAAACGATGTGATTTCCAGTGGCCAGTCACAGGACAACGCATCACACCTTATATATAATATGGCTGGCCAGCGCCAGAACACTCCACAAAGAGGGCTGAACATTATCGGCAACAAGAAAATGGTCGTTGACTGATCCAAACATACAATGACATGAAAAAGCAATACATTTCACCCGCCATAGAGAGCATAACGATAGAGAGTAACAATATCATCGCCCTATCCGAGTCCATAAATATCAACGACAGCAATAGCGGTGGCAATGATGGAAATGGCGGATATGATCCGGGCAGCTCTCTTTCACGCGAAGAGAACAACAGAGGAGGTATTTGGGACTCCAAATGGTAAACTCACTCACATAACACCATGATAGAAAGACATTCCCACCACGCACAGCGTATTGCTGACTATATGAATGCAGTACCCTTCGTTGTAGACCCACAG
The DNA here is from genome assembly GCA_017622815.1 of Bacteroidaceae bacterium. Taxonomy (GTDB): domain Bacteria; phylum Bacteroidota; class Bacteroidia; order Bacteroidales; family Bacteroidaceae; genus Physcousia. The sequence goes on along the minus strand of JAGAQH010000036.1, from coordinate 75,195 downwards.
GAGATATACACCACCGACAAACTTTATGCAGGGCTTGACCTTGCACGCCCCGAAACTTTTTCCCTGTGCTATGACCAACAGGTCTACAATCATTTTCTGGCTCAAGGCAAGGTGACAGACAACCCTCTTGAGGCCCTGGCACGCAATTTGCACGACTTCTGCATCATGCAAAGCACACGACGTCTGCTTGCCGAATATGACAAGTGCAAGGTGGTGGCTGTGATGGGAGGCAATGCCATGAGACGCGACGATGCCTCTTACGAAAAGGTGGCACGCATCAGCAAGACCCTCACCGAACAAGGCACGCTTATGGTCTCCGGAGGCGGAAGCGGAGCCATGGAGGCAACAGGGTTCGGTGCATGGATGGCAGGACGCAGCGAGGAGGATTTCGTGGAGGCGCTCTCCAGACTGAAAGCCGTTCCCATGCAAGAGGATGCTGGTTATCTGCAAGCCTCGTTCGGCATCATCAAAGACTATCCCCAAAACACCTACAGGAATCTCAGCATACCCACTTGGCTCTACGGGCACGAATGGACATCGCCGTTTGCCACACATATTGCCAAACTGTTTGAGAACAGTGTGCGCGAAGACACCTTGCTTACCATTGCCTATGGAGGCATAATATATGCTCCCGGACGTGCCGGTACCATACAGGAAGTCTTCCAGGAGGCTGTGCAGAACCACTATCTCACCTTCGGATTTGCCAGTCCTATGATATTCCTGGATTCTGAATTCTGGACCAATACCACCCCCTTCTATCCACTGCTTGTCAACCTGATGGAGAAAGGAATTTACAAGAACCTGCTCCTGTCGCTGACAGACGAGCCCGACGAGGTGGTGGAGACTATTACCCGTTTCCAGAAAAACAGCCTGGTCAGACTCTGACCAGGCCGTCCGCAAGTGCCTTGCCGGCTACGGCTATTTCTTCTTCTTAGGCTTGCGACGCGCCCATCCTTCTTCGGCAAAGTCGGGCATTTCGCCTTTCAGGGGTGAAGTTTCGGGATGCAGGAACTTCATCCAGTCCTCCTTGGTATAGTGTCGCTGCTGTGGAGCGTTCTTTGACGGTGAGCGGTGAGAGGAGTTGGAACTTGCAAGACCGTTTTTGTTCTTGTTGTCGGACACGGCATGCCGTGTCCCTACCTTGTTTCTGCGCTCACTTACTGGCAGTTTCCCGTTTTCCGTTTTCCGTTTTCCGTTCTCCGTGTTCCGTTCGCCAACCTTTCCCCTCGCCTCTTTGTCTTGCTCGCTCTTGTCGGCAACGTCGCACACTACGCTGCGGCCCTTTACGGTCACTCCGTGCTTCATGGACTTGATGACATCCTGAGCCTGCTCTGCCGCCACTTCCACGAAAGTAAAACTCTTCATCAGGTCTATCTTGCCCACTTCCACCTGCATGCCCTTCGTGGCACGGTTTATCAGGCCTATGACCTCCTTGGCATAGAATCCGTCTATCTTGCCCACGTTGAGGAACAGACGTGTGTAACCTTCCTCGGCCTGACGCGGACCGCCCTTGCCATTGCGCTTGGTGCGCTCCTTGCCACTGCCTCCCTTGCTCTCCTGCACCTCCTCAATCTCAGGTGCATCGGCATAGTATGCCAGGAAGCGTCCGAACTCGCGGCTGACAATGCGCTTGATAAGTTCCTCCTTGTCGAGCCATTCCCAGCGGCGCACCACCTCGGGCAAAACCTCGGCAATCTCCTCTTCCATCACGTCCACGCGCTCTATGTCGTCTATTACGCGGTACAGTTGCTTCTGGCATATCTCCTTGCCAGAGGGCAGGGTGCCACGCTCGAACTGCTTCTGTATGGCCTTTTCTATGATACGTATCTTGCCCTTTTCGCGGATGTGGACTATGCTTATGCTCGTACCCTTCTTGCCGGCACGGCCTGTACGTCCGCTTCGGTGGGTATAGTTCTCGGTATCATCGGGCAGACCGTAGTTGATGACATGCGTCAGGTCGTTCACGTCCAGGCCGCGTGCCGCCACGTCCGTGGCCACAAGCAACTGTGTGCGGTGCTGGCGGAACTTCTGCATGGTCAGGTCGCGCTGTTGCTGGGAGAGGTCGCCATGCAGCGCATCGGCATTGTAGCCGTCCTGTATCAGTTTGTCGGCAATCTCCTGTGTCTCCATTCTGGTACGGCAGAAGACTATGCCGTAGATTCGAGGATAGTAGTCCACCACACGCTTCAATGCCAGATACTTGTCCTGAGCCTTCACCATGTAGTATATGTGGTTGACATGCTCCGCCCCCTCGTTGCGCGAACCCACCTGTATCTCCTTCGTGTCCTTGAGATACTTCCGTGCTATAGACTCAATCTCCTTGCTCATGGTGGCAGAAAAGAGCAGTGTGCGGTGCTCCTCGGGTATGCCGCCGAGGATTTCGTTCAGGTCTTCCTGGAAACCCATTGTGAGCATTTCATCGGCCTCATCCAGTACCACGTTTCTCACCGTGGAGAGGTCGGCGGCGCCGCGCTTCATCAGGTCTATGAGTCGGCCCGGTGTGGCCACGAGCACGTTTATGCCGCGCTTGAGGGCACGGATTTGTGCCTCTATGCTGGTACCTCCGTACACGGGCAGAATTCGCACACCCTCGGAATGTTTGGAAAAGCCCTCCAGGTCGTCGGCTATCTGCAGGCACAACTCTCTGGTGGGTGCCAGAATCAGGGAAACGGGATGCTGGGGCATTCCCTCGGTAAGTTGCACTATGGGCAGACCGTATGCCGCCGTCTTGCCGGTACCTGTCTGTGCCAGTGCCACCATGTCGCCCTGCCATCCGCTTTCGTCCCAGTTGCCCAGAAGCACCGGTATTACCGCCTCCTGAATGGGCATGGGGTATTCATAACCTTGCTCGCCAATGGCTTGCAGTATTCTCTCGTTCAGTCCTAACTCCTCAAATGATTTCATTCCTGTAATGTCTTCTTCCTATACGTCCAGTGTGTATATACGTTGGATTTCATCCTACCTTTACTCGTCAGGGCAGACTTCAAACAAGTTTGGTCTGCTCTACTGACTTAACGTAAACGCTGGATTTCATCCTACCTTTACTCGTCAGGGCAGACTTCAAACAAGTTTGGTCTGCTCTACTGACTTAACGTAAACGTTTGTTTCCTTCTGCATGAACCCCATCTTGCGGTACAGGGCATTGGCAGCCACACGGGCAGGCTTGGATGTCAGCCCCACCTTGTAGGACTGTCCCGTACCGGCCAGATAGTCCAAAGCCGCCTGCACCAGTTTCCTTCCAAGGCCTGTGCCCTGACATTCGGGCAACACCACCACATCCTCTATGGTGGCATGGCGCCCTGTAGGAATGGTGAAGCAGCAAACTGTGGTCATGCCTACAATGCGTCCCTCCTGGTTTCTGGCAACGAACAGGTGCGAATCCTCCTTGGTAAGCACCTCGTCTATGATTTCCCTGTTGGCACGGCACGATGATGACAGTACCTTAACCAGTGCCTCTATCTCCCGGAACTCAGCATCCGAGCACGATGTCATTCTTGATATTTCCATGTAACTACTCTGTTCCTTATATTACATATTATCGTTTTCCGTCTTCACCTCTCCGTTTTCCGTTCCACCAACATACCACCACAGTATACAAGTGCATATCAGAGACGACACTACTATCATCACCCATGCTACGGAGGTGCCGCCTACGGCCTCTACCATGCTGTAGTCCCTTACCTTGTCTCCCATAAACCACACCTGCAGGCATGCCACGGAGTTGTTGAGAAAATGCAGCAGGAAAGGCCAGAACAGATTACCGCTACGCCAATACAGTATGCCGAGCATGATGCCCATGACCGTAGCAAAGAACACCTGGGCAGGGTTCATGTGCAGAAGGCCGAAAAGAACGGAACTTACCACTATGGCAAGCGGGGCGCTGACATTGCGCCTGAGCATGTGTCCCATGATGCCCCAACGGAACATCACCTCCTCGCCCAGAGGGGCACCTATGGCAATAGCCAGCATGCCCCATGGTTCGCGGCACATGGCCATCATCTGCTCCTCCATGATATTGGGCAGGGCAACCATTTCGCTGAGCAAATTCAGGGCCATGGTACCGAGGATGCAGGCCAGGATGGCAACCTGACTTCTCTTCCTATGTGTGGAGGATGGCACATAATCGCTGTTGGTGTAAAGGCTTCTGCGGAACAGGTACAGACAAGAGAGGGCCATAAGCACATTGCAAGCAAAGGTAGCAATCCCCATCAGATTGGCATCAAAGAAAGCCTCCGGCACTGTGGCGGACATGTCGCCGCCACCGGCAACCATCCGCGCAACCAACAATATCATTCCTGCCATGGTCTGGAAAACCAGGAAAAGGAGCAAGGCCAGAAGCGGGCGCTTGAGAACAACAAGAAATCTGCTCATGTTTTGTTTACAGTTAAATACTATCAAAGCACCCGCAGGGAGACATGTGCACACCTGCCTTCGGGTAACGAGTACAAAAGTAACCATTTATCCATAAAAACGCAAAGATTTCTTGTACGGCTTTAAGGAATTGCTTACTTTTGTCTTCATAATGCAGACACAGGATACCATAACCAGCGCACAGAACCCGAAGATAAAGGCTCTGTTGCAACTCCAGCAGAAATCGGCCTGCCGCAGAGAACAGGGACTTTTCGTGGTGGAGGGCCGTCGCGAACTGATGCACTGCCTGTCCAAAGGCTATCAGGCGGACACCATGTTCGTATGCAATGAGATAATGACGGCAGAAGAGGAGTATGACAAACTGCTCAAGGCACTGCCTTTGTGCAAAACCATATATGTGTCGGCCAATGTCTACGAGCGCATTGCCTACCGTGGCGGAACTGAAGGCATAGTGGCCACCATCAGGATGAAGCAGCATGGCTTGGACACCCTGCCAGTCCCCTCCCAAGGCCACGCACCGCTCTACGTGGTGCTGGAAAGCGTGGAAAAGCCCGGCAACCTTGGGGCCATCCTGCGCAGTGCCGATGCGGCCGGGGTGGATGCCGTGATAGTGTGCGACCCTCTCACCGACCTTTATAATCCCAACCTCATACGTTCATCCCTGGGCGGAATATTCTCCGTGCCCACAATAGCATGCAACAGTACGGAGTGCATACAATATTTCAAGGACAAGGGCATACGCATACTCACGGCACAACTGCAGGATTCGTCGCTCTACTACGATACGGACATGACCCTGCCCACGGCCATAGTGATGGGAACGGAGGCCACGGGACTTACCGACAGATGGAGACAGGCTGCCGATGCACACATACGCATACCCATGCTGGGCATACTGGATTCGCTCAATGTTTCCGTGTCTGCCGCCATACTGATGTTCGAGGCTGTAAGGCAACGGCAGAAATAATCCTCCGAAGCCCGGAAAATGTCCTCCCGGACAACAAGGGCGTGTCACCCAGGACAACAAGGGCGAATCACCCAGGACAACAAGGACGCGTCCTCACGAGAACAAAAACACACCTTTGGGAACATTGCTTTTCAGGCGCGTGAGAAACAGACAAAAAGACAAGAGAGTCAGTCCTTTACAGGGCTGACTCTCTTGCTTGCAGTACCCAGAGCCGGGATCGAACCGGCACACCTTGCGGTATTGGTGTTTGAGACCAACGCGTCTACCTATTCCGCCATCTGGGCTTAAATTGCGAGTGCAAAGGTATGGCATTTTTTCGGAAACTCCAAACAATTCTTTAAAAAATAGCGCTGCCTCCTCGATTTTGCCCTGCAAAGACATGGCGGAGTTTTCCACAGGAAGTTGCGGAAACGCCGCATGGGAAAAGGCTTGCGGGCACATCCCCTGCCCAACGGAAGGGATGTGCCCGCAATGGGGATATCTGACTGCTACAGGTACGCACATGCGGGACCTGCAGGCATCAGTCTTGCTTATTACTTCTCTGCCTCAGCCTTTTCGTCCTTCTTCTTGGCGAGATACTCGGGAAGAGCCATACCGGCCTGGTCGAAGAGGTCGTTCAGAGGAGGAACGGACTTCATGAGACCTGACAGAAAGTTTGCGGTAGAAGTCTGGCCGTTTGCGTTGCCTGCACCACCGTCCCAAACTGTAACCTTGTCGATATTGATACCCTTGATGGCGTCCACCTGAGTCTTGACGAGTTCGGGCAACTTCTCCAGCAGGAGCAGGGTGTATGCCTTGGTGGCATCGCCTCCGGCAGCCTTGATCATGCGGTCGTAACCGTCGGCCTGCTTGGTAAGAATCTCGTACAGACCCTTAGCCTCAGCCTCCATCTTTGCGAAGATGGCATCAGCCTCACCCTTGGCGTTAACGCGCTTCTGCTCGGCCTCGGCCTCGGCAGCGATGACAAGACGACGCTTTTCAATCTCCTGGGCCACGATGACGTTGGCGTTCTGGCTGGCACGGTCACGGTCGGCACGTGCATCCTCGGCCTTCTGCTCGGCAGCATAAGCCTCCTCCAGAGCCTGAGCCTGGGCAACCTTCTCGGCAGCAATGGCCTTGCGCTGTGCCTCGGCCTCGCGCTCACGACGGTTTGCGTCAGAGTTGGCAATGGTAATCTTGGCCTCGTTCTCACCCTGCACGGCCTGGGCATTAGCTTCGGCAGTACGGATACGGGTCTCGCGGACAGCCTCGGCACGACCGATTTCACCGACCTTCTCCTGCTCTGCAACGCGAACCTTGGCCTCGTTGATAGCCTTGGCGGCAGCCTCCTGACCGAGAGCCTCGATGTAGCCGCTCTCGTCCTTGATGTCGGTTACGTTAACGTTGATAAGGCGAAGACCAATCTTCTTCAATTCCACCTCCACGTTGGCGGTGATGGCCTCCAGGAACTTGTCGCGGTCGGAGTTCAGTTCCTCGATGCTCATGGTAGCGATAACCAGACGCAACTGGCCAAACAGTATATCACGAGCCATTTCCTGAATCTGTGAAGACTGAAGGCCCAGCAGACGCTCGGCAGCAGCCAGCATAGAGTCGGGCTCGGTGCTGATACCTACGGTGAAACGGCAGGGAACGTCCACACGGATGTTCTGGCGTGACAGGGCATTGGTAAGGTTGGCATCGATGCCGATGGGGGTCAGTGACAGGTAGGCGTAGTCCTGGATTACAGGCCACACGAATGTACCGCCACCATGTACACACTTGGCAGAACCACGGTCACCGGTGGTACCATAGACTACAAGAATCTTGTCCGAGGGACAACGGCGGTAGCGGTTCAGGATGGCCATGAAAAGCATAACGCCCACCACTACACCTACAACAATCAAATAAATAGGTTCAATCATAATGGATATGTTTTTAGGTTAGAGAATTAACGTTGAAGGTTAGGACCCCCTCAATCCCCCTGTAGGGGGAGGGGCGATTAACGTTTAACGGGTGAGCGGTGAGCGGTGAAAGTTTTCCGTTTTCCGTTTTGACTTTGTCGAACCTGCTTCCACTCGGCTATGTAGGGACGCTGCGTGCAGCGTCCGCATGGTTATCTTCTCGGACGCTGCACGCAGCGTCCCTACCATGTTTCTGTACTCTGTTCTCCGTTTTCCTACAGTTTTTCCACGAGCACTGTTGTGCCGTCGATTACCTCAGTAACACGCACCTTTGAACCGGAGCGCAGAGGTGTGTCGGAATCTGTCAGGGCAGCCAGTTCCTGCACGGAACCTGAGAAACTGATCTGCACCTTGCCCATTGCGGCACGATTGGCAGGAATGGTAAGGTAGACATCAACGGTCTGTCCCACGCAGTCTTCTATGTGATATGCTCCGTTCCTCTCCAGTTTGAACAACTGCTTATATATAATAAGGAAAATATACACAAAGAGCACGCCCACCAGTATGGCAGCAATAGCCAGCATTATGGGGTTGGGTATAAGCGAATAGAGACACACACCACCCCAGCCCAAACCAAGGAGGAAGTTGACGAAGTTGCGGATGGTGAACAACTGCATGGCACCGCCGGTATCCAACGTGTCGCCATCGGAGAAATCGGCATCACCGCCGAAGTCAGCATCACCGCCGAAGTCCAGTTCCGTGTCGGCATCGCCTATACCGATAAATGTGAGCACCATCTGTACAAGGAAAACCAAAGAGGTTATCAATGCAATAACCCAATATACCTGCAGGGTGGAGGGCAGGGCATTGTACCATTCATAAAAAGTATCTATCATAGTGAAAAATGTGATAAGGGTTAGTTTTTTCCTTTTTTTCTTTTGTCATAGACAAAGGTACATAAATGGGGGAAACTACGCAAGCGATTGCCGTTTTTTTTGCATAATAAATAAGGTATAATGGGAAAAATGACTTATCTTTGCGCCCAGCATCCTTAAAAAACATTCGGAAAGATGAATAAGAATCTGGTTATCGTGGAGAGCCCGGCCAAGGCAAAGACAATAGAAAAGTTCCTTGGGGAAGAGTACAAGGTCCAGTCTTCCTACGGGCATATCCGTGATTTGAAGAAGAAGAATTTCAGCATAGACACCAATACTTTTGCACCACAGTACGAAATACCTGCCGACAAGCAGAAGATAGTACAGACGCTGAAGAAGATGTCGGCCGAGTCGGAGACCGTATGGCTGGCTTCCGATGAAGACCGCGAGGGAGAAGCCATATCATGGCACCTTCAGCAGGTATTGGAACTGGACCCTACGCGTACTAAGCGCATCGTCTTCCACGAAATTACCAAGAACGCCATTCTGGAGGCTATAGAAAATCCCAGGCAGATAGACGAAAACCTGGTGAATGCACAGCAGGCCCGCCGTCTGCTGGACCGCATAGTCGGTTTCAAGTTAAGCCCCGTACTTTGGCGCAAGGTGAAACCGGCCCTGTCTGCCGGACGTGTGCAGAGTGTGGCAGTACGGTTAATAGTGGAAAAGGAAAGGGAAGTCCTTGCCTTCAAGAGCGAGGCGACATACCGCGTGACAGGTATCTTCCTTACCGAGAATGGCGAAGAGGTCAAGGCCGAGTTGTCAAGACGATTCACATCCAAGGAAGAGGCAGAAGCCTTTCTGGAAACCTGCAAGGGTGCAACATTCACCATACAGGAAGTGAGCAAGAAGCCCGCAAAGAGAAGTCCGGCCCCTCCATTCACCACCTCCACCCTGCAACAGGAAGCCGCACACAAACTGGGACTCAGCGTGGCACAGACCATGATGATAGCCCAGCGTCTGTATGAAGGCGGTATGATCACATACATGCGTACCGACAGCGTGAACCTGTCAAAACTGTGCCTTGGCGCCAGCAAGAAGTTCATTGCCGAAAACATGGGGGCCGACTACGTGTCCATACGTCAGTACCATACCAGCAGCAAGGGAGCACAGGAGGCACACGAGGCCATCCGCCCCACATACATGGACAAGACCGAGATACAGGGTTCGGCACAGGAAAGGAGACTCTACGAACTGATATGGAAGCGCACCATTGCCAGCCAGATGGCGGATGCACAGATAGAGCGCACCCAGGCCATCATAGGCATCAGCGGAGACAAGGACAACCAATTCATTGCTACCGGCGAGGTAATCACCTTCGAAGGATTCCTTAAGGTTTACCAGGCACACAACACCGCCTTCGAAGACGAGGAGAACGAGAGCGGAGAGAACATCCTGCCCGCACTGGCAAACGGCCAGACACTGGACAATCAGGAAATCCAGGCCACACAGCGCTTCAGCCAACGCCCGGCACGCTTCAACGAAGCATCATTGGTAAAGAAACTGGAAGAACTGGGTATCGGACGCCCCTCCACGTATGCCACAACCATCACTACTATACAGGACCGCGAGTACGTTCAGAAAGGCGACAAGGCCGGTGAAACCGTGTCATATACCGTAATCACCCTGAAGGACGGCAAGACGGAAACCACTGATCGCGAGATAACCATGGGCGCAGAAAGAGGAAAACTCCTGCCTACGGACACGGGCATAGTGGTGAACGACTTCCTTATGGACAGTTTCCCCGAGATAATGGACTACAACTTTACAGCCGAGGTGGAGAAGGAGTTTGACGACATCGCCGAAGGAAAGGCCGACTGGATACAGATGATACGGAAGTTCTACAAGGACTTCGACCCCAAGGTGGAGCAGAGCCTGAACAGCCGCAGCGAGCACCGCGTGGGCGAACGCATGCTGGGCAAGGACCCCAAGAGCGGCGAACCTGTAATGGTAAAGATAGGACGATTCGGTCCCGTTGCCCAGATAGGCAGCACGGACAGCGACAAGAAGCCGAGGTTTGCACAGCTCAAGAAGGAGCAGAGCCTGGAGACAATAACCCTGGAGGAGGCCCTGGACCTGTTCAAACTGCCAAGGGAACTGGGCGACTTCGACGGCGAAATGGTAAAGATAGGTTCCGGCAAGTTCGGCCCATATATAAATATAGGTAAGACATACATCTCCATACCCAAGGAAACCGACCCTCTGACCATCAGTCTGGAGCACGCCGTGCAGATGATTCTGCAATACCGTCTGGACGAGGCCAGAAAACACCTCAAGACCTTTGAGGAGGATGCAGAACTGGAGGTGATGAACGGCAGATACGGACCATATCTGGTCTACAAGAAGCAGAACTACAAACTGCCCAAGAACCTGCACGACAAGGCAGAGTCGCTGACCTACGAAGAGTGCATGGATATAATTAACAATGCTCCGGCACCTGCGACCAAGAGCGTGAGAAGAAAAAAGTAAGGGCAGAGGCATGAAGAGCATAGTCCTCATAGGATACATGGGAGCCGGCAAGACAACCATCGGTCATGCCATGGCAAAGGAAATGGGCCTACAGTTCTACGACCTGGACTGGTACATAGAGATGCGCTTCCACAGGACGGTGGCGCAAATCTTTGAAGAACGTGGCGAAGAGGGCTTCCGCGAGATAGAACGCAACATGCTGCACGAGGTGGCAGAGTTCGAGAACGTCATTATCTCCTGCGGCGGAGGCACACCCTGCTTCTATGACAACATGGACTACATGAACTCGCTCTGCGACACCATATACCTGAAAGCATCGGCAGAGGTGCTGGCGGCACACCTGAAGATGGGCAAGGTGGTACGCCCACTTATAGTGGGCAAGACAGAAGAGGAACTGACCGCATACATCCGGGACATGCTCGAAAAGCGGGAACCCTTCTACATGAAGGCCAAGCACATCTTCAACGTGGACCTGCTGAATTCAAGGGAAAAGGTGGCGGAAAGCGTCAGACTGCTCAGGGAGGCCACCGGCATATAGTTCCGGACATTCATTATACATCATACAGATAACACATTACAACAAACAGCCTTTGGCAATAATCCTGTCATATAAATGAAAAAGTGGCGTATCGAGGACTCGGAAGAGTTGTACAACATCAAGGGATGGGGCGTGAATTTTTTTGGTATCAACGAGAAGGGACACGTTTATGTGGAGCCTAAGAAGAACGGCACACGCATAGACCTGAAAGAAGTCGTGGACCGCCTTGCCACAAGGCATGTGGCCGCTCCCATGCTGCTTCGTTTCCCCGACATACTGGACAGCAGAATCCAGAAGACGGATGCCTGCTTCCGCACCGCCGGCAAGGAATACAACTATCAGGGCGAGCATTTCATCATATATCCCATCAAGGTGAACCAGATGAGACCCGTGGTGGAGGAAATCATAAGTCACGGCAAGAGATACAACCTCGGACTGGAGGCCGGCAGCAAACCCGAACTGCATGCCGTGCTGGCAACACACATGGACTCGGACTCACTCATCATCTGCAACGGACACAAGGACCAGAACTTCATTGAACTGGCCCTGCTGGCACAGAAGATGGGCAAGCGCGTCTTCCTGGTGGTGGAGAAACTGCCCGAACTGAAAATCATAGCAGAAACCGCGAAGAAACTGGGTGTACGCCCCAATCTGGGCATACGCATCAAGTTGGCTTCCAGCGGTAGCGGCAAGTGGCAGGAGAGCGGTGGCGATGCCAGCAAGTTCGGTCTGAACAGTTCCGAACTCCTCACAGCCCTGCACACACTGGAGGAGATGGAACTGAAGGACTGCCTTACATTCATACACTTCCACATAGGCAGCCAGATAACAAAGATTCGCCGTATCTCCACAGCCCTGAAGGAGGCTGCGCAGTTCTACGTGCAACTGCATGCCATGGGCTATAACATCAAGTTCGTGGACTGTGGCGGCGGCCTGGGCGTAGATTACGACGGTACACGAAGCAGCAACTCGGAAAGTTCCGTGAACTACAGCATACAGGAGTATGTGAACGACTGTGTCTATACCTTCGTGGAGGAGTCCAACAAGAACAACATTCCCCACCCCAACCTCATCACAGAGGGCGGACGCAGCCTTACCGCACATCACTCGGTGCTGATTCTGGATGTTATGGAGAGCGTTACCGCACCCCAGATGCCAGAGGATTTCCAGCCCACGGCAGAGGACCACAAACTGGTACACGACCTGACCGAGATATGGGACAAACTGTCCAGCCGTTCCATGCTGGAGGACTGGCACGATGCCGAGGACATTCGCGAGGAGGCCCTGGACCTGTTCCGCCACGGCATTATCGACCTGAAGACCCGTGCACAGATAGAGAGCCTTTACTGGGCCATCAGCCATGAAGTGGCAGAACTGGCTCACCACCAGAAGCATGTCCCCGACGAACTGCGCACGCTGGACAAGCAGATGGCCGACAAGTATTTCTGCAACTTCTCTCTGTTCCAGAGCATGCCAGACTCTTGGGGCATAGACCAACTGTTCCCCATAATGCCCATTGAGCGCCTGGAGGAGAAACCCACTCGTTCTGCCACCCTGCAGGACATTACCTGTGACTCGGACGGCAAGATTTCGGCCTACGTGAACGGAACCCAGCAGACCAGTTACCTGCCCCTGCACACAATCAAGCAGGGAGAGCACTACTACATAGGTGTGTTCCTCGTCGGTGCATACCAGGAGATTATGGGCAACATGCACAATCTCTTCGGCGATACCAATGCCGTGCACATTTCCATAGACGGGGATGGCGGTTACGAGATAGAGCAGATAATCGACGGTGAAACCGTGGCAGATGTGCTGGAATACGTACAATACGAACCTAAGAAACTGGTACGCCGCCTGGAGATATGGGTCAGCAAGGCCGTGAAGGACGGAAAGATAACGGAGAGCGAGGGCAAGGAGTTCATCAGCAACTACCGTGCCGGTCTGTATGGTTACACCTACCTGGAATAAACGAAGACAATGGACAAGATAAACGTCATAAAGGTTGGAGGTGCCGTAGTGGAGAACGAGGCATCGCTGAAAGAACTCATCAACCAGTTCGCCACCATGCCTGGCTACAAGGTGCTGGTGCATGGCGGAGGACGCTCGGCCACCAGGATTGCCGCACAGTTGGGGATAGAAAGCCGTATGGTTGGCGGCCGCCGCATTACCGACGAGGATATGCTCCAGGTGGTGACCATGGTGTACGGAGGTCTGGTGAACAAACGTATAGTAGCCGCCCTGCAGGCCAAAGGCGTGAACGCCATAGGTCTGACCGGTGCCGACATGGACATAATCCGAAGCCACAAGCGCGAACCTAAGATGGTAACCATGGACGACGGCACACAGGAAATGGTGGACTTCGGCTTTGTGGGAGATGTGGACCATGCCAACGGACAGCGTCTGGCTTCCCTGGTGAAAGCGAAGGACGGGATAGAGGCCGCCGTGCCCGTGGTAGCACCGCTTACACACGATGGAATGGGCAATATCCTGAATACCAACGCCGACACCATGGCTGCCACGGTGGCAAAGGCCCTGACAGAGGAGTTCGATGTCACACTGACCTATTGCTTCGAGAAACCCGGTGTGATGGCCGATGCAGAGGACGACGACAGCGTCATCCCCTCCATCAACACAGAATCCTATGCCCGCCTGAAGGCCGACGGCATCGTCTCAGGTGGCATGATTCCCAAATTGGACAATGCTTTCGACAGCATTTCATCGGGAGTGAAGCGCGTGGTTATCACCCATTTCATGGACATACAGGCCAGCATGGGAACGGTGATAGAAAAATAACATCTACTTTATCATAATATTAACGAAGCCCCGACCCGCACAGGTTGGGGCTTCGCGTATTATGCCCCTTGCCTCCACGACGGCAAAGTTTTGTTGTACCGCCAACAGGACCTTGTTGTCACGACAACAGAGCAGTGTTGACGCGACAACAAAGAAGAAAGGTTCGGTTGTCACGCTTGTCACAATCTTGTCACACCTTTTTCACACCCAGAGGAAAGGTTATTCGCGCCATTTTGCCTATCTTTGCACGCAAATATCCATGACACCATGAAAACTGCTATCTATCTCTTATTGTCCGTTGGGCTTCTCGTGTCCATAGTATGTTGTAAGAACACGCATACGCCCGAGCAGGAGCAGCGCATGGCTCACGACTATCTGTGGCAGGCCAACAAGACGAGCCTGGAGAAGAACGACGAGCGTATGGCCCTGTACGACAAGGCGGCTCTACATTTTGCCAATATTGTCGTGCGCGAAGACGCCAACGATACGGTGCGTGCCGACGCATTGTTTACCCTGCGCTGGATTGCCGCCTACATACGGCACGACTATGAAATGGCGCTGCAGTACCTTAACCAGTACCTTGAAATAGTAGGACCGGAGCATGAGAGTTATCCTACGTGTATGGCCTACAAGGCCGATGACTTGTGGCATTTCGGAGCGCACGACTCTGCCATGCACTATGCCTACAAGGCTCTGGAGGCGCCGCATACGCCGCACGACCGAATAGAGTACATCTGCCATCATATATTGTGGAATATATACGATAGCCGCGAGATACCCGACTCTGCACACAAACACAAGGTCCTGCACACGCAGATACGTGACAGCCGTGCATTCGAACCGATGAGCATGGAGGAACTGAAGAACCAGATTGAAACCGACATAATAGCCTCATCCAAAGAAAAGTACAATAGCGTGTACATTTGGCTCACAGGTGCGGCAGGACTTGCCTTAATATGTATATTGTGCGCATTTGTCCGGTATCGCAGACGCAGGAACACTACCATTGCGCATAAGGAGGCACAAACCGATGACAAAGCGTTAACAAGCGCTACGCCTGCCACTGATGCCGAAAGCCTGCGCCTTGCTTTGGCGAAGGGCAATGAACTGTTTGGGCAAACCTCTGTATGCCACGACATCAATGCCATGAAAGTGAACGAGAGGGAACTGCCCGCTATCAATTCCGAAGCCAGACGGAATATAGAGCACACCCTGCTGGAATGCTTTTCCGAGTCATGCAAAACCCTGCTCGAGGGATGCGACCTCAACGAACAGGAACTTGTATGTATCCTGTACATGCACCTCGGTTATTCAAACACCCTTGCCGCCCATCTCGAACACACGACCAACGCCACCATACGCAAGCGCAAGGAGCGTATACGCAAGAAAGTGCCTGCCACTCAATACGAAGTGATAACGGGAGAGAAGTGGTAAACTCCGGGGACGTCTTCAAGGCTTTTGTCATGTATTTGCCACACGCTTTCGGTCGGACTCAGGCAGAAAATCCCGTAATTTTGCAGAGGAAAGCCCGAAGAGTTGTTAAAGACTTACAGAAATCCCATGGATTTCAAAATATTATTGCTATCT
Source organism: Bacteroidaceae bacterium (assembly GCA_017622815.1). GTDB lineage: Bacteria > Bacteroidota > Bacteroidia > Bacteroidales > Bacteroidaceae > Physcousia. The sequence goes on along the minus strand of JAGAQH010000036.1, from coordinate 59,655 downwards.
TTGCACCAAACGCATATAACCTAAATAACAAATTAATATGATGAAAAAGTTTCTGACAGTTTGCACCATGTTGGCCGGTATAGCCGGTATGGCATGTGCCGACAATCTGGAGGGCTTCAAGTACGGTTCCGAGGAGGCCCCCACAGGCAAGGAATGGGAATCCGTTGAAGAACTTGCCCTCAACAAGGAGCAGCCTCATGCTTGGTTCTTCTCTTTCGAGAACGTGGAGAAGGCACGTAAGGTACTGCCCGAGAACAGCAAGTACTGGCAATCCCTGAACGGCACATGGAAGTTCCACTGGGCTCCCAATCCCGACGAGCGTCCTGCCAACTTCCACGAGGTAGGCTTCGATGCCTCTGCATGGGACAACATCCCCGTTCCCTCTTCATGGAACATCGTAGGTATCCAGAAGGACGGCACACAGAAGTATGGTACTCCCATCTATGTGAACCAGCCCGTTATCTTCCAGCACCGTGTGGCCGTGGGCGACTGGAAGGGTGGCGTTATGCGCACTCCTCCCACACACTGGACCACCTACAAGCACCGCAACGAGGTGGGTTCATACCTGCGCACCTTCACCGTACCTGCCGACTGGAAGGGCCGCGAGGTGTTCATCTCATTCGACGGTGTGGACTCTTTCTTCTACCTTTGGATAAACGGCAAGTATGTGGGCTTCTCCAAGAACTCACGTAACACCGCCGAGTTCAATATCACTCCCTACCTGAACGAGGAAGGCGAGAACACCGTGGCCGTGGAGGTTTACCGTTCAAGCGACGGTTCTTTCCTGGAGGCTCAGGACATGTTCCGTCTGCCCGGTATCTTCCGCACCGTGGCCATCCAGAGCCGTCCCGCCGTCCGCGTGCGTGACCTCGTGGTTAAGCCCGACCTGGACGAGAACTACCAGAACGGTGTACTGAACATCAGCGCCGACCTGCTCAACACTTCCAAGAAGAACGTCAAGAACCTGAAGATGCGCTACACTCTGTATCAGCATGAGTTGTACGATGACAACAACAAGCCCACTGACGTTATCGCATACAGCGCTCCCTTCACTTTGGACAAACTCACCGGCAAGGCTATCGTAAAGGCCGAACTGAAGATGATAGAACCCCGCAAGTGGACAGCCGAGGCTCCCTACCGCTATACTCTGGTGGGCGAACTTCTGGACAAGAAGGGCCGTGTGCTGGAGACCGTTTCTACCATCGTAGGTTTCCGTGAGGTGGAAATCAAGGACACCAAGGCCGAGGACGACGAGTTCGGTTTGGCCGGACGCTACTACTACATCAACGGCAAGACCGTGAAACTGAAGGGTGTAAACCGCCACGAGAGCCATCCTGCCGTTGGTCACGCCATCACACGCGAGATGCAGAAGGAAGAGGTTATGCTGATGAAGCGCGCCAACATCAACCACGTGCGCAACTCTCACTATCCCTGCGACCCCTACTGGTACTTCCTCTGCGACAAGTACGGTATCTATCTGGAGGACGAGGCAAACATAGAGAGCCACGAGTACTACTACGGCGAGGCTTCCATCTCTCACCCCGAGGAGTGGAAGAAGGCCCACGTTGCCCGTGTGATGGAAATGGCTCACGCCAACGTGAACAACGCTTGTATCGTTATCTGGTCTTTGGGTAACGAGGCAGGTCCCGGCAAGAACTTCGTGGCCGCCTACGATGCCTTGAAGGCTTTTGACGCCACACGCCCCGTTCAGTACGAGCGTAACAACGACATCGTGGACATGGGTTCCAACCAGTATCCCTCTATCGGCTGGACACGCGGTGCTGTTACCGGCAAGTACAACATCAAGTACCCCTTCCATATCTCCGAGTATGCACACTCCATGGGTAATGCCGTGGGCAACCTCATCGACTACTGGGATGCTATGGAGAGCACCAACTTCTTCTGCGGCGGTGCCATCTGGGACTGGGTAGACCAGTCTATGTACAACTACGAGAAGGACGGCACACGCTATCTGGCATACGGTGGCAACTTCGGCGACACTCCCAACGACGGCCAGTTCGTAATGAACGGTATCATCTTCGGCGACCGCGAACCCAAGCCCCAGTACTACGAGGTAAAGAAGGTTTACCAGTATGTTGGCGTGAAGATGCTTGATGCCAAGCAGGGCAAGGTGGAGATCTTCAACAAGAACTACTACACTCCCCTCAACGATTATGAAATAGTATGGTCACTTTGGGTTAACGGCAAGTGCGTTCAGCAGAACCAGCCCGTACAGGGTCCCCGCATGGCACTCCAGCCACGCCAGAAGGCCGTTTACACTCTCCCCTACAACTTCGCTTCTCTCAATCCCAAGGACGAGGTGTTCGTGAAGGTACAGTTCCTCCTTGGCCACGACATGCCTTGGGCAAAGCAGGGCTATCCCCAGTTCGAGGAGCAGTTGCTCGTGGCAAGTCCTTCTGTAGCCGCTCCTGCTATCAGCCAGGTGGCAGAGAATGCCGGCAAACTTGAGGTTTCTGCCGATGCCGACAAGGCTTTCCAGACCATCAAGGGTGAGGGCTTCGAGGTTCAGTTCGACATGAAGCAGGGTACTATCAATAAGTTGGTTTATGGTGGCGAGAGCGTTATCGTTCCCGGTTACGGTCCCCGTCTGAATGCATTCCGTGCCTTCGTGAGCAACGACAACTGGTGCTACCAGCCCTGGTTTGCCAACGGTTTGCACAACCTGAAGCACCATGCCGAGAACGCACAGGTGATAAAGGAGAAGAACGGTAACGTGAAGATTACCTGCACCGTTGTTTCCCAAGCTCCCAACGCAGCACGCCTGCAGAGCAAGAACGGACGCTACGACAGCGGTATCCACACTCTGGAGGAGAATACCGACCGTCCCTTCGGTGCCGACGACTTCAAGTTCACCACCAACCAGATCTGGACCATCTATCCCGACGGTTCTATCGAACTGCAGGCTGCCATAACATCCAACAACCCCGGCATAGTATTGGCACGACTGGGTTATGAGATGGGCGTTCCCGCACAGTACGACCGCTTCGCATACTATGGCCGCGGTCCTGTCGACAACTACAACGACCGCAAGACCGGCCAGTTCATCGAGCAGTTCTCTTCTACCGTGGCCGAGCAGTTCACCAACTGGCCCAAACCTCAGCAGATGGGCAACCACGAGGAGACACGCTGGACCTCTCTCAGCAATGCCAAGGGCAAGGGTATCCTTGTCGTGAACGAGAAGCCTTATGCTGTTTCTGCCCTGAACCACAGTGCTATGGACATGACTATGGCTACACATCCCCACAAGTTGCCCAAGAGCGACATCAACTACCTCACCATCGATGCCATGGTAACAGGTCTGGGTGGTAACTCCTGCGGCCAGGGCGGTCCTCTGCCTCACGACCGTGCCTTCGGTGCTCCCACACGCATGGGCTTCATCATCCGTCCCGTAGGTGCCAAGGGTGGCGTAGATGTAAGCACTGCCAGCCAGAAGCCTCTGCTCATGATGCAGCAGAAGAACGGCGACGTTACCATAGAGAGCGGTATCGAGGGTGCTACCATTATGTATAAGATAGGCAAGGCCAAGAAGGCCAAGGAGTACACCGGTCCTATCTCATTCCGCGACGGTGGCACAATCACTGCCTTCTACAAGGAGAACCCCGAACTGCAGGTTACCATGACCTATGCCAAGATAGAGAAGATCAACACCGAGGTGGTATTCACCAGCAGTGAGGAGGCCGGCGAAGGCAATGCCTCTCACCTGACCGACGGTGACATCAACACCATCTGGCATACCATGTACAGCGTTACCGTGGCCAAGTATCCTCACTGGGTTGACTTCGACGCAGGCGATGTGAAGAACATCAAGGGCTTCATCTACCTGCCCCGCCAGGACGGTCCCAACGGCAACATCAAGGATTATGAAATCCTCGTAAGCCAGGACGGCAAGAACTGGGGCGAACCCATCATGAAGGGTACCTTCGAGAACAACCAGAAGGAGAAGAAGGTTATGCTGAAGGCTCCCGTGAAGGCTCGCTACTTCCGCTTCCGCGCCTTGTCCAGCCAGAACGGCCAGGACTTTGCCAGCGGTTCCGAGTTCAGCATCATAGCAGAGTAAAACCTATGTAAAACGAAAAGGGAGGACCCCTCCCCAACCCCTCCACAAGGGAGGGGAGTAACGGACCCCTCCCCAACCCTCCCGCAAGGGGAGGGAGTGGTTACAACCGACTTGTGCCACATCAGCAGAACATTATACTCCCCTCCCTTGTGGAGGGGCTGGGGGGAGGGTCCGCTGGGGTCCTCCCCTTTCGTTCAATATATATGCAATCAAGAATAATAGGATTGGGAGAGACCGTAATGGACATACTCTTCCACGAAAAGGAGGCAGGCAAGGGCGAATACGTACCCTTTGCCAGTGTGCCTGGAGGCAGCACCTTCAACAGTATGGTATCGGTGGGCAGGAGCGGTGTGCCCTGCAAGTTCATGGGCTATACCGGCAACAACAAGGTGGGCCACCAGATAGTGGACTTCATGCACCGCAACGGCATATCCACCGAGTACTTCCAAGTTCGCGACAACGAGCGTGCGGCCATTTCGCTGGCATATCTGGACAGCAACGGCGACGCCGACTATACATTCTACAAGGAAGAACCCCTTGCCGCCACAGATTACAGCATGCCAGAGTTTACCGACAGGGACTATTTCCTCTTCGGTTCGTACTACTCCATCTGCCCAGGCCTGCGCCCACAGGTGAAGGACATACTGCATGCCGCACACCGTGCCGGTACCGTAATATATTACGACATCAACTTCCGTCGCTCACACATCCACCAGAAGCAGGAACTGTTGCCCGTGATACAGGAGAACTGCCGGCTGAGTTCCATTGTCAGAGGCAGTGCCGACGACTTTGACATCCTCTTCGGCACACGCGATCCCGAGGAGATATACCGCAAGCACATATCGCCTTTCTGTCCCATATTCATCTGTACGGCAGGAGCAGGGCATATCTTCATATGCACGCCAAAGGGAACATATGACTTCATCGTGCCACAGATTCCTGCCAATGAAATAGTCAGCACCGTTGGTGCCGGCGACAGTTTCAATGCCGGTTTCCTGTGTGCCATGCACCGCCAGGCTATATGCAAGGCAGACTTGGCAGACATGAGCCACAACCAATGGAAACTGCTCGTTGAACACGGCATCAAGTACTCTTCGCAAGTATGCCGAAGTCAGGACAATTATATAAAACCATTGTCTGATAAGTAGGATATTGCAAAGATTTCATAATATCCCCCATATAGATTTAAGATTATTTCACTATATTTGCACGGACTAAGTTACAAAAGATATGGAAACTTTTATTAATCTTTTAAGTTTGGTAGGCTCTCTGGCCCTCTTCCTTTACGGAATGAAAATCATGAGTGAAGGTTTGGAGAAATTTGCCGGCGACCGATTGAGAAGCATCCTTTCGTCCATGACCCGCAACCGTGTTATGGGTGTGTTTACAGGTATTCTGGTTACTGCGCTCATCCAAAGTTCAAGTGCCACGACAGTGATGGTGGTTAGCTTTGTTAACGCAGGTTTGATGACCTTGGCACAGGCTATCGGCGTTATTATGGGTGCGAACATTGGTACCACAGTAACAGCATGGGTCATCTCGGCAATTGGTTTCAAGGTTAACATTGCTGCATTTGCATTGCCCCTCTTGGGCATTGGTCTGCCCATGGTGTTCAGTGGCAAGAGCAAGCGTAAGAGCATCGGTGAATTTGTATTCGGCTTCTCTTTCCTGTTTATGGGCTTGAGCTACTTGCAAAAGAGTGCCGAGTCATTGGAACTGGGCAATATCGTGGCAAATATGCTGGCAGGCTGGGCTGGTGATGGAGGATTCCTTACCATATTGCTGTTTGTCCTCGTTGGTGCCATTGTCACTATGATAGTACAGGCGTCTGCAGCTACAATGGCCGTAACATTGATGTTGTTCGATATGCAGATTCCCGGTTTCGGCTTCGAATTGGCTGCTGCTTTGGCAATGGGACAGAACATTGGTACTACCATCACTGCTTTCATCGCATCTATGACAGCCAACACACAGGCACGCCGTGCGGCATTTGCACATATGTTCTTCAATGTATTTGGCGTTGTTGTCATACTCTTGATCTTCCATCCTTTCTGCGATGCAATCACCTGGCTTGTCACTAATGTAATGGGTGGCGGCAATAATGACCTGTTCAAGCTGTCAGCATTCCATTCTGCATTCAATATATGCAACACATTATTGCTGATAGGTTTTGTCAAGCAGATTGAAAGACTCGTTTGCTGGTTGCTACCTCAGAAGGAGGCAGAGGAGGAATACCGCTTGCAGTACATTTCTGCCGGCATGCTCTCTACCGCCGAACTGAGCATTCTGGAAGCACAGAAGGAAATAAACAGTTATGCAGAGCGTTGTAACCGTATGGCTGGTTTCATTGACGAACTGATGAATACCGAGAAAGATGATGATTTCAACAAGATATTCTCTCGTGTGGAGAAATATGAAAACATCACCGACAACATGGAGGTTGAGATTGCCAACTATCTGCATAAGGTCAGCGAAGGTCGCCTGAGCATAGAATCCAAGATGGAAATCATGCGAATGCTGCGTCAGGTTTCCGAACTGGAGAGCATCGGCGACTCCTGCTACAATCTGGCACGCACACTGAACCGCCACCGCCAGAACTGCACCACTCCGTTCACAGAGCAGCAACTGGCCAACATGCACACCATGATGGGAATGGTACGCAAGGCAATGCAGCACATGGGACTGATTATCAATGCTATCCTGTCTGGTCACCATGTAGACTACAATACATCATATAATCTGGAGAACGAAATCAACAACTACCGCAAACAGTTGAAGAACCGCAACCTGCAGGACATCAATGCCGGTCTGTACAGTTATCAGATAGGTGTATTCTACATCGACTTCATTTCCGAGTGCGAGAAACTGGGCGACTACATACTGAACGTCGTTCAGGCAACAAAGCCTGAAAAGGTGTGAAACGAACGGAAAACCTAAAGGTTAGAACAAAGAACTGCGATAACAATAATAGGGACACGGTTGGCCGTGTCCCTATTATTATATATACTAAAACCCTATTCCAGTTTTAACCGAAATCGGTCATTAATGATATGATGATAATAGCCTTGGTTTTTAAACAGATGTTTTGGCACTTTGAGGGCGCAATAGGGTTCCTTTGTAAGCGAGAAGCGACGAAACAGACGCAAAAAGGATGGCTTCATTAGCGCATAAGAACCTAATGACCGTTTGGGTTCAATCCCGCCTTGCGGTCTTAAATCTACTTCAGTTAGGTAATGTAGGGACTCGGCATGCCGAGTCCGCTTTGCTATTGTTTTTCGGACACGGCATGCCGTGTCCCTACCATACTCTCGTCTGCTCGCTGTTTTGACTTTAGCCCCTCCGGGCGTCAACTTACGGTTATTCGCCTACGCTCATCAAGCTCCGCAAGTCCGTTTTCACCTTTCACCTTTCCGTTTTAATCACCACCCCATCACTATGCAAAGGACGGTACTGAAGTGGGCAGCAGCACCAAGCAGGACGAAGATATGCCAGATGGCATGGAAATTGTTGCGGTCGTCGTGAGCGAAGAAATACGTTCCTGCAGTGTAGAACAGACCTTCTGCCAACAGGAATATCATGGAGAGGACGGAAAGGCGCGAACAGACACTGTCTGCAATGAGCAGGCCACTCCATCCCATGAACAGATACAGCCCGAGCGACAAACGTGGCCACTTGCCAAAGGCGGCAAGTTTATAGACAACACCCAATGCCACAAAGAACCACTGTATGCCGAACACCAGCCAGCCAAGCCAACCGCCTACTACACCTATGGCAATGGGGGTGTAGGAGCAGGCTATCATCACGTAGATGCTGATATGGTCGCACTTGCGCAGGGCACGCTTCAGTTTGCCAGGAGGCACCATGTGATATACCGTACTGGCCAGGAACATCAAGAACATGCCCACGATGAAGAAGATGACGCCAAAGCTCATCTGCCACCCTTGTTCCGTCGCTGGCCAGATGAGCCAGATACAACTTAAAGCAAACACGACACCAGCCAGATGTGTCCAACTGTTGCCGTGCTCAAAGCGAACTTCTTTCATCAGAATTCCAGTTTCTCAATCTTCAGCAGACCGCAGTCGTTGAGGATACCTGCATATTCCACAAACTCGGGTGTCTGTGCGTGCAGGTCGAGGGATTCCTGATCCTGCCAGGTCTCGCAAATCATAAAAACGTCGGGGCGTGTGGCACTCTCGAATACATCGTATGCCTTGCATCCCTGGTGTGACTGACTCTTGGCAGTGAGGGCCATGGCAGCCTGCAGTGCCTCATCATAACGGCCTTCATTGGCCTGGAAGAAACAATTAAGACGTAACATAAACTTATATTTATTGGTTATTATTGTTGATTCTTTATTTCTCTCACACAGAATTCGCAGAATTCACGGACAATATCCATATCTCAACATGTAGCTTGCTGTTGGAATCCGCAGATTATGTCGCTTTGGACTTGTAGTCCTGCGACGGGCTGCGCGGTGTTGGATTTATTGTGCTATTAACTTTCCGTTTTCCCTTTGTTACGCGCCAGCCGTCGTGACGCAGTCGGCGACAAATTCTGTGTATTCAAACCCTTTCATATTAGGATATCTTTTGTACTCCTTGAATTCTCTGAGTATTCTGTGAATTCTGTGTGAGAACATCGTCTATGTGAGATTTCTCACAGAAGAACATCTCTCTGTCAATTTATCACACGCTTTATACCATCCATCAGGTTATCTGTATTGAAGTTGATAAGCAAACCTATTTTCTTGTCCATGAGCCTCAAGTATGTCAATAGCTGTTTGTGATGGACAGGCTTAAGTTCTTCAACGGACTTAAGTTCTACTATTACTCGGTTATCAACCAGAAGGTCCAAGCGGAGATTGTCGGTAATGTTCCTTCCTTTATAGTTCACATTTACCTCAACCTGACTCTCCACTGGAATATCGTTCAGTTGCAGTTCATGCCTTAGAGCTTGTTCGTAGATATTTTCCAACAAACCTGGCCCCAACTGCTTGTACACCTCCATGGCACAACCTATTATCCTATAAGTAAGACTATCTATATCATCCATAACCATTCCTGTTTTAATGGTATCGTGTTTACATTTACATATATTCCGCACACAGAATTCTCAGATTTCACAGATATTATCCTTATCTAATCATGTTAGTTGCTGTTGGAATCCGCAGATTTTGTCGCTTTGGACTAATAGTCCTGCGACGGGCTGCGCGGTGAGGGGCGAACGGATTTGCTTTAAGTTTGAATTAGTTTTCACCTTTCCGTTATTCACGCGCCAGCCGTCGTGACGCAGTCGGCGACAAATTCTGTGTATTCAAGCCCTTCCATATCAGAATGTCTTTGGGACTTCAAGTGAAATCTCTGAGCATTCCGTGAATTCTGTGTGAGAACATCGTCTATGTGAGATTTACTCCGTGTGAAGACTTTAGAGCTTAGACATGAACTTCTCCTTATTTATAATATAGCGTACATGCTCGCCCTCTCCTATCAGCCCCTGCTCGTCATGAGCCTCCACATGGAAAGTCAACTTGCGCCCTTCGCGTGAAAGCAGGGTGGCCGTGGCAGAAACCGTCTTGCCGAGGGCCGTGGGTTTGACATGGGAGACGGAAATGTGGCTGCCTACCGTGGATTCGCCCTCGGCAAGTTCTCCCTGCACGCAAAGCATGGCGGCATTCTCCATCAGCGCCACCATCATGGGGGTGGCAAGAACCGGCAGGTCGCCACTGCCTACGGTGCAGGCCAGATGCTTCTCTTCTACGGTTATTGTACTTGTATATTTCATCGCGTTATCATTGCTTTTCTTCTTCTAATATCTGCATGACATCCTTGCGGAAGTCATACCTGACCGGTGTCTTGTAAACCTTGTACCCCAGTGCCTGGGCAGCATCCACATTGGCCTGAGCGTCGTCCAGAAACAGGCACTGCGAGGCATCCGCCCCCAACTGCTTCAGAACAGACAGGAATATGTCGGCATTGGGTTTGGACATGTGCATCTCCTGAGAAAGGAAGAGGCTGTCGAAATACTCATCGGTACGCCCCCCGAAGTGCTCATTGGCGATAAGTTGCCAGTGTGCATCGTTGGTATTGGAGAGCAGGTGCGTACAGTATCCCTCTGCCCTCAGGGACTTGATGAACTCCAGTTTATATGCCGGTATGGTCAGTAGGCAGGCGTTCCATGCCTCCAGAACCTGTTCCCTAGTAGTGCCGGGGTTACAGAAGCGCTGTATGCCGGCAACAAAGTCGTCCGTAGACACGTCTCCCGTCTGGTACAGGTCCATGGCGCCATTTGCTACCAATCCGTCGCACAATGTGGCCTTTGCCTTGCCACTCCCTGCATCGGCGGGTTCGGGTCGGCGCAACAATACCTCGGGGTCAGCACCCAAGGCACGGAATTCCTCCAGGCAACGAGGCATGTCAAGGTCTATCAGCACACCGCCCAGGTCGAAAATAACATGCTTAATCATAGAGTTCCAGGTATTCGTAAGTATTTCCCACGATAGACAGATAACGCTCAAAGTCGGCCTTGGCAATTACCACCGTGCCACGGCAATCGTTGGGATGGAAACTCAGCGTCTCCGCTTCCTGCAGGGTGGCATCCAGAAACAGATGCACATGGTGCTCCTCATCATTGATAAGGCCGAAGGGCGACACACTGCCGGGCTCAAGTCCCAGATAGCGCATCATGCGCTCTGCCGAAGCAAAGGAAAGTTTACCCGGAGCCGCCATGCCACGGCTCTGCAAGGCCGCCTTCAGACGCTGTTCGAGGCTATGGATATCAAGGTTGTGGTCGCAATGATAGCACACCAGATAGTGCTTGTTGCCCTTATGGTTGCGCAGGAATATGTTCTTGCAATGCACGCTCCCGTCGTCCTTCCACCACCTTTTGGCCTCCTCTATGGTCTTGCCCTCTGGGTGGTTGTAATTGGTAAACGGTATATCGTGCTCGCGCAGGAAGTTCAGTACAGTCTCTTCTCGTGTCATATTTGTCGTTTTATGCCTCAAAGATACTAACTTTTGGCCGTTCCTCCTAACGGCATCAACCTTTTTTACGGAAATTTTTTCAAAAAGAAACTGAGGAGCCGTCTTATCATAGGCACCAACAAGCAAGGGAGCAAGCAAGGATCTTGTCTTTTGCGAGCGTAAGTACCGTGTTTGAATGACATTTATCCTTTGAGGAAGCGATAGGAACTAAAAGGCGCTTGTCTCGGTAATCAAAAGTCTTTATACAAGAAAACAAACAGTTGAAACATGCGTATATAAAAATGTACTCAATATTCAGTACAAATAGATTTAATGTTTAGGATAATACTACTGAACATTAAGTACAATGCTCCCAAATGTTGAATTTATTTAATAGATGCCGTTCTTAGTGCTTATATCACATGTCCTTAAGCACAATACAACGGAATGTTAACTAATATCCGTCCTGTCCCGATATACGGTTCTCGCATTAGCAATGGAACAGACAAAACAATAAGAGCCTTTTCAATAGCATTGCTCCCTACTCCACCCCACAGAAACTGAACATCTGTCGGTATGCTTCGGCTTTCTTGGGCAAAGAAAGAGGATATGCGCGTGAAGAGGAGGGCAAACGGTAGAGTACCATCTGCTGTCCGTCGGCATAGAGGCCAGGAATGGGCACATACCGGCCCACTGAGGGCATTTCAGGGATGGAGAGGGACTGGCATAGGGTGGCGGTGGCTTTCTCGCCTGTGGTGACGATTACACGGCAATGGGGAATACGTGACAGGAGGGCATGGATGTCGGTTGGTAGGACTACCTCAAGGAACTTGTCCGAGGCATTGTCCTTCAGACGGCGAACGGCGGTGGAGGTGTCGTAGAAGCCTATGCCCTTGTCCATCAAGAAGGGGATGATGAGGTCCAGGCGGAAGGTCCTTGCCGCGGTATCAACGAAATGGTCCTTGTCACCAAAAAAGATGAGGCCCTCTATGCGCCAATGGTCGTTGATGAAGTTGGGATAGTAGAAATCCATGCACCATCGTTTCCTCTGCGGAGGGAAACTCCCCAGGAAGAGCACACGGCAGTTCTCTGGCAGGAAGGGCTGCAGAGGGTGGTACTCCACCCCATCGGTGGAGAGGGCGATATGCTCGGGGTTGAGGAAGGAGTCGGGAGAAAGGGATTTCATCGGTTTTCAAGGACTTTAAGGACCTTAAGGTCTTTAGAGTCTTTAGGGACTTTAGGGGTGATGAGTAAAAAAATCCCGATGGCCCTCACGTGCCATCGGGATTATCTTGGGAGTCCTTACATACTATATATTATATAAGGATGCGCTGTCGGTTTAGTCGGCGAGCTTTGCCTTGATGAACTCGCGGTTGAGGCGGGCAATGTTGGCGATGGTCTCGCACTTGGGGCAAACGGCCTCGCAGGCACGGGTGTTGGTACAGTTACCGAAGCCCAGTTCGTCCATCTTGGCAACCATTGCCTTGGCACGGCGTGCAGCCTCTACCTTGCCCTGAGGCAGGAGAGCGAACTGGCTGACCTTGGATGAAACGAAGAGCATGGCAGAACCGTTCTTACATGCTGCTACGCAGGCACCGCAACCGATACAGCTGGCGCAATCCATTGCCTCGTCGGCATCGTCCTTGGGGATGAGGATGGCGTTGGCGTCCTGAGCCTGACCTGTGCGGATGCTGGTGTAGCCACCTGCCTGCATGATCTTCTCGAATGCCATACGGTCCACCATACAGTCCTTGATGACGGGGAAGCCGGCAGAGCGCCAGGGCTCTACGGTGATGGTGTCGCCATCGTTGAACTTGCGCATGTAGAGCTGGCAAGTTGTAGCACCGCGCTCGGTCTTACCGTGGGGAGTACCGTTGATATAGAGTGAGCACATGCCGCAGATACCCTCACGGCAGTCATGATCGAACACGAAGGGCTCGTTGCCGGCGGCGATGAGTTCCTCGTTCATCATGTCGAGCATCTCCAGGAATGAAGTATCGTCGGGGACGTTCTTCATCTCGTGCTTCTCAAAATGACCCTTATCCTTAGGACCATTCTGCTTCCAAAACTTTACAGTTACTGATATATTCTTTGCCATAATAATCTTTGGGATTAAGGGGATTAGTTCTTATAGTTACGCTGCTGAACCTTGATGTTCTCGTAGTGGAGAGGCTCCTTGATGAGTTCGGGGGCAGAGTCGTCGTTCTTCTGGTACTCCCAGCAACCAACGTAGAAGAAGTTCTCGTCGTCGCGCTTTGCCTCGCCTTCCTCTGTCTGGTGCTCCTCGCGGAAGTGACCGCCGCAGCTCTCCTCACGATGGAGTGCGTCGTATGCAACGAGTTCGCCCATGAGGATGAAGTCGCGCAGGTGGATAGCCTTGTCCAGCTCTACGTTCAGGCCTTCCTTGGTGCCGGGGATGAAGAGGTTCTCGTTGAACTCCTTGCGGATAGCCTTCAGGAGCTTCAAGCCTTCCTGCAGACCTTCCTTGGTACGGCCCATGCCCACGTGCTCCCACATGATATGACCCAGTTCCTTGTGGATAGAGTCAACGGAGCGCTTGCCCTTGATGTTCATCAGGCGGTCGATCTCGGCGTTAACGGCCTTCTCGGCAGCCTCGAACTCGGGCAGGTCGGTAGAGAGGCGGCCCCAGAGGTTCTGGTCGGCCAGGTAGTTCTGTATAGTATAAGGAAGAACGAAGTAACCGTCGGCCAGACCCTGCATGAGGGCAGAAGCACCCAGACGGTTGGCACCGTGGTCGGAGAAGTTACACTCACCGATAGCGAACAAGCCGGGGATGGTGGTCTGCAGTTCGTAGTCAACCCAAACACCGCCCATGGTGTAGTGGATGGCGGGGAAGATCATCATGGGGTGATAGTACTCTACGCCGTTTACGGTCTTGGCGAGCTTGCCGGGGTTAACGTCGGTAATCTCCTCATACATCTCGAAGAGGTTGCCATAGCGCTGGAGGATTTCCTTGATGCCCAGACGCTGGATAGACTCTGAGAAGTCCAGAAATACGGCCAAACCTGTGTTGTTCACGCCGAAGCCCTTGTCGCAACGCTCCTTGGCGGCACGTGAAGCCACGTCGCGGGGAACCAGGTTACCGAATGCGGGATAACGGCGCTCCAAGTAGTAGTCGCGGTCCTCCTCGGGAATCTCATAACCCTGCTTTGTACCTGCCTGAAGGGCCTTGGCGTCCTCCAACTTCTTGGGAACCCAGATACGGCCGTCGTTACGCAGAGACTCTGACATAAGGGTCAGCTTTGACTGCTTGTCGCCGTGTACGGGGATACAGGTGGGGTGAATCTGTACGTATGAGGGGTTTGCCATCACAGCACCCTTGCGGTAGCACTGGATAGCGGCGGTGCAGTTACAGCCCATAGCGTTGGTGCTGAGGAAGTATGCATTGCCATAACCACCGGTGGCGATAACCACGGCATTGGCGCTGAAGCGAACGAGCTTGCCGCTTACCAGGTCCTTGGCGATGATACCGCGGGCACGGCCGTCGACGATAACAACGTCCTCCATCTCGTAGCGGGTGTAGAGCTTAACCTTGCCGGTGTTGACCATGCGGCTCAGTGAAGAGTATGCACCCAAGAGGAGCTGCTGGCCAGTCTGACCCTTGGCATAGAAAGTACGGCTTACCTGTGCACCGCCGAAAGAACGGTTGGCCAGCATGCCACCATATTCGCGAGCGAAGGGAACACCCTGTGCCACGCACTGGTCGATGATGGCGTTGCTCACCTCTGCCAGACGGTAAACGTTGGCTTCGCGGGCACGGTAGTCACCACCCTTTACGGTATCGTAGAACAGGCGGTAAACAGAGTCGCCGTCGTTCTGATAGTTCTTGGCTGCATTGATACCACCCTGTGCGGCGATAGAGTGAGCACGACGGGGAGAGTCCTGGATGCAGAAGTTATATACGTTGAAACCCATCTCGGCCAGAGAAGCGGCGGCGCTGGCACCTGCCAGACCTGTACCTACAACGATAACGTCGAGCTTGAGCTTATTCTTGGGGTTAACCAGACGCTGGTGAGCCTTATAGTTGGTCCATTTTTCAGCAATAGGTCCCTCGGGGATTCTTGAATCTAAAGTCTTTGCCATGATTTTGGTAGATTATAGATTAATGGATTTAGTTTAATAGATAAAGATTAGCAACCGATTGCATGGCAAGCGTTAGAGGCAACGCCAACAACCTCGTTGTAGTCGCAGGGACGATAACCGAAGCAGAAGGCAACGGCAACGGCAACGAACATCAGGATGATGACGGTAGACACAATGCAGCTGATGCAACGCCAGCGGTTGAACCAGATCTTACCGCTCCAACCCAAGGTCTGCATTGAACTCCACAAACCGTGGTTCAGGTGCATCCACAGGGCAGCAAGCCAAACGAGGTAGATGACGGTGTAGACGGGGCAAGAGAATGTCTCTGCAATCCAGTACACGCCATTGGTGGCCAGGTGATGGTCGCCGGCACAGGGAACCAACTCCACGAGCATCATCTTTGCCCAGAAGTTGTACAGGTGCAAGCCCATACCCAGGATGACGATGATACCAAGAACGAGCATGTTCTGGCTGCTCCACTCCACCTTCTTGGGAGTGTCTGTCACCTCATAACGGCTGTTGCCACGGGCACGACGGTTCTGCACGGTCAGCCAGAAAGCATACAGGAAGTGCAAAAGCACCAGACCTGCCAAACCGATGGTTGCGGCAACCGCATACCAATTAGCACCAAGGAAACCACAAATCATGTTGTAACCCTCGGCACTGATAAGAGCCACTACGTTCATTGACGCATGGAACAGGAGGAAGAGAATGAGGGCAACGCCGGTTACCGACATAACCACCTTCCTACCGATTGATGAATTGATTAACCACATAGGATTTTGATTAAAGTTTTAAGTGTTTATTGTTTGATTGCTTTTCTCTGTCTGACACACCGAACCCTCGCCGTGGCATCGAAGCAGAGTGCACCCACGCACACGCATACCAAGATTTAGGTACGATAGACGCCACAAATTTAAGTTTTTTTATTTATTTGTGCAACGCTTTTAAGAAAAAGTAGAAAGAATTTCCGTACTTTTGCGAATGAAACAATAAGCAGAGAAGATGGAATTCAATTACGACGTTGTTGTAATAGGCGCCGGGCATGCCGGTTGCGAGGCAGCGGCGGCCAGTGCAAGGCTGGGCGCCAGGACGTGCCTGGTGACCATGGACATGAACAAGATTGCACAGATGTCGTGCAACCCTGCCATCGGCGGCATTGCCAAAGGGCAGATAGTTCGCGAGATCGACGCCTTGGGAGGCCATACCGGCGAGGTTACCGACCGCACCGCCATTCAGTTCAGGATGCTGAACCGTAGCAAGGGGCCTGCCATGTGGAGTCCCCGGGCACAGTGCGACAGGGCAAAGTTCATCTGGGAATGGAGAAAGATTCTGGAGAACACGGAGAACCTGAGCATCTGGCAGGATCAGGTGAGGGAACTGCTCGTGGACGAGGAGACAAAGCAGGTGACGGGCGTGAAGACCTATATGGACGTTACGCTCCGCGTCGAGGCTGTAATACTGACCGCCGGCACCTTCCTGAACGGCCTCATGCACATCGGCCGCACGAAACTGGAGGGCGGACGTTGTGCCGAACCTGCATCCAAGGAACTGACAGAGAGCATCATACGCCATGGCATAAGGTGCGGACGCATGAAAACGGGTACTCCGGTGCGCATAGACGGGCGCTCGGTACATTTTGATGACATGGAGATGCAACCGGGCGATGCAGTGATGCAGAACTTTTCCTTCATGGGCGAGGTTCGTCCCCTACCCCAACTGCCTTGCTGGATAACTTACACAAATACAGCAGTTCACGAGCGTTTGAGGGAGGGGCTCCCGGACTCTCCCCTGTACAACGGACAGATACAGAGCATAGGTCCCAGATACTGCCCCAGCATAGAGACGAAACTGGTAACTTTTGCTGACAAGGACCAGCACCAACTCTTCCTCGAACCGGAGGGCGTGGACACTCAGGAATACTACCTGAACGGTTTTTCTTCCTCTCTGCCCATAGAGGTGCAGCTGGATGCCTTGCGCAAGATTCCGTGCTTCCGCGACGTACAGGTGTACCGCCCTGGCTATGCCATAGAATACGACTTCTTCGACCCCACGCAACTATACCACACCTTGGAGTCAAAGGTGGTGGAGAACCTCTACTTTGCCGGACAGGTCAACGGCACCACCGGCTACGAGGAGGCGGCAGGACAGGGACTTATTGCCGGCATTAATGCGGCACTGAAACTCCAGGGCAAGGAGGAGTTCATCCTGCATCGCGACGAGGCCTACATAGGCGTGCTCATTGACGACCTTGTCACGAAGGGCGTGGACGAGCCCTACCGCATGTTCACCTCGCGTGCCGAGTACCGCATATTGCTTCGCCAGGACGATGCCGATGCACGCCTCACAGAGCGCAGTTACAAAATAGGCCTTGCCACAGAGGAGCGCTACCAGAGGTGGATGGAGAAGAAGGAGTGGATAGAGAAGATCAGCGAGTTCTGCCGTACCTTCTCCGTGAAGGCGGCATACATCAACGACGCCCTCGAGCAGATGGGCACCATGCCCTTGCAGAAGGGATGCAAGTTGATGGACCTCATCACCCGACCGCAGGTTGGCATCAACGCACTGGCAAAGCATATCAATGCCCTGCGCCAACTGCTCGACTCCATCCCCGACAGACGCGAGGAGATAGTAGAGGCGGCAGAGATTCGCATCAAGTACAACGGCTACATCCGTCGCGAACGTGAGATTGCCGACAAGATGCTTCGCCTGGAGAACATCAAGATTCGTGGCAAGTTCGACTACGAAAGCCTCAAGTCGCTCTCCACCGAGGCACGCCAGAAACTCATAAAGATTGACCCCGAAACATTGGCTCAGGCTTCGCGCATTCCCGGGGTGTCTCCCTCGGACATCAACGTGCTGCTGGTGCTGATGGGAAGATAGAACCCACCCCTAACCCAGTCCGCGCGTCGAACTGGGAAGTTCTCCCCTCACAAGGCACAGAAAGCACATTCAGTGCTTCCCCAAAGACCTTGTTCGCCACAAGGGAGGGGAATATATACGCCCAAGTTGTAGCATAAGAGGGCGGATAATTCAATGAACTCGGGGTTCTCAGATTACTCAGATTACTCAGAGTATTCAGATTACTCAGAAGCCCCCCCCAACAGACCTAATGTTTCACGTGAAACAATTACACCAAGACCACAATAGCATTATATTAAATATGAACAACAAAACCTTATTAGAGAACCTGAGGGTAGTACCCGACTTCCCTATCCCGGGCATCCAGTTCCAGGACGTCACCACCCTATTCAAGAATCCCGAGTGCCTGAAGATCATGCGCGACGAAACACTTGCCATGTACAAGGACAAGGGCATTACCAAGGTGGTGGGCGTGGAAAGCCGCGGCTTCCCCCTCGGAGGCATACTGGCGGCAGAACTGAATGCCGGCTTTATTATGGCCCGCAAGCCGGGCAAACTCCCCGGGGAGGTGATAGAGCAGGTATATGAGAAGGAGTACGGACAGGACAAGATTTGCATGAGTTCGGACGCAATAGATTCCAAGGATGTGGTGCTCCTCCACGACGACCTACTCGCCACTGGCGGCAGCATGAAAGCAGTTTACGATCTCGTACGCAAGTTCAATCCCAAGAAAATCTACATCAACTTCATCATTGAACTTACCATCGAGGGCCTGCATGGCAGGGATGCATTTGATGCAGATACAGAGATAACCACTCTGATGGTGATTTAATATACGACCCCTCCCCAACCCTCCCACAGGGGGAGGGAGTATAATGTACTGCTGATGTAAGCACAAGACGGTTGATACCACTCCCCTCCCTTGTGGAGGGGTTGGGGGTGGGTCCGGTAACCTTCAAAAATGAATATGAAACAAGCTACCCAGCAACGCCTGAAATCCATCGTGGGCAGTTTACCCGAACTGCCCGGATGCTATCAGTACCTTGACGAAAACGACACTATCATCTACGTCGGCAAGGCAAAGAACCTGAAGCGTAGAGTAAGCAGTTATTTCAACCGTGAGCACGACAACTTCAAGACGAGCGTACTTGTTTCCAAGATTCATGATATAAAATACATCGTCGTAAACACGGAAGAGGATGCCCTCCTGCTTGAAAACAATCTAATCAAGCAATGGAATCCCCGCTATAACATCCTGCTGAAGGACGGTAAAACCTACCCGAGCATCTGCATAACCAACGAATATCTCCCACGCATTGTCTACACGAGAAAGATAGACAAGAGACTTGGAACATACTTCGGCCCTTATAGCCACGTTCCAACGTTGCAGGCCTTGCTTGAACTCATAAAAAACCTGTACCCATTACGTCGGTGCCGCGAAAAAATCACCGCAGAAACCATACAGAACGGCAAGCACAAACTATGCCTGGAGTACCATATAAAGAACTGCAAAGGTCCATGCTGCGGTCTTCAGAGCAGAGATGAATACCTTTCGTACATAAACGAGGCACGTGAAATCCTGAAAGGAAACACCGGTGAAATCGAACGCCAAATGCTCGCACAAATGCAATCCCTCGCAGAAGAGATGAGGTTTGAAGAGGCAGAGGCAATAAAGCGCAAATACATCCTTCTGGAGAACTACCGAAGCAAGAGCGAGGTTGTAAGCAACACCTTGCACAATATTGATGTTTTCAACATAGAAAACGACGAAAAAAACGCCTATATCAACTATCTGCACGTTGTGAACGGTTGCATAAACCAAGCCTTTACCTTCGAATATTCAAAGAAGTTGAACGAGAGCGCTGAGGAACTTCTCATCGCCGGCATAGGCGAAATGCGTGCAAGATACGGTAGCAAAAGTCGTGAAATCATCGTTCCGTTCCACGTGGAACTATCACTGGATGGAGTGGAGTTCACCATACCGCAAAGGGGCGACAAGAAGAAGTTGCTGGAACTCTCGAAACTCAATGCCCTACAATACAAGAAGGATCGATTAAACCAGGCGGACAAGTTGAATCCCGAGCAGAAACAGGTTCGTTGCCTGAAGGAATTGCAGGACGCTCTTGGCATTGACACCCTGCCGATGCACATAGAATGTTTCGACAACAGTAACATCAGCGGAGAGGATGCCGTGGCCGGATGCGTGGTGTTCAGGAAGGCAAAACCAAGCAAGAGCGACTATCGAAAATACAACATCAAGACGGTACAAGGTCCCGACGATTATGCCTCCATGAAGGAGGTTGTACGCCGCCGATACTCGCGCATGATAGAGGAAGGCACTCCCCTACCCGACCTTATCATAACTGACGGTGGAAAGGGGCAAATGGAGGTCGTCAGGGAGGTTATAGAGGACGAACTGAACCTCAGTATCCCCATAGCAGGATTGGCTAAGGACGACAAGCACAGGACAAACGAACTGCTCTTCGGCTTCCCCCAGAAGACCATAGGCTTACGCCTGGACAGCGCCTTGTTCCGTTTCCTTACGCAGATACAGGACGAGGTACACCGCTTTGCCATAACATTCCACAGAGATAAAAGGAGTAAACGACAGATTGCCAGCGAGTTGGACAACATCCCGGGGATAGGGCCAAAGACCAAGGAAATACTTTTGAAGCATTTCAAGAGCATGGCAAGAATACGTAAAAGCACCTTGCAGGACCTAATAGAATGTATAGGAGAGAGCAAAGGAAAGGCACTATATGAGAAACTAAAGCCCATTCCCGACACCTCAATGGAGGAAAGTTAGAAAGGGCAAACGACGGATGGAATTTGCTGATATATATTGATAAAACAATTAATTATTAAATATTAAATCAAACCTGCCATACTACTCCCCTCCCTTGCGGAGGGGCTGGGGGTGGGTCCTAAACATTATGGAAGAAAACAAGTATGAACGCATGTTGGCTGAGTACAACACCAACATCAAGGACGAGGAAGTAAAGCGTGCCGTGGCACGTATCATCGAGGACAAGGTTGCCGAGAACGACACCTTGGAGGTCAAGAAATTCCTGATGGGCAGCGTGGAACTGACCACACTGAAGACCACAGACAGCGATGAAAGCGTGCTGAAATTCACAGAACGCGTGAACGAGTTTGAGGACGCATATCCCGACCTGCCACACGTGGCCACCATCTGCGTGTACCCCTGCTTCGCACATATTGTCAGCCAGAGCCTCGAGGTTGAAGGCGTGGAAGTGGCTTGCGTAAGTGGCTCTTTCCCAAGTTCCCAGGCACTGATAGAGGTAAAGGTTGCCGAGACAGCCCTGGCCATAAAGGATGGCGCCACGGAGATAGACATGGTGATGAGTGTGGGCAAGTTCCTGAGCGGAGATTACGAGACAGTATGTGATGAAATCAGCGAATTGAAGGCCGTTTGTGGCGAAAAGAAGTTGAAGGTTATCCTGGAAACAGGCCTCCTGCCCTCTTGTGCGGACATAAAGACCGCCAGCCTTCTGGCCATGTATGCCGGTGCCGACTACATCAAGACAAGTACCGGCAAGGAACAGCCTGCCGCCACCCCCGAGGCTGCCTACGTAATGTGTCAGGCTATAAAGGAATATTACGATAAAACCGGCATTCGCATCGGCTTCAAGCCTGCCGGAGGTCTGAACACCGTACACGATGCCCTTGTGTACTATACTATAGTAAAAGAGGTGCTCGGCACTGAATGGCTCACCAACCAGTACCTCCGCCTCGGCACCAGCCGCTTGGCCAACCTGCTCCTTAGCGAAGTACAAGGCGAGGAAGTGAAGTTCTTTTAAAACGGAAAAGTGAAAACGGAGAACGGAAAACTATTCCCTATCACCGCGCCAGCAGACTGTCCCTCTAAGACAGGGGGACGAGGAACAAAGCGACAGAGGGGGTGGATAAACCGCTCACCACTCACCGCTCATCCGTTAGAGAGCAGTTTTCCGTCCCCCTTTTCCCTCTTGACAATCCAAAATTCACGCCCCTGTGGCCGAAAATGTGAAAGAAAACGATTCTCACGAGGCATAAAGATGCCATTAGCAGATGATTATTAGTCTGTTAATGGTATTTTTCTTTGTACGGCATAATGAACAAAGTAGAACGGACAATAGCAAAGAGAGACACATGTAACACGAAAGTGGAAATTTTGTCATGCCTCTCCTACTCCACCAACGAGTCCTCCATAGAAAACAGTCAAAACCAACAATAGTACACATAAGGTCGTCAAAAGTTCTATAGCGATATGCAGCAGCATATCCTATGTGTATGCCCATTGGTTACAACAGATACAAAGCGAATAACTATCCACAAACCGGACTTCTATGCATTTACTCAAAAGGACTTTCTTGGTGAACATTGTTAATGGAATTATATATTCTCCTTCAAGTTCAAGGAAAGTTGATATGACATCGCTTTTGCAAAAAGAATAACGAAGACACTTGCAGACTTTACCCAGGCAGGAATGTTTAAACCCAAATCGTCCATTAGACTGTTATGCGCTAATGAAGCCCTCTTTTTGTCATCTGTTTCCTCGTTTCTCGGTTACAATGGAACCCCATTGCGCCCTCAAATCGACAAAACATCTGTTCAAAAACAAACGCTATTATCATCATAACGCTAATGACCGATTTGGGTTAAACCAACGGTATCCAAAATTATGGAAAGAAATGACGACAAACATGATTTCTCCTTGAGAGGGTGACACCACGATGGCATGTACATTTCCCTACGATATTTAGCGTATATCTTGTCTTAATCCTGTCTACAAAACTTGCAAAATTCATCTGCCATAAAGAATAATTCTATAACTTTGTCCTCGGTGAGCACAGCGATTATTGTTTATAATACTTTGTATTGAGTACTATAAAGGCACAACAATTTACGTTAATCACCAAATTTATAAGCAGTTATAATTCATCAAACTCACGTTAACATTACATGATAAAAAGGGCTTGGTTAAACGATGCCTCTCAAATGATACATATCAATAATACACTATTCAGGAGATAAGACATGCAAAAGCGAAAATATTTAATCGTTTTGGTGCTCCTTTTCTTATTCGCACCGATGGTAGGGGCACAATATGTCCGGGCACAACATGTAACGAAAGCCGAACAAATCAAGTTCTTTTATGACCGATATATGGACTGCATAGAGACAGGAAATCGCAAAATGGGGAGCGATTTGCTGAGAAGTTTCTTGACACCCGAAATGCAGGAGAAAAGAGGACGCCTGATAGATGCCACTGGCGCTGACCCGATATTGCGTGCGCAGGATGTACCGGAGCATGGCCGACAGACACTGACATGCCGGCATCTGGAGGGTAATTGGTTTGAGGTGGCATACCGCTCATTTAGTTGGGGTGTGCAGGACACCGTAACCATTCGCATACCGATGAGAACCGAAGAAGATGAAAAGGGGAGAGTGCGTATCAATTATATCGTGCCCGAATGGGGCGGAAGCCGCTATGGCGACTATTTGTTTGATATTCAATGTCAAAGGGTAATAGACCGATTGGATGCGCGCATTTTCGTGGAAACCTTTTTCAAAGCCTACGTTTATCCCTATGCCACTATGTCACCATCATTGGAACAGGATTTGGAGCAACTGCGTAAACGATACTGCACACCATCATTTCTGAGAGGGAAATATGCGGCCATAAAGCAAGAATATCTTGAGGATGGCGAGAGCATAGATCCGTTGATTAATTGTGCAGACTTTGACGCATTTTGGCACCCTTCTATTAGGGTTGACTCTATTGACAGCCTCACTTTTTGGATTGGCTACGATACGGACGGTACTAAGGGTTGGCACAAAGATATAAAGATGATGGTAACAATGGAAAAGGGGAGATTTCTCCTTTCGGACATAGAAGCGAAATAAATACCCCAAAGACACATAAATATGGCCTCCATGAGAACAAGGGGTTGTTGTCCCGACAACACGTCCTTGTCACCATTGAGGACAAGCGCTTGTCCTCGGGAGAACCGAATAACAGCCTCACGGGCACCGCATGACGCAAGTGCCCGTGACTGTTTTGTTTATTACATTCTATAAATATAGGCTGCCTTACATCGCCCTCTTTGCCACGTAATCGAGATAGTACTGCAGGGTTTGGGCAATGGCGGTCTCCCCTACCTCATCCAGCAGGCCGGTGGCCATGCCGGACATGTCGCCCATGGCACTTTCGGCATACACTACCCCACCCTCCTGACGGGTAAGGGCAACAAGATGGGCTATCTCCTCCTGCGTAGCCTCGCCGGCACGTACTTTCAGGGCAAGGGCATGAGCCTCTGGGTTCTTGTTGGCAACGTAGATGACGGGCAGGGTGAGTTTGCCCTCCTTCATGTCGTTTCCGGCAGGTTTGCCCACATCGTGCTGGTCGTCATAGTCGAAAATGTCGTCCTTCAACTGGAAACAGATGCCGAGAAGCATGCCGAAACGCTTCATTGTATATATATATCCGGCATGATCCGTGGCAAGCAAAGCACCCATTTCCGCACAGGCGGAGAACAGGGATGCCGTCTTCTTGCGCACCACCTCGTAGTAGGCGCTCTCCTCTATCACCTGGCTGTCCACGTTGGCTAACTGAAGGAGTTCGCCGTCTGAAAGCATGATGCCCACGTTGGATACAAGAGCCACTACCCTACTGTCACCACATGCCACGGCATGTTCTATGGCCTTGCTGAGCAGGAAATCGCCCACCAGCACGGCCGCCTTGTTGTCCAAAAGGCTGTTGATGCTCTTCTGACCACGTCGGCGGTCACTCTCGTCAACAATGTCGTCATGCACCAAAGACGCCGTATGGAGCAGTTCCATGGCAATGGCAGCATGGATTACCTCGTCGCAAAGCACGGGAGCGCTGTTGTCGGCACCACGGGCTGCCAGAAGCACCAAAATGGGGCGCATCTGCTTGCCTGTGCGACGTGTCAGGTGTTCCAGTGCCTTGTTGAGCAACGGATTGTCGGACGTGAGCGTTTCACGGAACATTTCGTTGAAGCGCAACAGGTCGGCCTCTACGGGCTTTCTTATCTCTTTCAGTAAATCCACTTGACTTTTGTAGCGTGTTACGATTTGCAAATTTATATAAAAACACGGAATTTTCTCACTTATTTTCATTATTTTTGTAGGCAAATACGATAATTAGTCATGAAACTGTTCCTTTTGGATGCATACGCTCTCATCTACAGAGCCTACTATGCCTTCATCAAAAACCCGAGATACAACTCCAAGGGCGAGAACACGAGCGCCATACTGGGCTTTGTGAACACCCTGGAGGACGTCCTGCGCAACATGCGCCCCACACACCTTGGCGTGGCTTTCGACCCACACGGAGGCACTTTCCGCCACGAGGCCTTCCCCGACTACAAGGCCCAGCGCGAGGAAACGCCCGAGGCCATACGCTTTGCCGTGCCCAAGATAAAGGAGATACTGGAGGCCTACCACATTCCCGTGCTGGAGGTGCAGGGATATGAGGCCGACGATG
This sequence comes from Bacteroidaceae bacterium, assembly GCA_017622815.1. Lineage (GTDB taxonomy): Bacteria > Bacteroidota > Bacteroidia > Bacteroidales > Bacteroidaceae > Physcousia. The sequence goes on along the minus strand of JAGAQH010000036.1, from coordinate 34,139 downwards.
TCATAGGCACACTGGCACATCAGGCTGATCTCCAAGGCATTGAGACCTACATGATGACCCCCGACAAGGACTATGGCCAGTTGGTGACCGACAACGTGAGCATGTACCGCCCGCCCGTAGGCAAGAGCGAGGCACAGGTCATGGGTCCCAAGGAGATTTGCGAGAAGTGGGGCATAGATTCACCCTTGCAGGTTATAGACATCCTGGGACTGATGGGCGACTCCAGCGACAACATCCCCGGTTGCCCCGGGGTGGGAGAGAAGACCGCCTGCACCCTCATCCAGCAATGGGGAAGCATAGAGAACCTGCTGAACAATACCGACAAACTGAAGGGCGCCATACAGAGGAAGGTGACGGAGAATGCCGACCTCATCAGGCAGAGCCACTGGTTGGCAACAATAGTGAAGGACGCTCCCATCACGCTGGATATGAAGGCACTGGAAATCAAGGAACCCGACCACAATGCCCTGCAACACATATATGAGGAACTGGAGTTCAGACAACTCTTGAAGAAGACCCTCCCCCCTGCCCCTCCCAAAGGAGGGGAGTGGTCACAACCGACAAGTGATACGTCTATACATAATACTACCCTCTCTAAGAAGGGAGAAGAAGGAGGGGCCTCTATGCTTGGCGGCAATTTCCGTTTCAAAGACGGCAGCATACAAGGCGACTTGTTTGCTGACATAGCATCAAATACACTTGCAACTGCTCCCTCCCATACAGGGGAGGGATGGGGAGGGGTCCTGCCTGTGGACGAACCTCCGTTCATCCTGGATGGCAACACCATCATAGGGCACGACCTGAAGGCCCACTGGCAGGAACTCACCGCACAGTATCCTGAGGTGCAAACTTTTGGTTTAGAAACCGATGGTGTAGGGGAGAAGCAACTTTTCGACACCGCCATAGCGCACTACCTCCTGCATCCCGAAATGCGCCACGGACTTGACTATCTGAAGGATGCCTACCGCAAAGCCACACTGAAGGAACTGAAGGAACTCTTCGAGAAGGAATTGCACGACACAGGCCTTTGGGACATCTTCCAGCAGATGGAGATGCCACTGATGTGCGTACTGGCACGCATGGAGCAGACGGGAGTACGCATAGACGAACCAGGGCTGGCAGAGACAAGCCGCCACTTCACCGAGGAGATGATGCACCTGGAGGAAGAGATATACCGGCTGGCAGGACAGAGGTTCAACATTGCCTCGCCCCGTCAGGTGGGCGAAATCCTCTTCGACGTGCTCCAACTGGATTCCAAGGCCAAGAAGACGAAGACCGGACAATACGTTACGGGCGAGGAAGTGCTGGAAGGCCTGCGCCACAAGCACGAGGTGGTAGGCAAGATACTGGAGCACAGAGGATTGAAGAAACTGCTGGGCACATACATCGATGCCCTGCCCAAACTGGTCAATGCCTCCACTGGACACATACACACCACCTTCAACCAAACCGTCACCACCACGGGACGCCTGTCCTCCTCCAACCCCAACCTGCAGAACATCCCCGTGCGCGATGCCATGGGCAAGGAGGTGCGCAAGGCCTTCATCCCCGACGAGGGGCAACTCTTCTTCTCGGCCGACTACAGCCAGATAGAACTTCGCATCATGGCACACCTCAGCAAGGACGAGAACCTGGTGCAGGCCTTCCTCTGCGGAGAGGACATACATGCCGCCACGGCAGCCAAGATATTCCACAAGGACATCAGCGAGGTTACCTCCGACGAGCGCCGACGTGCCAAGACGGCCAATTTCGGCATCATCTACGGCATCAGTGCCTTTGGCCTGGCAGAGCGCCTCGGATGCTCCAGAAGCGAAGCAAAGCAACTCATAGACGGTTATTTCCAAACCTATCCAGGCGTGAAGGAATACATGGAGCGGAGCATAGCCATGGCACGCGAGAAGGGCTACACCGAGACCATCTTCCACCGCCGTTGTCCCCTGCCCGACATAAACAGCCACAATGCCGTAGTGCGCGGATATGCCGAGCGCAATGCCATCAACTCGCCCATACAGGGCAGTGCCGCCGACATCATGAAGATAGCCATGATACGTGTGGACCGCCGCATGCGCCGGGAAGGCCTCCGCAGCCGCATGATTCTTCAGGTGCACGACGAACTGAACTTCAGCGTCCTGCCCGAAGAGCGCGACCAACTCCAGCGCCTCGTCATAGAGGAGATGCAGAATGCCGCCTCGCTCACCGTTCCCCTCATAGCCGATGCAGGGTGGGGCAGCAACTGGCTGGAGGCGCATTAAAACGGAAAGGTGAAAACGGAAAACGGAAAACTGGAGGGGGGAACTCAGAGTTCTCCGAGTTCTCTGAGTTATCCGATTACTCTGATTACTCCGACTACTCCGAAAACCTTTCCGTTTCTCCACCCAGTCCTGCGTTAAAGAATGCGAAATACTTGCACCATAGAGCACTTATTCGTAACTTTGACCCTTGAAAACAAGCCTTTGACATGAAAAAGATACCATTCATACTACTGCTGGCGGCAATGATGCTGACCCTCACGTCTTGGAAAACGGAAAACGGAAAACGGGAAACGGAAAACTCATCCGCCCACCTCTCACCTCTTACCGTTCACCTCTCACCGCTCAGTATCCCATCAGACACCACCAAAGCCGCCAAGGATACCACCAAGACACGCAAGGCTTATCCGCAAACCGCCCAGGATACCTCTGTGGCATACACGGACACTTTGAGCGAGGTTAGCGTGAAGGCCGACAAGAACCTGCGTGTTGTGGATGTCATAAACAAGTCCCTGAAAAACGGTCTTACACAACCGCGCCAGAAAGGTATCTCCGACATCATAGGCGAAAAGGCCAACGACTACATCATGCACCCCTTTGCATGGCGCGAACGACGCAAGGAAAAGAACCTGAAGAAAGCCAAGGAGAACATCCAGAAACTGGATGCCGCCAAGACCTACGAAGACGAACTCACCGAAGCCATCAACCGCCAGTTGCGCGAGGACTCCATTGCCGCGGCAAAGAAGAAGATGGGAGAGAGGAAGTAAACATCTTTTGACAATGTGTGAGGATTTAGAGAAGCAATACAACGCACTCCTGCATGAATACCAAAAGTGCGTGGAGAAGAAGATGGCGCCAGAGGACTATCTCCAATATAACGAGATACTCTTTTCTGCACATAGCCTTGGCATAGAGGGGAATTCGTATACCATCAATGACACCAAGGCACTGAAGGAATTGGGATTGGGCGTTGTGCCTACGAACAAACCTTTGGTGGAAACCATGGAGATGCTCGACCACTTCCATGCCTACGAGCAGATGCTTGATTCAACGCAAAGCCCTCTGACAGAAGACTATATCCTGGCGCTACATGCCACACTCACACGCCACACCATCTCATACCGCCACCCTGGTGCCAACCCCGGCGAATACACTACTATGGACATGGGAGCAGGAGACACCCTCTTCGGTGACCATGAACAACTGATAAAGAGAGTTCCAGACCTTCTGCAACATACCGAACAGGCTATCCAAAAAGGATTGCCACCGATGTTCGTTGCGGCCATTTTTCACGGACACTTCATCTATCTTCATCCCTTCAGAGACGGCAACGGACGCATGGCCCGCCTTTTGTCCAACAAAATCCTTCTTCAGGCAGGGCATCCTATCCTCATCATTACACGCGAATCCAAGGAAGAGTACATCCGCGCCCTAAAACTCTTCCACAACGACAGTGCCGAGTATCTGGTAGCCTTCTTCTATCAATGTGCCATAAAGCGTATGAAGAAGGAGATAGAAGAAAAAAAGCAGAATACCATCAAGGGTATGACCTTCCTTCTGTAGCGTATAAGACCTGTAAAGACGAACTCACCGAAGCCATAAACCGCCAGTTGCGCGAGGACTGCATTGCCGTGAACGGGAAGAAGCAACAGGCCTCATTTTTCGAGCAGGGGCGGAATACATTTTGATGGCAGACGGAATGTTTACCTATGAGTGATGAAGAACGAGGAACAGAGGAACGATTGACAATGCAAAGATACGCAGCCAAGAGAGACATTTGGCTGTAGGAAAATACTGAATTTGACGGGAGAAAACTAACGCACGGATGCTTTTGCTTGATGAGCAGTGAGCAGTGAACGGATAAGCGAAAACTTGAAACCTGAAACGTTAAACGGACGGGCGAAACTGCACACCGTCATATGAACTCTATTTTCTGTTTTCCGTTTCCCGTTTTCCAGTTCGTTGAGGCGTTGACAGGCGTTGACACAGTTTTCCCCTCATGATCTGATATCAGTGGATAAAATATTTTTATTATATATAATAATTTTCTATTAAGGTATTTTCTGGGTATAGAGTGCAAAATCGTGTCAACGCCTGTCAACGCCTGTCTGGACTATAAGAAAGCTTAAAAAAATGGCTCTTCTTCAATTGCTGAAGAAGAACCGAAAAGATTGACTCCTTTTTCAGGAAAAGACAATATGCTATATACAATGAATTACTTTATGCTGAAAGTGTAGACCTTTGCAGACTTCGAGTTAGTCATTGCATTGGTGATACTCATACAGTATTCACCTGGCTCCAGATTGGACAAGGGAATAAGTACGCTGTTCTTACCATATTTCTTATAACGGAAAGTCTGGGCTGCCTCATCGTTGTTTACAGAGGCTCCGGTGAAAGAGCCTATCTCGCCATTCTGAAAGCGACGCTTCTTCTTCAATATTTCAAACTTGTTGATTGAGATAGTCTGAAGAGGAGATTGACCACCCAAATTTATGACCAGACTTTGTTTCTTGTCCAAAGCAAGGGAACTGGACACTCCATTAACATAATAATAACTCTTCACCTTTCCAACACCAACGATAAACATGCTTGCACCTGCCTTAGCCTTTATATATGCATTCTCACATGGCAAAGGCTCTCCCAGCGTGGAATCCTGGAGGTTAGCGACAAAGGGTTCAAACTCAAAATCGGGCTCTTGAGCACTCTGGGCACAAACTGACATTACGATTGAAAGGAAGGTAATGGCAAACGTCAATATCTTTTTCATAGAATACTTACTGATTATTTCAATGATTGTCCTTACTCTCTTAATGGTTTTTCAGGTTACACCATAGTTCCATTGACTATTATTGCTAAGATATACGCACAAAAAAGCGCGGAACCTTTAGTGTATTCGCTTCCGAGGTGTTTGGCGTGACCCACTGACAGAATAACTAAAAGCCCACGCCTAACCAGCGTGAGCATTTCAGCATCATTCATGTCAGTATCCATTAGTCGCCAAACTTTCGGAATGCAGAACAAGCTAAAACGCTTTTCCAATATGTCTAAATGTGCGTATCTGACTATACGCTATGCTTCATAGGCAAAGATGTCTTGTTAATGGGTTTGTATTTGTTATTTCTTTTCTTGCCACAAAGATAGAGTTTTATTTCAAGAAACTCCTAATTGTAAATGTATTTTTGCTCATATATCCAGTAATTCCATTATACCTCGCCATGGTGTCATGTTTGTGTTGTACTATCAACAGGACAGTGTTGATGCGACAACACAGCCTTGTTGATACGACAACAAAAGTTCGTCATCCGTATAGTTCCGTGCTGAGATAGCGTTCACCGGTGTCGGGCAAAACGACGACGATGGTCTTGCCTTTGGCTTCGGGGGTGAGGGCATAGGTGAGTGCGGCATGGACGGCAGCACCGGAGGAAATGCCCGTGATGAGGCCTTCGTGGCGGGAGAGTTCGCGACCCGTTTGCATGGCTTGTTCTGTGGATACCTGCATGATGCGGTCAACCACAGTGGGATCGTAGTTCTCGGGGATGAAGTTGGCGCCAATGCCCTGTATGCCATGGGGGGAGGCGGTGCCTCCGCTGAGCAGAGGGGATTCCTGGGGTTCTACGGCAATGGAGAGGAGTTGCGGGTTATGTGCCTTGAGGCCACGGGCAGTGCCGCAGAGGGTTCCGCCTGTGCCAACGGTAGCCACAAGGATGTCCACCTGTCCGTCCGTGTCTTCCCATATCTCTTGGGCGGTGGTGAGGACATGGGCTTCGGGATTGGCAGGGTTGGAAAACTGGCCAAGGATGACGGATCCGGGAATGGTCTTGTTCAGGCGTTCTGCCTCGGCAATGGCACCTGCCATGCCCTTTATGCCCGGAGTGAGGACAAGCCTTGCCCCGGCGGCACGGAGCAGTTGCTGACGCTCCTGACTCATAGTGTCGGGCATGACGATAACGGCTTCATAACCACGCACTCGGCTTATCCATGCAAGCCCCACCCCCGTGTTGCCGCTGGTGGGTTCTATGATGGTTCCTCCGGGGCGTAGCATGCCGCGTCGTTCGGCATCCAGAATCATGTTAAGGGCCACACGGTCCTTCACGCTGCCTCCGGGATTGAAGTATTCCAGTTTTGCCAGCACACGAGTACTGGGGTCAATGCCCCATGCCTGCGACAGGCGTGAGAGGTGGAGTAGGGGAGTGTGCCCCACCAGTTCTGTCAGGTTTTCATGTATTCTTGCCATAGAAATCAGTTTTACATAAGTATATATGCCAACGAACCCACGCTGATGACAATCCATAAGAGTATACCTTGCAGAAGGGGCTTCAAACCTACGGATTTCAGCACGTCAACAGAAAGCGATGCTCCAATGAAGAACATGGTGATGATGAGTCCCTTGCGTGCCAGAGAGGAGATGGCCTGACCTATCATAGGAACAGAAGCAAAAAGATAAGTGTTCAGCATTATCGCCACAACGAACCAGAGGATGAACCATGGTATGCTGATGCGCCGTCCCTCCCTCTTGAATATGAAGGACGTTGCCAGGGCAAGGGGAATGATCCAAAGAGCACGGGTCAGTTTGATAGTGGTGGCCACCTGCAGGGCTTCTTCGCCATAGGTGGCACCCGCTCCCACCACCGAACTTGTGTCGTGTATGGCAATGGCCGCCCACATGCCGAACTCTTGTTGCGACATACCCAACCACTGGCCGAGTACAGGAAAGACGAACAGGGCAACGGCATTGAGCACAAAAATTGTTGCCAGAGCAACAGACATGTCCGACTCTCTGGCCTTTATTACAGGCCCCACGGCGGCTATGGCACTGCCTCCGCAGATGGCCGTACCGGAACTGACCAGATATGCGGTGTCGCGGTTCAGGTGCAGCATCTTCACTCCTATCAACATACCCACAATCATGGTGCCTGCCACTGAAATTATGGTAAAGGCCATGCCCTCTCCACCCGATGCCAGCGAAGCATGCAGGTTCATGCCAAAGCCAAGTCCTACGACACTGTATTGAAGAAGTTTCTTGGACACCTTCTTGTTAAAGGCAGGGTAAGCCTGTCCGCAAAGCAGTGCAAAGGCAAGTCCCAGAAACAATGCTACTGGAGGAGTAACCCATGCCGACATGAAGCCGAGTCCCGGAATATACGAGGCCAGCAAACAGACAACGAGAACGGAAAGGATGGCCACATACAAGGACCTGTTGAAACGTTGAAGATACGTAAGCATACTAACCATACATTATGTTAACAGACGGCAAATGTACGAAAAAATGCCGATAAGCATGCTTTCCTGCAAACAAATGTGATACTAATTTAATTTATGTGAATACTGGAGTCATTACAGACATAAATACGCAAAATTATCATATCTTTGTATCGGAATCAAAGAGAGATTCCATATGTTTAACCAGGAAAAGAAGAAAAGATTATGGCAACGAAATTTTATAAATGCTCTGTATGTGGCAATGTGATAGTAAAGATGGTTGACTCCGGCGTTCCCGTAGTATGCTGCGGCAAGAAGATGGAGGAACTGGTAGCGAACACCGTGGATGCAAGTCAGGAGAAGCACGTACCCGTGGTTACAACCCTGGAGGACGGCCGTCTGCGCATCGAGGTGGGCAGCGTGCACCATCCCATGATGCCCGAGCACCACATTGCGTTCATCTATGTGGAGACCGACAAGGGTGGTATCCGCATCGACCTGAAGGACGAACCCGTGGCAGAGGTATGCACTTGCGGAGCCAAGCCGTTGGCGGTGTACGAGTATTGCAACCTGCATGGCCTTTGGAAGACCGAACTTTAGAAAAATGTCTCGCAAAGGACATGCAAACACCATAGCAAATGCAAAAGATTGTTAAATATTACGCCTGCTTTTAACATATCAGCAAGCATCGCGCGCATATATAAGGGAAATTCCGTATCTTTGCACGCAGAAAACCACGAGAGAGTGAGGAGCCACAAAGGTTCCTCACTTTTCGTTAAAGGAAGCAGTAATAATCTTGCATAAAGCATTATTCAGAAGATGATCAGTAAGAGTGCCGTAGAACAAGCCGTCAACGAATGGCTGGAAGGAAAGGAGTATTTCCTGGTAGAAGTGAACATCAGTGCAGACGACCGCATCGAGGTTCTGATTGACCACGCCGAGGGTGTGTGGATTGAGGACTGTGCCGACCTGAGTCGCCACATCGAGTCAAGAATCAACCGTGAGGACGAGGACTATGAACTGGAGGTAGGCAGCGCCGGTTTGGGTTATCCCTTCAAGGTGCGCCGCCAGTGGGAGATACATCTGGACAAACCCGTAGAGACACAACTGAAGGACGGACACAAATACCGTGGCATACTGACCGCCGTGGAGGACGAGACCTTTACCATCACCTGCGAGGAGAAAGTAAAGCGCGAGGGAGAAAAGCGCCCCAAGATGGAGCAGGTGCCGCACACCTTCACCTACGAGGAGGCAGCATACACCAAATACTGGATGAAATAAACAACAACATAAATGGCAACAACAAAGAAGAACAACACACTGAGTTCTGTGGACCTGATAGAGTCCTTTGCAGACTTTAAGGAGACAAAGAACATCGACCGTGCCACACTGGTGGGCGTGCTGGAAGAGTGCTTCCGCAGCGTAATAGCCAAGATTCACGGAACCGACGAGAACTACGATGTCATCGTGAACCCCGACAAGGGCGACCTGGAAATCTACCACAACCGTGTGGTGGTGGCCGACGGCGAAGTGCAGAATCCCAACATGGAGATAAGCCTGAGCGAGGCACGCCAGATCGACGAAGACTATGAGGAGGGCGAAGAGGTGAGCCAGCGCGTGGAATTCGCCGACTTCGGACGCCGTGCCATCCTGACTCTGCGCCAGACCCTGGCAAGCCGTATCCTGGAACTGGAGCACGACACCCTGTACAACAAGTTCAAGGACCGTGTAGGTGAGGTGATACACGGCGAAGTGTACCAAAGTTGGAAGCGCGAGACACTGGTTACCGACGACGAGGGCAACGAAATGATCCTGCCCAAGACAGAGCAGGTGCCCGGCGACTTCTTCCGCAAGGGCGAGACACTGCGTGCCGTCATCAGCAAGGTGGACAACAGCAACGGCAACCCCAAGATTTTCATCTCGCGTACCGACCCCATGTTCCTCCAGCGCATGATGGAGGCCGAGGTGCCCGAGATTCACGACGGCCTGATTGCCATCCGCAAGGTGGCACGCATCCCCGGCGAGCGCGCCAAGGTGGCAGTGGAGAGTTTCGACGAGCGCATCGACCCCGTAGGTGCATGTGTGGGTGTGAAGGGTAACCGCGTTCACGGCATCGTGCGCGAACTGCACGGCGAGAACATCGACGTTCTGCCCTGGACCTCAAACACACAACTCATGATAACACGTGCCCTGGGTCCTGCCCGAGTGAACAGCGTGAACATGAACGAAGAGGAGAAGAAGGCCGAGGTACTTCTGGACAGCGACCAGATCTCACTGGCCATCGGTAAGGGCGGCGCCAACATCAAACTGGCAAGCATGCTCACTGGCTACACCATCGACGTTTACCGCGAGATCGACGAGGAGATGGACGACGACGACATCAGCCTGGACCAGTTCAGTGACGACATCGAAGACTGGATCATCGACATCCTGAAGAAGCAGGGCTACACCACTGCACGTCAGGTTCTGGGCACCAACCGCGAGGAACTGGCACAGCAGGCCGACCTCGAGGAAGAGACCATCGATGAGATTATCCGCGTACTGAGCGCAGAGTTCGAGAAATAACAACAAAACACATACACTAACAGGATAATACCCCGGGAGGGATACACATAATGAGTATAAGATTAAGCAAAGCCATAAAGGAGTGTAACGTAGGCTTGCAGACCGCCGTCGATTTCCTCAACAAGAAAGGAAGCACCGAGGTGGAGGCAAACCTCAACACCAAGATTTCAGACGAGCAGTACGAACTGCTCCTGAAGGAGTTCAAACCTGACAGTGTGCTGAAGGATGCTGCCAACCTCATGCTCCAGCAGCAGAAAGAGGAGAAGGAGCGCAAGGAAAAGGAAAAGGCCGAGGCAAAAGCCAAGGCCAAGGCAGAAGCAGACGCCAAGGCAAAAGCCGAGGCAGAGGCCAAGGCAAAGGCAGAAGAAGAAGCCAAGAAGAAGGCCCTGAAGATTGTCGGCCACATCGACCTGGATGCCCCCAAGAAGAAGGCAGAACCTGTCGTGGAGGAGAAGCAGGTAGAAGAACCTGTTGCCGAACCCGTAAAGGTTGAGCAGCCCGCCACCGACGAGCCTCAGATCATCACCGACGGCAAGGTGACCGGCACACTGGAGAACGGTGTCTTCCGCCTGAACGCTCCCCAACAGCCCAACGCAGGACTGAAGGTGCAGGGTCACATAGACCTGTCTGCACTGAACCAGAGCACACGTCCCAAGAAGAAATCCAAGGACGAGCGCAAGCGTGAACGCGAGGAGAAACAGCAGCAGGCCCAGGCCGACCGCAAGAAGCAGCGCATGCGCGGCGGCAAGGAGAAGGTAGACGTGAATGCCGTAGTTTCCCAGCAGAAGCAGCAGGGTCAGGGCAAGAACCAGCAAGGCAAGAACCAGCAGGCTCAGGGCGGCAAGAACAACAACGTCGCAAACCAGCAGCAGGGTCAGGGCAAGAAGGCCAAGAACAAACAGAAGAACCAGCCCAAGCAGCAGCCACAGCCCGTAGAGGTTAGCGAAGAGGAGGTTGCAAAGCAGGTTCGCGAGACACTGGCACGCCTGACCGCCAAGGGTAGCAAGATGGGCAAGGGCGCCAAGTACCGCCGCGAGAAGCGTGAGGCCTTCCGCGAGCAGATGGAAGAGGAGATGATGAACGAGATGGCAGAGAACAAGGTACTGAAACTTACCGAGTTCGTTACTGCCAACGAGTTGGCCACCATGATGAACGTGCCCGTTACCAGCATTATCGGTACCTGCATGAGCATCGGCATCATGGTCAGCATCAACCAGCGTCTGGATGCCGAAACCATCAACATCGTTGCCGAGGAATACGGTTTCAAGACTGAATATGTAAGTGCCGAGGTGAGCGAGGCAGTTATCGAGGAGGAGGACGACGAGTCAGATCTCGTTCCCCGCGCTCCCATCGTAACTGTGATGGGTCATGTAGACCATGGTAAGACCTCTCTGCTCGACTATGTTCGCCAGGCCAACGTTATTGCCGGCGAGGCAGGTGGCATTACCCAGCACATCGGTGCATACAACGTGAAGTTGAAGGACGGACGCCACGTTACGTTCCTGGATACTCCCGGTCACGAGGCCTTCACCGCCATGCGTGCCCGTGGTGCCCAGGTTACTGACATCGCCATCATCATCATTGCCGCCGACGACAATATCATGCCCCAGACCAAGGAGGCCATAGCACACGCCACGGCAGCCAATGTGCCCATAGTATTCGCCATCAACAAGATAGACAAGCCCACAGCCAACCCCGACAAGATCAAGGAGGGACTGGCAGCCATGAACTTCCTTGTGGAAGACTGGGGCGGCAAGTACCAGAGTCAGGACATCAGTGCCAAGGCCGGTATCGGTGTGGAGGAACTGCTGGAGAAGGTTCTTCTGGAGGCAGAGATGCTGGACCTGAAGGCCAACCCCAACCGCAAGGCTACAGGTTCCATCATCGAGTCTTCGCTGGACAAGGGCCGCGGTTATGTTGCCACCGTACTGGTAAGCAACGGTACACTGCACGTTGGCGACGTTATGCTGGCAGGTACCAACTACGGTCGCGTCAAGGCCATGTTCGACGAGCGCGGACGCCGCATCAACGAGATCGGTCCCTCTCAGGCAGCCACCATCCTGGGTCTGAACGGTGCTCCCACCGCAGGTGACACCTTCCACATCATGGAGAACGACCAGGAGGCACGCGAGATTGCCAACAAGCGTGAGCAGTTGGCACGCGAGCAGGGCCTGCGCACAATGAAGCGTGTGGACCTGAACGAAATCGGACGCCGTATCGCACTTGGCGACTTCCAGGAACTGAACCTGTTGGTAAAGGGCGACGTAGACGGTTCTATCGAGGCTTTGAAGGACTCCTTCGAGCGTCTGTCTACCGAGAAGATCAAGGTGAACGTCATCTACAAGGCTGTGGGTCAGATCAGCGAGAGCGATGTTACCCTGGCCGCCGCATCGGATGCCATCATCATTGCCTTCCAGGTACGTCCCAGCGCCCAGGCCCGCCGTCTGGCAGAGCAGGAGGGTGTGGACATCCGCCAGTACAGCGTCATCTACGATGCCATCGAGGAGGTCAAGGACGCCATGGAGGGTATGCTTTCTCCCGAAATCAAGGAAGAGATTACCGCTCAGGTGGAGGTACGCCAGGTTTACCATATCTCCAAGGTTGGTACAGTGGCAGGTGCCTACGTTATCGACGGCAAGGTGAGCCGCACCAACAAGGCCCGCGTCGTCCGCGACGGTATTGTTGTCCACACTGGCGAAATCAATGCCCTCAAGCGCTTCAAGGACGATGTGAAGGAAGTTACCACCAACTTTGAATGCGGTATCTCGCTGGTCAACTACAACGACCTGCGCGAAGGCGATATCATTGAAACCTTTGCTGAGATAGAGATAAAGGCAAAACTGTAACACAACTTAGAGATGGAATTTATTCAGCAGCTCGGCAAGTATGTCGAGATGATACCACTGAATACAACTGAAATAGTGGCCTTGGCAATACTGCTCTACGGAGCGGTTATGGGGCTGAAGAACGGATTCTTGAAGGAACTGGCCAGTATGACCGGTTTCTTCATCGGTCTGTATCTGGCATGGAAATACTACGACCAGATAGGTGGTGGCGCCATAGCCTTCATAGGAATATGGATAGTCACCCCCATAGCACTGGGCATACTGGCCTCGCTGGCCACCAAACTTCTTGACTGGACGCTGGTGGGAGGCCTGATGAACCGTGTGCTCGGATGCATCTTCGGAGTCACCAAATGGGCAGTACTCATAGTCTGCGTGGCGGTGATGACGGGACAGGTGGAATATCTGGACAAGTACGTGGACAGGAAATCCGTGCCGGGTGTCACTTATATTGAAGAGAAATGGAAGACATTACGAGAGAGTTTGTAAACAAGGATTACGAATATGGCTTCCACACTGACGTCCACACCGAGATAATAGAGAAGGGACTGAACGAAGACGTTGTCCGCCTTATCTCGGAAAAGAAGGGCGAACCGGACTGGTTGCTTGAATTCAGGTTGCAGGCCTTCCGATACTGGCAGACACAGAAGCAGCCCTCGTGGGCGCATCTGGACATGCCGCAGATAGACTATCAGGACATATCATACTATGCCGACCCTACGGCAAATGCCAAGAAAGACGGTCCAAAGGAGATAGACCCCGAACTGATGAAGACTTTCGACAAGTTGGGCATACCTCTGGAGGAACGCATGGCACTGGCCGGAGTGGCGGTGGATGCCGTCATGGACAGCGTGTCCGTGAAGACCACCTTCCAGGAGAAGTTGAAGGAGAAGGGAATTATCTTCTGCAGCATCTCAGAGGCTGTAAAGAACCATCCCGACCTTGTCCGCGAATACCTTGGCACTGTAGTTCCGTACAGAGATAACTACTTTGCCGCACTGAACTCGGCAGTCTTCTCCGACGGCAGTTTCGTATATATCCCCAAGGGCGTGCGTTGCCCCATGGAACTGAGTACCTATTTCCGCATCAATGCCATGGGTACAGGCCAGTTCGAGCGAACTCTGATAGTGTGCGATGACGATGCCTACGTTTCCTATCTGGAGGGTTGTACTGCCCCCATGCGCGACGAGAACCAGTTGCATGCCGCCATAGTGGAGATAGTGGTAAAGGACAGGGCCGAGGTGAAGTACTCTACGGTGCAGAACTGGTATCCCGGCGACAAGGACGGCAAGGGAGGCGTGCTGAACCTTGTTACCAAGCGCGGACATCTGCGTGGCGTGGACAGCCGTCTGTCGTGGACACAGGTGGAGACGGGTAGCGCCATCACATGGAAATACCCCTCCTGTATCCTCTCTGGCGATGGTTCGCAAGCTGAGTTCTACTCCGTGGCGGTTACCAACAACCACCAGCAGGCCGACACTGGCACCAAGATGATACACATCGGTCGCAACACCAAGAGCACCATCATCAGTAAGGGTATCAGTGCCGGCAAGAGCCAGAATTCATATCGTGGTCTTGTCAAGGTGGGGGCCAATGCCGAGGGAGCAAGAAACTATTCCTCCTGCGACTCCCTGCTTCTGGGCAGTTCGTGCGGTGCGCATACGTTCCCCTACATGGACATACACAACGATACCGCCATAGTGGAGCACGAAGCCACCACGAGCAAGATTTCCGAAGAACAGCTGTTCTATTGTCAGCAGAGAGGCATATCCACCGAGGATGCCGTAAGCCTCATCGTGAACGGTTATGCCAAGGATGTGATAAACAAACTGCCCATGGAGTTTGCCGTGGAGGCACAGAAACTCCTGGGCGTAAGTCTGGAAGGGTCAGTGGGATAAGGGAACGGGGACCCCTCCCCAGCCCTCCCCTGTATGGGAGGGAGTTGTTACAACTGGGGAATGAGTACGAACGAAAACAAACTGAGGAACTGAGGAACTGAGAACAATGACGATAAATCGCTCATCATCTCCTCCCCCTACAGGGGGATTGAGGGGGTCCTCAACGTTAAAAACTATGTTAGAAATACGCAACTTACATGCCAGTATCAATGGCAAAGAAATATTGAAGGGCATAAACCTCACTATAAATGATGGCGAGATACATGCCGTGATGGGAACCAACGGTGCAGGCAAGTCCACACTGAGCAATGTCATCGTGGGCAATCCTGCCTACGAGGTGACAGAGGGTGAAATCATCTTCAACGGACAGAATCTTCTGGAGATGAGCACCGAGGAAAGGGCAAATGCAGGCATTTTCCTGTCTTTCCAGCACCCTGTGGAGATTCCCGGCGTGTCCATGACCAACTTCATGCGTGCCGCCGTGAATGCACGTTACAAGGCCCAGGGGCGTGAACCTCTTTCTGCCGGCGACTTCCTGAAACTCATGCGCGAGAAGCGCAAGATAGTAGAACTGGACAACAAACTCACCAGCCGTTCTGTCAACGAGGGCTTCTCGGGTGGCGAGAAGAAGCGCAACGAAATCTTCCAGATGGCCATGCTGGAACCCACATTCTGCATCCTGGACGAGACAGACTCAGGTCTGGACGTGGATGCCCTGCGCATCGTGGCAGAGGGCTTCAACAAACTGCGCAAGCCCGAAACCAGCGCCATAGTCATCACCCATTACCAGCGTCTGCTGGACTACCTGAAACCCGATGTGGTGCACATCCTCATTGACGGCAGAATCATCAAAACCGGTGGCCCGGAACTGGCTCTGGAAATCGACGGGAAGGGCTTTGCCGACTATGTTGCCCAGTAAATGCTTTTGCAGATGAAGAACAACCAGTACATAGAGTTCTACACTCAGGTAAAGGACACCATAGCGCAGCGCTCATGCACACAGATGAACGCCCATAGGGAGGAGGCCTTGCGCGTCTTCTCCGAACAGGGTTTCCCGTCCAAGAAGGTAGAGCGATACAAATATACCGACGTAGCACAGGACTTTGCTCCCGACTACGGCATACAGTTGTCTGCCTCTGCCGCAGAGCGCACCGAGTTCTGCTGCTCAATCAGGGAGGCGGACATCGACCTTACACCTTATTATAATAATATAGCGGACCGCCAGGACAGCATCGTGGCTCTGAACACCATGCTTGCCGTGGACGCTCTGCTCATACATGTGCCCCGCAACACCCGTGCCAAGCATCCCATACAGATAAACAACGTGCTCAAGGGCAAGCAGGACACTATGGTAAACCGCCGCATTCTGGTGATTATGGAGGAAGGTTCGCAGGCCGACATCATCATCACCGACCATGCCGTGGACCATCAGCAGTTCCTCACAAACCAGGTAATAGAGGTGCACTGTGCCGACAATAGCCACCTGAACCTCTATGAAATAGAGGAGACCAACCTGATGTGCACACGCTATAGCAACGTGTTCATCAGAGAGGGTAGGGACTGCTCTGTCAGACATACCGTGCTGACCCTTTTCAACGGCCACACACGCAATGCATGCCGTGTGGAGATGGCCGGAGAGAACTCCGAGGCCATACTGAACGGTTGTGTCATTGCCGACAAGATGCAACGTGTGGATAACAACACCGTCATCCGCCACATGGTACCCAACTGCCAGTCACAGGAACTTTACAAATATGTTCTGGACGACAGTGCCATGGGTGCCTTTGCCGGCATGATTCTTGTGGACAAGGGGGCGCAGAAAACCTCCTCTTCCATGACCAATGCCAACCTGTGCTCCACACGCCAGGCACGCATGTTCACCCAACCTATGTTGGAGATATATGCCGACGACGTGAAGTGCTCGCATGGCAGTACCGTGGGACAGATGAACGACCAGGCGCTGTTCTACATGCGCCAGCGTGGCATCTCGCTCAGCGAGGCACGCCTCCTGCTAAAATCCGCCTTCATAACAGAAGTAATAGACAGCATCCCCCTGGAGGCTCTGCGCGACCGCCTGCACCTTATCGTGGACAAGCGCATGCGTGGCGAACTGAGCAAGTGCGAGGGGTGTAAACTTTGTTAAATCGGAAAGGTGAAAACGGAAAACGGAAAACTACCATGCATCTACTACCGCTTACCTGCAGTTTTCCGTTTTCACCTTTCCGTTTTCCGTTTAAAATATGAACCGACAAGACTTTCCCATACTGGAGAAAACCATATACAAGAAGTATCCGCTGGTGTATCTGGACAATGGCGCCACAACGCAGAAGCCTAAGTGCGTGGTGGAGGCCATGAGCCACGAATACTACAACGTGAATGCCAACGTGCACCGTGGCGTACACTTCCTTTCGCAAGCCGCCACCGACCTGCACGAGGGAAGCCGCGAGACGGTGCGCCAGTTCATCGGTGCCGGCAAGACCTCGGAAATCATCTTCACTCGTGGCACCACGGAGAGCATAAACCTGGTGGCATCGTGCTTCACGCAGGCCTTCATGAAGGAGGGCGACGAGGTCATCATCAGCCAGATGGAGCACCACTCCAACATAGTTTCATGGCAACTGGCACAGGCACGCACCGGCATACGTCTGCGTGTCATCCCCATGACGGACGACGGACGCTTGGACATGAAGGCATACAAGGCGCTCTTCAACGAGCGCACCAAGTTGGTGTCCGTAACCCACGTGAGCAACGTTCTGGGAACAATAAACCCCGTAAAGGACATCATAGACATAGCACACGGGCACGATGTACCGGTGCTGATAGACGGAGCACAGAGCACACCGCACTTTTCCGTGGACGTAGAGGAGATGGATTGCGATTTCTTTGCCTTCTCCGGACACAAGACGTACGGCCCCACTGGTATCGGCGTCCTCTACGGCAAGGAGAAATGGCTGGACAAGATGCCCCCGTACATGGGCGGTGGCGACATGATAAAGACCGTATCCTTCGAGAAGACCACCTTCAACGACCTCCCTTACAAGTTCGAGGCAGGAACGCCCGACTATGTTGCCTCCACTGGTCTTGCCAAGGCGCTCGACTATCTCTCTGCCATAGGCATGGACAAGATAGAAGAACATGAACGGGACCTGACACGTTATGCCATAGAGAAGATGCAGGAGATAGAGGGCATGCACATCTTCGGTCCCCTTGGCGAATACATCAATGAGCACGATGCCGTAATTTCATTTGAGGTAAAACCTCTTGGCGCAACCGACACCACTCCCTACATCCACCATCTGGACATGGGCACTCTGCTGGACCGTCTGGGTATAGCCGTGCGCACAGGCCACCATTGTGCCGAACCCCTCATGCGCCGCATGGGCGTGGAAGGCACCTGCCGTGCCTCCTTCGGGCTCTACAACACACGCGAGGAAGTGGACACCCTCGTGGCAGGAATAAAGAGGATACAGGGCATGTTCTGACCCCCATGCCTGAGAGCCATACCCACTCCCCAAAAAGGCCTGTTTTTGTCGTCCCGGGTGACACGCTCTTGTTGTCCCGGGTGACACGCCCTTGTCATCTAGGGTGACACGTCCTTGTCGTCTAGGGTGACACGTCCTTGTTGTCAAGGAGGACCAATGCATACCGTCGGCACACCTTAAATTACCGCATCTGAAAAAAGCAGAAGCACAGAAGAAAACCTGATAAAAGGACTATAAAAGCAGGGCATTACCATTCATTTGGCAATGCCCTGCTTTGCATATATCTATTGTAATGTCCTGCCTATTCCACCTTGCGCAGGAAGATCATGCCGGTGGTGTTGTTGCCATTGGGGGCGTAACCTTCAAGTTCGATGTGGAAGGGGGTGCCGGCTTCAAACTGGTCAAGGGTGAAACGGTAGGTTACAGGCTGCTGGCCGGTCTTTACGGTCTTGTCTGCCTTGGTTTCGGCCATCAGTTCCTTACGCTTCCAGAGTTTCATAGTGCCCAGGCGGACAGGGTTGTCGCCACGGGTGGGGATAACGGTGAGTTCGTAGGTACCGTTGCCTGAAACCTTGCCCGTTACCTCAAAGCGCCAGTTGGCAGGCTTGGGCTGTACACGCAGGGGTTCCCAACCGAACACGTGCTGTCCATAGGCCTTGTAGGCAGAATAGTCGGGGGCGAAGTAGAGGGGCAGTGAATAGCGTGTGCCGGAAACTACAGTTATGGCACGCAGGTCCTCACGGTTAGCCAATGTGACGGGACCGGTGTACTTTGTGGAATGAACGTTGGGGTATCTGCCGTTGGTAGTATAGCGGATGTCGGCTCCGGGAACATCGCATGCCAGGGTAAATGTAACGCTGCCATCGGCATTCTTCTCCTCCTTGACTATGCGTGGCTGAGGCAGACGATAATGGCAACCCTTGTTGTCCAGACGTGCGAAATGAGAACCCACACGGGTGCGGAAGTCCTCCCAGTTGCGCTTGCTCTGCTTAATCCATCCCACCTCGCTGACTGCCATCAGACGAGGGAAGAGCAGATATTCGGCATAGTTCTCCGAACGGTTCTCGTTGAGGGGAACGAACTCCAGCAGAGCATTGCCGTGGATGAACTGGTCGCTCCAGTAGCAAGCCTGCACACCGATGGTGGTTGAGGCCTCGGAATAGTCGTTGACGGGCATTGAATAGCACTTCTCCAGAGAGATGGGAGGACACCATGTGGCGGCCTGAATCTCGCCGGGGATGCTCATCTCGGGGAAGTCGAGGTACATGTGGGATGCTGGTGTGAGGATAGCCTTATGACCGGTATTGGTAGCCCTGAGGGTATCTTTGGGGTTGTGCCATGAGAGGGCAACCACCTGCTCGTTAACCTTGCCACGCTGAATGATTTCGTCCCAACCGATGAGGGTACGGCCCTTCTTCTTCATCATTTCCGCAACCACGTTGGTCAGGTAGCCCTGCAGTTCGGACGTCTTCTTCAGACCCAGGCGCTTCATCAGTGCCTGACAGTCGGGGCACTTCTCCCAACGGGTGTACACGGCCTCGTCACCACCTATGTTGATATAGGCAGAGGGGAAGAGGTCGCAGGTCTCCTCCAACACGTTGCGCAGGAACTCGATGCTGGTCTCCTTGCCGGCACAGAGCAGGTCGCGACTGATGAAGTGCTGGGTGGGCAACTCGTGCTGCACACCGGTGCAACTGAGCCAAGGATAAGCCACCACGGCAGAAAGGATGTGGGCAGGGAACTCTATCTCTGGAATCAACTCTACACCGCGAACCTTGGCATAGGCTATCATCTCGCGGATGTCGTCCTGGGTGTAGTATCCGCCCAGACGCCTTGTGTCGGGGCCTGACCATGCGCCCACCTCGGTAAGTCGGGGATATTTCTTTATCTCCAGGCGCCAGCCGGAGTCGTCAATCAGATGGAACTGCAACTTGTTCAACTTGTACATGCCCATCATGTCGATGGTCTTCTTTATGAACTCCTTGTCGTAGAAGTAGCGTGCCACGTCCATCATCAGGCCTCGCCAGGGGCGCTCGGGGGCATCGTAAATCTCCACGCAGGGAGCCTTCCACTCGGTGTTGCGCTGCCAACTGGCGCTGTATATTTCGACAGGGAAGAGTTGCAACAGGCTCTGGATGCCATAGAAAGCACCATTGGCATCGGAGGCAACGATTCTTGCACACTTGGGAGTAACGGAAAGCGTGTAGGCCTCGGTCACGGTCACGGCCACTGTGTCCTTCTGCAGGACAATACTGCCCTTGGTCTTGCCTTCCTTAAGGACGGCTACACGGCCTGTGGAACGTGCCAGCATCTCCTGCAGGTACTCGGCCTGGGCCTTGAACGAAGCGTCATAACCGATTACCACCTTCTCGGGCAAGAGGTACTCTCCGCCTTTTGCCTCCAACTTCTGCGGTTGGGGGATAATGCTTACAGCCTTAGTATCCTGTGCATGTGCGGTGGACAGACACAAGAATGCCATGGCAAGCGATAACACTCTGAACAGATTTTTCTTCATAGTATATATTGGTTATATTGTTTGTTTTCCCTGATAGAATGGGGTCGGGGTAATCGGACTGTTTTCCGTTTTCACCTTTCCGTTTTCCGTTTTCTTTGTCCCTCTAAGATAGGGGGACGAGCGCGAAGCGCGGAGGGGGTATGTCAATTTCTGCCTTTCCCGTTTTCACCTTTTATCATACCCCCTCCGCTTCGCTCGTCCCCCTGACTCAGGGGGACAAAGAGGGTCTTCAGAAGAATGACTGAATGTCATTCTGTACCCTCTGATGGGAGCACTACCCAGTGCGACGTTGGAAAGAGGAGAAATGCTCCGGAGGGGGTATGGCTATTTCCCCGTTTTCCATTTTCCGTTTTCCGTTTTCCGTTCTCAATGCTTTACCAGCCTCTTTATGTCGTTGAGTTTGTTCAGGGCCTCAAGAGGTGTGAGGCTGTTTATGTCGAGGTTCAGCAGTTGCTGGCGTATGTCCTCCAGGATGGGGTCGTCCAACTGGAAGAAGTTAAGTTGCGTACCCGTGTCGCTATCCTTTCTGCTTCCTGCCGCCAGGCCGGTGCCCACATCGTCGTGGTTCTTCTCGGCTTCCAGTTGGCGCAATATCACCTCGGCACGTGCCACTATGCTCTGTGGCATGCCTGCCAGGCGTGCCACATGTATACCGAATGAGTGTGCTGTACCTCCTGGTTCCAGTTTGCGCAGGAAGATGATGCCTCCGTCCTTTTCCAGCACGCTGACGTTATAGTTGTGTATGCGCGGGAAGGACTTCTCCATCTCGTTAAGTTCGTGGTAATGCGTGGCAAACAGAGTGCGTGCGCGTCCACGCTGATTCTCGTGGATGTACTCCACTATGCTCCATGCTATGCTTATGCCGTCGTAGGTACTTGTACCTCGTCCCAGTTCGTCGAACAGGACAAGGGAGCGTGCCGAGAGGTTGTTCAGTATGGATGCCGCCTCGTTCATCTCCACCATGAATGTAGATTCGCCCAGCGATATGTTGTCGCTGGCTCCCACACGGGTGAAAATCTTGTCCACGAAACCTATGCGTGCGCTCTCGGCAGGTACGAAGCAGCCCATCTGTGCCATCAAAGTTATGAGGGCCGTCTGACGCAGCAAGGCACTCTTACCGGCCATATTGGGACCAGTGATGATAACAATCTGCTGGTTCTCGGTGTCCAGACGCACATCGTTGGGCACATAGTGTTCTCCGGCCTGCATCTGCGTCTCTATGACGGGATGTCGGCCCTGGCGTATGTCCAGTTCCGTGGATTCGTCCACCACGGGACGTATGTATCTGTTCTCTCTGGCCAGGATGGCAAAACTCATCAAGCAATCCAGACGTGCTATGAGCATGGCATCTGCCTGTATGGTAGGGATGAAGCGCGCGCACCACACCACCAATTCGGAAAAGAGTCTTGTCTCCAATGCCAGGATGCGCTCCTCGGCACTGACTATCTTCTCCTCGTATTCCTTCAGTTCCTGTGTTATGTAGCGCTCAGCATTGACTAGTGTCTGCTTCCTTATCCACTCCTCGGGCACCTGGTCCTTGTAGGTGTTGCGCACCTCCAGATAGTAGCCGAAGACGTTGTTGTAACCTATCTTCAAACTCTGTATGCCTGTTCTTTCCGCCTCGCGCTGCTGGAGTTTCAGCAGATAGTCCTTGCCTCCGGTGGAGAGGGCACGCAGTTCGTCAAGTTCCTCGTTGACGCCATTGTTGATGACACCGCCCTTGGCCACCAGCAACGGGGCATTGGGCGAAATGGTGCGGTGCAGGCGGTCGCGCATCTCCTCGCACAGGTCTATTTTCATGCCTATCTCCTGAAGCACGGGCGAATCCGTATTCACCAATGCTTCGTGTATGGGCTTCAGGGCCTGCAGCGCGGTGGTGAGGGTGAGGAGGTCACGCGGTGACACACGTCCCGTGCTGATGCGCGATATGATGCGCTCCATGTCGCCTATGTACTGGAGTTGTTCGCATACCACGTCCCTCGTCTCCAAGTCGCGGAAAAAATACTCCACTACGTCCAGACGGCTGTTTATGGCCTTTGTGTCCTTCAACGGGAACACCATCCAACGGTTCAGCAATCGTGCACCCATGGGGGTGGTGGTGCGGCTCATCACATCCAGCAGCGACTTGCCGTCGTGGTTCATGGGACGGAGGAGTTCCAGGGAGCGCATGGTAAAGTTGTCCATGTGCACATAGCGGTCTTCCTCTATCCTGGCCACACTGCGTATGTGTCCCAGTTGGGTATGCTGGGTATTCTCCAGATATTGCATTATGGCACCGCAAGCGATGGTTCCGGCCTTCAGGTGCTCTATGCCATAACCTTTCAGGTTCTTCACCCCGAAATGTTTGAGCAACTTACCCCTTGCCGTCTGCTCGTTGAACACCCAGTCCTCCATCTCAAAGGTTGCGGATTTCTCCTGGAATGAGGAACGGAACATTTCGCCCCTTCCCCTCTCGTACAGTATCTCCTTGGGCGAGAAATTGGCAAGCAGTCCGCCTACATGCTGGATACTTCCCTCGCTGGTCATGAATTCGCCCGTGGAAATGTCCAGGAAGGCAACTCCGCACATTCCTTTTCCAAAGTGTACGGCTGCCAGGAAGTTGTTTTCCTTGCACGAGAGCACGTTGTCCTGCATGGCCACACCGGGAGTGACAAGTTCCGTAATGCCTCGCTTCACCAGTTTCTTGGCAAGTTTCGGATCCTCCAACTGGTCGCATACGGCCACTCTCTTTCCTGCCCTCACCAGTCGGGGCAGGTAGGTATCCAGCGCATGGAAGGGAAATCCGGCCATTTCCAGTTGTCCGCAACCTCCGGCACCGTTGTTACGTTTGGTCAGCGTTATGCCCAATATGCCGGAAGCCACCACGGCATCCTGGCCGTATGTCTCGTAGAAGTCACCGCATCTGAACAGCAGCACACATTCCGGGTGCTTGGCCTTCAGGTCGTAAAACTGCTTCATCATCGGTGTCAGCGCTTCCTTTGCCATACTCTCTGTCTCGTGTTACCTTTTTATAATGAATACTGTTGCAAAGGTAAACAAAAAAGTTTATCTAAGCAAGCAAGGGCATGGCATTGTGGTCAAAAAGGCAGCATAGTACATCCACACCATAGCGATATAAGGCCACTGATACAGCCAACAACAGGCAATCGGCATCGCATACACGGCGTTACTACATACTGAGGCTTTGGGATAAACTTAAAAAAGAGCGCCGATTCTCACGAACCAAGCGCCCTTCACACCATGACTAATGTTATGATTAATCTCTCAAACTTCTACTTTTAATTCCTGAAATCAATCTTGGTTTCTTTACCTTAAACAAGTATCAGTTGAGTGGTGTTAACCTAAACAAACTTAACCTAATCTAATATCATGAAAAACCTAAAACAATTTCTCTTTTCTCTTGTGCGTTCCTCTCGGAAGGCACTGCAAAGGTACGCCATTTTCGGATATACGCAAGAACACCGACACGATAATTGTAGAAAAAACACTTATTTGTTGATTTATGTCAAAACGCGTTGACGGAAATCAAAGGTTTAAGCCTGTTGATTGTGCTCTCAAGACAGCAATGTCAAATTAGGACGGCACGATTTGACCTGAGGCCTAAAATGCTCACTACCGATAAGGGGAAGAACTTTTACGCTCCACTCCTGAGCATAAAAAAGGCTGTTCGTTAACTTGACCGTATTCTTGACTGCCGTCTTGGATACTCTCGTTCGGAATTGCCCGAATAAATTTGGTAAATCACTCACTTATTCGTAACTTTGTGTCCAAATTACAATAATATTAAAGATGAGAGACTACGATTTTAGAAAGATTGAAGAGAAGTGGCGTGCCCAGTGGGTTGCCAACAAGACATACCACGTGGAAGAGGACGAGAAGAAGGAGAAATTCTACGTCCTGAACATGTTCCCCTATCCAAGCGGTGCAGGTTTGCATGTGGGTCACCCCCTGGGTTACATTGCCAGCGACATATATGCACGCTTCAAGCGCCAGCAGGGCTACAATGTGCTGAACCCCATGGGCTATGACTCATACGGCCTGCCTGCCGAGCAGTATGCCATACAGACGGGACAGCACCCCGAGAAGACCACCTTCCAGAATATTGACCGCTACCGCGAGCAGTTGGACAAGATAGGTTTCTGCTTCGACTGGGACCGCGAGGTGCGCACCTGTGCCCCCGGTTACTACCACTGGACACAGTGGGCATTCCAGAAGATGTTCAACTCATACTTCGACACCTCCCTTGGCAAGGCTCAGCCCATAGACCTGCTGATTGCCCGTTTTGAGTCAAAGGGCACAGAGGGAATCACCGCCTCCTGCACCGACGAACTCTCGTTCACGGCAGAGGAGTGGAAGGCAATGAGCGAGCAGGAGAAGAGCCAGACGCTGATGAACTACCGCATAGCCTTCCTGGGCGAGACGATGGTGAACTGGTGCCCCAAGTTGGGCACGGTGCTGGCCAACGATGAGGTTATCGACGGTGTGAGCGAGCGTGGCGGATACCCAGTGGAGCAGAAGAAGATGCGTCAGTGGTGCCTGCGTGTCAGCGCATACGCCCAGCGCCTGCTGGACGGCTTGCAGACAATAGAGTGGAGCGAGAGCATAAAGGAGACACAGAAGAACTGGATAGGCCGAAGCGAGGGTGCCGAAGTGCAGATAAAGGTGGCAGACAGTGACATAGACTTCACCATCTTCACCACACGTGCCGATACCATGTTCGGCGTAACATTCTTCGTGCTGGCACCAGAGAGCGAACTGGTGGCCAGACTTACCACCGAGGAGCAGAAAGAGGAGGTGGACAAGTACCTGACCTACGTGAAGAGCCGCACCGAGCGCGAGCGCATGATTGACCACACGGTTACCGGCGTGTTCTCCGGTTCATACGGCATCAATCCCATCACCGGCGACAAGTGCCCCATCTACATTGCCGAATACGTGCTTTCGGGCTATGGTACCGGTGCCATTATGGCGGTGCCTGCCCACGACTCACGCGACTATGCCTTCGCGCGCCACTTCAACCTGCCCATCATCCCATTGGTGGAGGGTGCCGACGTGAGCGAAGAGAGTTACGATGCCAAGGAAGGCATAGTGATGAACTCTCCCATGGAGGGCAAGACTTCCTTCAAGGGCTTCAGCCTGAACGGCCTGACCGTGAAGGAGGCCATAGAGGCAACGAAGAAGTTTGTCAGCGAAAACGGTCTCGGACGCGTGAAGGTGAACTTCCGTCTGCGCGATGCCATCTTCTCACGCCAGCGCTACTGGGGCGAACCCTTCCCCGTGTACTACAAGCAGGGCATACCCTGCATGATTCCCGAGGAGTGCCTGCCCGTGGAACTTCCCCAGGTGGAGAACTTCCTGCCCACAGAGAGCGGCGAACCTCCTCTGGGCAATGCACAACTCTGGGCCTGGGACGAGGCTAACCGCAAGATTGTGGACAAGGCCCTCATCGACGAGAAGACTGTATTCCCCATAGAACTCTTCACCATGCCCGGATTTGCCGGTTCCAGCGCCTATTACCTGCGCTACATGGACACCAACAACGGCGAGGCTCTGGTAAGCGAGGAGAATGCCAACTACTGGCAGAACGTTGACCTCTACGTTGGAGGCAGCGAGCATGCCACCGGCCACCTCATCTACTCCCGATTCTGGAACAAGTTCCTTTTCGACCTGGGTATCAGCAAGAAGGAAGAACCCTTCCAGAAACTCATCAACCAGGGTATGATTCAGGGACGAAGCAACTTCGTCTACCGCATAAAGGACACCAACACCTTCGTAAGCCTTGGCCTCAAGGACCAGTACGAAACAACACCCATCCATGTGGACGTGAATATAGTTAAGAACGACGTTCTGGATGTGGAGGCCTTCAAGGCATGGCGCCCCGAATACGAGACCGCCGAGTTCATCCTAGAGGACGACAAGTACTTCTGCGGATGGGCCGTGGAGAAAATGTCCAAGAGCATGTTCAACGTGGTGAACCCCGACATGATAGTGGAGCGCTACGGTGCCGACACCCTGCGCCTGTATGAAATGTTCCTGGGACCCGTGGAGCAGAGCAAGCCCTGGGACACCAACGGCATAGACGGATGCCACCGCTTCCTGAAGAAGTTCTGGCAACTGTTCTGGGACAAGGACGGCAACCTGCAGGCAGACGCCTCAGAGCCTACGGCTGACAACATGAAGTCCCTGCACAAACTCATAAAGAAGGTGACGGCCGACATAGAGGAGTTCTCCTACAACACCTCCATATCCGCCTTCATGGTGGCCACCAACGAACTCACCGCACAGAAGTGCCGAAGCCGCGAGGTACTGGAGAAGATGGTTGCACTGATTTCACCCTTCGCACCCCACGTGGCAGAGGAACTCTGGGAGGCTCTGGGCAAGGAAGGAAGCGTATGCGACGCCGCATGGCCCGAGTTTGACGAAAAGTACCTTGTGGAGAGCAGCGTTCAGTTGGGCGTACAGTTCAACGGCAAGGTACGCTTTGCCATGCAGTTCCCCGCTGATGCCACACCGGAGGAGATGGTGCAGATGGCGCTCTCCGCACCCGAAGCACAGAAACATCTGGAGGGCAAACAGATAGTGAAGACTATAGCAGTGCCCAAGCGTATCGTAAACATAGTGGTAAAGTAAGATTAACACACCCTGTCTTATGAAGACAAAGATCACCCTGGCCGAGCAGCGGGAGAAACTACAAGGCCGCCTACGCAAGTATCACATCCTTGACCTCATAAAGGATATGATTTTCATAAACCTCGGTATGGCCATCTACGACGTGGGATGGGCCTTGTTTCTGTTGCCCTACAAAATCACCACAGGCGGCGGAGCAGGCCTGTGCGCCATCCTCCAATACGCCACAGGTATCCCCATGCAATACAGTCTGCTCGTGGTAAATGCACTGTTGCTCCTGCTGGCTTGGTGGCAACTGGGGCCTAAGTTTACGCTGAAGACCCTTTATGCCGTGCTTTCGCTCACCTTATATCTGGAAATAGGACAGGACATCGTTTCTGACCAGGCAAACGGTCTGTGGCAAGTGCTCGGCGAGAATCAGGAGGGCATGGCATGTATCCTCGGTGCAACACTCAACGGCATAGGCATAGGCATGGTGTTCATGAGTGGCGGAAGCACCGGAGGCTGGGACATACCGGCATCCATCATCAACAAGTACAAGAACGTGAGCATAGGCCGCGTGCTGCTTTACCTCGACCTCTTTGTCATAGGCAGTTGCTACTTCCTGTTCCATAGTTGGCAGATGGTGGTATTCGGCTATGTCACCCTTGTGGTCTACACCTTTGCCGTGGATGCCATGATAAACTCCTCCAAGCAGGACATCCAGTTCACCATCTACACAAAGCACAACGACCTCATGGTGGAAAGCATACGCACCCATACAGGACATACGGCCACGCTACTCTTCGCTGAGGGAGGTTTCACACACAACCAGATGAAGGTAGTGGTGACCATAGTACACAAGAGCGAACAAGTGGAAATATTGCGCCTGATACGCGACACCGACCCCGATGCCTTCGTCACCTTCCACCGCGTAGAAGGAGCCTTCGGCAAAGGATTCAACGTTATAAAAGCATAAATACAAACTGAAATCTGTGGGTAAGCGAGGACAGAGAAAATGTATTTACTCTGCCGAGCGTGAGCAGATTCAAAGTTGCTATTAAGCGAGAACAGAATAAGTTTATTTATTATGTCGAGCGAAAGCAACTAAGACAAAGTCAAGACCGCGAAGCGGGATTAAAACAGAAAACTAACCTTATCGCCCGCTCCTCACTCATCCGCTCATCCGCTCATCCACGAACAATTCACCGTTAACCATTAAAATAAGCCATATGGAAAAGATTACTATGCATGATATCGTTCCTTCCAGCAAGGACCTGTTTCTCATGGCATCGGGCCTGCTGATATTTGCCATCGGATACTCATGCTTCATCCTGCCCTACGAGATGACCAGCGGAGGTGTTTCCGGTATAGGCGCACTGATATTCTATGTCAGCGGATTCCCACCCTCCTATACCTATTTCATAGTAAACGTGGCACTGCTTCTCTTTGCCCTAAAGATACTTGGCCTGAAGTACACGGTAAAGACCCTGATTGCCACGGCTATGGTGTCGCTATTCATTGACCTGGGCCAACGTCTGGTACCTGTGGACGAAATGGGTAACATGTACAAGATGGTAGGCGAAGAGAAGTTCATGGCCTGTGTGCTGGGCGGTCTTACCGAAGGTCTTGGTCTGGGACTTGTATTCCAGTCAGGAGGCAGCACCGGAGGTTCTGACATCATTGCCTCTATCATAAACAAGTACAAACCCATAAGTCTGGGACGCGCCTTGCTAATGGTGGACATCTTCATCGTGGGCATGAACTGGTTCGTAATCCGCGATATAGAAACATTAGTAATGAGTTACTGTATGATGTTCATTGCCATCAACATGGTGGACTATGTTGTCAATGGTGCACGCCAAAGCGTACAGTTCATCATCGTATCAGAGAAATACGAGGAGATAGCCACTCGCATAAACAACGACCTTCAAAGAGGATGCACCATACTGGAAGGCCATGGCTGGTATAGCAAGCAGAAGCGCCCCGTACTGTTGGTTATGGCAAAGAAGTTCGAAAGGAAAGATATCTTCGACCTCATCCACAAAGTGGACCCCAAAGCCTTCGTTTCCATGTCCAATGTGGAAGGTGTATTCGGAGAGGGCTTTGACCCCATTAAAAAGTGAAAACGGAAAGGGGAAAACGGAAAACTAAGAATGATTCCCGTTTTCACCTTTCACCTTTCACACTTCAGTTTTCAGTTTTCAGTTTTCCATTTTCAGTTTTCCGTTTTCCGTTCAATCAACATGGTTTTTGCAACAAACAACGAACATAAGTTGCGCGAGATACGCCAGATTCTCGGCAACAAGATAGAGATACAATCCTTGGCGGACATAGGTTGCATCGAGGAGATTCCCGAAGATAGCGACACACTGGAGGGTAATGCCCTTCAGAAAGCCCGCTATGTAGCAGAGAAATATGGTGTGGACTGCTTTGCCGATGACACAGGTCTTCACGTTGATGCATTGGATGGCGCACCCGGAGTATACACAGCCCGTCTCGGCACCATGAACGGTTTTGGAGACAGCCACGACTCTACTGCCAACATCCGATGCCTCCTTGCCAAGATGGAGAACAAGGGAAACCGAGCCTGCCGTTTCCGCACCGTCATAGCCTTGGTAAGGCATACAACCCAAGCCGACAATTCAGAACCCGAACTTGAAGAACACCTCTTCGAAGGCATAGTGGAGGGTAGGGTAGTGCATGAACTCCGTGGAGAGAACGGTTTCGGCTACGACCCCGTCTTTGAAGTAGAGGAAACAGGACTCACCTTTGCCGAGATGGGGCCCGAAGGAAAGAATGCCGTATCACACCGTGCCCGTGCCGTTGCCCGTCTGGCAGAATTCCTGAAGGCATAGAAGCAGTGTAACATAGAAAAATACCATATAACAATACAGTACCATGAAACGAAACACCGCTCACAGACTCATGCTCCTTGCAAAGAAAGGTCTGGTTATATCAGGCATAATCTTGGGAAGCACTATGCCGGCCATGGCACAAGGTAACAGCCGTGGCATAGGCGTGTATCCAGGCAAGCCATCTGAGTATTTCGGTCCTAAAGTGGAGAAGGACACCGAGTACCGCAATCTGGCCCTGCACCGTGCCGTGTACCAGTCGGGGTCATACGACCTGAACCTTACAGCACAACTCCTTACCGATGGCGTGGTGGCCACCAACCAGCCTGCATTTCTGGAAGTGCTGGCCAATGGCAAGCCCTTGCCTCACAACGAGCGTAAACTGACCATCAACAACAGCGAGTGGTCCAGAATACCTGTTGAGGGCAGTACGGCAACACTGACCTACCGCTGGTACAACATGGACATAGAGGCCGATGAGGTGGTTGTTGAGGGGTTCGTGGCATACGATCAGGACAAGCCCTTTGAGCACTACTCCATGCAGTGCGATGTGATGGGAGCAAAGTCTTACTCCTTCACCGTGAAGAGCGATACCCTGCCGGGACGTCCTCGCAGAAGAAAGGTTATAAACGACCCCAACAAGCAGACAGAGGAGGCTACGGCCATGGCCAGAGAACTGAAGGAGACCTTCAAACTCAAGGGCAAGCGTACCTTCAACTCCGTAGAACTGACCTTCCGCCAAAACAATGCCTTCTACTGGTCCATCAAGGAGGTTACCTTCAAGCGCAAGGGCAAGGCCGTGCGCAGCATCTTCCCTGCACAACGCTTCACCAGCACATGGAAGGCCTCAAAGGGCGACTGGGCATACGTGGACCTGGGTGCAGTGGCCGACATCGAGGAAGTGCGTCTGCATTGGCTGGACGAGGGCATGCAGGGCGTGCTGGAGGTTTCCGACGATGCACGCAACTGGAAACCCTATGCCGGCACTCAAGATAATTCTAAGGTGCAGAGCATCAAGGCCAAGGCCAAGGCACGATATGTACGCATAACCAACACGGATGCCGCATGCCTTAGCGAAATGGAAGTTTACGGCCGTGGCGGAGTCAAGGCCATAGCCCATGACAAACAGGGATGGAGCGGAAGCAGAGACGTACGCAAATACATGCTCAACGGCGGAAACTGGACCGTGCGTCCCGTTAGCGAACCCACACAGAAAGCAGTGCCACTGGGACCTGAAATAGTGGCTACGGTACCTGCCACAGTACTCTCGAGTTACTACAATGCCGGTGCCTTGCCCGACCCCAACTTCGACGACAACCTGTCCATGATTTCAGAGTCGTTCTTCAACCGCGACTTCCTTTACAAGCGCACATTCCAGGTTCCGTCAAAGATGAAAGGCAAGCGCATACTGCTCAACTTCGACGGCATCAACTGGAAGGCCCTGGTGGTGCTCAACGGCAAGCAGGTGGGCAGGATAGAGGGTGCCTTCATGCGTGGTCAGTTCAACATTACCGACTACCTGCAGGAAGGCGACAACGAACTCCTTGTCTATGTGCAGAACAATGACAACCCCGGTGCACGCAAGACCAAGACGGGCGAGAACACCAGTTTCAACGGCGGTGTACTGGGTGGCGACAACCCAACCTTCCATGCCACCATAGGATGGGACTGGATAACCACCATCCCCGGCCGCGAGGTGGGCATCTGGAACGATGTATTCCTCACCGCCACCGAGGCTGTTACCATCAGCGACCCGCTTGTAAACACCACACTGGCCGACGGCAAGGCCACCATGACGCCCTCCGTGTTCGTGAAGAACCACCTCTCCACTCCTGTGCAGGGAACTCTCCGTGGCAATATCGGCGACATCTGCTTTGAGAAGGAGGTAATACTGGGTGCAAATACCGAAACAGAGATAGTCTTCTCTCCCGAAGAATACCGCCAACTTGCCGGCCAGCATATGAAACTGTGGTGGCCCAACGGCTATGGCAAACCCCACATGTATCATGCCGCCTACACCTTCCATTCTCCACAGACAAAGTCCGTGGCACGCATGGAATATCGTACAGGCATACGCCAGGTTACCTACAAGGACGAGACCACGCGCCTGCAACTCTACATCAACGGCCAGCGCTTCATCCCTCTGGGTGGCAACTGGGGCTTCTCGGAGAACCACCTCAACTATCGCGGCCGCGAGTACGACATTGCCGTGGGATACCACCGCCAGATGAACTGCACCATGATACGCAACTGGGTGGGACAGACGGGCGACGAGGAATTCTACGAGGCTTGCGACCGCCACGGCATCATGGTATGGCAGGACTTCTGGCTGGCAAACCCTGCCGACGGTCCCAACCCTCACAACGAGCCCATGTTCATGGCAAATGCCAACGACTACATGCGCCGCATACGCCGGCATCCCAGCATAGCACTCTATTGCGGACGCAACGAGGGTTATCCCCCCGAAACGCTGGACAAGCAACTGGCACAACTCGTCCAGAAACTGGCTCCGGGAGCACTCTACTTCCCCAGTTCTGCCGATGACGGTGTCAGCGGACACGGTCCATACCGAGCACTGCCAGTGAAGGAATACTTCGAGATACAGACAGGCAAACTGCACTCCGAGCGTGGCATGCCCAACATGCCCAACTACGAAAGTCTCTGCCGCATGCTTGCTCCCGAGCACCTTTGGCCTCAAAACGAATATTGGGGCAAGCACGACTTCACACAAAAGGGTGCACAGTATGGTTCCACCTTCAACCAACTGCTGGCCGAACGCTTTGGAGAGGATAGGGTATATGCCGAGAAGATGCCTGCACGCATAGGCATGCATCCAGCCAAGGCCTACACCGCCCTGGCACAATGGCAGAACTACGATGGCTACCGTGCCATGTACGAGAGCGCCAACCTGGACCGCCAGGGCCTCATCATCTGGATGAGCCATTCATGCTGGCCCTCTATGGTATGGCAGACCTACGACTATTATTTCGACCCCACGGCGGCATTCTTCGGCATCAAGAAGGCATGCGAGCCCCTGCACGTCCAGTACAATGCCTCCACGGCACAGGTGCAACTGGTCAACATGATGAAGCCTGCACAGGACATCAAGGTCATTGCCACCATGTACGATCTGAAAGGCAAGGAAGTTTGGAAGAAGGCAGATTCGGCACACCTGCCGTCCGACTCTACCGTGAACTGCTTCGAGGTCCTTTCGCCTGATACCACCAAGTCGTTCATGCTCCGTCTGGAAGCCGTGTCCCTGCTCAATGGCGAACTCCTCTCCACCAACACCTACTTCCTGTGGGGCAACGAGTCCGCCAAGGAACTCAACTCCATGCCCATTGCCAAGGTGGATGTAAGACTGGTGTTCAAGCCCACAATGCACTTCGTCATCACCAACACAGGCGACACCCCCGCCCTGATGCTTCGCCTGAACCTCTGTGGCGAAGACGGTGAACAAATCCTGCCCGTGGAATATTCCGACAACTACTTCCACCTCATGCCCGGAGAGCGCAAGGCCGTTACCGTCAAGTGGAAAACGCAAGACGCCCGAGGCACAAAACCTGTACTCCACGTTTCTGGTCTTAACGTAAAGGAGTTTCAGATGTAAAGTAAAGTAAACAAATAAAGTATTGTAACAACCGCCCTCACCAACCAGTGGGGGCGGTTGCATGTTAAACCCAAATCCTAATGAACCGATTTGGGATTATGTTGCCATTCTTCGCCTTCACCTTCACGCCAAGTCCCTTGCACAGACTCTTTATTGCCCTCAAGGCGTCCTCTTCTTCAATCCTGGCAGAAGTGGTAAGATGCGTAAGGCCATCGGAAAGGATGGATACCGTGTATTCCGTCTGCCCCTGCTCTATGGTGCGAATGGCATCAATAAGCGGAGTGTTCCTGAACTGGTGCGACACCTGGGCACAGATA
>JAGAQH010000035.1 GCA_017622815.1 Bacteroidaceae bacterium | reverse complement strand
GCACGCCTCTCGACACACGCACCTGAAACGTGCGCGTCTACCAATTCCGCCACTTGGGCAAGCATTGAGCGGAAAACGAGGCTCGAACTCGCGACCCCAACCTTGGCAAGGTTGTGCTCTACCAACTGAGCTATTTCCGCATTTCTTTATCGCTTGCTTTGTAATCCAATCTTTCAACTCTCATCCTGTATGGATGGCTTTTCCTCTGAATTGCGGTGCAAAGGTACTGCTTTTTTCTGAATGGTGCAAGTGTTTTCGTGGAAAAAACGCGATGAAGGTGCTATTTTCTTTGCCTTTGTGCCTTTTCCGTGTGTTCCGAATGATGACGATGTATTTTGACAGGCGTCCGAAATGCTGATGCGGCATAAGGCATAAAGAAATAAGGTTCAAGGCCTGATGGCCTCGAACCTTATTTTAGTTTGTTCCTTGTGTATTCTGAACTTATGCTTCTGCGATGGGCTCAACGCTTACGGTTGAACGGTTCAGACGACCCTTGCGGAAAGTCACGATACCGTCTGCCAGAGCGTACAGAGTGTCATCCTTGCCGATGCCTACGTTCTTGCCAGGGTAGTGGCGTGTGCCACGCTGACGAACGATTACGTTACCGGCAATGCACTTCTCACCACCGAAGATCTTGATACCGAGTCGCTGTGATGCTGACTCACGGCCGTTCTTTGAACTACCAACACCTTTTTTATGTGCCATTCTGTGTTCCTCCTGTGATTTTAGTGATTAAGCAATAACTTCCTTGATAGTCAACTCGGTGAACTGCTGACGGTGACCGTTCAGCTTGCGGTAGCCCTTGCGACGCTTCTTGTGGAATACCAGAACCTTGTCGCCCTTTACCAGGGGGGATACCACTTCACATACAACCTTGGCACCCTCTACGGTGGGAGCACCTACGGTGATTGTACCGTTGTTGTCTACCAACAACACTTTCTCAAACTCAGCAGCCTGACCAGCCTCGGCACCAGCGATGTGGTGTACGAAGAGCTTCTTGCCGGCTTCAGCCTTGAACTGCTGACCGTTAATCTCAACGATTGCGTACATTTGTTTATTTATTATTTAACGGGTTTGACCGCGGGGCGGAACCATCTCGTGGTTCACTTTTTCGGGCCTCAACGGCATAAATCGGGTGCAAAGTTAGTGCTTTTCTGCGAGTTATGCAAGAAAAAGCGTGCAGATTTGCTACTTTTTTGCGTTGTAGCGCTTGTTTAGACCTGTTACGATGTCCTTGGTGATGTTGTACTTGGGGTTGGCGATAAGCAGATTGTCGCCGGCTTTGATCATCACGTAGTCATATTTCTTTGTCTGGTTGTATATCTTCAGGAAAGCCTGTATGCTGTCGCGTGCTTCCTGGTTGATGCGTGCCTGTTCCTCGTTGAACTCGTTGTTCAGCTTGGCGGCCAGTTGCTGGAGTTCCATTTCCTGCTGCTGGAGGCTCTGCTGTGCGCGCTCCAGTTCGTCGCGTGTCTGGAATCCGTTGTTCTCGTACTTGCGCTGCATGGCTGTTGCGCTTGACTCCAGTTTGCGCTGCTTCTGTGCCAGTGTGTTCTGGATGTCTGTGCCCTTGCGGGTGAGAACTTCCTCATAGTCCTTGTAGAGTTGGTACTGGCTCATCAGGCTGTCCAGTTCCACGTAGGCTATGCGCAGGCCTGTTGCTTCAGCCTCTGCGGTCTCTGCGGTTTCGGTGTTGCCGGTCTCCTTGTTGTTGTTGCATGATGCAAGGCCCAGGGCGATGCTCATGACCAGGAAAAGATACTTTTTCATTTCTATTGCTATGTTATTTATTCGTATGTTCCTTGACTTTGTGCGGACTCTGATGGCGCATCATCCTGTCCATGCTCTGTACGCAGTGTATGCCTTTCTTGCGCATTTCGGGACTTTGTCCTATGTGCAGGCTGCGGAATTTGCCTCCTTTTTGCAGGATTATGCGTATGGAGAGCAGCAGTATGCTGATTGCGCAAATTCCAAGCGTCAGAAGTAATAGTTTCAACATTTATTTGTATATTTGCATGCGCAAAGTCATGGTTTCGGTTGGCAAAGATAGTGAATATTTGCTAATCTGCCAAATAAAACCCCTTGGCAATGCGTTATTTTAATATTAACGACCTAATAACCGAATTGATATGATGGAATTGAAACCTGCCTCGGTATTTGAGGCTTTCAGTGAGATAAACCGCGTTCCCCGCCCCTCAAAGAGGGAGGACAAGATGATGGAGTACCTGTTGGAGGTAGGCCGTAGTCTTGGTTTGGAAACCCAGCGTGACGAGATTGGCAATGTGGTCATCCGCAAGCCTGCCACCCCCGGCATGGAGGACCGCCCCATACTGGTACTGCAGAGTCACATGGACATGGTGTGCGAGAAGAACAACGATGTGGAGTTCGACTTCGACAACGATGCCATACAGGCTTATGTGGATGGGGACTGGATGAAGGCAAAAGGCACTACACTGGGTGCGGATGACGGTATCGGCTGTGCCATGGAGATTGCCATCCTGCGTGCCAACGACATTAAGCACGGTCCTCTGGAGTGTGTCTTCACCCGTGACGAGGAAACCGGCCTGACAGGCGCCGAGGCCATGCCTGCTGATTTTTTGAAGGGCAGGATGATGGTGAACCTTGACAACGAGGAAGAGGGCTATATCTTTGTAAGTTGTGCCGGCGGTTGCCGTACCACGGCGACTTTCCGCTATGAGGACGAGCCTGTGGAGGACGGCATGTTCTTCGTGCGTCTGACCATCAAGGGCCTGACCGGCGGTCATTCCGGCGACGATATCAACAAGATGCGTGCCAATGCCAACAAGTTGCTTGCACGTTTCCTTTATATGCAGCAGGCAAAGACCGATCTGCGTCTGGCCGACATACAGGCAGGCGGCTTGCACAATGCCATCCCCCGCGAGGCATCATGTGTGGTGTCCGTGCCCTATGCCTACAAGGAGCAGATCCGCGTTGACTGGAACATCTTCCAGGCAGACGTGGAGGAGGAGTACAGCCGTACGGAGAAGACCATGGAGTTCATCCTGGAAAGTGTGGATGCTCCAGAGAGCGTGGTTGACAAGAAGACCGCACGCAACCTTATCCTTGCCCTGCAGGCCGTGGACAACGGCATCTTTGCCATGTGCCAGGACATAGACCTTGTGGAGACGAGTTCCAATCTGGCCAGTATCAGAAAGAACGCAGAGGAGCATACCATCGTTGTCAATTCCAGCCAGCGAAGCAGCATCCTCAGCGCACGCCACAATATGGCCGCCACATTCCGTGCCCCCTTTGAACTGGCAGGTGCAGAAGTGGTGAGCGGAGAGGGTTATCCCGGATGGAAGATGAATCCCAACAGCAAGTTGCTGGTGGTTGCCGTGGAGCAGTACAGGAAACTCTATGGCAAGGACCCCTTCGTGGGCGGAATACATGCGGGACTGGAGTGCGGACTCTTCAGCGAGAAGTTCCCCGGCATGGACATGGTTAGCCTTGGCCCCACGATGCGTGGTGTGCATAGTCCCGACGAGCGCATGCTCATCCCCAGCGTACAGTTGGTATGGGATCATCTCCTGGCTATATTGGCAAATATCTAAACAAAGGAAACGGACTTGAAACGATTCCCCTTATATATATATATAATAGGTGTACTGTTGGCGATGGTCAGCAGTTGCGATGACTATGATTCGTGGACGGCTGACCCTCATGCGCAACTCACATTCGGGCGCGATACCGTCAGTTTTGACACCTTGATAAGCACGGTAAGCAGCAGTACCCAGCGTCTGTTGGTGTATAATCACAACAAGAGCGGAGTGCGCATCAGCGACGTGCGCCTGAAGCATGCCGGCCAGAGCCCCTTCCGTGTGAACGTGGACGGTCAGTTCCTGCATGGCGGTCAGGGCACCGACTTTGAGGTGAGGAAGAACGACAGCATCTTTGTCCTCGTGGAGGTAACCCTGCCGGATACCGATACGGACACCGTTGCAATGCATACCGACAGCCTTTGCTTCACGTTGCAAAGCGGTGTGGTGCAGTATGTCGCACTCGTGGCAGGCGGACAGAACGCTTTACATTGGCGTGGGGTAAGGGTGATAGATCAGGACTCCATTCTGCAAAGCCGTCGTCCCGTGGTAATATATGATAGTCTTTATGTCTCTTCCGGTGCAACGCTTACCGTGGCGGCAGGAACGAAACTGTACTTCCATCAGCATGCCTCCATGTGTGTGGACGGTACACTGGTGGTGAACGGCACCTTGGAGGAACCAGTTGTCTTCCGTGGTGACAGGACTGGAAACCTGTTCGACTATCTGCCATACGACAATACACCCCAGCAATGGGGCGGTGTGTACCTCAACGGGTCGGGGCATAAACTGACATACCTGGACCTCCATAGTAGCACCTTCGGCATCAAGGCCGAGGATACTGACATCGAACTGGCCAACTGTGTGATTCACAACACAGGAGGTAATGCCATGTGGACAAAGAACTGCCGTGTCAAGGCATACAACACGCAGATAAGCAATGCCTTCGGCAACCTCTATCAGATGATAGGCGGAGAGACGGAGATGACCTTCTGCACCCTGGCGCAGTTCTACAATTTCGATGCCAACAGAGGTTGGGCATTGAACTTGAGCGACTATGATGTGGAATACGGCGATACGATGTTCTACGACGTTTCGCGTGCCAATTTTACCAACTGCATCATCACGGGTTATGGCGATGACGTCATCTTGGGCAGTTTCATCAAGGAGAGCAAGTTCCAGGATTCCGTGCAATATCGTTTCCAGCGCTGTTTCCTGAATACGGTGTATAGCGATGGCGACTCCGTCCGCTTTGTGCGCAATATCTATGAGAATCCAGAGGACACCATGTCCTACGGACGTCAGTTCCTGCTCTTTGACACTTACGCACGACTCTATGACTTCACGCCCGACACGCTGGCGCACTTCTGCGATAGTGCTGATGTCTACTGGGCAGAGGAGTTCCCCCTCGACCGCCTTGGCAGAAGTCGTGAGGCAGACGGACGTGCCGACATAGGAGCGTATGAGAATGTACAACGTCAGAGCAAGGGAGAAGCAGAAGACAAGGAGGAGAAGGAATGAAGGTAACCCTGTTGGTCGTGGGCAAGACCACGGACAAGCATATCATTGCCCTGGTGGACGAATACCTGGCACGCCTGAAGCATTACCTGCCAACTGATATTGAGGTAATCCCCGAACTCCGTCAGACGAAAGCCCTGTCCGAGGCCCAGCAGAAGGAGGCAGAGGCATCGCTGATACTGTCGCGCATACAACCGGGCGACAGGGTGGTGCTCCTCGATGAGCATGGCGTGGAGAGGCGTAGCGTGGAATTCGCCTCCTGGATGCAGAAGAAAATGCTTTCGGGCACCAAGCGCCTCCTGTGCATAGTTGGCGGACCTTACGGCTTTGCTCCTGCCGTATATGACCGGGCCGACGAGAAGATATCCCTTTCACAGATGACCCTGTCCCACCAGATGATACGACTGCTCTTTGTGGAGCAGGTGTATCGTGCCATGACAATATTGAACGGAGAACCATATCATCACGAGTGAGAGGTAGGCCCCCCTCAGTCCCCCTGTATGGGGAGGAGACGGTGAACGTTTAACGTTGAACGATTAGCGGGTGAGCGGAAATATTATAAAACGAAATACAAACAATAAAATATACAATTATGCTTAGTGTAGAAGAATTAAACGAGAGGCTTATCGACCTTGCTTTCTGCGAGGACATAGGCGATGGTGACCACACCACATTGTGCTGCATCCCGGCGGACAGCATGGGCGAAAGCAAGTTGTTGATCAAGGAAGAGGGCATCTTTGCCGGTGTGGAGATAGCCAAGCAGGTCTTCCACAGATTTGACCCCACTATGGAAGTGGAGGTTTACATCGAGGACGGTGCCCATGTGAAGCCCGGTGACATAGTGATGAGCGTGAAGGGCAAGGAACAGAGCCTTCTGCAAACCGAGCGCCTGATGCTGAACATCCTTCAGCGCATGTCAGGCATTGCCACCATGACCCACAAGTACCAGCAGGCCCTCATAGATGCCGGCACCAAGACCCGTGTGCTGGACACCCGCAAGACCACTCCCGGCATGCGCATGCTGGAGAAGGAGGCCGTGAAGATAGGCGGAGGCATGAACCACCGTATAGGCCTGTTCGACATGATTCTGCTGAAGGACAACCACATTGACTTCTGCGGTGGCGTGCACAACGCCATCAGCCGTGCCAAGCAGTATTGCAAGGACCATGGCAAGGACCTGAAGATAGAGTGCGAGGTTCGCAACTGGAAGGAACTGGAGGAGGCTCTGGCCGAGGGTTGCGACCGTATCATGTTCGACAACTTCACTCCAGAGGACACCAAAAAGGCCGTGGAACTTGTTGCCGGCCGTGCCGAAACGGAGTCAAGCGGCGGCATCACCTTCGACACCATGATACCATACGCTCAGGCTGGTGTGGACTTCATCAGTTTCGGTGCCTTGACACACAGCGTCAAGGGGCTGGACATGAGTTTCAAGGCCGCTGGCTCAGACAAGTTGGTAATAAAGTAAAAGAATGTACTCCGAGTTTTCGGAATACTCTGAATACTCTGAAAACTCTGAATAATCCTTAATCAAATATTTATGCGTAAGATATTCTCAATCATCTGTCTCCTGCTCGTCTCTGTGATGGCCATGCCTTGCACCAACCTTATCGTGGGCAAGAAGGCTTCCACCGACGGCAGTGTGATAATCAGTTATAGCAGCGATAGTTATGGCATGTTCTCGTCTCTCTATTACAAACCTCGCATGAAGCATGCCAAGGGAACCATGCGCCCCATCTATCACTACGAGACAAGCAACTATCTGGGCGAGATTCCCGAAGCAGAGGAAACGTATCAGGTAACCGGTTTCCTGAACGAATACCAGTTGAGCATCATGGAAACCACTTTCGGTGGCCGCCCCGAACTGGATGGAGGCCCCGGCATCATGGATTACGGTTCACTGATGTGGATAGCCCTGGAGCGTTGCAAAACCGCACGCGAGGCCATCAAACTCATCGACGAGTTGTGCCAGAAGTACGGTTATCAGTGTAGCGGCGAGAGTTTCACCATTGCCGACAAGAACGAGGTATGGATTATGGAACTCATCGGCAAGGGCAAGGACGAAATGGGTGCCGTATGGGTGGCCCGCCGCATGCCCGACGACATGATCAGCGCACATGCCAACCATAGCCGTATCCGTCAGTTCCCACTCAAGGACAAGGAGAACTGCCTCTATTCAAAGGATGTCATCTCCTTCGCACGCAAGAAGGGTTACTTCACCGGCAAGGACAAGGACTTCTCCTTCTCCGAGGCATATGCTCCCATAGATTTCGGTGCCAAGCGCTATTGCGAGGCACGCGTATGGAGTTTCTTCAACAAGTGGGCTGCCGAGGACATGAAACCCTATCTGCCCTATGCCATGGGCGAGGACGTTAATCCCGAGACAAAGCACCCCATCGACGGCATACCTCATGAAATGCCCCTTTGGGTAAAGCCAAAGCAGTTCCTGAGCACTCAGGATGTCAAGGATATGATGCGCGACCATTATGAGGGTACTCCCATGGACATCACCGAGGGTCTCGGTTCTCTGCCATGGAAGATGCCTTACCGCGTTACTCCTCTGTCCTACAAGGTGGACGGCAAGGAGTATTTCAACGAGCGTCCCATCAGCACAGTGCAGTCCAGTGCCATCTACGTGGCTCAGATGCGCGACTGGTTGCCCGACTATATTGGCGGTGTCCTCTGGTTCGGCAATGACGATGCCAACATGGTGGCTCTGACTCCCATCTACTCATGCCTGGAGAGCGTGCCCGATTGCTATAGTGCCAAGCACGCCAATGCCACAACATTCAGTTTCCGTAATGCCTATTGGGTGTGCAACTGGGTGAGCAACATGGTGTACTACCGCTACGATCTACTTTTCCCCGAACTCCAAGCCGTACGCGACCGTCTGGAGAAGAATTTCAATAGCGTTCAGGACTACATGGAGGCAAAGGCCAAGGAAATGGGAGAGGCCGAGGGCAAGAAGTTCCTCAGCGACTACAGCCTCCGCATGTCAGGCATGATGCTGGACGAATGGATGCAGCTGGCACAGAAACTCATTGTCAAGTACAACGACATGTGCGTGAAGAAGGTTGATGAAAAGGGCGACTACATCCTCACTCCCGGTGGCGAGCCCGTAGCTCCCCAGCGCCCTGGCTATCCCGAACACTATCTGCGCAAGATGGTGGAGGAGAGCGGCGACAAGTACTTGATCAAGTAAAAGGCACTCCAGTTTGTCCGTCTACATTATATAATACGGACTCTTTACATATCCCCTTTTTTGCCAGATGGCAGAGAAGGGGATATGTGTATTTGTCTCTTGAGGTGCATTAGAACGACTCTTTGTCTTTATTATGTTCTTTTTTAACAAAAAGGAGGAAGGAAATGTGTGAATTATACCTAAAAAAGAGTATCTTTGTGTGGAAAATGTAATGTCTATATGGCAAAACAGGCGGATTTGGATTGTAGCGGATGCAAGATTTCAATGTTTTGCAGCCGTAAGGACAAGCAGGATGGCCAGCCTTGCGAGACAGACCTTCGTGCCGTTGTCGTGGCCTTCGTCATACCCTTGGTTGGCATTGTGCTTATGCTTTTTCTGGCACAAGGTCGGGTAGGAGAGGGGTGGACGGCCTTAGGTATATTGTTGTTCCTGGCGTTGTATTTCCTGTGCATACGCTTGCTTAAGCCGGATTTCAGAAGAAAGAAGTGATAGAATAATTTAATAAATAGAGTAAGTTATGAACGTAATTCTTATTGCAGTAATCGTGCTTGGTGTAGTGGGACTCGTATCTGCCGTGGTACTGTTCCTCGCCTCCAAGAAGTTTGCTGTTTGGGAAGATCCCCGCATCCAGCAGGTGTCCGAGGTTCTGCCTCAGGCAAATTGTGGCGGATGCGGCTATCCGGGTTGTTCAGGCTTTGCTTCTGCATGCGTGAAAGCGGCAGAGAGTGGTAGCCTGAGCGATTTGAACTGTGCTCCCGGCGGTCAGGCCGTTATGGAGCAGGTGGCAGGTATCCTGGGCCTGAAGGCTTCGGCCGCAGCCCCCAAGGTTGCCGTAGTGCGTTGTCAGGGCACATGCGATGTCCGTCCTCACGGAGTGGAGTTCGACGGTGTGCATTCGTGCAAGATCCAGAACATGACCGGTATGGGCGAGACCCAGTGCCTGTATGGCTGTCTGGGCGAGGGCGATTGTGCCGCGGCATGTCTCTTCGGCGCCATCAAGGTTAATCCTGCCACACGCATTGCCGAGGTGGACGAGAGCAAGTGTACCGGTTGCGGAGCCTGTGCCAAGAGTTGTCCTCGCGGTATCATTGAATTGATACCCCAGGGGCCCAAGAACCGCAAGGTTGTGGTGCTCTGTAACAACAAGGACAAGGGCGCTTTGGCCACCAAGGAATGTAAGGTAAGTTGCATAGGTTGCGGCAAGTGCGTGAAGGTGTGCGACAAGTTCGAGGCCATCACCCTCGGCACCAACCTGGCACACATCGACCCCGACAAGTGCAAGATGTGCCGCAAGTGTGAGGAAGCATGTCCCCGTGGTGCCATCAAGGCATTCAACTTCCCACCAAGGAAGCCCAAGACAGAGACCGCTCCCGTAGCATCGGCTGCCGCACCTAAGGCGGAGGCTCCTGTTGCAAAGGCTCCCGTGGCATCCAAGCCTGAGGCTCCTGTTGTGAAGGAAGCACCTGCTCCCGTAGCACCTGTGGTTGAAAAGAAAGTAGAAACCCCAAAAGACAATGAGACTGCTGTATGAAGACATTTAGAATAGGCGGTGTACATCCCGCCGAGAACAAACTGAGTGCGGGCAGTCCTATCCGTGAGGCTGCCCTGCCCAAGCAGGCGATATTCAGCATGTTCCAGCACATTGGCGCACCTGCCAAGCCCGTAGTGAAGAAGGGCGATGTGGTGAAGGTGGGTACTCTGCTGGGCGAGGCCGGAGGTTTTGTCAGCGCACCCATCTACTCCAGCGTCAGCGGTAAGGTGAGCAAGGTGGACGTTGCCCTGGATGCAAGCGATACCCGCCGTATGGCCGTTTATGTAGACGTTGAGGGCGACGAATGGGAGGAGAGTATCGACCGTACTCCCGACCTCGTCCGTCTGGAAGACCGTCCCGACCTGGATGCGCAGACAATCGTAGAGAAGATCAAGCAGGCCGGCATAGTGGGCATGGGTGGTGCCACCTTCCCCTGCCATGTGAAGTTGTGCCCCCCTCCCGGACAGAAGGCCGAGTGT
Source organism: Bacteroidaceae bacterium (assembly GCA_017622815.1). GTDB lineage: Bacteria > Bacteroidota > Bacteroidia > Bacteroidales > Bacteroidaceae > Physcousia. The sequence goes on along the minus strand of JAGAQH010000035.1, from coordinate 11,830 downwards.
GTCATCATCAATGCCGTGGAGTGCGAACCCTATCTGACCTCCGACCATAGCCTGATGCTCGAGAAGGCCGACGAGATACTGGTTGGCGTGAGCCTGATAATGAAGGCCGTAAACGTAGACCGTGCCTACATTGGTATTGAGAACAACAAGCCCGATGCCATCAAGTTGATGCAGGAGAAGGCCAAGGCATATCCCCAGATAGAGATTGTCCCCCTGAAGGTGCAATATCCCCAGGGCGGTGAGAAGCAGTTGATAGATGCCGTCATCGGCCGTCAGGTGCCTGCACCTCCTGCCATCCCCATCAGCGTGGGTGCTGTGGTGCAGAACGTAGGTACTGCCTTTGCTATCTACGAGGCGGTAATGAAGAACAAGCCCCTCATCTCCCGTATCATCACCGTTACGGGCAAGAGCGTAAAGAACCCCTCCAACCTTCTTGCACGTCTGGGCACACCGTTCTCCCAACTCATTGACGAGTGCGGAGGCCTGCCTGCCGACACGGGCAAGATTATCGGTGGCGGTCCCATGATGGGCAAGGCACTCATCTCCCTTGACATCCCCATGACCAAGGGTTCCAGCGGCCTGCTCGTTATGAACGAGAAAGAGGCACGCCGCACCGCCCCCGAGGCATGTATCCGTTGTGCCAAGTGTGTAAGCGTATGCCCCATGGGACTTGAACCCTACCTGCTGGCCAAGATCAGTTCCCAGTACATGTGGGAGGAGGCAGAGAAGGAAGACATCGTATCCTGCATAGAGTGCGGTTCATGTGCCTTCACCTGTCCCAGCCACCGTCCTCTGCTGGACAATATCCGTCTGGGCAAGTCTACCGTCATGGGCATTATCCGCGAAAGGGCGGCAAAGAAATAATAAGAACACAGAAAGTAAGATACAATGTCAAACAGATTAATAGTTTCACTTTCTCCGCATGTCCACTCTGGCGACAGCATCCAGAAGAACATGTACGGAGTATGCCTGGCCCTGGTGCCGGCATTGGTGGCCAGTTTGTACTTCTTTGGCCTTGGTGCTGCCGTGGTACTGCTCACCAGCATCGTTTCCTGCGTGCTTTTTGAATGGGCCATCGCCAAGTTCATCCTTCGCCGCGAGAGGACAACCATCATGGACGGCTCAGCCATCCTCACCGGCATCCTGCTCGGTTTCAACATGCCCTCCAACCTTCCCGTCTGGATTATCATCATCGGTGCTCTGGTGGCAATAGGCGTGGGCAAGATGACCTTCGGAGGCCTTGGCCAGAACCCCTTCAACCCAGCACTGGTAGGACGTGTGTTCCTGCTCATCTCCTTCCCCGCACAGATGACCACATGGCCCGTTAGCGGCAGCGTGGAGTATCTCGATGCCCAGACAGGTGCCACCCCCTTGGCACTGATGAAGTGGGCCATCCAGTCAGGCGATGTCAGCGTGCTCAAGGACCTTCCCTCTTCCGTGGATATGCTCGTTGGCGTGCACGGAGGTTCTCTTGGCGAGGTTTCCGCCATCCTCCTGCTCATCGGATGCCTGTTCATGATTGTCCGCAAGATCATCACATGGCACATCCCTGTCAGCATCCTCGGCACCGTGGCACTGCTCAGCGGTATCCTGCACATGGCCAACCCCGTCTATGCCGACCCCATCAGTGTACTCTGTAGCGGTGGTCTCATGCTCGGTGCATGCTTCATGGCCACCGACTATGTCACCTCGCCCATGGTTCCCAAGGGACAGATCATCTATGGTGTGGCCATCGGTGCTCTTACCGTTGTCATCCGCAACTGGGGCGCTTACCCCGAGGGCATGTCCTTTGCCATCCTCATCATGAATGCGTTCACACCCCTTATCAACACCTATTGCAAGCCACGCCGTTTCGGTGAGGTAATCAGAAAGGAGGCCAAGAAATGAAGAAACTCCAATCCACATGGTACAATATGGCCATTGTGCTCACCGTCATCTCCGTGGTGGCAGGTGCGGCGCTGGCTTATGTGAACGAACTCACCAAGGGCCCCATAGCCGAAATCCAACAGCGCAATGAGGCACAGGCCATCAAGGCCGTACTTTGCGACGACAATGCCGTGATTACCGATACTGTCACCAATGGCGATGTTGTTGTTTATGTTGCCGAAAACGGAGCAGCCGTGAAGACTACCGACCCCTTGAACGGAAGTTTCGGAGGCGGTCTTACCATCATGGTAGGTCTCAGCAAGGACTTCCAGGTGCTCGGCTACACCGTGCTTCTCTCCAACGAGACACCCGGTCTTGGCGCCAAGGCCGACGAGTGGTTCCAGAAGGGTGGCAAGGGTGAAATCGTAGGCAAGACAGCCGGTCAGTTGGCCACCACCAAGGACAATGGCGAGATAGATGCCATCACGGCCAGCACCATCACCACACGCTCTTTCCTGCGTGCCGTGAACAATGCCTATGCCGAGTATGCCAAGGTTGTTAACCCTCATGCCGAGGCCGACGTGCACACCTCTGCCACGGCAAAGGATATGAACTAAAATAAGGAGGACACAAGATATGAACCAATTGAAAGTACTTTGGAACGGTATCATCAAGGAGAATCCCACCTTTGTTCTCCTTCTGGGCATGTGCCCCACACTGGGCACCACCAGTTCTGCCATGAACGGCATGTCCATGGGCCTTGCCACTATGGCGGTGCTCATCTTCTCTAACCTGATTATCTCCCTTATCAAGAACCTTGTCCCCGACATGGTGCGCATCCCCTCGTTCATCGTGGTGATTGCCTCTCTGGTTACCATCCTGCAGATGGTCATCAAGGCCTTCGCTCCCGAGATAGACAAGTCCCTTGGCCTCTTCATCCCCCTCATCGTGGTGAACTGCATCATCCTGGGGCGTGCCGAGGCTTTCGCGGCCAAGAACGGTCCCATCAGTTCTGTCTTCGACGGCATAGGCATGGGTCTTGGTTTCACCCTTGGTCTTACTCTGCTTGGAGCCGTGCGCGAGTTTCTGGGAACCGGCAAGATCTTCTCCATGACCATCTTCCCCGACAGTTACGGAGCCCTGGTATTCGTCCTTGCCCCCGGTGCCTTCATCGCCTTGGGATACCTGATAGCGATAATCAACAAACTAAAGAACTAATCACATGGCATACATACTTATATTCATTACCGCGATATTCGTAAACAATATCGTACTGAGCCAGTTCCTTGGCATATGTCCCTTCCTCGGTGTCAGCAAGAAGGTGGAGACCGCCATGGGTATGGGTGCGGCAGTAGCCTTTGTGCTCACTTTGGCCACCATAGTAACCTATCTGATACAAGTGTATGTACTTAATGCCTTCGGTCTTGAGTACCTGCAGACCATAGCCTTCATTCTGGTAATTGCAGCCCTTGTGCAGATGGTGGAAATAGTGCTGAAGAAGGTTTCCCCCTCGCTCTATCAGGCACTGGGCGTCTTCCTGCCCCTGATTACGACCAACTGCTGTATTCTTGGCGTTGCCATCCTTGTGGCACAGGGAACCTACAACACCCAGGGACTTGAGGCCAACCTCCTCACCGGCGTGGTCTATGCCATCGCCACCGCCCTCGGTTTCGCCCTTGCTCTGGTAATCTTTGCCGGCATCCGCGAGCACCTCTCTCTGATGAACATTCCACGTGGCATGCAGGGCATGGCCATTGCCCTCGTCACCGCAGGTCTCCTTGCCATGGCTTTCATGGGCTTCTCCGGTGTAGATGCCGGTCTGGCAAAAGCGTTGGGATTGTAGCATAGGCATTTCAGCCTAATTCCATTATACCATACCTCCGCCATGTATTTGGTGGGGGTATGTTGTTTTGTCGCTATCTGAAAGGGATGGCGTCAATAATTTCAGTGCGACGCGTCAGTCACTTCCCTCCTTAACGTTGGGACCTCGAAGAGTTGACGCAAAGCGACGGAGGGGTCTGCTCTTCCTTACCTTATATAATTAACCTTATATAATTAGGGGGTGTTTCAATGTACAGCCTTCAGTCCCACCACCGAGGCTATAAGCGTGAAGATAAAAAACATGCGCCATAGGGTGACTGGTTCCTTTAAAACCAGTATGCCTATGATTACGGTTCCTACAGCCCCAATGCCTGTCCAGATGGGGTAGGCTGTACCTATGGGGATAGCCTTGATGGCTTTGGCCAGGAATACCATGCTGAGAATGTAGAAAAGTACGAAGGCGGCATACCATAACATCTGCGTCTTGCCTGTGGCAATGTTTGCCTTGCCCAGGCAGAAGGTGAAACTGCATTCAAAGATGCCGGCTAATATGAGGATAATCCAGTGCATGTAAGATAGTGTAGTGCGGATGTTGGGGTAGGATATTATGCGGACACGGCATGCCGTGTCCGTGTATAATGTTGTTATTTGGCCGGGCGCTCAGGACATACCAAAGCATTCCGGCTTCTTTTGCCGTCTTTGTGAAATCAAGGCAGAAAGTGGCATGCGGTTACCTGTGCCTTATCTGCTCGCTGCAATCAGAATACTATGGTATTGGGGTTAATCTCCACAACTTCTCCGTGTGGGCATGCAATCAGCGTGAAACCTTCCTTCTTGGCTCTGCTGACAAGACGTTGCTGGGCCAGGATTATTCCGCTTTCTATTGTCATGCGCAGGCGTCGGATTTCATCCTCGTTGGGATATCCTTCAAATGCCATGCGTGCCTTTTCACGTTCCGTGGGGGACACGAGTTCGCGAATTTCCTGTATAATATTCTTATTCATCTGTCTTCTCCTTTTTGTCCTCTGCGTCTGCGGGCGCACCATACATTTTCTTCAATTCCTCAAATCGTAGGGCTTCGGTAACTTCCAAACGTTCGCCCTTGCGCCATCCGCTGGCTATGCGCTGGGTGGGGCATGTGTTGTTGTCGTAGAGCGACCAGAAGTCCACCACGGGCATATAGAGTTGGAAGAAATTCTTCAGACCGGCTTCGTATCTGCGGTAGATGACGTCCAGAGGTATGTTGTGTCCTCCCTGGCTCACGCGTCGTGCCACACGCTTTACGGCCTGGTCGGGTGTGGGCAGGGAGAAGAAGAGTAGGGTAACAAAGTATCCTACGCTTTGTGCTTTCTTGATGAGTTTGATGTAGGAGCGTGTGGCCAAAGTGGTCTCGAAGGCGAAGTCCTGTCCGTCCTTCATCAATTGCAGCACGCGCTCGATCATGAGTCGTCCGGCCTGTATGGCGGCACCTTCGGGGTTGAAGGGGGAAAGACCGCGTGCTATCTCGTCGGCATTGACAAACTCGCGGCATCCTAGCATTTCAGGCAGTACGGTGTAACTGGCCGTGGTTTTGCCGGCTCCGTTGCAACCGGCGATGATGTAGAGGTTTTTCATAGGTGGTGTGGTTTAGAACGGGGGTAACGTTTAGCGTTTAACGTTTAACGGTGAGCGGTGAGCGTGGAGCGGTTAGATTTCCGTTTTTCTTTTTTATCCGACTTGACTTAACATCGACCTTTGGCTCGCCGTCTTTAATCTGCTTCCGCTTGTTCTCTGTTTTTCGGACACGGCATGCCGTGTCCCTACCATGCTCTCGCTTACTCGCAGTTTTAAGCCGACTGTATCGTCTTGAATCTGCTCACGCTCGGCATAATCAAAGTAAACTTTGCTTCTGCTCTCGCTTACTCGCAGTTTTCCGTTTTCCCGTTCGTTATGTGTTTGGTTTAGGTTGTTTTGTTTGTTGCTTTTGTTTCGCATTTGCCTTCCCGGTTATTCCCAACAGGTCGGGGCGGCGTTCTTTTGTGCGTTTCAGGGACTGCTCCAGTTCCCATTCCTTTATCTTGGCTTCATGGCCGGAAAGCAGGATGTCGGGCACGGCTCCCCAGTCCTTGTATTCCCGTGGACGTGTGTAGACGGGTGCTTCAAGCAGATTGTCCTGGAACGAGTCGGACAGGGCCGACTGCTCGTCGCCTATCACTCCAGGGATTATGCGCACTATGGCATCGGTCATTACGGCAGCCGCCAGTTCTCCTCCGGTCAGCACATAATCGCCTATGGATACTTCGCGTGTTATGAGCCTTTCGCGAATGCGGTAGTCAATGCCTTTGTAGTGTCCGCACAGGATGATGATGTTCTCCTTCAGGGAGAGTTCGTTGGCCATGGGTTGGTCAAACTGTTCTCCGTCTGGTGCCGTGAAGATTATCTCGTCGTAGTGGCGCTCGCTCATCAGTTTGGAGATGCACAGGTCCACGGGTTCGCACTGGATGACCATGCCGGCCGAACCGCCGAAAGGATAGTCGTCCACACGGCGCCAGCGGTTGGTGGAGTAGTCGCGCAGATTGTGGACGTGGATTTCCACCAGTCCTTTCTTCTGACCACGCCCCACTATGCTCTCCTCCGTGAAGGGAAGCACCAGTTCGGGGCATACTGTAATGATGTCTATTCTCATAGTTGTGGGCAAAGTTACGAATAAGCGAGCGAAGTACAAAATAAAGTTTGTTTTATTTTGGATTTCCGAGCGAAAGTAACTTAGAAACATAGTTTCAGAGTTACGAATAAGCGAGCGAAGTACAAAATAAAGTTCGCTTTAATTTTGGATTTCCGATCGAAAGAAACTTAGAAACGTGGTTTCAAAGTGACGTGTTTATGGGGATAAAAGCAAGAAAAAGCCCTTCCTAATGATGGAAAACGGGACTTTTGCCTTGTGACGTGCTTTTTTTTGCTACCTTTGCATTATGTACAAGCAAAGGATTGCCATAGTTGGAGCAGGTGCGGCGGGGTGTTTTGCCGCGCAAAGGATACTGGAATTGTGCCCCGATGTGGCTGTGGTGCTTTTTGAGGCCCAGGACCGCCCGCTGAAGAAGGTTGCCGTTACGGGTGGAGGCAGGTGCAACCTTACCAACTCGTTCCAACTGGTAACGGACTTGCGCGAGGTGTACCCACGTGGCCATCAGTTGATGAGGCGTCTGATGTATTCTTGGAACCAGTGGGATACGATGTCGTGGTTCGAGGAACATGGTGTGCACCTTGTCATCCAGGAGGACGAGTGTGTCTTCCCCCAGAGCCAGAGGGCCATGGAAATCGTAGGAGTGCTACGCCGTGAACTTGACATCCGTTGCGGGAACAGGGTGGGGTTGGATGACCTGCAGGACTATGATGCCATAGTAATCACCACGGGCGGTTCTCGCAATTTTTCGTGGTTGGAATCCTCTGGCGTCGAGATTGTGCCCCCTGTTCCCTCGCTCTTCCCCTTGCGTCTGGAACCCAGTGGATTGGAACAGTTGAGCGGTGCTTTGGTGGAGGACAGCGTAGCCACTATTGCAGGTACGAAATTCCGTGCCGAAGGTATAACGCTCATTACACACAACGGTGTTTCTGGCCCCTGCATACTCCGACTCTCCTCTTATGCCGCGCGCTACCTGTCGGAACAGTCTTTTCAGGCACCGTTGGTGATGAACTGGTTTGGGGATGTCACCGAAGATGATGCCCTTGAACTGCTGCACTCCATGGCCACGGAGAATGCACAGAAACTTGTATGTAACACGCATCCCGGGCAACTTACATCCCGCCATTGGGAGTTTCTTGTTTCCCGTGCAGGGATAGGCCGTGAAGTCAGGTGGAGTGGGGTGGGACGAAAACAGATGAACCGCCTGGCCAGTGTGCTCACTGCCGACCGTTACAAAATTACTGGTCGTGTACCGCACAAGGAGGAGTTCGTTACGGCCGGTGGGGTAAGTCTGCGCAGTGTCGACTCCAGCACCCTGGAGTGTAAGAGCCGCCCCGGGCTTTACTTTGCCGGTGAAGTCCTTGATGTGGACGGAGTTACCGGAGGATTCAATCTGCAGGCGGCATGGACAATGGCCGATGCCGTTGCACGTGCCGTGGCCGAGCGTTTCAAATGATAAACAATTTGCTATGATAACAAGGATAACAGATATTGAAGACCCAAGGGTACAGGTGTTCAGCCGCCTCACGGAGGCACAGTTGCGCAACCGCCTCGATCCTTCGCGCGGGGTATTCATTGCCGAAAGCCCCAAGGTGATACGTGTGGCACTGGATGCCGGTTACCAACCCTTGTCGTTGTTGTGCGAAGAAAAGCATATTGTGGGCGATGCCCATGATATAGTGGCACGTTTGCAGGAACAGGGGGCGGAAATATATACCGGTAGCCGTGAGCTTCTGGCAAGCCTTACCGGCTACACACTTACCCGAGGTGTGCTCTGTGCCATGCGCCGTCCGGTGGAGTCTTCCGTGGAGAATGTGGTCGACAAGGCGCATCGTGTAGTGGTTATAGACGGTGTGGTGGATGCTACCAACATAGGTGCCATCTTCCGTAGTGCGGCGGCTCTGGGCATAGATGCCGTACTGGTGACACGTTCCAGTTGCGACCCTTGGAACCGACGTGCCATACGTGTTTCCATGGGTAGTGTGTTCCTTGTCCCCTGGACATGGCTGGAGGACTACTCGCAACTGCGCGAACAGGGCTTTGCCACCTGTGCCATGGCCTTGGATGACAGGAGCATAGGAATAGACGACCCCATCCTGCACGCCCAGGAGCGCCTGGCCATCATCATGGGCACGGAGGGGGAAGGTCTGCCCGATGAAACCATAAAGGCCGCCGACTATGTGGTAAAGATTCCCATGGCACACGGAGTGGATTCGCTGAATGTGGCTGCTGCCGCCAGTGTGGCGTTCTGGGAGTTGAGGAAGAGGGGATGAACTTCGAGTACTTTGATAATTCCGACTACTCTGACTACTCCGATTACTACGAAAACCATTAATTATGCAAAACCGTTTCCCGTTATCACCTTTCACTTTTCCGTTTCTGCTGGCCCTTGACGTGGACGGCACCCTTGCCAGACCCGATGGAACAATTTCGCAACGCACGGTGGATGTGGTAAAAGCTTTGCAACGCTCCGGGGCGGTTCTCTGCATAGCCTCGGGACGTCCTCCGTTGGGTATACGTCCTGTGGCTGAACTTCTGGGGATGGACGAGTACGGAGGCTATATAATTGGCTATAATGGTGGTGTGCTTATGGAGCATTCAACCGGCAAGATGCTGTATACGGCCAGTTTGCCGGACGAAGCCTTGCCTGTGGTGGTAGAGTGTGGTCGTCGCCAGGGACATACCATGCTCACTTATGTCGGCGATGAAATTTGCACAGAGAAGGTCTCCGATTCCTATGTACAGATATCGCATCGGCGCAACGGAATGCCGATACGTGAGGTTGCGGACTTCATGGCCCTGCCACGTCCTTTGCCCAAGTGTATCATCACCGGTGATCCCTGCGATATGCCGGCATTGCAGCGCGAGGTCTCGGCCCGCCTCTATGGCATTGCCGATGCCTACCTTAGCGAAGCCTATTTTCTGGAAGTGGTACGATGTGGCATAGACAAGGCAGATGCTCTTTCGCGCCTGCTTGACCATCTCGGCCTTACCCACCGCAACCTCATTGCTGCAGGCGACGGACACAACGATATGGGCATGATACGCCTTGCCTCCCATGGCATAGCAATGGCCAATGCCCACCCCGACGTCCGCAAGGTGGCTGATATCATTGCCCCGCCAGCATCAGAGGATGGTCTTGCGCAAGTCCTCGAATCCTTCTTTAGGGGCCCAAAACCTCCTTTCGTGATACCCTAAATAGTCCTCCCGGGTGACTCGCCCTTGTTCTCCCGGGTGACTCGTCCTTATCCTCCCGGGTGACTCGCCCTTGTTCTCCCGGGTGACTCGTCCTTATCCTCCCGGGTGACTCGTCCTTGTCCTCCCGGGTGACTCGCCCTTGTTCTCCCGGGTGACTCGCCCTCGTTCTCTCGGGTGACTCGTCCTTGTCCTCCCGGGTGACAAATATTGTCCTCAAAGAAGATATTTTTATCCTCAATGCCAGCACGTCTTCGTTGTACGAGATAAGGTTAGTTGTTTCCTGTAGGCAACTATATTTCTTATTGTGTCCCACGGTAGGTATTACACATCGCTTTTGCTCTTTTTTCGCTCCATGTAAAGAGATTGGCTGCGGAGAACCCCGCCTTTTTGTGCTTTTCCTTATTAATTCTTTGCACTTTTGCTAAAAAAATGTTAACTTTGCGTCGCTTCACTCATGCTGAAAGCCCCAATGGGCAGAAGGTGGGTTGGGCGCATAAATTATAGAAAGGCGTTACTGTACGCTTTGGTTTTGACGTTCTGAGAATCTCGCAAGTTCTAAAATCCGTCGAAAACAAAGCAACGGGAAACGCTCCAGGTGATGTTTGTATACATCAGTTTGCTTTGTGGGCTGTGCCCTGCAGGCCTGATGTTAATATATGCATCGGTGTGGGGCTTTCAGCGTTGCTCGTTTCAGACGGATTGGGCAATGCGAGAGCCTTCAGAACGTGGAACGGGCAACAGGACTGGCTCCACGCTTTTTTGTTTTTATGCTATGTCCTTAATGAATAAACATGTTACATGGAGCCGGTAGCAGGGTATGCAGATTCGCCTATGGCATCGGTTCGGTGTAGGACTTCTCGTCTCTATAACAAGAAATAGCAATGACATGCTTTTGCCTCAGCTTGGTGTTGCTTGCTTTGGAGTGTAGCACATTCAGTGGGAACTGTTGCATGCATTTAGGTTATGTTTGTGTGAATTGATATGAACGTAGGCGATAATATAGTTGATAACACATAAAATTAGTAGCATATGAAGTAGTCAAGGTTTTATACGCGCATTTTAGGCCTATATGAAAAAACGTCATGTTATTATTCGTGTCGTCGGGACATGTGAAGTAATATGCCAAATGTACAATAATTCACTTCCTGACATGTAAAGGGGCTTGTTGTCTGTTTTTGTGTAAAGCATAATAAGTTCATGCGATGAATGATTATGATTTGTCCGCGTTTTTTTATGTGCGTATGTTTGAATTTTAGTAGGAGGACAACGGAGTAACCCGAAAATCCGATAACAGAGTAGGGGGAACTATTAAAAATCTACGTATATGAAAAAGTATTGTCTGTTAGCAATTGCATTAATAACTTCATTGTTAGTCAATGCTCAAAAATCGGTGATTTCTATTGAAAATGATACAAGAGAATATACCTTACTTCAAGTTGGTTATGCCTCAGAATTTGTATATGATGGCTTGTTCGTAGAATGTATTAAGTCAAGGCCAATATATCGTGGTTTGTCTCTTGAATATGGTTTGAGAGGACAGTGGGAGATGTTTTCTTTTGATGACCTCGCTGAAGATATGTTTGGGGATGAGTATGGAGAAAGTTTTGATGATTTCTATGAAAACTTCCAGGATGAAAACGAAACGTCAGCTCATTACGTAGATATTAGGGCGAAAGTTGGTGTGTCTTACCCATTTAAGTTGACAGAACAGTTTTCGATGATTCCTCATGCAGGTCTTCAATTAGGAGCAAAGATTGGTTGTAACCAGGGTGTAGGGTCTGCTTATGCTATGGGTATGGATCTAGGTTTAAGGGGAAGGTATAAGAAGTTCTTTGTGTCATATGCTTATACCATAGCATTTACAGGTATGGCGGGGACACATTCTGTAGGTCTTGGTATCGCGTTGTGATAGATTAAAATTTTATAAATAGGTTGTCCGCATGCTTAATGGTGTGCGGACAATTTTTTTCATTGTGATCCTTGTTTCTCTTTTCTCTTCTTGTTTCCTTTTTTCCTTTTTTTTCTTTTTGTATACCCTATATAATATATAATAAGGTGTCCCCACCCTCTCCCGTCCTTTTGTTGTCCATTCTACACTCTTTTTTCTCCATTTTCTTAAAAAATCTTTCCCAACCCTTTGCCAGTTTGCGGAAAAGTCTTACCTTTGCACTCGCAAAACGGGAACACCTCCTACGAGTCATCATGGAGGATGTTTTCTTGCGCTAAGGAAGAAAGAGTTCTTTGACAGATTTTCATAGACAGAAATTGTAGTACAGGCTCCGT
>JAGAQH010000034.1 GCA_017622815.1 Bacteroidaceae bacterium | reverse complement strand
TGCTTGCTTGCTTGCTAACAAAATAATCCGAACCACCAAATATTATGGCGGAAACTTTGATATTATTTAGACAAGACGCTTGCATATTAACATATTTTATGGCACAAAGATAGATACTAATTTCCATATAACAATAGATATTGCCGATAAAAAACGAGTGTAGCGTCAATCTCTATCACATTCTATACACTAAGAGCGCCAGCAGGAATGCTCCGCTGGCGCTCTGTATATGACTGAATGACTGAGTACTATGAACTTTCGCTCACCGCTCATCCGCTAACCGTTAACCGCTCCCCGTTCAATCAGATCAGGCAGTTCTCGGTACACTTGCACTTGGACACGATGGCATCTTCTCGCAAACACATCATCACGTCCCTTAAACAAACTACAAAACAAATCCATCTTCTCTTGTAGTGACAGATTCTGCATAGCATTGGAGGCTGAGGGCACAGGGTTAACAGGTTCGCCAAGCCTTTTCCTAAGCTCGGCGTTCTCTGCTTCCAACTCCTTGATGCGTTCAAGCAGTCGTGTCCGTTCTGCTACGAATTCCTGATACCGTTGCGAGGACATACTATCATCAAGCTAATAGCGCCAATACGAGACTTACGCTCCTTGTACTTACAATAAAGGTGTCATGTAAAGCGGAAGATAGGTGATACCATCCTCTACTTTATAGTCAGCTGCATGCAAAACGGTAGGAGTGGTCATATACTCTTCAAACTTATTCATACACTTCTTTAGGGAAGATAAAGTGTAGTTCTTGCCGCTTTTGACTTCTATCGGACGGATATTGTGACGACTGGTCACTTTGTCCTTTTGAAGCAAGAAGTCTATTTCCATTCGTTCCTCGGCTTCCTCTGACGACTTACTGTAGAAAAAGAGTTTGTTACCGCTGGCTGTCAGCATCTGGGCCACGATATTCTCAATGAGCATTCCCTCGTTCACCTCCAGCTTTCCAAAGAGCAGTTTCTGGTAAATCTCAGACGAGACGATGCCCTTTTCATCGAAAGCATGACTGATTAGCAAGCCCGTATCGTTCATATAACACTTCAAAGTCGTACGGTCTTCATTCATCTTAAGTCCTATGTTCGGCTCTGTCGAATTGTAGCATATATTGACAACCCTCGCGTCCTTCAGCCAGAAGAATGCATCGTCCCAATCGCGGTATTTCGCACCTGGTCTCAGGGCTGACAACCGAAACTTCTTTTCATGTTTGAAGAGCTGGGGAGGAATCTGGTCGAAGATAGACACCACCTTGTCTGCCATCTCACCTGCATAATTGAAGATGTCATTACGATAGATTGTCAGCACATCACGTTTAGCTGCATCTACGGCATCAAAGTCTTTGGTCTCAACATACTTTTTGACGGCTTGCGGCATTCCTCCAACTATCATATAGAGACGGAAAGCATCCATTGCCTGACGATGGAAAACCTGTCCCATCGGTTTTCTCTCTGCATACATCTTACGTATCAAGTCCATCAGCATATCATTACCTGTGGCCCAAAGAAACTCTTCAAAGTCCATAGGGTACATCTGAATAGAACGTTCTTCCGATGGGAGCACGATGCCTTGTGTGTTTTTCTTGATACTTACCAAAGATCCCGTCTCAATGTAGTCATATCTTCTGTCGGCCACCAGAAACTTGATGGCTGCTCTCGCTCTGGGGCATAACTGTATCTCATCAAGGATAATAAGCGACTTGCGCTCATGGAGCCTTACCTTATAGTGTTGGCTCAGATAGAGGAACAACGTGTCGAGGTCTTCCAGATAGAGGTCAAACCAATCTCTTACCATCTGGGGAGCCTTATTGAAGTCAATGAGGATGTATGACTCATACTCATTCTTGGCGAATTCCTCTACGATATAACTCTTTCCGATACGTCGTGCTCCCTCTACAAGTAGTGCCACCTCACCGTTTCTTTTCTCCTTCCAATCAAGGAGTTGCTGATATATTTTACGCTTCATAATGATGTCATCCGCACCTTTTTGAGATTTCTGAACCTCTATGTTTTACACCTTTTTGAGATTTTACACGGTGCAAATATACACCTTTTTGAGATTTTTGCAAGAGTTTTGACGGAAAAGCATAAGATATTTGATTATTTTAAGTCCGTTTGGTAAGATCCTTAATGGCTGATGACAAGAGCGCCAGCGGTGATGTTCCGCTGGCGCTCTATATATGACTGAATACTTTGAGTTTTCGCTAACCGTTAACCGCTCACCGTTCAATCAGATCAGGCAGTTCTCGGTGCACTTGCACTTGGAGACGATGGCATCGATGGCGGCTACGGCGGTGATGGTGAGGATGTCGCGCACGCTGCTTTCGAAGTCGGTGAAGTGGATGGGCTTGTTCAGACCTATCTGCAGGGGGCCGATAACCTCCACGTCGGGCGACATGTACTGGATGAGTTTGCTGGCCATGTTGGCACTGGAGAGGTTGGGGAACACGAGGGTGTTCACGTCCTTGCCGCGAAGACGGGTGAAGGGGTACTTGCGGTCGCGGAGTTCCTTGTCCAGGGCGATGTTTATCTGCATCTCGCCGTCAATGAGGCGTGAAGGGTCTTCCTCCTGAAGGATGCGGACGGCCTCGTGCACCTCGGCAGGTGAACCAACGGTGTCAGAACCGAAGTTGGAGTAACTGGCCATGGCCATGACGGGCTCGTGGTTGAAGACACGCACGGCACCTTCCATCAGTCGTGCCACGTCCACCAGGGTGTTTGTGCCTGGATGGCGGTTGATGAGGGTGTCGCCGATGAAGAACGTGCCCTTCTTGGAGTTGAGGATATGCATGGTGGCGAAGTGCTCGTAGCCGGGCTTGATGCCGACAACCTCCTTGGCCACCTTGATGGTGTTGCTGTACTTGGTGTAGACGCCGGTGATGAAGGCGTCGGCCTCGCCCGTCTCCACCATCATCATGCCGAAGTAGTTGCGCTCGAACATCTTGTCGTTGGCCTCCTCGAAGGTGTAACCCTGTCGGGCACGCTTCTCTGCCAGGATCTGTGCGAAGCGCTCGCGTCGTGGAGCCTCGCGGTCGTGGCGCAGGTTGATGATTTCAATGCCCTCGAGAGAGAGTTCCAGTTCTGCCGCCTTCTTGGCTATCATCTCGTCGTTGCCAAGGAGTATGGGATGGCAGATGCCCTCGTTGCGGGCCTCCACGGCAGCCTTGAGCATGGTGGGGTGTATGCCCTCGGCGAACACCACGCGCTGGGGATTGCGGCGTGCTGTCTCGTAGAGTTGCTGGGTGAGTTTGCTCTCCTGTCCCATGATGTTCTTCAGGTGTGCGGAGTAAGCGTCCCAGTCGGTTATCTGCTTGCGTGCCACACCGCTCTCCATGGCGGCCTTTGCCACGGCCATGCTCACCTCGGTGATCAGGCGCGGGTCAACGGGCTTGGGAATGAAGTAGTCCTTGCCGAAGGTGAAGTTGTTGACGTTGTACACCTCGTTGACCACATCGGGCACGGGCTTCTTGGCCAGTGCGGCAATGGCATGCACGGCGGCAAGTTTCATTTCCTCGTTGATGGCGGTTGCGGCGGTGTCCAACGCACCGCGGAAGATGTAGGGGAAACCGATTACGTTGTTTATCTGGTTGGGATAATCGGAACGGCCCGTGGACATGAGCACGTCGGGACGTGCCTCCATGGCCTGCTCGTAGGTGATTTCGGGTTCGGGGTTGGCCAGGGCGAACACTATGGGCATGTCTGCCATGGAGCGTACCATGTCCTGCGAGAGAACACCGCCCTTGCTGAGGCCCAGGAACACGTCGGCACCCTTGACGGCCTCCTCCAGGGTATGCACATCGCGGCGCGGTGTGGCAAACTCCTGCTTCTCGGGGGTCAGTTTCTCGCGGTCGTCGGTTATCACGCCCTTGCTGTCCAGCATGAGGATGTTCTCCTTGCGTGCACCCAGAGCCACATAGAGTTTGGTACATGAAATGGCCGCGGCACCTGCACCGTTCACCACTATGCGCACGTCCTCAATCTTCTTGCCTGCCACTTCCAGGGCGTTGAGCAAACCTGCACTGGAGATGATGGCCGTGCCGTGCTGGTCGTCGTGCATTACGGGGATGTCCAGTTCGGCTTTCAGGCGACGCTCTATCTCGAAGCACTCGGGCGCCTTGATGTCCTCCAGGTTGATGCCGCCGAAGGTGGGGGCAATGGCCTTGACCGCCTGGATGAACTTCTCGGGGTCCTTCTCGTTCACCTCTATGTCGAACACGTCAATGCCGCCATATATCTTGAAGAGCAGTCCCTTGCCCTCCATGACGGGCTTGCCGCTCATGGCGCCAATGTCGCCGAGGCCAAGCACAGCGGTGCCGTTGCTTATCACGGCCACAAGGTTGCCCTTGCTGGTGTACTTGTAGGCATCGTCGGGATTCTTCTGGATTTCCAGACAAGGCTCTGCCACACCCGGCGAGTAAGCCAGGGAAAGGTCGGTCTGGGTACTGTAAGGTTTGGTGGGAACTACCTCTATCTTGCCAGGCTTGCCCTCGGCATGATATGCCAAGGCAGCCTCTTTTGTAATCTTTGCCATAAAAACTTTTACCTTAAGTTAAACTAATTCGCTTGCAAAGTTACCACTTTTTGGGCAAAGTAACGGCAAAGTAGAGTTAAAAAAAGGTTAAACCCAAATCGCCCATTAGACAATTATGCGCTAATGGGCTTTGGGTTAAAGTCCGTTCTTCTTCAGTTGGAAGAGGAAACGGCGCAGGTACAGAAGTCCTGCCATGGTGAGGCCGAAGGGGAAACCCCACCAGATGCCGGTGGCACCGCCGTCCATGATGATGCCGAAGAGGTAACTGAGGGGGATGGTCACGATACCGTAGCAGAAGAAGGAGTATTTCATCAGTTTCTTCACGTCGCCTATGCCTCGGAGGGCATTGACGTAGCACGTCTGCATGCCGTCGCCTACCTGATAGAATATCATGGGCCAAACCATGGACACCACGGTGGCGGAGATGGCGGCAAACAGTGCAGGGTCGTCGTCGGACACGAAGATGCCGGTTATCTGCCGGCGGAAGATGAATACCAGCGACGTAGCGATTATGCCTATGACTATCATCAGATGATAGCCGGCATGGGCGGAAAGGCGTATGCCCCTCCATCCGCCAAGTCCATGGTAGTGCGCCACGCGGATGGACACGGCAGAGCCTATACCTATATAGAACATATATATGAACGAGGACACCTGGCATCCCACCTGATGTGCGGCCAGGGCAGAGGTGGCATCCCACGATATGCCTCCGCGCCCCAGGGCAAGGGCCACACCAGAGAAGGCAGCCAGTTCCATGGTCAGTTGCAGGGCAATGGGCCAGCCGAGGCGGTTATGCCTGAGGAGCGAACTGCGTGTCACCACGGCCGTCTTCCACAGGGTGCGGTATATGGAGTACCTCTTGTTCAGCATGAAGCATGCGAAGTAGAGCACGAGCATCAGTATCCTGCTGGACACCGTGGCCCATGCCGCACCAGCGACACCCATTTCCGGAAAGCCGAGGTTGCCGAAGATGAGTATCCAGTTCCATACGATATTCCATACGTTTCCTGCCAGCACTATCCACATGGTGGTGCGTGTGTCCGTGAGGCAATCGTAGAAGCACTTCATGCCCGAACATACGTTCATTACCAGAAGCGAGGGTATGAGTATGAGCATGTACTTGCGGATGAGAGGCAGAAGTCCCGTGTCCACTCCCATCAGGGGCAGGGCGGCATAACTGGCATACATGAGCAGGCACACGAAGATGCCCTGAAGGATGTCGGCAAGGAGCGAGGATTTCAGTTCGCTGACTATGTCCTGATGCTTGCGCTGGCCGTAGAGTTTGCCTATGGTGGGCACGGCCGCCATGCAGAAGCCCATGCCCAGGAGTTGTGCCATTATGAGGAGGGAATTGGCAAAGCCTGCCGCCGCCAGTTCCGAGGGCGAATGCTGGCCGAGCATCAGCGTGTCGGCCATGCCCTGCAGGGTGAACCCCACCTGTGCCACCGTGATGGGGAGGCCCAGTTTTAGCAGGTGGCGGTATTCTCCTATGTAGTTGGTCTTTTCCATTGTTGATGATAGACGTCTTTGAGTCCTTGGTTATGCAATGTCCATGAATTTCCTTAGCGCATCCGGCGAGGTCCCCCTGCGCGAGGCATAGTCGGCCAGTTGGTCTTCGCCTATGGTTCCTACCTTGAAGTGGCGGCATTGGGGATGCGCTATCATAAGGCCCGTGGTGCTGGCATGCGGTATCATTGCCCCGTTCTCTGTCAGGCTTATGCCCAGCGAGGCAAAGTCCAGCAGGTCGGCAAGCACGAAGTTCAGACTTTGGTCGGGCAGAGAAGGATAGCCCACGGCAGGGCGCTTGCCACGGTAGCGCTCGGCAAACATCTCCCCGGGTGTCAGGTTCTCGTCGGGGGCATATCCCCAAATGTCTTTCCTGACTATCTCATGCCCGCGCTCGGCCGACGCCTCGGCAAGCCTGTCGGCAAGTGTCTGTCCGAGCAGGTCATCCACACGGAACGGCACCATGGATGCAAACACGCCCATCGTTTCCGCCGGCATGCTGACGGGAGGCAGGAAATCGGCAAGGCAGAGGTAGGGAGGACTTTGCTGGCGCAGGAGCGGAAGTACATGTGTGTCGCCCTTGTCTCCATAGAGCAGTATGTCCTCCTCAGAAGAGTGCGCCTTGAACAGGCGCACCCGGAATCTGGTTTGGCGTTTCTCTTCTGCCCAACGGGCAAGCAGCATGTCCGCTTCCGCACGGATTTCCCTGCCCTGCTCGGAGTTCACTCCCCAAGCATGGTAGAAGTACACCCAGTTGATGTAGGGTATGAGTTCCTCGATGTGGAATTGCAAGGTTCTTGTCATGTTCTTGCCAACGGTATTCTTTGCTATGGAAAAGGCCTCGTATTGTAATGGCCTTGACAACGTATTGTCAAGCCTCTCACAACGTATTGTCACGCCCTTCGCCTCGTGAAGCGATGCCCTTCGCCTCGGGGAACGTTTATTCCTGCCCTATCATGGCAAGGAATTCGTCTTCGGAGACAATCCTCACGCCCAACTTCTCCGCCTTCTCCAGTTTCGAAGGTCCCATGTTTTCGCCGGCCAGTATGAAACTGGTCTTGCCCGAGATGCTGCCCACATTCTTTCCGCCGTGCTGCTCGATGATGCGCTTGTATTCGTCGCGCGAGTGGTGGGCGAAGACGCCGCTTATCACTATGCTCTGCCCCTGCAATGTGGTGCTATGCGTGGAAAGTTGCTCTTCGGAAAGCGTGAATTGCAGGCCTGCCTGCCTGAGCCTCTCTATGAGGGCACGGTTTTCTTCGGAGGCGAAGTAGTTGATGATGCTTTCGGCTATGACATTGCCTATGCCGTCCGTCTCCAGGAGTTGCTCCATGGTGGCAGACATGAGCGAATCTATGTCCTTGAACTTGCGTGCCAGGGTCTTGGCCGCTATCTCGCCCACGAACCTTATGCCCAGGGCAAAGAGCACCCTTTCAAAGGGCACTTCGGTGCTGCGTGCCACGCTGTCCGCCACCTTCTTGTCGTGGGTGATGCGATAGAAATCGGACACGTCGTGGAGCATGCCGTTGCGATAGTATTGCTGTATCAGTTCGGGACCTACCTGACTGATGTTCATGGCCTTGCGAGAAACGAAGTGCTCCAGGCGCCCTATTATCTGCGGTGCGCAATGCAGGTCGTTGGGGCAATAGTGCGATGCCTCTTCCTCGCCACGCACCAACGGGGTGCCGCACACGGGACACCGCTGGATGAAGCGGACGGGAGAAGACCCCTCCCCAACCCTCCCGCAAGGGGAGGGAGTATGATGTACAGGGGAGTGTTGTTCTTGTTCCCATAGTGCTTGTCCCACTTCAGCAACAGACATTTGTTCTTCATTTGTCGGTTGTATACACTCCCCTCCCTTGTGGAGGGGTTGGGGGAGGGTCTCCTTTCCCACTATCTTGGGTATTATCTCGCCTCCCTTTTCCACCAGCACGTGGTCGCCGATGTGGAGGTCGAGGGCTTCCAGCACGTCGGCATTGTGCAGGGTGGCACGGTGCACCATGGTGCCGGAGAGGAGGACGGAATCCATGTTGGCAACTGGAGTTACCACACCCGTGCGCCCCACCTGGAACGTGACTTCGCGCAGGACGGTGCATGCCTGTTCCGCCTGGAACTTGTAGGCAATGGCCCAACGGGGCGACTTGGCCGTCATGCCCAAAGCCTTCTGCTGGGCAAGGGAGTTCACCTTGATGACAATGCCGTCCGTGGCCACGGGAAGTTCCTTGCGGTGCACGTCCCAGTAACTGATGTACTCCCAAAGTTCCTCCAGGGTGTTGCAAAGCCTCATGTCCTTGCTCACCTGAAAGCCCCACGAGCGTGCCGATTCCATATTCTCATAATGCCCCGTGGATGGTATGTCTTCTCCAAGGAGATAGTACAGATAGGCATCAAGGCCGCGTTGGCTCACCACCTTGGGGTCCTTGCTCTTCAGCGTGCCCGATGCCGCATTGCGGGGATTGGCAAAGAGGTCTTCGCCGGCCTGACCCCGCTCGTCATTCAATCGCTCGAAACTCTGCCAGGGCATGAGCACCTCGCCACGTATCTCGAACTCCTCGGGGATGTCCTCCCTGGAAGAATCAAGCACGAGGGGAATGGAGCGGATGGTGCGCACGTTGGCCGTAACGTCGTCGCCCTGCACGCCGTCGCCACGGGTCAGGGCCTGCACCAGTTTGCCGTCCCTGTAGTGCAGGGAGATGGAAAGGCCGTCGTACTTCAGTTCGGCACACACCTGGAAGGGCTGGCCGTGAAGGCCGTCGGAGACGCGCTGGTAGAACTCGCGCACCTCCTCCAGATTGTAGGTATTTGCCAGAGAAAGCATCGGGCGGCGGTGAGGTACGGTGCGGAACTCGTCGTTCAGGTCGCTGCCCACGCGCTGGGTGGGGGAATTGGGGTCGGACATATCCGGATACTTCTCCTCCAAGTCCTGCAAGCGGTGCATCATCTCGTCGAATTCCTTGTCGGAGATGGTGGGGGCATTCAATACATAATAATTATAGTTATGCCGGTGCAGTTGTTCCCTCAGGCTTATGATGCTTTCTCTTTCGTTCATGCGTTGTTAATTTATATTGCAAAAGTAATAAAAAAGGAGCACACCCGCCCTTTATATCATGAAAAAGTTGTAATTTTGTGCCCAAATAAATTAAGAAGCACGTATCGCGACAAGGCATAAAGGCCGGCGGTGCGTGACCCAAAGAAAGAAGCATGGCTCAAAATAAATTCAAGGGCTTGGGAGTAGCACTCGTAACGCCCTTCAATGCAGACGGGAGTATAGACTGGGACTCTCTCTTCCGCCTGGTGGAATACCAGATATCGCGCGGCATTGATTTCCTTTGCGTGATGGGAACAACGGCGGAAACCCCGACACTGACATCGGAAGAAAAGACACGTATCCGCGAGGAGATCGTACAGCGTGTGGCCGGACGTGTGCCCATCCTGCTCGGATGCGGAGGCAACAGCACCGCCGCCGTGGTGCAGGAACTGAAGACCGGCGACTTTACCGGCATTGATGGCATCCTCAGCGTTTGCCCGTATTACAACAAGCCCTCCCAGGAAGGCATCTACCAGCACTTTGCCGCTATAGCCAAGGCAAGCCCCGTACCCGTGGTGCTCTACAATGTGCCCGGCCGTACCGGCGTGAACATGGCGGTGGAAACCACCTTGCGTCTGGCACGCGAGTTTGACAATGTGGTGGCCATCAAGGAAGCGTCGGGCAACATCAGCCAGATGGACGAGATAATCAAGAACAAACCCCAGGACTTCGACGTTATCAGTGGCGACGACGGTATCACCTTCCCCCTCATCACCCTGGGTGCAGTGGGCGTAATAAGTGTGATTGGCAACGCTCTGCCCTACGAGTTCAGCCGCATGGTGCGCCTGGCACTGCGCGGAGAGTATCCGCAGGCACTGGAGATACACCACCGCTTCACGGAACTCTTCAAACTGCTCTTCGTGGACGGCAACCCTGCCGGCGTGAAGGCCCTGCTCAGCGAAATGGGCCTCATCCAGAACGAACTGCGCCTGCCCCTCGTGCCGGCACGCCTTGGCACGGAGAAGCGCATCTCCGAACTGGCCACGGAACTGGGGATAAGAATCTGAACTTGCAATCCAACAAACCTAAACCTTCCTAATATATGCTTACAATCAATTCATACGAGGAGTTTGTTGCCTATGAGGGCAAGGAACTCGGTGCCAGCGAGTGGGTGCTGATATCCCAAGACAGAATAAACCAGTTTGCCGATGCCACGGACGACCACCAGTGGATTCACGTGGACGTGGAGAAGTGCAAGACGGAAAGTCCCTTCGGACAGACCATAGCACACGGCTATCTGACCCTGAGCATGATTCCCCTGATGTGGAACCAGATTATCGAAGTGAACAATCTGGAGCGTATGATGAACTACGGCATGAAGGACATGCGCTTCGGCCAGCCCGTCCTGTCCGGCCAGAGCATACGCATGAAGGTATCACTGGATGAGATACAGAACCTCCGCGGTGCCATCAAGACCAACGTGAAGTTTGTCATCGAGATACAGGAAACGGGCAAGAAGGCCGTGGAGGGCATAGCCACCTTCATCTACTACTTCAAGAAATAAGCCAGCGATAACGGCATTGCAGGCATCCCCTCGTCAGGCAAAAGGTCTGTTTGTGACAAAGGGGACATGCCTTCACGATACTCCCCGAATAGGCAACAACACTTCTACGCTTATGAACACGTATTCCTATATAGCAGAGAAATGCCTTCACGATGAGGTCCAGGCAATATTGGACGTAGTACAGTCCTTGGACGACAATTTCATCCGTGCCGTAGACATGATACTTTCATGCAAGGGAAAAGTAATAGTGACCGGTGTGGGCAATAGCGGACACATCGGCGCCAAGATAGCCTCCACGATGAGCAGTTCGGGCACACCTGCCCTGTTTATGAATGCCGTGGATGCCTATCACGGGAACCTGGGGGCGGTAACGGAGGGAGACGTCCTGCTTGTCGTGAGCAAAAGCGGAGAGACAAGCGAAATACTGCGCCTCTTGCCATACATCCAGGAATGCAATGTTCCGGTCATCTCCATTACATCTGCACCGGAGTCCACCTTGGGTGTCGCCTCGGAGTGCATTCTGGACATACGTACAAAAACGGAGGCATGCCCCATAAACCTGGTACCCACAAGCAGTACCATCGTCTCCATGGCCTTGGGCGATGCATTGGCATGTGCCCTTATAGAGGCGCGCAAGGTAAAGCCAGCCGATGTGGCACGCGTAACACCCGGAGGCTTGATGAAGCAAACCCTAAACGCATAGACACGGGAGTATGAGGAGACGACTGACCACCCTGCTTTTCCTGTTCATCCTGTATACCCACCTGCCTCTTAATGCACAGGTATCCCGTATAAGACAAGACTTCATCACATACGGTTTCCCAAGGTATGAGCATTGCTCCATGAAAATCCTTCCAGGAGCCAAGGCAAAGTTGCAGGACCTGGAAGAAGCCATTTCCAAGGCAAAACACTACATACACATAGAATACTACAAGTGGTACAACGACAGTATAGGACGTCATCTGCTTGACGAACTGGCCAAGGCCGCTAAAAGAAGTGTGAAGGTGCGCATACTTTACGATGCCTTCGGATGTAGTGGAAAGGAGCCGAACCTGACAGAGGATTTCATCAACCATTACCGTTCGCAGGGACTTGAACTTGTCGGCTTCGATCCCATGCGCTTCCCCTATGTGAACCATGCCCTGCACCGCATGCACCGAAAGATGGTGGTCATTGACGGACGCATGGTATTTACGGGAGGTCTGAATATTGCCGACTACTACATACACGGCAAACCGGAAATAGGCAAGTGGGCAGATATGCATGCCCGTCTGGAAGGCCCCATTGTGGAGGGATACCAGCGTCTTTTTGCCGAGATGTGGTACAAGGAGACAGGAGAGTATCTTGACTCTATGGCATACCAGAGTCCCGAAGCCCATCTCTACGAAACATTGCCCGGAGGATACGAAGCCTTTGTGGTGGACCGCGAACCGGGAAAGAAGAGTGCACACATCCGGGAAAGTTACATATCATGTCTGGACAACGCACAGAAACGTGTGCGCATCATCAATCCCTACGTCATTCTCGTCAGCAGTGTGCGCAAGGCCATACGCCGGTGCATCGAGCGCGGTGTGGAGGTGGAATTCCTGCTCGGGCACAAGGGCGACAACCTGATAAGCGAGGTCAGCACGGCACGCGAGGTGTACAACCTTGCCCGACGTGGCGCCAAGGTGTGGCTTTGCAAGGAGTGCTTCCATCATGACAAGGTGATGATAGTGGACGACTCGCTCTGTACCGTAGGCACGGCCAACCTGGATGCCCGCTCGCTCAGTTTCGACTACGAGGTGAATGCTTACTTCTTCTCACCGGAGTACTGCTCGCAACTCAATGCATATTTTGACATCCATCGCGAAACTGCCGTCATGCTTACCGAGGACAACTGGAAGGAACTCTATCCCCGTTCCAAACGTCGTCTCGGCTGGTGGACAAAGGGCATACGCGGTATCCTATAGGCCTACGCCCCGAGCGGTACACCTATACCTTATATATAATAATATATACACATCATCACTAACTCAAACACACATTCTTTAGGTATGAACAACACAATAGTAAGACTTCTTCAAGACTGGGGCGTCAATCCCGACTCCATGTACTGGCTCTACTGGTGCTTTGTTGTTTTAGGCATAGCCATAGTCATATACATTGTGAACCTGCTCTGCAACCGCGGCATCATCCCTCTGGTCAGGAAACTCAGGGAGGGGACACGCTCCAAGTGGGACGATATCCTGCTTAATGACATCGTGCTGAAGGACATCACACGGCTACTTCCTCCGATTCTGATAACGATACTCCTGCCATTGGCTTTCTCCGAGGACAACCATGTGCTGGAATTCCTCCTGAAGGTGAATACCATATACATGATTGTGGTGGTGGCCAAGATGCTTTGCTCGTTCCTCACCTCACTGTACGACCTCACCAATCACAACGGCAAACTAAAGAACCATCCCCTGAAGGGAGTATACCAGATGCTGAAGATAGCAGTTATCTGCGTTGCACTAATAATTATCGTCAGCATACTTATCAACAAGAACCCCGGTTACATCCTCACAGCCCTCGGTGCTTCGGCCGCCGTGCTGATGCTTGTCTTCAAGGACATGATAATGGGTCTGGTGGCAGGTGTGCAACTTTCTGCCAACGACATGCTTCGCCCCGGTGATTGGATTTCCATGCCCAAGTACGGTGCTGACGGTTCCGTGATAGAAGTGACCCTCACCACGGTGAAGGTGCAGAACTGGGACATGACCATAACCACCATACCGCCCTATGCCCTTGTCAGCGACTCCTTCCAGAACTGGCGCGGCATGGAAGAGAGCGGCGGCCGACGCATAAAGCGTTCCGTCTACATAGACATGCGCTCCATCACCTTTGCCACCAAGGAGCAGATGGCCGAGTTCCAGAAACATGGTTGGCTGGAGGGGTTGGAACGTGAGGACAATATGGTCGTCAACCTCCACGTCTTCCGCAACTATCTGGAAAACTATCTGCGTCGTCATCCGCGCGTCAATAAGAATCTCACCATCATGGTGCGACAACTCCAGCCCACCGTGCAGGGTCTGCCACTGGAACTCTACTTCTTCTACGACGGCACAACATGGATACCATACGAGCATCTTCAAGCAGAAATCTTCGAACACGTCTTTGCCATGCTCCCCAAGTTCGGGCTGCACGTCTTCCAGTCCCCCATGGGTATAGACTTCAACGGTGGGCAGTTGGGATAGTAAAACGTTGAATGTTTAACGTTGAATGTTTATGTCGTGTCCATGCAAATTTTGCAAAATGCGTTGATAGGGAAATGAAAAAGCGACTTGTCATCTTTGATTTGGACGGCACCCTACTGAACACCATAGCCGATCTTGCCGTTGCTACCAATGAAGCACTCAAAGTCATGGGATACCCCACACATAGCGAGGAGGTCATCCAGACCTTCGTGGGCAACGGGGTAAGCAAGTTATTGGAGCGCTCCATGCCCTTGGACAAGCGGACGGAAGAAAACATCGCCCTCGTCCGCCGCCACTTCATGGCATACTATGACCAGCATAATGCCGACCTCAGCACACCATATCCCGGCATTTCGGAAATGCTCTCCAGTCTTCAAGAGGGCGGAGTCATGCTTGCTGTTGCCTCCAACAAATACCAGTCAGCCACGGAGAAACTTGTTGCTCACTATTTCCCTCATATCAATTTTGTATGTGTCCTTGGCCAACGCCAGGGCATCCCTGTAAAGCCGTCTCCCGACATCGTCCACGAAATAATAGAGAAGGCCAATGTAGGCAAGTCCGACACCCTTTATGTCGGCGACTCCGGGGTTGACATGCAGACCGCCATCAACGCCGGCATTGATGCCGTCGGAGTTTCATGGGGATTCCGTCCCCTGGCAGAACTGGCATCGTACAATCCTCGTGCCATAGCCAATCATGCAGACGAGTTGGCAGAATTGGTATTACCTCGGCAAGACTAAGCAAGACTACTTCCCCACCCTCTTTGCCAACTGGTAGGAATTGTACACGTTGTGCCAGATGCTGTAGAAACCTCCGGCAATACTGCTCAGCGGATCCATGAAGGAGTATCCGCACCAGATGGAGAAGATGGTGTTCTTCTGGCCGAGACCCTGTGTGGCACTGATAACCTCGTCTTCGGCATGACGGCCAAGATGCTTTCCCATCCATCTGCCCGAGGAGAACTGTATCAGGCATGCCAGCAGGCTTCCTGCCGCTATGGTCACCTGTGGCAACAGGCCATGACCGGCA
Source organism: Bacteroidaceae bacterium (assembly GCA_017622815.1). GTDB lineage: Bacteria > Bacteroidota > Bacteroidia > Bacteroidales > Bacteroidaceae > Physcousia. Next base: position 34,570 of record JAGAQH010000034.1, on the reverse strand, counting down.
TTGAGACTATGGTGCATGTTCTTCACGCTTACGGCAATCGCCATGGACAGGGCTATCATCCACAGGTAGAAGGCGGCATTGGGAATGCCGGTCAGCACCCTTGCAAGTCCAGGTGTCAGACGGCGCATTATTATGGCACAGACAAATGGGAGGAACAGCAGGGGAAAAATCTTCAGCACTATTTGCGAGAATGTTGCCCAGAAGGTGATGTCGCTGTTCTGGTATATCAGCGGTATCATGGCAGGGATGAGCAGGGACGCCATCAGGTTGGCCAGGATGATGTACATGGTCAGCGACCCCTGGTTGCCACCCAGTTTGCCTGTAATCACCGCCGCCGCCGTGGCCGTGGGGCATATCATGCACAGAAGGAATCCCTCCATGCCAAGCCTCCATGTGTACGACATGGGGATATACATCAGCGCCAAGCCACCCAGCACCCAGAAACTGCCCTGCAATGCCAGGCCTCCCATCTGCCATCGGCGAAGGTGCAGGTCGGAGGGCTTCACTTTCAGAAACGTAAGCAGGAGCATCAAGAAAAGCAGGGTCGGTTGTGCCACCTGCACCACATTGTTGGCCAATGCGCGTGTCCCCTCCAGAGCATCAATGTTGATGTAGAGGAAATACGCACTTGCACCGGTAAGCATGCTTACCACCAGTCCCCATCGCTTCAGAAAAAGGAATACTTCGTTCATCCCTGCTTTTCCTTTATCTCATCAAGTATCCTGCGGTTGAAATGGCGGCGTTCGCTATCGTAGAACCAACCGAATTTGCAGAAATAGCGCATCATGCTTATGGTGTGGGCAAGGAAGAGGCGCAGACTTCGGTGTGAGCCACGGCTGAACTTGTGGTATATGGAAACCTGCGGGAAGAAGAGCGTGCGGTAATTGCGGTGTATGCGTCGGGTAAGGTCGAAATCTTCGGCATACATGAAATAGCGCTCGTCAAAAAGCCCCGTTTCCTTCAGTGTGCTCATGCGCAGGAACATGAAGCAACCGGAAAGGCAAGGCACGTCCATTGTGTGCTTGTAGCCGGAGTGTGCCAGTTCGTAGCGCTTGTTGCGTCTTGCAAACATCCATTCCGGCAGGAACATACGGCAGAACATGTCCATTGGAGTGGGCAGGAGTTTTGCCAAAGGCTGGATAGTGCCGTCCAAGAACAACACTTTAGGCATAATCTGTCCCACCTCGGGATGCTCCTCCATGTACTTCCAGATTGTGGGGATAACATCGGAAGAGAACCACACATCGGGGTTCACAACCAGATGGTAAAGGCTGCCTTCCTCCATGGCCAGACGTATGGCACGGTTGTTGCCACGTCCATACCCTACATTGTCCTCAAAAAGATACTCTATCTGGAAACCACGTTGTATGTGAGCGCGTATCTCCTTGTCCCTTTGCATGTATTGCTGAAGTTCTTCGCGCAGAGAGTAAACCTCGTCGCTATGGTCTATTATCCATACCTTACGTATGGGAGACGCAATGATAGAGCGCAGGATGGCCTCTATGTCCAGAAGGTGGTCGTTGTATGTGACTATGCTTGCCGTTATCATGATATCAGGCGTTTAGCCTTGTGTGGTCAAATCTCGTGAATATTCTTAAATAAGAATAACGCCCGCCCTTTCACAAGGGTGGGCGCCATTGATTTGGATTTGTTCTTGTTAATCCTTTACTTTACCTTTGCTACGATAGCCTTGAAAGCCTCGGGGTTGTTTACGGCCAGGTCGGCGAGAACCTTACGGTTGATCTCGATACCAGCCTTGTGCAACAGACCCATCAGCTGGCTGTAGCTGAGACCCTCCAGACGTGCGGCAGCGTTGATACGCTGGATCCACAGAGCGCGGAAAGTGCGCTTCTTGTTGCGACGGTCGCGGAAAGCATAGGTAAGACCCTTCTCCCAAGTGTTCTTGGCAACGGTCCAAACATTCTTGCGGGCGCCAAAGTAACCTCTGGTCAGACCCAATATCTTCTTTCTCTTAGCACGTGATGCTACATGATTGACTGATCTTGGCATTTTCTTTTGTCTTTTTAGGGGTTAATGTTTAGCGCATGCACAACAGGTCGCGAACCTGCTTCATGTCTGATGTTACTACGAGACCGCTGTGTACCAAGTTGCGCTTCTGCTTCTTGGTCTTCTTGGTCAGGATGTGGCTGTGGTAAGCGTGATGACGCTTTACCTTGCCGGTTCCGGTGAGTACGAAACGCTTCTTTGCACCGGAATTGGTCTTTACTTTTGGCATTTTGTTAAATAATTAAGTTGTTATTAATAATCGTGGCCGCGCATCCAAAAGACACGGCGCACAGACTTTTCTTTTCCAGACGCCCCTATACCTTATTTATATATATTATAGGGAAGCGCCCTTGCCGTTTAATCGTCGAAGTCCTCGCCTTCCACCTTGGGACCGGTGTATTCCTTGCGTGCCTTCTGTTGTGGCTGCTTCTTTACCGGTGCCTCTACGATTTTCTCGTTCTCCAGTTCCTCGGCGGTCTTCATGGGCTTGGCAATAACCTTCTTGGGTGCGATGAACATTGTCATGCGCTTTCCTTCCAATGTGGGCATTGACTCCACCTTGCCGTATTCTTCCAGATCCTGGGCGAAACGCAGGAGGAGAACTTCGCCCTGTTCCTTGAACAGGATTGAACGGCCTTTGAAGAATACATAAGCCTTCACCTTGTCGCCGTCTGAGAGGAATCCCTTGGCATGCTTCAACTTGAAGTCATAGTCGTGGTCGTCTGTCTGAGGTCCGAAACGGATTTCCTTTACCTCTATCTTGACCTGCTTTGCCTTCACCTCCTTGGCGTGCTTCTTCTGCAGGTAGATGAACTTGGAGAACTCGATGAGTCGGCACACGGGAGGTTCTGCATTGGGGCTTATCTCCACGAGGTCAACACCCATCTCCTCTGCCATCTGTCGTGCACGGCCTATGGACAGTACCTGGCTTTCGATGTTGTCACCAACTATGCGCACTTCGGGAACTCTGATTTGCCCGTTCACGCGGTAGGTTACCTTAAGCTTGTTGTCTTTCTTCATTAACTATGTGTTTCGGGGTGCAAAGTTAGTAATTTTCTGTCATATTACGTACTTCTTCGTTGATTTTCTTTGCAAAATCCTCGAATTTCATACATCCTTGCTCACCGCCACCCTGTCTGCGGAAACTTACAGTGCCTTCGGCCTGCTCCTTCTCTCCCACGACGAGCAGGTAGGGAGTGTGCTTCAATTCGTTATCGCGAATCTTGCGGCCGATCTTTTCTGAACGGTCGTCGATGTAGCAGCGTACGTCCTGAGTGTCAAAGTAGTCGCGTAACTTTTCTGCGTACTCCTGATACTTCTCGCTGACGGGCAGGATGGCCACCTGGTCGGGTACGAGCCAGAGGGGGAATCGGCCTGCGGTGTGCTCTATGAGCACGGCGGTAAAGCGCTCCATGGAACCGAAGGGAGCGCGGTGAATCATCACGGGACGGTGCTTCTTGCCGTCCTCGCCGGTGTACTCGAGGTTGAAGCGCTCGGGCAGGTTGTAGTCCACCTGGATGGTACCCAACTGCCAGCGGCGTCCCAGGGCGTCCTTCACCATGAAGTCCAGTTTGGGACCGTAGAAGGCGGCTTCGCCCAACTCGGTGGTAGTCTTCATGCCCTTCTCGGCACAAGCCTCGATGATGGCGCTCTCTGCGGCATTCCACACCTCGTCCGAACCGATATACTTCTCGGTGTTGGAGGGGTCGCGCAATGAAATCTGAGCCTCGAAGTTGTCGAAATCCAGAGCCTTGAAGATAATCTGGATGATTTCCATCACACGGATGAACTCCTGCTTCACCTGGTCGGGACGGCAGAAGATGTGCGCATCGTCCTGAGTGAATGAACGCACACGTGTGAGACCATGCAACTCGCCGCTCTGCTCGTAACGGTAAACGGTACCGAACTCTGCGCAGCGGAAAGGCAGTTCCTTATAGGAACGTGGCTTGCATGCGAATATCTGACAATGGTGGGGGCAGTTCATGGGCTTCAGCAGGTATTCCTCGCCCTCCTCGGGTGTCTGTATGGGCTGGAAACTGTCCTTGCCATAGTGGTCCCAGTGGCCGGAGGTGACGTACAGGCCCTTGCCGCCGATGTGGGGGCACATAACCTGCTCGTAGCCGTAGCGGCGCTGTATCTTCTTCAGGAAGTCCTCCAGGCGCAAGCGCAGGGCGGTACCCTTGGGCAGCCAGATGGGCAGACCCTTGCCCACGAGGTCGGAGAACATGAACAGTTCCATCTCCTTGCCTATGCGACGGTGGTCACGCTTCTTGGCCTCTTCCAGCAGTTGCAGGTGCTCGGTGAGCATCTTCTGCTTGGGGAATGAAATAGCGTATATACGTGTCATCTGGGGACGCTTCTCGTCGCCACGCCAGTATGCAGAACTGGTGCTCAGCACCTTGAATGCCTTGATGGGAGCGGTGGAGAGCAGATGGGGTCCACGGCACAGGTCGGTAAAGGCACCCTGTGTGTAGGTGGTGATGTGTCCGTCCTCCAGGTCTTCTATAAGTTCGTTCTTGTAGGTCTGTCCGCGGTCGCCGAAGAACTTCAGGGCAGCAGCCTTGCTTATGTCCTGGCGGAGCAGTTGCTCCTTGCGCTGGGCCAGTTCCATGAACTTCTTCTCTATGTCGGCAAACACGGCCTCACGGATAACCACACCCTCGGCAGGCATGATGTCGTAGTAGAATCCGTTTTCTATGGCAGGACCTATGCCGAACTGTGTGCCGGGATACAATTCCTGCAGGGCCTCGGCCATCAGGTGGGCACTGGTGTGCCAGAAGGCATGCTTGCCCTCCTTGTCATCCCACTTGTAGAGTTGGATGCTTGCGTCCTCGTTTATGGGACGGTTCAGTTCAACGGTTTCTCCGTTCACACCGCATGCAAGCACATCCTGAGCCAGGCGGTTGCTTATGCTCTCTGCGATTTGCAAACCGGTGACTCCTGCCTCATACTGACGCACCGAGCCATCGGGGAAAGTGATATTTATCATTTCTTAGTGTTGTGTTTTTAAATATTCGGCTACAAAGATACAACTTTTTTCTTATAACACGTCTTGCGCGTAAAGATATGTTAATCAAAATCTAAATAATAATTAAAAAGCAGCCGTACGGCACACATGGCGTGGGCTTTTGTTGATAATACGGAAAAACTAACGTAACTTTGCGCTGTAGTACGCAAAGGATATGCTTTGCCCTTTACCTATAAAAAATGTATGATATTATGAAGAAACTGATTATATGCACACGACGAGACGAGACGGTTCCCCAGATTGAGGGCACAGAGTTGATAGCCGTCAACGAGAAGGAAATAGGCAAGTGCCGCGGATGTCTGGCATGCCGCAGAGTGAAGAAATGCATCACCCATCTGGACGATGCGCAGAAGTGCATCCCCATCATAACGGAGGCTTCCCATCTGGACATCTACCTTCAGCCCGAGGGCAACATCCAGCGCCTCATGGACCGTGTGCTCTATGCCCTCGACGGCACGGACAAGACATTCACCTTCCACATCGAGGACAACAAGGAGGAGGAATATCTCCGCCGCATGCTCCTATGGTGCAAGTACACTGAGGTTCAGTAGTTTTTCAGCACCTCGTAATGTATGCGCGCACGGCGCGACTTGAACAGTTTTCTGTCGTTGAATATCGCATCCGTTGCCCAATATGCCAACTCTGCAGACACTATGCCTATGGCCGCTCCCACGAGCACGTCGCTGGCATAGTGTTTGTTGTTCAATATGCGCAGCACACCCGTAGCCGTGGCAACGGAATATCCCGCTATGGGTATCCACACGCTCTTGTGCCCGTATTCGTGCGCCAACAGGGTGGCGCCCATGAATGCCGTGGCGGTATGGCCAGAGGGGAAACTCCCCTTTCCGCCATTGGGCCTAGTCCTGTCTATACCATATTTCATGCCGTTTACTATGGTTGCCATCATTGCTGCGGCCATGGCATCAGCAACCAACACCTGCCACCTGTTCTTGCTGCGACCTTTGACACCACCTAAACTCATGCCCAACTGCGCGACCAAAGGAGCATACTGAATATAATCGTCTACCTTAGTATGAAACCCGGACATGCCGTTTACCACGCGGTCACGTATGGCATGGTCGGCAGGCATCATGGCAAAACCCGCGGCCGCCACGGGTACGGCCAGGCTGAAGGAATGATGCAGACGATTCATATTGAACTGCCTGGTGCTTATCTTCATGTCCACGGGTACAACTACTTGGGAACGGTTGCCCCACATTATGCTAACCGAGTCCGTTTGTGCTTTCGCGTTGCTCATGCATAACAGGCAACAAAGTGTAATAATTATCGCTTTCATGTCCGCAAAGTTAGGCATTTTTATATAAAATCATCGTTGATTTGAGAAAAAAATATCAACAAAAACGCGAAAACACTTGCACGTTTCAAGAAAAAGCCATACCTTTGCATCGCTTTTGAAAAGAAAGCCGCCCACAACGGACGTCTGGAGAGATGGTAGAGTGGTCGATTACAGCAGTCTTGAAAACTGCCGCACTGAGAGGTGCCGGGGGTTCGAATCCCTCTCTCTCCGCTCACAAAGGTAACCTTCGGGTTACCTTTTTTCGTTATGTCGGGAGATACCCCACCCCACGGCCGGGGGAGCCTTGCTCCGTTCCACTTCGCAAGCATCCCTTCGGGCCGGGCGCGAATCCTTCTTTCTAAGCAAGGGAGGCATGAGCAAACCGCTTATGAGACTTTTTTATTAGCAAACAACTTCAGGCAATATTCACAAGAGAAAGCAGAACAAAAACAAAGAGGATGGGGAGACAAAAAAGATGACTTCCAACACTGTTGGAAGTCATCCTCTGTACGCCCTCAGGGGCTCGAACCCTGGACCCATTGATTAAGAGTCAATTGCTCTACCAACTGAGCTAAGGACGCATTCTGCATTCAAGGAAGAACGTTGTTTCCTTTTTGCGAGTGCAAAGGTACTGCTTTTTACGCAAACCACAAAGAATTCACGGCACTTTTTTATAAATTCATTCATATATTCCGATTTTACATGCGCTTTGGAGAACATATTGTACCCATATACCTTATATAATATTATATGGGCGACAGTGCATCTGAGGACTGACCTTGTTGTCAGGCCCCTGTCTAAAAGCGGCTGGACATGTAGAGGAGACACTCCATAGGAACAGCATACTTTCGGTGCAGACAAGGATATTCCCGGTCAAGACCGTGAGCAAGGGAGAAAACACATGCCTGATGTGGGAAAAGTTTCCCCTTAAAAACAGCGGTGTCCTTGGGTGTACGAAAAAAAAGCATTACCTTTGCGCCCACAAACACGAAACAACATAAAAACATGAGTCTGATTAGAGTTATACTTTGCATCGTCTTCCCCCCACTGGCCGTAATTGACAAAGGTTGCGGTTCCATCCTCATCACCCTATTGCTAACCCTGTGCGGTTGGGTTCCCGGCGTGATCGCGGCATTGATTGTCAACAACAAGTAATTTCCATGGCCAAAAAGAGCAAGGAAGATTACCGTCTGCAGAACGAGAAGTTCCTGGAGGCTATCGCTCTGGACGAAGGGGTAAACTGTTTGCGTGGAGGCATTTACTACAAGGTCATAGAGGAAGGGACAGGTGGCGGCACGGTAGGACCAAGAAGCATCGTCACCTGCCACTACAAAGGCTCCCTCATCAATGGCAAGGTTTTTGACAATTCCTTTACCAGAAACTGCCCCGAAGCCTTTAGGGTAAACGAGTTGATCAGCGGTTTCCAAATTGCACTGGTCAACATGCACATCGGCGACCACTGGCTTGTATATATCCCTTCAAACATGGGCTATGGACCCAAAACTTCCGGCCCCATACCCGGAAATTCTACTCTGATATTTGAAATCAAACTAATTTCAATAGGCTGAAATGCTGAGCAAGGCACGCATAAAACTCATCCACTCGCTTGAGCACAAGAAATACCGCCGCCAAGAGGGCCTGTTCGTTGCGGAAGGCCACAAACTGGTGGGCGAACTGATTTCTGCCGGCCACAGGCCTGCCTATGTGTGCCATACGCCACAATGGCCAGTACCCGCCGACCTTTCTTCCATGAAGGACAGTGGCAGTTGCCATATTGACACCGTTACGGAAGCAGAACTGCGCAGTGCCTCCCTGTTGCAACACCCGCAACAGGTTTTGGCCCTCTTTCCCCTACCCCAATGGCAGATGCCGACACCCGAAACAGGCAAGACGCATTTGCTCATTGCCCTGGACGGGGTACAGGACCCGGGCAATCTCGGTACCATTTGCCGACTGGCCGACTGGTTTGGCATAGAGGACATTATATGTTCCACCGACACGGCAGACATTTTCAACCCCAAGGCCACACAGGCCACAATGGGCGCTTTGGCCAGAGTGAAAGTGCACTACACCGATCTGGCCTCATTCCTCACGGAAACATCCAGGCAGTCGGTGCCAATCTACGGAACATTCCTTGACGGGGAAAACATCTACGGACATCCGCTTACGCCAGACGGAATAATCGTAATGGGCAACGAGGGAAAGGGCATCAGCCACAACATTGCATCCATAGTGTCCGACCGCATACTTATCCCCAACTATCCGCAAGACCGCCCGACAACCGAATCGCTCAACGTGGCGGTAGCAACGGCCATAACATGTGCCGAATTCCGCAGAAGGGGATAACCCTGTCCCTTGTAGGCACAGGGCAAGACACCTGATTTGCAACGTCCTCCTACGGATACCGAATTTTCTTTACATCACACATTGCAGACAAATACAGGCATATCCTGTCGGCTTATCTCTCCGGCAGAATATGCCTGTTCTCGTCCAATAATACATATAACGTTCATTTACAGCAATATACCATCCGAGAAGAAAACACCGTTCTGTCCTCGGCAGAACCCAGCCTCGTTGTCCAGGACAACAAGGGCGTGTTCTCACGACAACACGCCCTTGTCAACGAGGAGGACAAGGGCCTGTCGTCCCGACGACACCGGACAAAGAGCACGGGAACGCCAAAGAGTGCACCTGCAACACATCAAAAATCAATACATGACGCAGATGCCGGAAAGCAGGCTTAGAACTTATAGTAAAGGAATGGCTGAACTTCACTATTGCTGAATTCAACCGCCAACTGGACTACAGCCAACAGAAGCATTGTCTTTATCCACCACGGCAAAGCAATGAAAGCGTCCTGCAGACGATAGAACCAGCGCTCGCGGATGGTGTGAACCAATATTGCCACTGACAATATGGCCACCCACAAGGGACGTTGCGATATGAAAGCAGGAACACAATCTACACTGAATTCCGTAAACATCCTTTGCAAGAACAAAAGAGCCGTAGACATATCCGCAGAGCGGAAAAACACCCAGGTCACAAGCAGAAAGACCTGACAGAGCAACCAGGAAGGTACCTTTACCCACAGACGGTCCGAGGGCAGTCTGTCAAGAAACAGTTTGCGGAACATCTTGTGCACCACCAACGCCACTCCGTGCAACGCGCCCCACAATGCAAACATCATGGTGCTGCCATGCCAAAGACCTGCAACCACCATGGTCAGGAAGTTGTTGAAATAGAGTCGCAATCTGTCTGTCCTGTTGCCCCCAAGCGGTATGTACACATAGTCGCGGAACCACGTGGAAAGGGAAATGTGCCAACGGCGCCAGAATTCGGATACATTCAGCGACTGGTATGGAAAATTGAAGTTCTCCCGCAAACGGAATCCCATCATGGCTGCGATGCCGATGCTCATGTCGCTATAGCCGGAAAAGTCGCAGTATATCTGCATGCTGAACCCCACCGTTGCCATCAGCAGTTCAAAGCCATTGTAGAGCATGGGCTCGTCAAAAGCCCAGTTGTTGAACTGTGCCATATAGTCGGCCACCACACATTTCTTCAGCACTCCCATCATCACCAGCCAGAGACCCGTGTAGAGAAGCCGCGGATTTACTTCCTTGTTCTCGCGCATCTGCTGAAGCATGATACCCGGACGTGTGATGGGACCGGCCAGAAGCAACGGGAAGAAACTCAGATAGAACATGTACTCGAGAAAGTCCATCTTCAAACGGAGGTGCCGTCTGTACACGTCCACCGTGTGGGCTATGGCCTGAAACGTATAGAACGATATGCCTACCGGCAATATGATGTCCAACACGGGCAGATTCATGCGCAACAGGGTGTTCAGCACGTCAATGCCGAAGTTTGTGTACTTAAAATACAACAGGGGCATAAGGTCTACCACAATGATAAACCACAACCACCTCTTGCGCAACGCCCCCTTACATTCGTTCATCCTCCTGGTCATGGCCCAACTCAGCAAGGCCGTCAAAGGCAAAAGCATGGCCACCTCAGGATTCATCCTGCTGAAAAACAGCAGGGAGAAGAGCATCACATATAGCATCATCAGCGTCCTGCTGGTCCTCTGCAGTACGGCATATATTGTCAGGAAGACAACAAATACGGCGTAGAATGATATCGTGTTGAACAACATGGTCTCGTGCTATTGCGGTTAGTCGGGGAAGATGAATCGTTTATTCCACTTGCGCGGATATGTCCTTGAGGGCACATTCATCCGGATGGGATGTGCCGTCTGTGCAGAGGAGAGCCACACGGCTATACTGTCCATCCATCGCGAGGACGAACCGAACGTAGGATGCATGTTGTCCGAACCTCTGTTGAACTTCAGCCTTGTGCTGTCAAAGTATCTCCTGCTTCCTACAACAGAACATATTACCTCCGTGATGGTGGGATTCTTCACCCAACTGGGAGGCGCTATCCACACTGTAGGCCTATTATCCAACGCATCCTGAATCTTTCTGATATTCTCTGCCCTGTAACCGAGGTCCTTGGCACGAAGTTCGTTTCCTCCCAACGAGACAACAACATAATCCGCTTCCGACCATCTCAGGAAACTGCGCAAAGTATCCAGATTAGAGGCCCAGCCGGTCGTGGAAGAACCATACCAGCAAACGGTATACAGGTCATGACCGTTTTCATGGGCATAGTCGGAAAAGCGCATGGACAATCCCTCTACCATAGAGTCGCCGAAAAACAGTATTCTCTTGCCGCAGGTATCAGGCATATCGCCATCCACAAGCGTATCAACCGGCAGAAATACGGAGGCAGTATCCTCTTGCAAGCGCATTTCTGGCACGGCATGCACCTCATCGGCCTTCGTGGAATCCTGGAAACAGTTTCTCCATTCAGACAGGGTACTCTGCCACAAACGCGCCTTGGCCACAGTATAGCCATTAAAATTCAGCAAACGGCCGCTAACGGAATATGCCGACACCAGCAGAAGCGGTATCAAGAGAACGAGTATCAAACGCGCATATTCCCTCATGTGTTCCAACAACTAATTGCCACGCACACGCGCGACGATGAAAATACTTAATTCATACAACAGCCACATAGGCATGGAGACGAGCAGGAGAGTAAACACATCGGCGGTGGGAGTGATGATTGCACCGATTATGAGAAGGGCTACAATGACATGGCGGCGATAGTGGCACATCATGCCTGCATTGATGATACCCATACGCCCCATTATCCAGCACAAGACTGGAATTTCAAACACTATGCCCATAGAGAGGCTTATCATCAGCAGGGTATCTATATAGGACTCTATGGTTACAGTGTTCTCCACCACATGGCTTATCTGATACGTGCCAAGGAAACGGAACGTGAGGGGGAAGATGAGGAAATAACTCAGCAGTATGCCCAACACGAACATGACATAACCACTGGACACAAGGTGCACGGCATAACGCCTTTCCTTGTCATACAAAGCCGGTGAAACGAAACGGAACAACAGATATATAATGTATGGCGAGGCCAGCATCAAACCCACATAGGCAGATGTCTTGACATGCAAAAGGAACTGTTGCGCCAAACCCGTATTGATAAGGCGCACGCCCAAAGGAAGCATGTCACCGCCCTCCCCCGTTCCGGAAAAGCACTCCGCTATCCGCTGCAAAAGGCGATAGGTAATGAAGTCCGGATTCTGAGGCGCAAGGATTACACCGAACAGCGCATCCTTGAAACAGAAGGCCACAATGGTACACACCAACGCGGCAATAATCATGCGGACAAGACTACTGCGCAACTCGTCGAGGTGTTCCCAAAAGGTTTGAGGTTCTGACACTGGGACTTGCTTTTCTGAACGTTAACCGGTCACTGCTCACCGCCTTCCCCTTTGTCCTCCTTGCCGTTCATGCCGTCCTTGAAACTGCGCACGCCCTTGCCAAGGCCCTTCATGAGTTCAGGTATCTTCTTTCCTCCGAAAAGAAGCAGTACCACAAGGGCAATGACGATAATCTCTTGTAATCCTATTCCGAACATTTTCTTTCTATAATTATATTTATCCTCTGTAATCTGTTCTCTGTAATCTGTAATCTGTACTCTGTAATCTGTACTCCCTCCCATTACAGCGTATCCTGCTTCAGTTTCTCTATGAAGGCATCTATCTTGTGCAGTTCCTTAGGGATGTTTATCCTCTGCGGACAGTGATGGTTGCACTGCTTGCATCCGATGCAATGGTCGGCCTGGCGCAACTTGGGCACACTACGGTCGTAGCCAACCAGGAAGGCACGACGCGCCTTGCGATAGTTCTCGTCCTGACGGCTTTCAGGCACATTACCCTCGTTCACGCACTTGTTGTAGTGCAGGAGAATGGCCGGAATGTCTATACCATAGGGGCATGGCATGCAATACTTGCAATCATTGCAAGGGATGGTGGGATACTGCTCTATGAGTTTGGCAGTGTCGAAGAGGAACTGCGTCTCTTCCTCCGTCAGGGGCACAAGGGGCGAGAACGAGCGTATGTTGTCCTGAAGGTGCTCCATGTAGGTCATACCGCTGAGCACGGTAAACACATTGGGTTGTGTACCAAGGAAACGGAATGCCCACGAGGCAACGCTACGCTCGGGACAGCGCTGTTTCAGACGGCCCACGATGTGGTCAGGGAGTTTGGACAGACGGCCACCAAGGAGCGGTTCCATCACCATTACGGGTATACCCCGCTTGGCGCACTCTGTGTAGAGGTATTCGGCACCGATGCCGCTACCCTTGGCAATATGCCAGTCCACATAGTTCATCTGCAAGAGCACGAAGTCCCAATGATAGGTATCGTGCAGGGAAAGGAGTTCGTCGAACACCTCCTTGGAACCGTGGAAAGACCATCCAAGATGACGGATACGGCCTGCCTTGCGCTCCTCCTGGAGGAAGTCCAGCATACCGTTGTCCACGTAGCGCTTGCGGAAATTGTCCATACCTCCGCCACCCAGGGAGTGAAGCAGATAGTAGTCGATGTAGTCTACCTGCAACTCACGGAAGGAGCGGTGATACATGGCCAGTGAGTTCTCGCGCGAAGAGTCGGAGAAGTTGGACAGTTTGGTGGATACATAGTATGACTCGCGCGGATGTCGCTTCAGGGCAATGCCCGTGGCACGCTCCGACATGCCCTGCACATAGACGGGCGACGTGTCGAAGAAGTTCACGCCATGCTCTATGGCATAGTCCACAAGTCCGTTCACGGCCTCCTGGTCTATAATGTCGCCCTTGCCTTCGGGATTAGGGATGGTGGGCCATCGCATACATCCGTAACCAAGCAAGGATACCTTATCCTCGCCCAGGGCCGGGAAACTCCGATAAGTCATCTTGTCTGTGGGAACGGGGCCCAGTTCGCCTACCGCTCCGGTCTGTTCCTGTCCTGCATTGCATCCTGCCAGGGCTGCCGTAGCAGAAGTGACACCCAATATCTTGAGAAATTCGCGTCTATCCATAGTGTTCTATCCTTATTATATTATCCTGTGACTATCGTGTCCCTCCACATAGATGGCACTGAAAGGACGTGCCGGACAAAGGTTCTCGCATGCACCGCAGCCTATACAGCGTTCGGTGTTGACAACAGGTATCTTCAGTTTCTTCTTGCCTCCCTCCTCCAGAGGAACCATCTGTATGGCTCCGGTTGGACAATGGCGCTCGCAATTTCCGCACGCCTGTCCGTCGCGTACTGGGATACAGTTCTTCCTGATCCACACGGCATGGCCTATCTGCACGGAGGACTTCTCCTCACGGGTTATAGGACGTATGGCACCGGCAGGACAAACGTCGGCACACTTGGTACATTCGGGACGGCAATAACCACGTTCGTATGACATTTCCGGCTGCATCAGACGGGAAAGGTCGGAAGAAGGCCTCAGCACTCCATTAGGACAGGCGGACACACACAACTGGCATGCCGTACAGTGCTGGGCGAAATTGCGTGCGCCCAAGGCTCCGGAGGGCACAATGTGCTTCTCGCGTTTGGGGGCTACCTTGTCCTCGATGGTTGCCAAACCGCCGTCAACCTTCATCTTCTGTGCCTTGAGAGCAGTGGATGCTACGAAAGCGGCACCACCGGCAAGAAATGCACGACGGGAACCTGAAACATTCTCCTGAGCAGGCGATTCGCCCTTACAGGACGTGCATCCTGAGGATTTGTGGGCATAACTTATGGCTCCCTTTCTGCACTTCTCTATGCAATCCATACATGCCACACAACGACTGTAGTCTATACTGTGTCCCGCAAGGTCTATGCACGATGCCTTGCAGTTCTTGGCACAAAGTCCGCAATCGATGCACTTGCTCGTGTCTATGACGGGACGAAGCCAGGAGAAACGTGACAGGAAACCCAACACCGTACCCACGGGACAGATGGTATTGCAATACGTGCGACCGCCACGCCATGCAAGCACGGCAAGCACAAGCAGGGTGACAACGGCCACACCAAGGGTAAGACCGCTCTTCAGCCATACCTCGGTTTCGTAAAATGCATAACTGTCGGCACGCTCCGCCAAATAGGCCAGGGCATTGTTGCCCCATTGCCACACCGGGGCAAGAAGGCTGCCGGCAATACGTCCGTATGCACTGTATGGCGCAACAAGTCTGGCAAGGACTCCGCCGCCCAATGCCAGTGAGAGGATGAACAATACAAGCACAGCATACCTGAGCCATGACTTGGCCGGCGAGTATGTGTAGCGGTTCTTTCTGGCCTTCTTGCCCAACCAGGCGAAAATGTCCTGCATAACACCAAGGGGGCATATCACAGAACAATATACGCGACCAAACAAAAGGGTAAGCAGCACCAGCAGTGCCACCACAACAAAGTTCAAGGCCAACACAGCGGGCAGGAACTGCACCTTTGCCATCCACCCGAACCAAACGTGGACAGTACCGGTGAAGTCAAGGAACAGGGCCGTTACAAGCAGAAAGAATAGCGTTGCCAGGCCGACTCTCAGTTTTCTCAACATGGTATAGTTATTAAATAAGGTGTGTACAATTATAGCTGACAGGACGAGCCCTTATCGGGCCTATTCCTTTGCAAAGTTAAGTTTTCTTGGCAGAAAACACGAAAATTTGGGAAGAAATCAGCATCATGCCGCAAGAAAAAAGGCAAAACGTGCCATAAATGAAACAAGGAGACACAAACCTTGAATGTTTATGTCTCCTTATCTGTGTAGCGACTACGGGAATCGAACCCGTGTTCCATGCGTGAGAGGCATGTGTCCTAACCCCTAGACGAAATCGCCATTGTGCTTTTTGCGTTGCAAAGGTATGACTTTTCCTTAAAACCTCCAAACTTTGGAGCAAAAATCAGCATGCCGAAGGTCAAAAATCTGTAATTTGGGGATGTCGGGCAGAGGAGAAAGGGCAAAAAAGCATAATCCCCTCCTCCAATGCCGGGCATAGGGGGAAGGGATGCATATGAAGTGAAATGTCTGTCGGAAACATTGCACAGAGAGGGTCATACCACTCCCTGGGCCATCATGGCACGGGCCACCTTCATGAAGCCTGCTACGTTGGCGCCACGGACATAGTTGACGGTGCCGTTCTCACGCTCACCATAGCGGACGCACTGGGTGTGGATGCTGTGCATGATTTCATGCAGGCGCTTGTCCACGTCTTCTGCACTCCATACGATGTGGGCTGCATTCTGGCTCATCTCCAGGCAACTGGTAGCCACACCACCGGCATTTACTGCCTTGCCGGGTGCATAAAGGGTCTGGAGTTCCAGGAAATGGTCGATAGCCTCGGGGGTGCATCCCATGTTGGAGATTTCGCCCACGCAGAGCACGCCGTTGTCGGTGAGGTTCTTGGCATCCTCGCCATTGAGTTCGTTCTGTGTGGCGCAAGGCAGTGCTATATCCACCTTCTGTTCCCATGGACGACGGCCGGGGAAGAATGTGGCAGAGGGGTATTTCTCGGCATAGGGCTGGACAATGTCGTTGCCGCTGGCACGGAGGTCGAGCATGAAGTCTATCTTCTCACCACTGATACCTTCGGGGTCGTAGACATAGCCGTCGGGGCCGCTGATGGTAACCACCTTGGCACCCATCTGCGTTGCCTTGGTGGCTGCGCCCCATGCCACATTGCCAAATCCGCTGATGGCCACGGTCTTGCCCTCAATGGAGTGGCCGGCACGCTGGAGCATTTCGCGCACGAAGTAGAGGCCGCCGAAACCTGTTGCCTCGGGACGTACGAGAGAGCCTCCGTAGTCAAGTCCCTTGCCTGTGAGGACACCGCTGAAGTCGCGTGTCAGACGCTTGTACTGGCCGAAGAGATAACCTATCTCTCTGGCTCCCACACCGATATCACCTGCAGGAATGTCTATCTCAGGACCTATGTGGCGGAAGAGTTCGCTCATGAAGGACTGGCAGAAGCGCATTATCTCGCCATCACTCTTGCCTCGGGGAGAGAAGTCACTACCACCCTTGCCTCCACCCATGGGCAATGTTGTGAGGGCATTCTTGAAGGTCTGCTCAAAGCCCAGGAACTTGAGAATGCTGAGGTTCACGCTGGCATGGAAACGAAGTCCTCCCTTATAGGGGCCAATAGCGCTGTTATACTGGACACGATAGCCCAGATTGACCTGCACTTTGCCCTTGTCGTCCACCCAGGGAACACGGAATGTGATGATGCGCTCGGGCTCGACAAGGCGTTCGAGCAGAGAGGTGCGCTCCCATTCGGGGTGCTGGTTGTAGACATCTTCAATACTGACAAGCACTTCGCGTACTGCTTGGAGATACTCTCGTTCTCCTGGATGCTTGGCCTCCAGAGAGGTCATGAATTTTTCAATGTTCAGCATGGTGAATGATTTTTATCAAGTGTAACATCTATTTGTCTTTGGCAACGCCGAAACGTTTCAGTACAAAGGATGGAGAGCAACGGAAATAGACTCCGAAACTGAAGGGAGTGCGGAACTCTCCGGGTATGGTGTAGGGTTGAGGATGCGAGTCGTCGGCAGGGAGCGTAAGCGTGCCGGTCTTGCAGATATAGGCCTTGAGGTGTGCACCTACGGTATATGCCTTGGCAAAAGTGCGCGAATACTCCACACCAAGCAAGCCGGTGTTCATGCTATTGAAACGCCCTCCTGCATGTTTGGTGCTGAGGGTGCCGAAATACTGGCTGCCGTAAAGGGAACAAAAGTCCTTGGCCGAGAAGAAGCCTGCCGTGACGCGGAGGTCGCGGATGAAGTCCACGCTGGCCTTCACCCAAAGGGCAGGTCCGTTCTTGAAGGGCCACAGGCTGCCGCTCTGCTGGAGGCAGTACAGAGCCGTGGCCTCTGCCTGGATGCCGGTTACGACACAATTCAATGGTGCACGGTATTCGTATGCCAGGCCCAATGCTCCGTTGGCTATCGTCTGCACGCCCAAATGGGTATTGTCCTGCTCCCCTCCCCTGTGCTGGACGACCAGTTGGATAGGTATATGCAGGCTATGTTCCTTGTTCTCCCTTTTGCGCTTCCATACGTTTACACTCTGTGTCCATCCCACGGTAAAAGCCTCCTGATGGGTGGATTCCTGAAATATGTAACTCTGCCAGTTCATCCACAGGTCGGAGTGCCAGCGTTTGGTATCCACTATCATCTGGAAACCCATCTCGGGGTCGTCCGTAAGGATGAGTTCGGGATTATACATAGGTTCAATGAATCCATGCGTAGTTCCCCCGTAGATATGTCCTACGGCAAGGGTTATGTTCCTGAAGCGTGCCGTGGCACGGAAAAATGGGAGCAGGTGCGCCCCCGACTGGTACTGGTCGCCCTTCCATGTGGCTATGTCGTGAAACACATAGCACGGATATTTGTTGGCACCGGAATATATGGTGGCATGAAGGCCAAGTTCCAGTTTTATCTCGTCAATGGGAGTGTATGTGAGACGTGGCTGAAGTCGCACGCCGGGCAGGGAATATCCTCTCTGCACATTGCCGTCAAACTCGTTATCCTTGAAGAAAGCCAACGCCTCCAACTCAATGCCCAAGGCCTTTGTCTGCGCAGAGTCCACACGGTATGGTTGGTATCCAAGGCGTCTGGCCATGTCGGCATTATCCTGCAATGTAGACCACATACTGCCACTGTCCTGTGCATAGGCAAACATGGCACTCTTCATGATTAAAAAGAGGACTAAAAGCCTTCTCATAGTAACGATTTATGCGTCTTTGACACTGCTAATTTACAAAGAAAAGAGGAATCGGACAAAGTTTCATGCATTTATTTTGCATTATGCACACTTAATCCTATCTTTGCATAGATAAAATACAAGCATGGAGATACACTTTGCCCCTTTGCAGGGATACACGGATTTTGAATACAGGAGAATTCACGCACGGCATTGCGGTGGAGTGGATACCTACTATTCTCCGTTCATAAGATGGGAGAAGGGTGGCATACGAGAAAAGGACATCAGGGACATCCTTCCTGAGAACAACGAAGAGCTGCACCTCGTTCCGCAAATCATCTGTGCGGACACGGATGAGTTCAACCGCCTGGCCGACACAATACAGGAACATGGCTATGGAGAAATGGATCTGAACATGGGATGCCCTGCCCCCATGCAGACAAAACTGATGCGGGGAAGCGGCATACTGCCCTACCCCACACGCGTGTCCGCCCTGCTGAAGGAGATGGAACGAAGACCAGAAGTACGTTTCTCTGCCAAAATGCGCTTGGGGCTTGAAGAAAAAGAGGAATGGAGGGAACTCTCCGGCATGCTGAACTCCTCCTGCCTGAAACACCTTACCGTCCATCCGCGCATAGGCAAGCAGATGTACAAGGGCGAGGTGGACATGGATGCCTTCAGCGAAGTCTATAGCAGCATACATATACCTATTATATATAATGGAGACGTGACAAGTATGGAGCAAGTCTCTTACTTGTTGGAAAGATACCCCGGCCTTCACGGCATAATGATGGGTCGAGGTCTTCTGGCACGCCCCACCCTGGCCCAAGAGTGTCTAATAGGAGAGGAAATGCCACATGAGGAACGCATGTCCATACTGATGCAGATGCACGAGGACATGCTCGGCTATTGCACTCGCAAGTACAAGGTGGATTCGCAGATACTCCTGCACATACATGCCTTCTGGGAATATCAGGAGAGCCAACTGGAGCGCAAGACATGGAAAAAGATAATGAAGGCTGGCAACATGAAGAACTATCTGGAGGCAATAAGGAAACTATGACAGGAGAATGCAACGGGAACTATAAAACGATGGGGATATGCCTCGCATCCAAACTGGCACCATGGGGCATATTGCTGCTGTCCATGATGGCCATTGACAGGTTTACGGACACACAGAGCCAGACTTTCACCTTGGAGCGCTATACCCTTGGGATAATTGCACTCTTGGTTTTCTTCAAGAAACTCTACACAAGGTGGACAACCAAACTGATGTACAACGACACCTCCATCCTCTACCGAGGCTACGACAAAGGCATCTTCCCCAAACGCGTCAATGCCGACATATCCATAGACGACATTGCCGAAGCGAAAACCTATTTCAACGATAAAACAGAAATGCTCTCCATCAAGACCAGAAACGGCGAGAAGATGAAACTCTGCATCAACTACTTCCTGATGGACGACATCATAGGACTGCTTCAGAAACTGCTTCTGGCCAGAAGTTCCGCCACACCTGTGGACAATGCCGAAGCGTTTCGCATAAACATAGACACAACCAAACTCAGCAATCCCCAAATATCCCTGAACGGAGAATCTCTCCACACGGACAAAGAAGCCATTGGCCTTGATGTAAAAAGCGGAGATTTACTGTCAGTAAGACACGAGCATGGAATGCACATGGTGCGGCTACACCACACCTGTGACAGGAACCTAAGTTTCTGCTAACTCATTTTGACAAACAACAAATAAAATACAGACAGACATGAAAAAGACCATTCTTATCCTCTTCCTCGCCATTGCATGCCTCGGCATGAAGGCACAGACACAACTTCCCAAGGTTTACGACGAGAAAGCCGACCCCATCGCACAGATTGACCAGGCCGTGGCCAAGGCCGCCAAAGGAAAGAAACACGTCATCGTGCAACTGGGCGGCAACTGGTGCATCTGGTGCCTGAGGTTTGCCGACTTCATCACCAAGAATGCAGACATAAAGGCAACCATCGACAAGAACTACGAGTACATCCACGTGAACATACCACGCCGTGGCACTCCCCAGTACGAGGCAGCAGCCCCCTTGCAGAAGCGTCTGGACAATGCCGGCCGTTTCGGCTATCCCGTGCTGGTGGTGCTCAGCCCCAAGGGCAAAGTGCTGCACATCCAGGACAGCAGTTTCCTGGAGTCAGGCAATTCGTATGACCAGGCCAAAGTGCTGCGCTTCCTGAAGAACTGGACTCCGGAGGCGGTGAAGTAGAAAGTGTATGAAACAATAAGCACGCCAAATGAACAACTACAGCAAAACGGAACAGGACTGCGGCAAAGAAAAGTGGACTGCAATAGGAAGCGGCATATCCAGTTATTTTGAAATACTGATGTGGCTCGCCGTTATACTCTATACCATATACTTAATTTGGCCAGACATTATCAGTTTAGCAAAAGACCCATACTCAGGCGGTGCGAGTTGGACAAGTGTCATTGTATTCGGAGTGCTTGGCATCATACCTGCATACTTCATCATACGCTCCATTTTAGTAGGCATTAAGGGGAAATTACAATACAACGACACCTCATTGCACTACGAAGGGTACAACTTTAGTTTCTTCCCACGCAGATGCATAGTGGACCTGCAATTCACAGACATTGCCTCGGCCAGAACATATACCGAACGCATTGGCAAAAGCAATAGGGAAATATTGTCTATAAAAAAGAGTGATGGCACAAAGTTGGATTTGAATACATGTTATTTCAATAAGGACGAAGTTGTGAGGATGATGTACCAGCATCTGCTGGCCCAATACACAGCCAATCCAGTTGCCGGAGCCAGGAAATACCGGATAAATGTCCATAACTACAAGGCATTCGTAACAGGATACCTTAATCTGGAAATCTTTGTCAACGATAAGTGCATACGTTGCAAAGAAGAGGGCATTACCTTGGATGTCAAGACTGGAGATCTATTCGCCTTGAAGCATGGCTCAAACACACACATCCACCGTCTGCAAGATACATCGATTACGGAATACTATCTGGATGACCTCAACAACGATTTTCACCTCACCATCAAAAAAGGAACGACACAGGACAACGTATGACCACAACGACAGACAAGCGTACTACCGTTATCCGTACGGAAATAAAAGTGATGCACTACCCGTATCTGGTCGTTGCAGTCTTCATCTCGATTGCACTCCAGCTCATAGATGTAGAGTTTACTTTAGCGGATTGGGGTATGAATAGTTCACCATTCTTCGTCTTTTTCTTAGGATTACTGGCATGGAGCGGCTTTTGCCTGATTGCCAGGTTTGCCTACATCATGGTGAAAACCAGGATAACGCTGACAGATGACTCCCTGATATATGACTACTATTACATCATACAGCAGAAACAGCATATCGTCATACCACTACGAGACATTACCTACATAGAAACATACCAGGAAGGACCTATTGCAACCCCAAAAGGAGCTTATGAACTGGATGAATACATATACGTCATGCTGAAGGACTATACCGTTATGGAACTGGAGACCAACAAGTTCAACTTAGGACAAGTATTCTCCTCACTCCACCTTGCCATGCTCCGCTACACGGAAGCCAACCCTCCAGGAAACGCACAGGAAACCACATTGCGTCTGCATGTCACCAAGGGGATAGACATCAAGGGCAAATTCTCCATCAACGGCAAGTACGTAGCAGACGGCATTAACACAGATGATGCCACACTCCCGGCAAAAACCGGAGACGTGATAGCATACTCCAGCAAGACAGTAGGACAATACATAGGAGGGTTGTCCGTCCTGGGAAAACAGCAGAATGAGACTCTGATCATTGACCATAGCGGATTGAGAGCCGGTACCTCA
This sequence comes from Bacteroidaceae bacterium, assembly GCA_017622815.1. GTDB lineage: Bacteria > Bacteroidota > Bacteroidia > Bacteroidales > Bacteroidaceae > Physcousia. Next base: position 12,278 of record JAGAQH010000034.1, on the reverse strand, counting down.
ACCGAATTCGTTGAAAAAATCATAAAGAACAGGAACACATACAGCAACGGAGTAGAATTTGGCTACATGGTACTCGGAGCAATATTCATATTCGGTTCCTCAATACTTATCTACGCCATATATACAATACTTAGATAAAGGACTACATAAACCACACAAACGCACATAAAGCAAAAACGTAATGAAACGCACAATATCTGCACTATTACTCGCCATCAGCATTCCTTCCATGGCCACGGCCCAGCAGGACACGCTGAAGGCCGACCTGGAGAACATCTGCATAGATGTAAACTACATGATGCCACAGCGCTACTCCTCACGTGCCGTTACCGACTTCTCCCTTTGCCTGAAGGGAGACACCGTCATTTCACACCTCCCCTATATGGGGCAGGCCTATCGTCCCACCTACGGCAATACGGACGGACTCAACTTCAAAATCCCCGTAACGGACAAGAGCGTGAAACCCGGCAAGAAAGGCAAAACGATAATCCGGTTCACATGTAACAACTCCACCGCCACATACGAATTCAAAATTGAAGTATACCCGGAAGGAGGGGCATACATATACCTCTCGCCGTCTTATGCCGACCGCATCGGATACAAGGGAGTGTACAGTCGGGAGGAGTAGACCTACGCACTATGCACGACATCTACAACAAGTCCATTATACCATTATCTATACACATTATTTATACACTATCATATAACATAACGACAATGAAGAAAACCATTATCGCCGCAACTATGGCTCTGGGCATGGGACTCAGTGCCATGGCACAAAGCACGAATCCATTGCTGGAGCGCCGCTACAACACCCCCTATGAGATTCCACCTTTCGAGAAGATTACCACCGACAACTATCGCGAGGCCTTCCTGCGTGGCATGGAGGAGCAGAAGAAGGAGATTGACGCCATCGTGAACAATGCCGAGGCTCCTACTTTTCAGAACACCATTGCCGCCCTCGACCGCTCGGGGCAGTTGCTGAGCCGCACCGCCGGAGTTTTCTACGGCCTCAGCCGTTCATGCTCCACACCGGAATTGCAGAACCTGGAGAGCGAACTCTCTCCCCTGCTCTCGGCACATAGCGACTACATGAACATGAACGAGGGTCTTTTCCTCCGTGTGAAGGCCGTATATGACGGGCAGGACAAACTGAACCTTAACACCGAGGAGAAGCGCCTGCTGGAGAAGACCTACAAGGGTTTCGTGCGTGGCGGTGCCATGCTGGACGATGCCAAGAAGCAGCGCCGTTCTGAGATTAACCAGCAGTTGGCCAAGTTGCAACTTCAGTTCAACCAGAACCTGATGCACGACACGAACAACAGTTACGTTACCGTTTCCGACGCAAAGGAACTGGAGGGACTTCCCGAAGCGGACATACAGAAGGCCGCCGCTCTGGCCGAGCGCACAGGTGCCAAGGGCAAGTACCGCTTCAACATGCAGCGCCCAAGTTGCAATCCCGTGCTCCAGTATGCCAAGAACCGCGACCTGCGCCGCCGTGTATACGAGATGTACAACAACCGTTGCAACCATGCCGACCAGTACGACAACAAGGCCATATCTGCACAGATCGTGGCCCTGCGACTGGAAATGGCCAACCTGATGGGCTACAAGACCTTTGCCGACATGCAACTGGAGACTCGTATGGCCAAGAAGCCGGAGAACGTCTACCACCTGCTCGACCAGATTTGGAAACCTGCCGTGGAGGCCGCCGAGCGCGAACTGGACGACATCAGCATGATGATGCGCAAGAACGGCATCAAGGGCGAGCCCAAGCCTTGGGATTACATGTACTATCTGGACAAGGCCAAGCAGGAGAAGTTCAACATCAGCGAGGCCGAGGTTAGCCAGTATCTGGAAATCAACAACGTCATTCAGGGCATATTCTGGACGGCCAACAAACTCTACGGCCTTTCCTTCCGAGAGCGCACCGAGGACTATCCCCAGTACCACAAGCAGCAACAGAGTTGGGACGTGATAGACAAGAAAGGCAACCTCATTGCCATCTTCTATAGCGACTACTATCCGCGCGACGGCAAGGGTGCCGGTGCATGGTGCGGTCGCTTCCGTCCTCAGTCCTACGATGGTGCCATGCGCGTGCAGCCCATCGTCACCAACGTGTGCAACATGACCCTGCCTGCAGAGGAGGGAGGACCTGCCCTGCAGACTGTGGACAACGTGCTGACCATGTTCCACGAGTTCGGCCACGCCCTGCATTCATTCTTCCGCGACGTGCAGTATGAGGGTACCGGCGGTGTGGAGCGCGACTTTGTGGAACTGCCCTCGCAGATAAACGAGCACTGGGCCTTCGAACCCGAGGTGCTCCGCCAATATGCCCGCCATTACCGCACTGGCGAGGTAATCCCCCAGGAACTGGTGGAGAAGATAGATGCCAGCAGCAAGTACGGACAGGGCTTTGCCACCGTGGAGTATCTTGCCGCTTCCTACGTGGACCTGGATCTGCACTACCTCACCGAGATGCCCAAGAAACTGGACGTGATGAAGTTCCAGGCGGAGAAGATGCGCAAGCGCGGCATGCCCTCGCAGATACTGCCCCGATACAGTGTTACCAACTTCTCCCACACCATGGGTGGAGGCTATAGCGCCGGCTACTACAGTTACATCTGGGCAGAGGTGCTGGATGCCGATGCCTTCGAGGCCTTCAAGGAGACTGGCGACATCTTCAACCAGCAGGTGGCAGAACGCTTCCTCACCGAGGTGCTCACCCCCGGCGGTATCCTGCCCGGCGACGAGATGTACCGCCGCTTCCGCGGTCGCGACCCCAAGATTGACGGTCTTCTGCGCAACCGTGGCTTCCTGCAGGCACAACCCGGCCAGAAGGTTTCCACCGAGAACAAGGCAGGAAACTAATAGAACGGAAAGGTGAAATCTGCGAGTAAGCGAGAGCAATCAAACTTGTTTGAATTGCCGAGCGGAAGCAGATTCAAGACGACGAAGTCGGATTAAATCGGAAAGTTTTTATCTGTATAGTCGTTTTCCGTTTTCAGTTTACATCATACCCCCTCCCCCTACGGGTTGTCCGCACGTCGCACTGGAGAGTGCGACGCTGGACAGAGGAGCAAAGCGACGGAAGGGGTATGACAGTTTTCAGTTTTCACCTTTCCGTTTTCCGTTCTAACTCCCCCATGCGCACATACATCGCCATAGACCTGAAGTCCTTCTATGCCTCCGTGGAGTGCATAGAGCGTGGCCTTGATCCGCTCACCGCCCTACTGGTGGTGGCGGACGAGAGCCGCACGGACAAGACTATCTGCCTGGCTGTCACCCCGGCACTGAAGGCTTATGGCATCTCCGGACGTGCCCGCCTGTGGGAAGTGCGCCAGCGTGCCGGACACCTCAACTACATCGTCACTCCGCCTCGCATGGGGCTTTATCTGGAGTATAGCAAGAGGGTGACGGACGTGTACCTGAAATACGTTGCCCCCGAGGACCTACACCGCTACTCCGTGGACGAGGTGTTCATGGACGTCACCGACTACATGTTCCTCTACAAGGTGTCTGCCCACGAACTTGCCATCCGCATCATCCGCGACGTGCTCCGCACTACGGGCATCACCGCCACGGCCGGCATAGGCGAGAACATGTATCTGGCCAAGGTGGCCATGGACATCGTGGCAAAGCGCATCCCTGCCGACAAGGACGGGGTACGCATAGCCGAACTGACAGAAAGCGAGTACCGCCGCCAACTATGGCACCACCGTCCCCTTACCGACTTCTGGCGCGTGGGACGGCGGACGGCAGAGAAACTGGCCAAATACGGAGTCACCACCATGGGACAACTGGCACGCATGTCGCTCTCCAGCGAAGCGCTCCTGTACAAACTCTTCGGTGTCAATGCCGAACTGCTCATCGACCATGCCTGGGGATGGGAGCCGTGCCGCATCAGCGACATCAAGGCATACCGTCCGAAGTCGTCCTCCGTGTCCAGCGGACAGGTACTGAACCGTCCCTACTCTGCCGACAAAGCACGTGTGGTGGTACGCGAGATGGCCGAGGCCCTGGCTCTCGACCTCCTGTCCAAGCACTTGCTCACTCCGCAGATTATCCTCACCATAGGCTATGACATGGAGAACCTTGTCCGAGAGGACATCCGTTGCCTCTACCACGGTCCTGTCACCACCGACCACTACGGTCGCCAGGTTCCGGCACATGCACACGGAAGCCAGAACCTGCCCCTAACCACCTGCTCCGCACACCACATCACCGAGGCGGCCATGCAACTCTACCAGCGCATCATCAACCCCATCCTGCTTGTCCGCCGCATAAACATCACCGCGGCCAATGTGGTATCGGAGGACGAAGGCATGCACCATGCAAAAGGAGGTGCCGTACAACTGGACCTTTTCAATGACATGCCCGAACATGACAATGCACCCGCTCCCCAGGACGCCCCGGACAGCAAGGAAAGACGGCTGATGGAGGCTTCCCTTGCCATACGCAAACGCTATGGCAAGAACGCCCTGCTGAAGGGCGTGAACTTCGACGAAGGCGCCACAGGGCGCGAACGCAACAGCCAGATAGGAGGACACCGCAAATGAACGACTACGAAGACATCATCAACCTTCCCCACTGGAACCCCACGGGGCGCCGGCGCATGAGCATGGAGGCACGTGCAGCGCAATTCGCTCCCTTTGCTGCGCTGAAGGAAGGAGAAAGCAACAACAAGACCGACGCACCCGATTGCCAGCCTTTTGTTGATACGACAACAGAGGAGTGTTGATACGACAACAGAGGAGTGTTGATACAACAACAAAATAATACCGTCACCGATACCACATCTACATGATACTCACATCCCTGCTCATCATCTGCCTGCTTTCGCTTGTATCCGACGTGTACCTTTGGTACAGAGTGGCACGCCACTGGCCCGCGCCATGGCGCTATATGCACTGGATTCCCCTGTGCATAGTGTCTGTTCTCATAGTCATGATGCTTACCGGCATCATGTTCACGTGGATTTTTAGCTTTGGCATATATCTTTTTCTCCTTGCATGCCTGCCACGTTGGTTCCATGCCCTCATGGCCCTTTTGCGCATGCCACGCGCAGGAATGGCGGTGCGCATAATGCTCGTTGCCGTGGGGCTCTATGGCATAACATTCGGTTGGAAACGGCTTGTCGTCAGGGAAACTGAGGTCGCGAGCCACGCACTCCCACCCTCCTTCCACGGTTTCCGCATAGCACATATCTCCGACCTGCACCTTGGCACATACTCATCTGAACCGGAGATGGTGGAGAGAATAGTAAAAATGGTAAACGAAGCCTCGCCCGACCTCATAGTATTCACAGGCGACATCGTCAACACCTCTCCCCAGGAACTACGCCCCTTCACGGAAACCCTCGCCCGTCTCAAAGCACCCTACGGCGTTATCTCCATCATGGGAAACCACGACTACTGCACCTATGGTCCCAAGAAGTCGGCATCCGAACCTCTGGCCATGCAGGAGGAAATCATAGCCATGCAGAGGCAGATGGGCTGGAACCTGCTAATGAACGGACATGCCGTCCTGCACAACGCCACCGACTCCATTGCCGTCATCGGTGTGGAAAACGACGGGCATCCGCCCTTCCCTGCCCGTGCCGACCTTGAGAAAGCGACATCCGGCCTAACGGCAGAGTGCTACAAGATTCTGCTCACCCACGACCCCTCACACTGGCGCCGTGCCGTGCTGAACCACACAGACATAGCCCTCACCCTCTCCGGCCACACCCATGCCATGCATCTGCGCATATCCGGCTGGTCACCCTCTGCCCTGCTCTTCTCCGAATGGGGAGGCCTCTACAAAGAAAACGGCCAGTACCTGCATGTCAACACGGGTACCGGCTCCAACATTCCTTTCCGTTTGGGCGCATGGCCCGAGATAACAATCATCACCCTCACATCGGCAGGCGCACGGTGAAGCGTGCACCTTTGCTGCCGTCGGCATAGGTTTTGTTTTCCACACCTATCAGGCCTCCGTGGTTGCTCACTATCTGACGGCATACGGCCAAGCCTATGCCCTGTCCTCCTTCCTTGGTGGTGAAGAACGGGGTGAAGATATTGTCCACCACTTCCTGCGATATGCCACCTCCATTGTCCTCTATGGACATCACCACATGACGGCCGTTTTCGGACAGAGTCACCTTCATCCTTATTTCCGTTGTCTCCGTTTCCGATGCGTTCTTCATAAGGTTTATCAACACCTGTTGTATCTGCGAAGAATCCAGGCGAATAAAGGTTTCGGCACATTGTACATCGTACTCCACATGGCAGTCCTCCCTGAGCACGGAGGCGCACATGCGCTGAAAGTCTTCCATCAACCTTCCAACGCTAACATTCTCTAAATCAGGATGTGGTATATTGGATACCATGCGGTACCTCTGTACAAAATCCATCAATCCGTTGGCACGCCTGCTTATGGTGGACAGCACCATCTGCACCTCCTCGTCGCGGTATCTCTCCCCCGCCCCTTCGTTTGAAAGGTTCTCGGCCAAGGTGTTGGAGAGCGATACTATTGGAGCCAGCGAGTTCATTATCTCGTGCGTCAGCACACGGATAAGTTTCTGCTGGACCTCTATCTCTCCTTGCTCCAGTATGCTTGCCACACTCTGCAGGCTATATAATATATAAGGTATACCGCTTACGAATACCTGCGTGCGTGAAGCGGCATATTGCTTTTCCTCGCCCTCCTTGCTGACATACGATACCAGTTGCGATGGTCCTCGTTTCAGCCCTCTCAGTTGCAGGGGCAGGGAATGATGAAGTACGGCCAGTTGGTCAAGGTTGTCAAAGCGGAAACCGCACAGTCCGTCTATGGCTGCCTTGTTCATCCATCGCACGCGTCCGTTCTCGTCCGTGGCAATAAGTATGGCATCCACCTTGGAAAGCATGGCATCGTAGAGATGCGAATCGCTCACATGCTGGTGTTCCGACTCACGGAACTCACGTATCACGGCATTTATCTCCTCTGCCATACGACGTTCCTCGCCGTGCAGATGCTCCAGCGAGTATTGCAAACTGAAATCCCGCATCCGCACCGACTCCAGCATCTGCCTGAGCCTGCGTGTGCTTTTATTGTAAAACAAATTCTGCCAGATACTCATTGTCAGTTTACCATTATATTCTCGCCCTCTTTGCTCGTAGGGACGCTGCGTGCAGCGTCCGCATATACATTTCTCCAACCATGTTTTCGGACGCAGCACGCTGCGTCCCTACAAGTGGGTGATAACGTTAGCAGTTTTACGTTCTCCGTTTATCTTGTCCCTACAGGTAGGCATTTCATTGACGGTTGTAACTACTCCCCTCCCTTGTGGAGGGGTAAGGGGGTGGGTCTTCCTCTCTCTCTCCTCTATATCCCGTGCTTGTCTATCTTCCTATACAACGCATAGCGTGTGATGCCCAACAGTTCGGCGGCCTGTTTCATATTGCCATTGGCCTGTTCCAGGGCCTTGCGTATTGCCAGGCGTTCTATGTCTTCCAGATTCAACGTATTGTAGATGTTCTCTGGCTTTGCCTGCTTCATGCTCTCGGACACGAGGGACGACTGAGGGTCTATAATCCACCGTTCCACACTATGCTGGAGCTCACGCACGTTGCCATACCACGAATGTGCCATCAGTTTGGCCTGCTCGCGTGCGGAGAAATCCCTCACCTCTCCCCCATGCTTCTCGGCATAACGTGCCAGGAAGTGCCTGGCCAAAAGCATGATATCCTCGCCTCTTTCCCTCAATGGCGGGATATGCATCTCTATGGTGTTCAGACGATAGAGCAAGTCCTCGCGGAAAGTTCCCTCCGCCACACGTTCCTTCAGATTGGCATTTGTTGCCGCCAGAATGCGTATGTCCACCCTCTGTACCTGGTTTGAACCTACGGGAGAGACCTCGCGCCTCTCTATCACGGTGAGCAACTTCTGCTGCATTGGCAAAGACAGGTTTCCTATCTCGTCCAGGAACAACGTACCGCCGTTTGCCTGCTGAACTCTGCCCTGCTTGGCGGTATGCGCACCGGTGAAGGCTCCCTTCACATGACCGAACAGTTCACTATCAAACAGTTGTTCGTGCACACACCCGAGGTCGATGGACACAAAGGGTTGGTCGGCCCTGGGGGAAAGCCTGTGCAGTTCCCTTGCCAGCACATCTTTGCCGGTACCGTTTTCTCCCGTTATCAGCACATTGGCATCTGTCCTGGCCACCCTGCCCATGCGCGACTTGAGTTCCAGAATCTGCGGCGACTCGCCTATGAAGTTGCTAACCTCGGGCAACGTTTCCTCTGCCTTCTGGTCTTCAGACTCCTGGGCCTGAATCTGTGCCATCCTGCTTCGCTTCATGTCCACGGCAGAGTGCACCACCTCCAGCATCCTCTTGTTGTCCCAGGGCTTGGCAATGAAATCCAAGGCTCCGGCCCTGATGGCCCTTACCGTCTTTTCCGTACTTATGTATGCCGTCATGAAGACCACCACACTCGTGGGGTCGTGTTCCAATATACGTGCCAACCATTCATATCCCTCCTCTCCGCTCACCATGTCCTTGCGGAAGTTCATGTCCAGCAGGATCACGTCGGGCTGGAAACTGTCCATGAACTCTATGATGCGCTCCGGGTTGGTTATCACCCGTATGGCGTCCACCCATGGTTTCAGCAGCATGTTCAACGACAGGAGAATATCCTGATTGTCATCTACAATCAATATCTTGCCTCTACATTCCATGAAGTTATGTATTGATAAGTTTGCGCGCTTGCGGACAAAGTTAAGTAAAACACTTGAATCTTCCAAGGCAGAGCAAGGTTATTTTACCTCTTCTCCGTCAGTTTCCTGCACTTTTCCCAAAGTCGTTTTGTGCGGATGTGCGATTTCGCACACCTGTGTTCGTTTCCGCACACCTTTTAAGAGCCGAAAACAGGGCATAACACACTACTACTCAACACTTTGCCGTTGTGGCACGATATTTGCAAGTATATATATAGGCGCACTTCCCGCCGAAACACGTCTTGTGCAATAAAACATCATATTTTATGAACATAAACGTCATGTCCAACATCAAATCGTACATCAGGCATACCGTCCTGTGTACCCTGCTCCCGTTCCTCGCCCCTCCTGCGGCAGAGGCACAGACGCCCGACACGATGTATCTGGATCTGAAACAGGCCATACATCTGGCCTTGGAGCAATCGCCCACGGCACGCAGCGCACGCCACACCTTCCTGGCACAGCATTGGAACTATCGCTATTTCCGTGCCAACTATCTGCCCAGCGTCACCCTCACGTCATCACCTTATATAAATAATGAGATAAACAAGATCACCCAGGGCGACGGCACATCCCGCTTCCTGCGACAGAGCCAGTTCTCCGCCGACCTGGCACTGAGCATCAACCAGAACGTCAGTTGGACGGGCGGCACGTTCTTCATAAAGAGCGGTGTCAACTACCTCCGCGAACTGGAGAGCAAGACCAACATGTTCAGTTCCGTTCCCGTGAGCATAGGTTACCAGCAGAGCCTCTTCGGCCACAACTCGCTGAAATGGGACCGCCGCATAGAGCCTCTGCGCTACACCGAGGCAAAGAAGAACTATGCCGAGGCCATAGAACTGGTGGCGGCCAGCACATGCAACTACTTCTTCAACCTGGCCTCGGCACAGAGCGATGTGGTAACGGCAAACAACAACTATGCCAATGCCGACACGCTCTACCGCATGGCCCAGGGCAGATACAAGATAGGTACCATCACGGAGAACGAGATGCTGCAACTGGAAATCCGACGTCTCAGCGAAGAGACCAATGCCATGGACGCACAGATTTCCGAGGAGGAGCAACTGAAGAGTTTCCGTTCCTTCCTCGGTCTTGCCCAGGACATCCCCATACGCCTTGTCCTGCCCGACACGGTGCCTCAGTTCGAGGTGCCTCTGGCTCAGGCGCTTGACCTTGCCCTTCAGAATAGCCCCGACCCTGTCTATTACGAGCGCATACGGCGCGAGGCCCGCAGCAACCTCTCATACGCCAAGGCCAATGCGGGCCTCAAGGCCGACATATACCTGCAGTTCGGTCTCTCGCAGACGGGCAACACCATGGGCGAGGCCTATTCGCATCCCCTCACCCAGGAGTATGCAAGCATCTCCGTCTCCCTGCCCATCCTCGACTGGGGACGCGGCAAGGGCAAGGTGCGTGTGGCACGTTCGCAACAGGAACTTACCGACATACAGGCAGAGCAGGGCATGGAGGACTTCCGCCAGAACGTGCAGAAACTCGTGTCGCAATTCAACATGCAGGCACGCAAGGTGCGCATTGCCGCCCTCACGGGGAAGCGTGCCGAACACCGCCACACCGTGGCCATGCGCCTCTACATCATGGGGCAGAACTCCCTGCTCGACCTGAACGACGCCATTGCCGAGCGCAACTCCGCCCGCCGTTCCTACCTCTATGCCATGAGCACCTACTGGAGCCTGTACTACACCCTGCGCAGCATGACTGGGTATGATTTTCAGCATAACACCCCAATAACCGATCAACTCAAGACCCTCCCCCTTACCCCTCCACAAGGGAGGGGAGTAGTTACAACAGAAAATGAACACCCACTTGTAGGGACGCTGCGTGCAGCGTCCGATATATAGAAACAAACAACTTAACCCGGACGCTGCACGCAGCGTCCCTACAACCAAACACATCAACCAACCCAATTATCCCTAACCCCTAACAAAATCCCAACCTCCAGTACTATATACTCCCCTCCATAGAGGGCGAACAAGGTCTTTAGAAGAAGCACTGAATGTGCTTCTGTGCCTCGTGAGGGGAGAACTTTCCAGTTCGACGCGCGGACAAGGTACGGGGGTGGGTCTTTATTACTTATGGACATTCAAATTCCTCCCAAGCCCTGGTACGTGAAGTACCGTCTGCACATTGCAGGCATCACGGCACTTGTTGCCATTGTCATTTACACCATTGTCATTGCCCTGTCACCACGGAGGCAGAGTATCTCTTCCGACCGCATCAAGGTGGCGGAAGTACAGGATGCACCCTTCATGGAGTTCGTGGAGGTGGAGGGCATAGTGCAACCCATCAACACCATCCAACTCAATGCCATGGAGAGCGGCTTCGTGGACCGTATCGTCAGCGAAGAGGGTGCCATGCTCCGCAAGGGCGACACCATCCTTGTGCTCAACAACCCCGACCTCCTGCGCACCATACAGCAGGAGCGCGAAATGTGGGAGAAGTCGCAACGCAACCTCCGCCAGCAGGAGATAGAGATGGAGCAGAAGAGCATCAACCTGAAACTCCAGGCCTTGGAGCAGGCACACCAGATAGGCAGCCTCGAACGGAAACTGGAGCAGAGCCGCGAGGAGTTCTCCATGGGCATCAAGTCGCGTGCCGAACTTACCATCGATGAGGAGGACTACAAGTACCAGCACCAGAAACTGCTCCTGCAGATGCAGAGCCTGAAGCACGACTCCGTCACTACCCTACTGCGCCGCGAGATGATTGCCGCCGACCGCAGGGCTGAGGATACCAAACTCCACCTTACCCAGAGCCGCACTGACGGTCTTGTGGTAAGGGCGCCGGTGGACGGACAACTGGGACACCTGAACCTTACCCTCGGCCAGCAGGTGGGTGCCGGTTCCAAAATAGGCGAACTGAAGATAATGAACCAGTACAAGGTGCACACCCAACTGAGCGAATACTACGTTGAGCGTATCAGTGCCGGCCTCCCTGCCACCGTCATCCAGAAGCAGGACACCTTCCCCCTGCGCATCAGCCGCGTGGTACCTGAGGTGAAGGACCGCAAGTTCGATACCGACCTGCTCTTCACCGCTTCCATCCCCGAGAACATCCGTCTGGGCAAGAGTTACCGTGTGAAGATAGAACTTGGCCAACCCGAACCTGCCGTCATCATCCCTCGTGGCGACTTCTACCAAAAGACCGGTGGCCGATGGATATACCGAATGGAGGAAGGCAGCAACGTGGCACGCCGCGTGGACATAAAGATAGGCCGCCAGAACCCCGAGCAATATGAAGTTATCGAAGGCCTCAACCCCGGTGACCAGGTAATCGTGAGCGGCTATGACAGATTGGGAGACGTGGAGGAGGTGGTGGTGGATTAGAAAGACCCACCCCCAACCCCGACAGACCCACCCCCAACCCCTCCCTGTATGGAGGGGAGTGGTTACAACTGACCGATGGATGACACCAGTCAATGTATGAACAATAATTTACATACCCCCTCCGCGCTCCGCGCTCGTCCCCCTGACTCAGAGGGACAGTCAGTTACAATAGCATCCAACTTTCTCCCTCTG
>JAGAQH010000033.1 GCA_017622815.1 Bacteroidaceae bacterium | reverse complement strand
TTTGCGAGTGCAAAGGTAAGACTTTTCCGCAAACCGGCAAAGGGTTGCGAAAGATTTTTTAAGAAAATGGAGAAAAAAGAGTGTAGAATGGACAACAAACGGACGGGAGAGGGCGGGTACACCTTATTATATAATATATAGGGGAGCGGGGGACCCACCCCGGCCCTCCCTGGGAGGGAGGGAGAGAGGGGGGGAATGGAAAACGGAAAGCGGGAGGAGTTTTTATGAACGAAAGAAAGCCGGGTGGGAAAAACGAGATGCCACGAAACGCAAAGACAAGGATATGGAGGGTAAGATTTTGCCCTCCCGAGCACATGAACATGTTGTCCGGGAGAACGAGGGCAAGTCACCCGGGAGAACAAGGGCGAGTCACCCAGGAGAACAAGAGCGAGTCAACCGGGAGGACAAAATATCGTTCTCCCGGACGGCAAAATAGGGGTTCCTAAGAGTAGGAAGGATGTGGTACTGGCTATAGGGGCCATACACCGAGTTCCTGTCCCTTGGCATTAAGGACACGGAGGGAGAAATCCTCGCCTTTCTTGGTGAGCACCATCATTGTGGCAGAGTTTGCACCAGGACCTCCACCTATGCAGACGGGGAAGGGATTGGAGACATCTCCCGCTGAGTGATAACGGAAGCGGTGAGTGTGTCCGCTGAGACCAACATCGAAACGGGCGTTCTCCAACAGGGGTGCCCAAAGTTCGGAGCAAGGCCGGTACTTGTCATCATTTCCCCACAATGGGATGTGGCTCAGGAGGACACGACGCTCTGCTTTCCTGAATTCACGCGATTTCATTTCCTCTTGCAGGAAGTCGCACTGTCGCTGACGGAAGGCAGAGAAATCGTTGAGTCCATAATAAACAGGATGGTCGTCGGGCTTGTCCTCTCCGCAATCAAGGATTATGAAACGGGTGTCACCCCAACTGAATGCCCCATAGGTCTTGCCTCCTGGTTGTTCCAACAGGGAAGGCAGAGCCGCTGAATGGAAATTTCTGATTTCGTGATTGCCACGGACGAAGAAGGCAGGAATTTCCTCGGCATGGAAAGCAGAAGCGAGACGGTGAAGCATGTGCATGGCATCCTCTCTGGAAGCCGGATCAGGAATGCAATCGCCATTGAACAAGACAAAGTCGTGCGGTATGCTGTCGGCAAGTTGCGACATGAGGCCTATAGTCTCCTGATTTCTATGCAGGTCGTTGAATATAAGTGCCGTAAAATCCTCCTGCCCGTCTTCCGGCAATTGGAACGAATAGAAGTCTGTAACCTGCGTGTCGCCCAGAACCTTGTTGTAGGCGGCATAGTGCAGGATTTCCTGAGCACACACCCTGTAATAGTACTTGCCACCCGGTTGCAGGCCTTCCAGGCGGACCCTGTGCTCTATATCATGACAGACGGCCTGGCCGCCATATTCCATACGTGCCCGGCGCAGGTTCAGAGTGTCCTGCCCGTATTCCACCCAAGCATGGGCAATGGTACGGGTCTGGAACATGACGGAAATGGCCTCGGGCGAGGGATTCTGCAGATAAGGCTTGCCATAAAGTATCCGTTCTACCGGTGTTTTCAACTGGAAACGGGCAAGCACAGGCAGGTGGTCGGAGACGCGGCCACGCGGCATCACCTCAGCCTCGCGCAATACCAGAGATTCCCCACTGCCCTTGAACGAGGCTATGTAGTCTATACACGCCTTGGGAGAACGTGCCGGAAAGGTGTGCTTGTCCTTTGGAGAAAGCACAATGAAACCGCGCTCTATCTGCTTTATGAAATCGGATTCGGGAACGGCATTGAAATCGCCTGCCAGCAGAAAAGGCTTCGTGCTTCCCTCGGCCTCGGCAAGAATAAGTCCGGCAGATGCCATGCGGTCCTCATCGGTAAGCGACAGATGCGTACATGCCAGCACCACATCCTGAAACTCCGCCACGAGCATAGTCCTTGCCTCCTCCCTGCCCGGCAGGGCAACCTTGGGGACACCGACAGGTTTATGCTTGGACAGTATACCGAGGCCATACCTGCCACCGTCATAGTTTATGGAAGAGCCGTACACGGGATAGTACTGGGAGAGCAGGGCCAGTTCGCGGAGCACATCCTTTCCCTTGCTACGACCAGTGACACTGTCCAGTTCCTGCAATGCCACAAAATCGGCATCGGCACGCTGTATCGTTGCCACCACATCGGCAAAATCCACCTGGCCGTCGTCGGTGGTGGCATTCCTGATATTGTATGTCAGCACCGTCTTCACCTTGGGCATATATGGGGAGACCTGGGCCTTGCCCACTAAGGCACCGACAAAAGAACACAGCAGAGCAAAAGCGAGGGACAATGTCCTGTGCATGGAATAGTTCATGGATATCCTGTTTTTGCAAGCAAAGATAGCGCTAAACATCTGCGAAACAACGTCCCGTCACGATTTTATGGCGCCACAGAGGCCAACGGGGGCAAAATTAGGCAAATGCCTTTGATTTCTTAAATAAAAACACTATCTTTGTTCACCTAAACACACCATATGACAGACAACCCCATGGAAGGAGAACTCATACGCAAAAACCTGTGGCTAGTGCCATTTGCCTGGATATACGGGTGGCTGACGGCCATAAGGAACCGCCTCTTTGACTGGGGAATCCTGGAAAGCAAGAGGTATGGCATACCCATCATCTCTGTGGGCAACATCACCGTAGGAGGTACGGGAAAGACACCGCACATAGAATACCTCATCCGGTTGCTCTCACCCAGATACAAGGTGGCCGTACTGAGCAGAGGCTACAAGCGCAAGAGCAAGGGCTACGTGCTGGCCACGGAAGACACCCCCATGGAAATGATAGGCGACGAGCCATGGCAGATGGTACAGAAGTTCCCGCACATCTACATAGCCGTAGATGCCAACAGACGCAACGGCATAGAAAGACTGATGAACGACCCGGAGACCAGCGACGTGCAGGTAATTCTGCTTGACGATGCCTTCCAACACAGATACGTGTCGCCGGGAAGGAACATACTGCTCACCGACTACCACAGGCTCATCACCCAGGACACGCTTCTGCCCGCAGGCAGGTTGCGCGAATCCGCCCAAGGCAAGGAGCGCGCCAACATGGTCATAGTGACCAAATGCCCCGAGGACATGTCGCCGATGCAGTACCGCATCATAGCCGAAGCCCTTCAACTGAGGCCATACCAGCACCTCTTCTTCAGCACCGTGAGGTACGGAAAGATGGTAAACCTGCTGACACACAAGATGCACAGCATGGCGGAAATGAGCAAATGCAACGTACTGCTGATTACAGGCATCGGTTGCCCCAAGCAGATGGACATGGACATCAGAAAACGCTTTGCCTCGGTGAAAAACCTGGATTTCCGCGACCACCACTACTACACACAGGCTGACATACAGTCCATTGCCGGGGAACTGGACAACATCCCCGAACCCAAGATAATCATCACCACGGAGAAGGACACCACCAGGCTCATGACCATGGACAACCTGCCCGAGGACATCATCAGGCACATCTGGGTACTGCCCATAGGCATACACTTCATGCAAGACAAAGAAAGAATGTTCAACGATAAAATCACAGGTTATGTACAAAAGAATCTTAGAGACAGCAGAATGGCTTAAGGCCAAGATGACAACAAAGCCTGAAACCGCCATCATCCTGGGCACCGGTCTGGGTGAACTGGCAAAAGAAATAGAGAAGGAACTGACCATACCCTATGCCGACATTCCCAATTTCCCCGTAAGCACCGTGGAAGGCCATGCAGGAGCACTGATCTTCGGCAAACTGGGAGGCAAGGACATCCTGGCCATGGAAGGACGCTTCCACTACTATGAAGGCTACAATATGAAGGAGGTGACCTTCCCCATCCGCGTGATGCACGAACTCGGCATCAAGACTCTCTTCGTAAGCAATGCAGCCGGAGGAACCAATCCCAGTTTCCGTGTGGGCGACCTGATGATCATCACCGACCAGATAAACTTCATGCCGGAGAATCCCCTGCGCGGAGAGAACATACCACAGGGGCCACGCTTCCCCGATATGGGACACGCCTATGACCCCGACCTCATAGACATGGCAGACGCCATTGCACACGAAAAGGCCATAAAGGTGCGTCACGGAGTGTACCTGGCCACACAAGGCCCCACCTACGAGACACCCTCCGAGTACCGCATGTTCGCACACTGGGGAGCCGATGCCGTGGGCATGAGCACAGTGCCCGAGGTGATAGTGGCACGCCATTGCGGCATACGCTGCTTCGGCATAAGCATCATCACCGACCTGGGCGGCCACGCACAGGTGATGAAGGTCACACACGAGGACGTGCAGAAGGCTGCCGCCGAGGCACAGCCACGCATGGCTGCCATCATGCGCGAAATGATAGCACGTTCCTGAAACACATAACACACAACAGCATTGGAAATAGCAGAATTGGGTGAGTTCGGGCTGATAAAGCACCTCACCAACAATATTGACATAAAGAACAGTTCCACCCTCAAGGCGGTAGGCGACGACTGTGCCGTGATAGCGCCGGAACAGGAGTTGCAGACAATCGTCACCACCGACCTGCTTATGGAGGGCGTACACTTCGACCTCACATACATGCCTTTGCGCCATCTGGGCTACAAAGCGGTAATGGTGAACCTGAGCGACATATACGCTATGAACGGCACACCACGGCAGATTACCGTGAGCCTGGCCATCAGCAAGCGCTTCCTTGTGGAAGACATGGAAGAGTTGTATTCCGGCATCAGGCTGGCATGCGAAAGGCACAATGTGGACATCGTGGGCGGCGACACGACAAGCAGCATGACCGGACTGGCAATAAGCATTACCGCTATCGGCGTTGCCGCTAAGGAAGAAATTGCCTATCGTAGCGGAGCCCAGGAAACGGACCTCATCTGCGTTTCCGGCAATCTTGGGGCAGCATACATGGGACTGCAGATACTGGAACGCGAGAAGGCAGTATACAACCAGCAGGTAATCGAAGCCACGGAACAAGCAAGGAAGAACGGCACAAGTGCGGAGGAAGCAATAGCACAGATACCTCAGCCCGACTTTGCCGGCAAGGAATACCTGCTGGAAAGGCAGATGAAACCCGAGGCACGCAAGGACATCGTAGAGAAACTGCGCCAGGCCAACGTGAAGATAACCTCCATGATAGACATCTCCGACGGACTGAGCAGCGAACTGATGCACATCTGCGAGCAGAGCCGGTGCGGATGCCGCATCTACGAAGAGCGCATACCCCTGGATTACCAGACCGCCGTGGCCGCCGAGGAATTCAACATGAACGTCAGCACCTGTGCCCTGAACGGAGGCGAGGACTATGAACTGCTGTTCACCGTACCCCTTACCGCCAACGATGTGGTCAGCGCCATAGAGGACGTGAAAGTCATCGGCTACATAACCAAGGAAAGTCTGGGCAAGGCCCTGATAAGCCGCGACGGCAGCGAGTTCGAACTGAAAGCACAGGGCTGGAACCCGCTGAAAGACTGACAAGAGTAAACTTCCAAAAAAAGGAAGCATACTTACTTTACCGACTAAAGGCCTTTACATGTGCAAGTAAAGGCCTTTACTTTTCAAAGCAAAGGCCTCTACATGGAGAGCACACCTCCCCTGCCAAGAAAAGCAAGAGCCTCCGCCCTGCTATTGCATGGCGGAGACTCTTGTATATGACAGACTTATCCCAAAAGTTGGTCCAGACGTGCATGCATGCTTGCACGCATCTGCTTGAGGCGTTCCACCTTATCGCGGTTGGCCCAGCAACGCATACCCTTGAACATGTTTATGGCCGAAACGGAATAGAACCAGCAGAAGACTATAAGCAGGGGGAATGACAATACGTAAAGCACTGCAGGCAGCCAGCCGAAATTGGAACCTACCACCAAT
>JAGAQH010000032.1 GCA_017622815.1 Bacteroidaceae bacterium | reverse complement strand
TTACCTCAAGTCGCTTTATGGGGTAAGGGGATTTTGTGTCTGCGACATTTCTGTTGTGCAAGAAATATGTACAATAAAATGAATTTTGTCGCTTTGCAAGCAAAATCCCACTAAACCCTATAGGTTGCGGATTTGAGGATATATAACTATCATTTAGTTATTAGATTCTTACACTCTATAAAAAGCGTGAACCACAATGCCACACTCTTACTTGAAGGTCGTAGGAAACCATAGATGCAGATGTAACAATAGCAGCCCACGCTATATGCGTGAGAACCACTATGCTATCCTTGCATCTAATTGAAAATTTCCTACGTTTTCAAGTACAAGATAAGCATAACGCTTCTTCTTTTTCTCTTATGTCTTGGATAGAATTGCCCCTAACCAACTGCAAATTTACAAAAAAGTCGTAAAAATGAGCCTTGTACGGGCAAATTATTACGACTTGATGAGCATTTTAGAGTTTCATCCCTCGATTTTGTCTTCTGCTTGTGGGTAATCCCAACGCTTCCATAAACTCATCTTTCTTACGTCTGAGCCAGGAGTAATGCTAAACGCCATCGATTCATAAGGTTAAATCTATCCTCTTTGTCCTCTTTGAGGGAGCAGACCGCACCATCTGCCGGGAGATTTAATAAAAATGTAACATGTACCGTGTGCCTGTGGCGCTATAAACCCAAATCGGTCATTAGCGTTATGATGATAATAGCCTTATTTTTGAACCTTTTCGTTAAGCCAATGGAGCGGACTCAAAACTTGTTTGAAGTCAGCCTTGGCGAGAAAAGGTCGGATGTAATTCAACAAATGTTTTGATGCTTTAAGGGCGCAATGGGGTTCCATTGTAACCGAGAAGCAACGAAACAGATGACAAAAAGATGGTTTCATTAGCGCATAACAGTCTAATGGCCGATTTGGGTTTTAACCAAAGCCTAACTTTTTTGAAACAATATTGAAACATTATACCCCTACTTTTGCGGTGTCCAAACAAAAAGGACAGAAGAATATGATGAAAAAAACGTTTATTGCCCTGGCATTGGCCGGCATGGGTATCGTGGCACAGGCCCAGGATACCAAAGTGAAAGAGGAGCCGAAAGGCAAAGTGATTCTGCAGGTCTTCACCAATCTGCACACGGGTTTCGGTGCTGACAATGACGACCGCGGTTTCGAGTTGGACAGAAGTTACCTTGGCTACGAGCACAATTTCGGCAAGGGACTTTCCGTGAAGGGTGTGGTGGACATAGGCAAGTCCTCCAAGGTGGACGACTATCATCGCATCGTGTACATCAAGAATGCTATGGTTTCGTGGAAGAAGAACAAGTTGACACTGAACGGCGGTCTCATCTCCACCACTCAGTTCAACTTCCAGGAAAAGTTCTGGGGCTACCGCTATATCATGAAGTCCTTCCAGGACCAGTATAAGTTCGGAAGCAGTGCCGACCTCGGTTTGTCTGCATCCTACAAGTTCGCCGACTGGATTTCTGCCGACGCCATCATAGTGAACGGCGAGGGATACAAGAAGATTCAGGTGAACGACGGTTTCAACTATGGTCTTGGCGTGACACTGACACCGGTGAAAGGTTTCCAGATTCGCCTGTACGGAGGCTTGAACGAAGCCGCCGAGGATGGCAAGAAGAACATCGTGAACATGGCCGCCTTCATGGGTTACAAGACGGAGAAGTTCACCGTGGGTGCCGAGTACAACCACATGTGGAACGCCTCCTACAAGCAGGATGCCGACCAGTACGGCTATTCGGTGTTTGCCTCTGCAAAACTGTCCGAGTACGTGGACCTCTATGCACGTTTCGACGATGTCTATTCCAAGGACAAGTGGAACGTCAGCAAGGATGAGTCGGCCGCCATCCTGGGTGCCCAGTTCAAGATATGGAAGTACATCAAGGTGGCTCCCAACTTCCGCATGAGCATGCCCAAGGCCGACGGTGCGGACAACCGCTATTCGGCATACGTAAGTTGCTATTTCGGAATCTGATGTCTAATACATAAACAATGATAAAACAGATGAAAAAGAATGTATTTTCAGTTGTAATGATGCTGCTTGCCATGGTGGTGGCATCATGCGGAGGCAATACCTCTGCCGGCGGGCGTGAGGCACAGGAACTTTCCGGTGCAGGTGCCACCTTCCCTCTGCCTTTCTACAATGTGGTGTTCGAGCAGTTTGCCCAGGTCAATGGCGATGCCGTGGCATACGGTGGCATAGGTTCGGGTGGCGGAGTGCGCAACCTGCGCGACAAGATCGTGGACTTTGCCGGCAGCGATGCCTTCCTGTCCGACAAGGAGATGGCTGATATGCCCGAGGTGATTCACGTGCCCACATGCATGGGTGCGGTGGTTCTTGCCTACAATCTTGATGGAGTGGGCGAACTCAACCTTTCAGGCGAGGTGATTGCCGATATTTTTGCCGGCAATATAAAGATGTGGAATGACGCCCGCCTGGTGGCACTGAACCCCGGCATAGCACTGCCCGAGGATGCAATCATCCCCGTTTTCCGCTCTGACGGTTCCGGCACCACATTCGTGTTCACCGACTATCTCACGAAGGCAAGCCCCATGTGGAAAGAGAACTTCGGCACGGGCAAATCCGTCAACTTCCCCTCAGGCCAGGCAGCCAAGGGCAATCCCGGCGTGGCAGGTATCATCAAGCAGACAAAGAACTCCATCGGTTATGTCGGCTCCGAGTATGCCTTTGCACAGAAGATAGACTGTGCCAAGATACAGAACCTGCAGGGTGAGTTTGTGGAACCTTCGGCAGAAAGCATTTCCGCCGCAGCCTCTGGCGAGATACCGGCAGACACCCGTTGCTCCATCACCAATGCCGATGCGGCAGGTGCATACCCCATCTCCACATTCACATGGATGATTATATACAAGGAGCAGAACTATTCCGACCGCTCAAAGGAGCAGGCTATTGCCACACTTGACCTCCTGAAGTACATCCTCTCCGACGAGGCACAGGGCATTGCCCCCGAGGTGCACTATGCACCCCTTCCGGAAAAGGCCAGAGAGCAGAGCATGAAGAACCTGCAGACGGTTACCTATGATGGAATGACAATACTGTAACAATTATGAAACTATGAATGACAAACTATACAGAGGATTCCTTTTTATAGCGGCATTGGTAGTACCTGTAGTGTGCGGGGGCGTAGTTTACGCCCTCGTCACTGATGCTTACGATGCTTTCGAGTATTTCGGTTTCTTCCGTTTCCTCACCTCCTCCGAGTGGAGTTATACCGATGGAGCCGAACAGTACGGTGCACTGCCCTTCATCACGGGCACGCTGATGACCACCCTGCTGGCACTCGTCTTCTGCATCCCCTTCTCCCTGCCCGTGGCGCTGTTCGTGGGAGAGTATTTCAGGGACACGCAGGTGGCAGCCGTACTGGGCACCGTTACCGACCTGCTGGCAGGCATCCCCTCTATCATCTACGGCCTTTGGGGATTCTACACCCTGCGCCCCGTCATCATGGCGCTGGACATCTCCGAGCAGGGGTCGGGCATCCTTACCGCCTCGCTGGTGCTGGCCATCATGATCATACCATACGCCTCGTCGCTCAGTGCCGAGTTCATAAAGATGGTGCCCAACGACCTGAAGGAGGGTGCATACAGCCTTGGCGCCACGCATGCCGAGGTGGTGCGTGGGGTAGTCTTCCCCGTGGCAGGTTCTGGCATATTCTCATCTTACGTGCTGGCCATAGGACGCGCTTTGGGCGAGACAATGACCGTGACCATGCTCATAGGCAATACCAACAACATCCCCGAATCCATCACCTCCACGGGAAATTCCATGGCATCCGTCATAGCCAACCAGTTCGGAGAGGCCAGCGACCTGCGCCTGTCCTCGCTCATTGCCATAGGACTTGTCCTGTTCCTTATCACCGCCCTTATAAACATGGTGGGCAAGATTATGATCAAACGAGCAAGAATATCTTAGATTATGACTACACTGAACACAAGAAACCGCCTGCTGAAGGACAGGCTTATGACGTGGGCGGTATGCCTGCTGGCCGCACTGACGGCAGTTCCCCTGCTGGCCATCCTGGGGGAGGTGCTGTTGCGCGGATATGACCAGTTGTCGTGGTCGTTCTTTACGGAACCCACCCCCACCGCCTACAGGGCCATGAAGGCCATAGAGGCAGGAGAACCTATCCCGGGAGGCATTGCCAACGGTATCATAGGAACAATGATAATGCTGGGCATGGCCGTACTGTTTGCCGTTCCCACCGGCATCCTGTGCGGTGCCTTCCTGGCAGAGAACCAGAAGAACCGCTTTGCGCAGACGGTGAGTTACCTTACCGACCTCCTGCAGGGCACGCCGTCGGTCATCATAGGCATCATCACCTACATCTGGGTGGTGGTTCCCATGAAGGGCTACTCGGCCATAGCCGGCAGCGTGGCACTCTTCATAATGATGCTTCCGCTCATCATACGCTCCACCGAGGAGACGCTGAAGATACTCCCCGCATCGCTCAAGGAGGCCGGTCTGGCCCTGGGAGGAAACAATGCACGCGTAATGCTGAGGGTGCAGTTGCCTGCAGCCTTCGGAGGCATCTTCACCGGCGTGCTGCTTGCCATCTCCCGTGTCATAGGCGAAACGGCACCCCTCATGTTCACTGCCCTCGGATGCTCGCTGATACGCTGGTCGGTTGACAAGCCCATCTCGGCCGTACCCCTGCTCATATGGGAGTTCTTCAACGACCCCAACCTGCAGGAACTCATCTGGGGAGCCTCTCTCTTCCTGCTCCTCTTCGTGCTTACATTAAATCTCATTGCCAAATACCTTGCAAAGAAATGGAACCAGTAAAACCCATACTTGAATTCAAGAAGACCTGTGTGTCATACACCAGGCAGACAATGGCGGTCAAGTACGTGTCGGCCGCAATAGAGCGAAACACCATCACCGCCATCATGGGACCTTCGGGATGCGGAAAGTCAACCCTGTTGCGTGCGGCAAACCTCATGCACAACCTCTATCCCAACATCCGTGTCGACGGGGAAATCCTACTGAACGGCGAGAATATTCTTGCCATGCAGCCAATCGACGTGCGCCGCAAGGTGGGCATGGTGTTCCAGCGTCCTGCTCCGTTCCCCACCATGAGCATCTACGACAATGTGCTTTCGGGCTTCACTCTGAACGGCATAAGCCTCTCCAAGAGCGAGAGGGATGCCACCGTGGAGCGTTGTCTCAGGAGCGTTGCCCTGTGGGACGAGGTGAAGGACGTGCTGAACAAGAAGGGAACGTTCCTTTCCGGTGGACAGCAGCAGCGTTTGTGCATTGCCCGTGCCCTGGCCATGAAACCCGATGTGCTGCTGATGGACGAGCCCACCTCTGCCCTCGACCCCATAGCAACGGCGCACATAGAGGAACTGATGCAGGAACTCCAGAAGGAGGTGACAATCCTCATCGTTACCCACAACATGGGACAGGCGATGCGAATATCATCCAAGTCCATGTTCATGTACCTGGGCGAACTGGTAGAGTATGGCGATACCGCCACCATGTTCTCCAACCCCTCGGACGAGCGCACCAAGGCTTACCTGACAGGAAAGATGGGATAAAGTCATGCCCCCGAACTTCGGGGGCATGACTTTGAATTGAAAATCATTTACTCTGCTCTCGCTTACTCGCAGATTTCCGTTTTGACTCCGTCGAATCTGCTTCCGCTCGGGGATGTAGGGACTCGGCATGCCGAGTCCGCTTTTGCTATTGTTATCGGACACGGCATGCCGTGTCCCTACCATGCTCTCGCTTACTCGCAGATTTCCGTTTTCCGTTTTCCGTTTTCCGTTTTCAAGAAATTTCCTCCAGCGGACGCATAACGAAGTCCCTCTCCTTCATGCGGGGGTGGGGGAGGGTAAGTTCCGGGGTGTCCATGGTGATGTCGTCGTAGGTGAGGAGGTCTATATCGATGGTGCGGTCGGAGTGCAGGAGTTGGCCGTCGGTGCAGAGGGTCTTCTGCGTGCGTCCGAGTTCCTGCTCTATCTTCTGCGTTTCGCGCAGGCAGGACATGGGGGACATCATGGTGTGCACGAGGCATACGAGGTTTATGAACTTGTTGGGGCTGGAGAACCCCACGGGGTCGGTTTCCATGGGGGAGGAGACTCTGTAGACAGAGCCCACGCGCTCATCGATGAGTGCGAGGGCTCTGCGTATGTTCTCTTCCCTGTTGCCGAGGTTGGAACCGAGGGCAAGGTAGAGTTTGTGTGTCATCTGCGGTGTGATGTGCGATTAGTCGTTGAGGATGAGCATGGCATCGCCGAAGGTGCCGAAGCGGTAGCGGCGCTTGGGGTCGCTCTCGTTGTAGCGCATGGCTTCCTTGTAGGCCTTCATCACCAGGTCGTATCCGCCATAGGCGGCGGTGAGCATGAGCATGGTGCTGAGGGGGGTGTAGAAATTGGCCACCATGGCATCGGCAATGTGGAAGTCGTGCGGCGGGAAGATGAACTTGTTGGTCCATCCGTCGTAGGGTTTGAGGTTGTTGTCGGCGCTGACGGCTGTTTCCAGCACTCTCTGTACCGTTGTTCCCACGGCAACGATGCGCCGGCCGTTTTGCTTGGCATTGTTGATGATGTCGCAGGCTTCCTGGGTTACGTGCATTTCCTCGCTGTCGGTCTTGTGCTTGGTGAGGTCCTCCACGTCTATGCTGCGGAAGCATCCGAGTCCGCAATGCAGGGTTACGAAGGCCTGCTCGATGCCCTTTATCTCCATCATCTTCAGCAGTTGGGGGGAGAAGTGCATGCCTGCGGTGGGTGCGGTGACGGCGCCTTCGTTCTTGGCGAAGACTGTCTGGAAGTCCTCCATGTCCTCGGGTTCTGAGGGTCGCTTGATGATTTCCCTGGGCAGGGGGGCCTCGCCGAGGGAGTAGAGGGCGTGCTTGAACTCATCGTGGGGGCCGTCGTAGAGGAAGCGCAGTGTGCGTCCGCGGCTGGTGGTGTTGTCTATTACTTCCGCCACCATGCTGTTGTCCTCGCCGAAGTAGAGTTTGTTGCCTATACGTATCTTTCTGGCGGGGTCCACGAGCACGTCCCACAGGCGCATGTCGGCGTTCAGTTCCCTCAGCAGGAACACCTCTATCTTGGCACCTGTCTTCTCCTTGTTGCCGTAGAGGCGTGCGGGGAAAACCTTGGTGTCGTTGAATACGAAGACATCCTTCTCGTCGAAGAAGTTGATGATGTCGCGGAACGACTCGCGGTGCTCGATTACTCCGCTCTTGGCATGTACGACCATCAGACGGCAATCGTCGCGATGGAAATAGGGGCGCTCCTCGTCGGGGCCGAATTCGCACGGATACTGTGCAACGCGCTCGTCCGGGAGACGGTACTTGAACTGGGAAAGTTTCATATATGTTGTATGGTGTTATTTGTCTGTGGGATTGGGTAATGTCTCCAGCCATTGCCGGAAGGTTTCCAGGGTGTGGCATTCCTCCACCTTGTAGTCGCCTATGCGTGTGCGCCGCAGGGCGGTGAGGTGTGCGCCGCTGTCCAGAGCCAGGCCGATGTCGCGTGCCAGGGCGCGGATGTAGGTTCCCTTGCTGCATACCACGCGGATGGTTGCCTGCATGGTTTGTGGGTTGAAGTCCTGCAACTCTATTTCGTCGATGACCAGCACCTTGGGCTTCAGTTCCACCTCCTTGCCCTGGCGTGCCAGGTCGTAGGCACGCTTGCCGTCCACCTTGCAGGCGGAGTAGGAGGGCGGTATCTGCTCTATGCGGCCGATGAACTTGGCAAGTGCCTCATTCACCCTTTCCCCGGTGATGTGCCCGGTGGGGAAGGTGGCGTCCACTGGGGTCTCCAGGTCGAAACTCGGTGTCGTCGCGCCCAACTGCAGTGTGGCCACGTATTCCTTGGTCTTTGCCTGGAGGGTGTCTATCTGCTTGGTGGCCTTGCCCGTGCAGATGATGAGTACGCCTGTGGCCAGGGGGTCGAGGGTGCCGGCATGCCCCACCTTCAGTTTCTTCTCCCCTATGTGCTGGCACAGGAGATAGCGCACCTTGCTGACCAGGCCGAAGGAGGTCCAGGTGAGGGGCTTGTCGAAGGAAAGTATGGTTCCTGTCTTGAAGTCCATGTCTTATAGCAGATTGCTGCCGAGTATTATGCAACCGACAATGGCGCAATATATGCCGAAATACACCAGTTTGCCCTTTTTGACTATGGATATCATCCACTTGCAGGCCATGCATCCGCTGATGAAGGCGGCAAGGAAGCCTATTGCCAGGGCGGTCATGGATATATCGCCTGTTGCAGCCTCTGCCCCATCCTTGGCGGCTTTGAGTATGCTCAGCAGGGCTTCGCCCAGGATGGGCGGGATGACCATGAGGAAGGAGAACTGTGCCATCTTCTCCTTCTTTACGCCAAGCATAAGTCCCGTGGCAATGGTAGTGCCGCTACGGCTCAGTCCCGGGAGTACGGCAACGGATTGTGCCAGACCTATGATGAAGGCCTGCATGAGTCCGATGTCCTCCTTCTGGCGTGGACGGGCATAGTAACTGAGGGTAAGCAGTGCCGATGTCATTATCAGTGAAAGTCCCACGATAAGCAGGCCGCTGCCGAAGATGGCCTCCACATAGTCCTTGAAGAACACCCCGACGATACCGATGGGTATCATGCTGACGATGATGGCAAGGATGTAGCGGCGTTCGGGGCTCATGAGCGGTGCCTTGGTGTCCACAAGTCCGCGCAGGAGCCATACTATTTCGCGCCACAGGATGACGAGCGTGCTGAGTACCGTGGCTACATGTACGGCAATGGTGAATGTAAGGTTCTCCTCGCCGCCGATGCCAAACAAGGCGCTGGCAATGGTCAGATGGCCGCTGCTGCTGACGGGCAGGTACTCTGTAAGTCCCTGCAACAGTCCCATTAGAAGGGCTTGAAGTTCTGTCATAGTCTGATGTGTTTGCTGACTGTACTATGTAAATGGTTCCCTCGGCGTCCTTATTTCTTGTTGCCGGGGCGGTACATTATGCCGAAGATGATGAAGATGAAGCCTGCAAAGCATACGGCAGGAGCCACCTTGATGCGGCGTGCGCTGAATATCTCGGGATTGAAGGCCTCCTCGGTGCTGCCGCCGCCGCTCATCAGTATGAATCCTGCAATGATTATGGCCATGCCTAAGGCCAGCAGGATGTAGTTCTTTTTGTTGAATGCAAGATTGTTCATTATGATTTGTGGATAAGTTTTTTTATTTGTACAGGTCGCTTTCTCGCATCCTCAGGAAGCGCGTTACGCTGATGTAGGTGCAGAAAAGCGTGATGACAAGTGCAAAGCAAAGGACGCTGGCCGCCATGATGATGATATTCTGTTGCGGAACGAATTGTGCCAGTTCGTTGTCAAAGCGTATCATCCAGAGGATGAGGGATACAAGTATGCCGTCTGCGATGATTGTAGATACGAGGCCTATGCCAAGGCTCCGCAACAGGAAGGGCCTGCGGATGAAACTCCACCTGGCACCCACCAGTTTCATGGTGTTGATGACGAAGCGCCGGCTGTAGACGCTGAGGTGCACGGTGTTGTTGATGAGGCTGATGCTGATGACGGACAGCATGGCGGTGATGGCCAGCAGGATGACGGTGATGGTGTTGAGGTTGCGGTTCAGGCTCTCCACCAGTTCCTTCTGGTAGATGACGTCGATGACGGCTTTTTGTTGCTGGAGTTCGTCTACTATCCATTTCAGGCTGTCGCTGCACACATAGGCGGACTTCAGCCTCAGTTCCATGGATATGCTGAACGGGTTCTTGTCCAGAAACTCGCTGGGGTCAATGCCCATGGCCTCCACCTGCTCCTGCAATGCCTGTTCGCTGCTGATGTAGTTGATGTGGTGGATGTAGGCCTTTTCCGCTATCTGGTGCTCCAGTTCGTGAGCCGCGGTTGGGGTGGTTCCGTCGGCCAGCACAACGGTTACCGTCAGGTCCTGATGCACATAGTCGCGTATCTCCTTGGCGGTAAGCACAAAGAGGACAAGCGTGCCCAACAATAGCAGAACCATTGTCGTGCTGATGGTGCTGGTCAGGAACTGCCAGCGTAGTATCGTCTTCTTTCTCATATAGCAATGCCTTTAAGGGTGGCACTGGAACTTTCCGTAATCCTGACCTTGACGGTCTCTCCTATGCGGTGGTTGCCCCGGTCGATGATTACCACCTTGTTCTGCTCCGTGCGTCCGAACAACTGCTCTCGGCTACGCTTGCTGGTGCCCTCGAGCAGGACATCGTATTCCTTGCCCACGCACTGGCGGTTGCACTCGGCAGAAAGTTCGTTCTGCAGGGCAATGAGTTCGTTCAGGCGGCGTATCTTCACCTCCTCGCTGATGTCGTCGGGGAAGTGCTTGCTGGCATAGGTGCCAGGGCGCTCGCTGTACTTGAACATGAAGGCAGAGTCGTACTGGCAGAGGCGCATCAGGCTCAGGCTGTCCTGATGGTCTTCTTCCGTCTCACTGCAGTATCCGGCAAAGATGTCCGTTGATATGGCGCAATCGGGAATGATCCTGCGTATGGCCGCCACGCGGTCGAGATACCATTCGCGGGTGTACTTGCGGTTCATCAGTTTCAGTATCCTGTTGCTTCCGCTCTGTACCGGCAGGTGTATGTGCTTGCACACGTTGGGCTCCTCGGCAATGACGCGCAGAGTCTCGTCGCTCATGTCCTTGGGATGTGAGGTGGTAAACCGCACACGCATGTTGGGGACGGTTTGGGCAACAAGGCGCAGGAGTTTGGGGAAGTCGGTATCCTCGTACTTGTAACTGTTCACGTTCTGCCCGAGCAGTGTAACCTCCTTGAAGTTCCTTGCCTGCAGGTCGCGGCACTCCTTCAGTATGCTTTCCACATCGCGGCTGCGCTCGCGTCCTCGGGTGTAGGGCACGATGCAATAGTGGCAGAAGTTGTTGCATCCGCGCATGATGCTCACAAAACCGCCTATGTGCCCCGTGTGGAGGCGTTGCGGTATGATGTCGCTATAGGTTTCGGTAAGGGAAAGTTCCACGTCTATGGCTTTGTGTCCGCACTCTGCCTGTGCTATGAGGTCGGGCAGGGCCATGTAACTGTCGGGACCTGCCACGAGGTCCACGCCGTATTCCTGGATAAGTCTCTCCTTGACACGCTCTGCCATGCAACCTATCACGCCGATGATAAGGGTGTGGCTGCCATCGCGCTTCCTCTGCTGGCTGTGCAGGAATTCCAGGCGCGACAGGATCTTCTGCTCCGCATTGTCACGCACACTGCATGTGTTCAGGAATACGGCATCGGCTTCCTCCAGTTGCTCGCACACTTCATAACCGGCCATGCCCATGATGGAGGCCACGACCTCGCTGTCGGCCACGTTCATCTGGCATCCGTATGTTTCTATGAGGAGTTTCTTCATGTCTTTATCAGCATAAAAGGGAGGTGCGCCTTGGGGCGACCTCCCTTGATGGTGGTTGGGCTATCCGGTTTCGAACCAGAACAAAGACGACCAAAATGTCTTGTGCTACCATTACACCATAGCCCAATCCTATACAAATCATAGTCATGACTGACTTACATTTGCGGTTGCAAAGGTACAAAAAAATATTCAGTTACGCGTCTGTTAACAGGATTTATTTTTCTTTTCAACGAGCCAAATAATCTTTATGTACCGTTATTCTCTTATAGGTTGTTCCTCCAAGGGAGCATGAGGAGCCTATTTTACAATGAGCAGGAAATACTTCTTCTTGCCTTGCTGGGCAAGGAGGTATTTGCCGTTGAGCAGGTCGGCCTCCGTCACCATCTGGTCAAAGGCAGAGAGTTTTTCCTTGTTGATGGACACGCCGCCTCCCTGGGTGAGTTTGCGCATCTCGCCCTTTGATGGGAAGCATGCCGTCTCGCCGGCCAACAGGTCAACTGCCTTGATGCCCTCACCGGCCAGCAGGTCGCGGCTTACCTCGTACTGAGGAACACCGGCGAACACGTCCAGCAGGGTTGCTTCGTCCAACTTAGCAAGGCTCTCCTTGGTGGCCTTGCCGAAGAGGATGTTGCTTGCTTCGACGGCGGCCTCGTAATCCTCGCGTGAGTGAACCATGCATGTCACCTCTTCTGCCAGGCGCTTCTGCAGGACACGCATGCCGGGGTCCTGGCGGTGCTGCTCTACCAGAGAGTCTATGGTTTCCTTGTCCAGGGATGTGAATATCTTTATGTAGCGCTCGGCATCCTCATCGCCTACGTTCAGCCAGAACTGGTAGAAGGCATAGGGAGTGGTGCGGTTGCGGTCCAACCAGATGTTGCCCTTTTCGGTCTTGCCGAACTTCTTGCCGTCGGCCTTGGTTATCAGAGGACAGGTCAGTGCAAAGGCGCTGTTCTCGCTGCCGAGTTTGCGGCGGATAAGTTCCGTGCCGGTGGTGATATTGCCCCACTGGTCGGAACCGCCCATCTGCAGACGGCAGTTCTTCTCCTGATACAGGTGCAGGAAGTCATAGCCCTGCAACAACTGGTATGTGAACTCGGTGAATGACATGCCGTCCTGGAACTCACCGTTCAGGCGGCGCTTTACGCTGTCCTTCGCCATCATGTAGTTCACGGTAATGCACTTGCCTATCTCGCGTGCGAAGTCGAGGAAGGAGTAGTCCTTCATCCAGTCGTAGTTGTTTACCAGTTCGGCCTTGTTGGGTGCATCGCTATCGAAGTCAAGGAAACGTGCCAACTGCTCCTTGATGCATGCCACGTTGTGGCGCAGTGTCTCCTCGTTCAGCAGGTTGCGCTCCTGGCTCTTGCCGCTGGGGTCGCCAATCATGCCGGTTGCACCGCCTACGAGTGCCAGGGGCTTGTGGCCGCAACGCTGGAAGTGGCGGAGCATCATCACACCGCAGAGATGGCCGATGTGAAGAGAGTCGGCGGTGGGGTCTATGCCCAAATATGCTGTTTGCTGTCCTGATGCCAGCATTTCTTCAGTGCCGGGCATCATCTGATGGAGCATTCCTCTCCATTTCAGTTCTTCAACAAAATTCATTTAATTGTTCTTTAGTTTTTTTAGAGTCCTTAAGGTCCTTAGGGTCTTTAGGGTCCTTAGGGGGTTATTTAACTTCCCAGATGTCGTTTGTCTCGAGCAGTTCGGCAAAGGTGTGATACTTCTTCTGTGCCTTCACCTCCTCAATCTGAGCCTCCACGGCATCGTTGTAGGTGGGAGCCTCTACATCGCGGATAACACCAAGCACTACGGGGAATCCGTCGCCATTGCCCATCAGGGCAAGTTTTAGTTGCAGGGTGTTGTCCTCGCACTTGGCATCGTGAACGAGGATGTCGTCCACGGTGATGCCGTCCTTGCCGATCTCCACTACCTTCAAGCCAAAGCCTTCCTGAACGAGACCATACTCGTTGTTCTCGCCGAACACCAGAGGTTGGCCGTGTTTCACGTATATGGTGTTCTTGGCACGGCCGGCCTTGTCATAGATGCTGTCGTGAGTGCCATGGTTGAAGATAACGCAGTCCTGCATGATTTCACAAACAGAAGCACCCTTGTGGTTATAGGCTGCCTTCAGTATCTCTATGGTGCCAGGTGCATCAGTTGCTACGGCACGGGCAAAGAAATGTCCGCGGGCGCCAAAGCAAAGTTCTGCAGGGCGGAAGGGGTCTTCCACAGTACCATAGGGGCTGCTCTTGCTTACAAAACCGCGGGGGCTGGTGGGAGAGTACTGGCCCTTGGTAAGACCATAGATACGGTTGTTCAGCAGAATCATGTTCAGGTCAATGTTCCTGCGGTTGGCATGTATGAAGTGGTTGCCGCCGATGGCAAGTCCGTCGCCGTCGCCGCTAACCTGCCATACGGCAAGGCGTGGGTTGGCCACCTTGCAACCGGTTGCAATGGCGGCGGCACGACCGTGTATGGTGTTCATGCCATAAGTAGCCATATAGTGGGGCAGACGGCTGGAGCAGCCGATGCCGGAGATTACTGCAATGTTTTCAGGTGCAACGCCTATCTCGGCCATAGCCTTGTGCAGGGAGGCGAGGAAGAAGTGGTCACCACAACCGGGGCACCATCTTGGCTGTCCCTTCTTGAAATCCTGAGCTGTATATGTTGCCATGATAATGTCCTATTGCTTATTTGTTAATAATGGTAGTGAAAGCCTCCACGAGTTCTGCAACCTTGAAGGGCTGTCCCTTTACTTCATTGTACTGTGCAGGGCAGAAACCGTCCACCTTCATGCGCAGCCAGCCGGCCAGTTGTCCCATGTTCTGTTCTGCAACGACAACCTTGGGATACTTCTTCATTACTTCTGCGGTATTCTTGGGCAGAGGATTGATGTAACGGAACTGTGTCATGGCAACCTTCTTGCCTGCAGCCCTCATCTCGTCCATGGCAGCACGCAGGTGTCCGTATGTTCCGCCGAAACCGACGATCAGCAGTTCTGCATCGTCCTTGTCGCCAAGAACCTCCAGGTCGGGTACGGGAATGTTGGCTATCTTCTGGGCACGCTTGCGTGTCATCAGGTCGTGGTTCTCGGGATTGGTGCTGATGGCACCGGTCTTGTCGTCCTTTTCCAGACCTCCAAGGATGTGAGCGAAACCTTCGCGTCCGGGAACTGCCCAGTAGCGTGTACCGTTCTCCTTGCGCATATAGGGAGTCCATGTGCCCTTCATCTCCTCAGGTACGTATGGAGGATTGATGGCAGGGTATTCGTTCAGGTCGGGCAGACGGAATGCGCCTGAACCGTTGGCCACGTATGCATCTGTAAGCAGGATAACGGGAGTCATGTGCTCCAGAGCCACCTTTGAAGCCTCGTAGGCAGCCTCGAAACAGTCGGTAGGACTTGTTGCCGCCAATACGGGCATTGGGCTTTCGCCGTTACGTCCGAAGAGAGCCTGCAACAGGTCGGTCTGCTCGCTCTTTGTGGGAAGACCCGTAGCAGGGCCGCCACGCTGAACGTCGAGGATAACCAGAGGCAGTTCCATGATGACGGCAAGGTTCATGGCCTCGCTCTTGAGGCACATGCCGGGACCTGATGTGCTTGTAACTGCCAGGGCACCGGCAAAAGAAGCGCCGATGCTGGAGGCACAACCTGCAATCTCGTCCTCGCACTGTACGGTTGTCACGCCAAGGCTCTTGTGCTTGGAGAGTTCATGCAGAACGTCCGTAGCAGGAGTGATGGGGTATGAACCGAGGTAAAGTTTCAAACCTGCCTTCTCGGCGGCGGCAATGAAACCGTATGCCGTAGCCTTGTTGCCGGTGATGTCCATGTATCGTCCGGGAACCTTGTTCTTGGTTTCTATGCGATACACGTTGGTAGCGCTGGAGTGCGTATTGTGTCCGTAGTCGTAACCTGCCTGGATAACCTTGATGTTGGCCTCTGCGATGGCAGGTTTCTTTGCGAACTTTTCCTTCAGGTAGTTGAATGCAACGTTCAGGTCGCGGTCAAAGAGCCAGCATACAAGTCCCAAAGCAAACATGTTGCGGCACTTGTTGATGCTCTTTATGTCCATACCGGTATCTGCAAGGCAGTCCTTTACCATTGAGGTCAGGGGGCAAGCAATTACACGGTCGGGGTCGATGCCCATCTCGCCGAGGTAATCCTCACTCTGGAACTGTGCCTTTTCAAGATCCTTGGGACCGAAACTGTCTGTGTCGATGATTATTGTAGCATCTGACTTGGCATAGCGGTACTGTGTCTTCAGCGCGGCGGCATTCATAGCCACCAGCACGTCGCACAGGTCACCGGGGGTGTAAACCTGAGATGCGCCAATGTGTACCTGGAAACCGCTGACACCTGTCAGTGAGCCTTGCGGGGCACGAATGTCGGCCGGATAGTCAGGGAAAGTACTGATACTGTTTCCCACTGTTGCGGATACGGTGGAAAATATATTGCCTGCAAGCTGCATGCCGTCACCGGAGTCGCCAGAAAAGCGAACAACCACTGATTCTCTTTCAGTTATGTTCATGTCGTAAAAAAGATAATAGTAGTACCCCCGCCGGGAATCGAACCCGGATCAAAGGTTTAGGAAACCTTCGTTCTATCCATTTAACTACAGGGGCATCACTATCACCCTAAGGAGCACCCCTTAGGGTGATAGTTTGTATTGGAGCGGCACACTCTATATTATATATATATATAAGGTGTACCTACAAGTGTCTTACTTCTTCTTGCTGGTCTTGTTCAAGCACAGGTATGCTGTGGGAGCAGCAATGTAGATTGAACTGAATGTACCGAAGAATACACCAAGCATCATAGCGAAGCTGAAGCTGATAATGCTGCCTGCACCGCCACCGATGATGCCGATCAGGAAGATAACCAGCAGTACGATGAATGTAGATACAGAGGTATTGATGGTACGGTTCAATGTATTGTTAACCGAACGGTTGAACAGGTCAAAGCGGTCCTGTGTGGGATGCAGGCCCAGTTCCTCACGGATACGGTCGAATACCACCACCTTATCGTTGATAGAGTAACCGATAGCCGTCAGGATGGCACCGATGAAGGTCTGGTCAATCTCCATGCTGAAGGGCAGGAAACCCCAAAGCAGAGCATACACACCCAGAATGAGGATGACGTCAACAACCAATGCAATGATAGAGCCAATAGAGAAGGCAACATTGCGGAAACGTACCAGAATGTAGATAAAGATACCGATGATAGCCCAGATCACACTAAGGATTGCACCGTTGGTGATGTCTTCTGCTATAGAGGGGCCAACCTTCTGGCTGCTAATGATAGAACCGCCGGTACGTACGTCACGGTTGATGAAGGTCTCCAGAGTCAGATCCTGAGCCAGCATGCCACCGTTCTTCAAGACCTCAAACAATTTAGCCTCGATTTCGCTATCAACCTCAGTTCC
This sequence comes from Bacteroidaceae bacterium, assembly GCA_017622815.1. Classification (GTDB taxonomy): domain Bacteria; phylum Bacteroidota; class Bacteroidia; order Bacteroidales; family Bacteroidaceae; genus Physcousia. Next base: position 16,034 of record JAGAQH010000032.1, on the reverse strand, counting down.
GTCCTCATTGATACGGTAGTTGGTGCTGATACGCAGAGTGTTGTCGTCTGTACCCAAGGCAATGGCGTTGGTGTTGCTACCTTCGAAGGCGTTTGCCAAAAGTGCGTTAGCCTGCTCGGCAGTAACCTTATTCTCGAACATTACCACGAAGTTACGTCCACCAGTGAAGTCGATGCTCTTGCTGAAACCGCGGAAGAACATGCCACAGAGTGCAATAACAGCAGCAATACCGAAGATAGTGACGCTAACCTTGTATGCAGACATGAACTTGTATGCGGGGTTCTTGAAGCTGATCCAGTTGCCGATTGGGGTCTTGAACTTGAGGTTCTGCCACCAGCCACGCTCCATAGCGGCTGAATATACCAGACGTGTCATGAACACGGCGGTGAAGAAGCTGACAACGATACCGATAATCAGAGTTGTAGCGAAGCCCTTGATTGGACCTGTGCCAAAGTTGTAAAGGATGACACCGGTGATGATACTTGTCAGGTTAGAGTCAAAGATAGCGCTGAAGGCATTGCTGTATCCGGCGTTCAACGCATCGCTAAGTTTCTTGCCGCTCTTCAGTTCTTCCTTGGTGCGCTCATAGATAAGCACGTTGGCATCCACGGCCATACCCAAGGTCAGAACCATACCGGCAATACCGCTCATGGTCAGAGAAGCCTGGAAGCTGGTCAGGATACCTGCGGTGAAGAACAGGTTCAACAGCAGGGCGCCGTTGGCAATCATACCGGGAACAAGGCCGTACATAGAAATCATGTACACCATCAGGATAACGAATGCGATGACGCAGCTCCAAACACCCAGACGGATAGATTCGGCACCCAGTGTGGGACCTACGATCTCTTCGCTAACGATCTTTGCAGGTGCAGGCATCTTACCTGACTTCAGCACGTTGGCAAGGTCGCGTGTATCCTCAACGGTGAAGTTACCTTTAATTTGGCTGTTACCACCAGTGATTTCTGTTTCTACGTTGGGTGCGCTATATACATTATTATCAAGTACGATGGCAACAGAGCGGTGCAGGTTGGCCTTGGTAAGGGCAGCCCAGCGACGTGCTCCGTCAACATTCATCTGCATGCTCACGCAGGGACGGCCGTTCTGGTCGTACTCGTCCTTGGCATCGGTGATGACATCACCCTCCAGAGGAGCGCGGCCATTGCGTTCTGTCACGCGTATGGCATAAAGTTCGTACCAGTCAGAGCTTTCGCCTTCGCCCATGCCCTTGACACCCCACTTGAGCTGAACGTCAGAGGGGAGGATTTCCTTGGCTTCGGGAGTTGCGAGCAACTCGCTGATTGCCTCCATGTCGCGCTTGTGTGCGAAACCTACTACACAGCCATAGGCGCCCTGGGTCAACTGCAACTTGCTCAGCAGGGGATGCTGCTTCTTCAGGCGCTCCAACTCGGCGTCGCTTACGTTGGCATTGCTGGCGCTGTTCTCGGCAATAGCAGATGCCAGGTCGGCCTTCTTTTCGGTAGAATCTGTAGCAGCGACTTCATTGGTCTCTTCGACAGAAGCGGTTTCCTCGTCAACGTTGAGGACGGAAGCCAACTTGCTGTCTACCTGTGCCAGGAAAGGAGTGATTTCCTGAGAATTGTATGTTTCCCAGAACTCCAGGTTTGCAGAACCCTGTAGCAATTTGCGGACACGCTCAGGCTCCTTCACACCGGGCATTTCCACCATGATTCGGCCTTCCTGGCCTTCCAGGGCCTGGATGTTGGGCTGAACCACACCGAAGCGGTCGATACGGGTGCGCAAAACGTTGTAACTGTTATCGATGGCGCTCTTCAGTTCAGCACGCAGAACGTCCTCCACTTCCTTGTCGGAACTCTTGGGAGAAACCTTGTCACGAAGTTGCTGTGTTGCAAACAGTTCGGCAAGGGGACGCTCGGGAGCCATCTCCTTGAAGTTTTTAACGAACAGGGTAATAAAGTCACTCTGGCTTTCGGTTGCTTCCTTTGCAGACTTCTCCACGGCGTCGCGGAAGGTCTGGTCGGTCTCTTCCTTGTGGTCAGCCAAAGCCTTGATCACATCAGGAACGCTGACTTCCAGGATTACATTCATACCGCCCTTGAGGTCAAGACCCAGTCCGATGCCCATTTCGCGGCACTCCTTCAGGTTCCATGTCCACATGTAGACATCGTGGGTGTTGAGGGAGTCCATGTAACGGTCAGCAGCCTCCTTGCCCTCCGTCTGCATCTTCTCCTGGTACTTGCCGTCGTAATGGCTTGTTACGAACGAGAAGCTCAGATAAAAGGCACAAACCAAGGTCAGCAGAATGGCAAAAGCCTTTACAAATCCTTTGTTTTGCATTTTTGTTTTAGATGTTAATTATTTGTTGATTAGTTAATGTTCCTGTATCGTTTTGCCTGTAAAAGCATGCAAATGTATGACTTTTTTTCTGATGTGCCAAGGTTATGCGCGGAAAAAAGTCGTATATTGACCTATTTTGCTGATTTATACACCCGTGTGGTGATGGGGCGGTGGTCGGACGATTGTATGTTGCCGTCTATGTGTGTGGAGTGTGTTGCAAGGTTGCTACTCACGAAAATATGGTCTATCCTGACTGGAAATCCCTTCTGGCTATATGAGATGCCCAGACCGTTTCCGCTCTCGGCAAAGGCGTTGTCCAACAGGGATGCAATCCTCTGATAGGTGTATGATATGGGGGTGTCGTTCATGTCGCCGGCCACTATGATAGTGTGCTTGCCGTGTCTTTCCACTATGGCGCACACGCTGTCGGCCTGTTCCGCCCTTTTGGCGGCTGCCGTGCTGAGACGCGACAACAGTACTTTGCCGCTTGCTTTCATCTTCTCCTGGTCGTAGTGTTCTATGGCATCTCCATAGGCGTTCTTCTCTTCGGGGCTGATGGCATTGCTTTGCAGATGGTTGTTTACCAGGAGCGTGGTGTCTCCGTCCATGTCTATCAGACAGGCCAGGGAACCGTTGCCAAAACTGATGGACTTCTTGTACACGGGCTTCCCTATGAAGGGCCACTTGGAAAATATGTGCAGGCCTCCGTCGTACTGGGCATTGTAGCCGAGGGAGTCCATCTTGTGTTTCAGTGAGGAGAATACGGCGCCTGAACGCGGACATTCTTGCAGGAAGATGATGTCTGCATTGCTGTTTGCGATATATTCTACGGATTTCCTGCCGTTGAATCCGTTTGCGGAGTCGTTGGACAGGCTTGCAACATTAAAGGAAAGTATCTTGCAACTCTCCGCTGGTGCTTGGTCAAAGGGATTGAACGGGCAGTAGTCACGCGTGTAGTTCCAGCAGGCCAATATGCCCATGACGGGCAGGGCTATCCATTTCCACGATACGATGAGCCATGCGAGAAGGAACAGTATGTCCAATCCCAGAAAAACGGGGAATAGCAGGCCTGCCTGTGAGAGTCTGGGATGTACGGCGGGTGGCAGAAGGGTGGAAAGGCACGTCGCCCACATCAGGATGATGGTGGCAATGTTGGCTCCTGCCATGATGCTTACCAGCAAGACATGGGCGCCATGTTTCACTTTGGAAGTGAAGGTTTCTGCGGTCATTTCCGTGTCAGTTCTTTCTGTAGACGTGGAAGTTGTTCTTGGGTTTGCGGCGGAAGATGCTTCGGATCTTGTCCAGCGGACCTCCACGTCCGGCATCTGTCCAGATGAGCAGGATGAGCAGTCCTACGAGCATGCCTCCCAAATGGGCATAGTGCGCCACTCCGTCGTTGCTGCGTGCCATAAGCAGTTCTATTACAGCATATCCTATGACAAAAAGTTTTGCCTTGATAGGTACTGGTATAGGGAAGATGAACATGCGTTCGTTGGGGAATATCATGCCGAAAGCCAGCAGGATACCATACACTGCGCCCGAGGCGCCCACGGTGTTCCAATGGTTGATGTCAACGGCCATGCCGTTCTGGATGACATAGGTGCCCTTCACCAGTTCGGTGCCCACTCTGGCTATGTCTGCATGCTCCAGACTTATATAGTTGAACCATTGCACCAATTCCTGTATCATGCCTGCCCCGATGCCACATGCCAAGTAGTAGAACAGGAAGCGCTTGCTGCCCATCACCTGCTCTATGATGCGTCCGAACATCCACACGGCAAACATGTTGAAGAAAATATGCTCAAGGTTACCATGCATGAACATGTAGGTCAGCAACTGATAGGGCATGAAATTGTCTGCCAGGAAGAAGTGCAGTCCTAACATGCCGTTCAGGTCTACACCATGCAGTTTGGCAACGTGCATGCCCAGGAAGCAGAGTGCATTGATGATGAGAAGGTTTTTGGTTACGGGGGGCATCATATTCATGTCTAAAACGTCTAATATTCTTGATTTAGGTCACGAAGGTACGCTTTTTTAGGCACTAATCAAGGATTTTCTGTACTGTATTGTGCTTTTTTTAGGGAATTATAGTTTTTTTTTACGTTAAAACTTGCTTGCATTGTGCAGAATATCTATATTTGCGATGGAAAAGCGTACAAGCGAAACTCCTATATATAAACTTAATAACTAATATTATGAACAAGACAGATTTGATTAATGCCATTGCCGCTGAATCCGGCTTGACAAAGGCTGATGCTGCCAAGGCTCTGAACGCAACAACAAATGCAATTGCAAATGCCGTTAAGGCAGGCGATAAGGTTGCTCTCGTTGGTTTTGGTACATTTGCTCCTGCAGAGCGTCCTGCACGCACAGGCAAGAACCCCCGTACCGGTGAGGTTCTCGAGATTCCTGCAAAGACTGTGGTTAAGTTCAAGCCCGGTTCTGACTTGGCTTTGTAATTTCAACAAATATATATTGTCAAGGTAAAGGAGGATGCGTATAGCGTCCTCCTTTTTTCTTTGCCGTGAGTTGGGAAGGCAAGGGTCGGGATGAGGTGTTTTTGTCCTCCCAGGTGACTCGTCCTTGTCACCCTCGGTGACTCGCCCCTGTCACCCTCGGTGACTCGCCCTTGTCACCCTCGGTGACTCGCCCTTGTCACCCTCGGTGACTCGCCCTTGTCACCCTCGGTGACTCGCCCTTGTCCTCGGCACTACTGTTTTTGCACGTGGTGATGTACGAAAATCCCCGCCGCCGGCTGATGCATTTCTCCGGGTGGGAGCATCGGCCGGCGGCGGGGAATTCTTCTTGTCGGTTTCTACTTCAAACCGCTGTTAAGCCATTCTACATAGGAACTTACGTCCTCGTTGAAACTATAACTTGGAGCCAGGGGCTTGCCGTCGGGGCTAAGCAATACATAGAAGGGCTGGGCGTTGGCACCGAACTTGTAGCGCTGCAGGTAACTCCAACGGTCGCCTACGGTGCGGAGTTTGCGCTCCTGGCCGTTTTCCGTAACCACCATGGGTTCGGGCAGGGGAGTCTTGTCGTCAACGTGCAGGGTTACAAGTATGTACTTGTCGTTGATAATCTCTGCCACCTCGGGGTCTGTCCATACGGCGGCCTCCATCTTACGGCAGTTCACGCAACCGTATCCGGTGAAATCCAGCATGACGGGCATGCCCTTCTCCCTGGCGTATGCCATGGCCATGTCGTAGTCGTCGAACTTGGGATGGACTTCCTGGCTGTGGAGGTTGAAGTCCTGTGTGTTCATTGGCGGTGCAAAGGCACTGACAGCCTTGCAGGGTGCGCCCCAGAGGCCGGGGATCATGTAGAGTGCGAAAGCAAGCGACGCCATGCCTATGGCCAGTCGGGTAATGCCGGTGCGGGGGCGTGTCACGATGTTGCCCTCTTCGTCGTATTCATCCTCATCGTGGGGCAATCGTATGATATTCAGCATATAGAGACCCATCATGGCGAAGATGACAATCCACAGGCACAGGAATACCTCTCTGTCCAGGATGCCCCAGCCGTATGCCAGGTCGGCTACGGAGAGGAACTTCAGCGAGAAGGCCAGTTCCAGGAAGCCGAGCATAACCTTGATGTTGTTCATCCAGTTGCCGCTGCGCGGTGCACTCTTCAGTATTGTGGGGAAGAGGGCAAACAGGGTGAACGGCAACGCCAGGGCTACGGCAAATCCCAGCATGCCCATCGTGGGGGCGAGGATGGAACCGGTTGTGCCCACTTCCACGAGGAGGAAGCCGATAATGGGGCCTGTGCATGAGAAACTTACCAGGGTAAGGGTGAATGCCATCAGGAAGATGCTGAGCAGGCCGGTGGTCTTTTCTGCCTTGGAGTCAACGGCATTGCTCCATGATGAGGGCAGTGTCAGTTCGAAACCTCCCAGGAAACTGAGGCCGAAGAGCACGAGCAGCAGGAAGAAGAATATGTTGAAGATGGCATTGGTGCTCATGGCATTCAGTGCACTGGCTCCGAAGAAGAGAGTGACGAGCATGCCAAGGCCCACGTAGATGACAATGATGGATATACCGTATGTGATGGCGTCCTGTATGCCCTTCCGGCGGTTGTCCTTGCTACGTTTCAGGAAGAAACTCACGGTCATGGGTATGATGGGCCACACGCAGGGGGTGAGCAGTGCGAGCAAACCGCCCGCTAAGCCCATGAAGAAAATCCAGACGAGCGACGTATCTGCCTGACTGGCAACATTGTCGTCGGATTGCAACAGGTCGGTGACGGGTGCCCACAGGTCGTTGGTTCCGGCCGGAGTATCGGCGTTGTTTGCTACGGGTACTTCCGTTTCCTGTGCCTCGTCCGCAGGCAGAGGTTCGGTAACTGCCTGGTTGTCGGCATTGTCGGGAAGCGCAACCCCACCTGCATTCTTGCCTTTGAAACTGAAGTCCACACTGGTGGGAGGCAGACAGTTCTGGTCGTTGCATGCTCCGTATGTCAGGTATCCGGCAATGTCGTATTCGCTGCCCGTCAGTTCGTATGTCTGGACAAAGGTCACCTTGTCCTCCACGGTTTCCACCTCCATCATGAACATCGGGTCCTGGCCCCGGTGTACATCACCTATGGTTTTCAGGTCGCCTACCGGCTTCACACCGGTGCTCTTTTCCAGAGTTACCACGGCTCGTTGCGGACCTCCATCTTCAAAGTTGGAGCCGTAAACGTGCCATCCGCTTTCTATCGTACCTTGGAAGGAGACCTCCAACTGTCCTTTGCCGTTGATCTTCTCGCTTACACTGAACTTTACGGGCTCTTCCATTTGGGCCATACAACCCAAGGCTCCCATAATAATAATAAATAAGGTGTAGATTCGCTTTGTCATAGTATTTTCCTTGTCTTTCTGCGTGCAAAGATACAAATATGTGTGATTACTTCAAAATAAACGGGTATATTTCTTATGCATGCCCTTTGCGGAGCGTTGGGGATGCCGTGATGGACGGGGCGCCCCGGCATGTGGCAAGTGCTGTTTTTTTGTGTTGGAAAAGGTGCCTTTTTGTGCTTCTTTGCATGCTGTGCCGCAAAGTATATAATGTACGTCCGATATGTGCAAACAATGCCGCCTTCTGCGTATTTTAATGCTTTTGAGTGCACAATTAGTTCCAAAATGAGCACAAAAAAGAAGTTTTTGCGCCAATTTCTTGCTAATATCCTTAAAAAGTCTTTACTTTGCACCCAGAAAACGAGAAAGACAAAAAGAGTACAATTAACTTAAACGTAAAGAATATGTCTGAAATTGAAGCAAAAGTTAAGGAGATTATTGTAGACAAGTTGGGTGTTGACGAGGCAGACGTAGTGCCCGAGGCAAGCTTCACCAACGACCTTGGTGCAGACTCTTTGGATACCGTTGAGCTGATCATGGAGTTCGAGAAGACTTTCGATATCACTATTCCCGATGACAAGGCTGAGAAGATCTCAACCGTAGCTGACGCTATCGCTTATATTGAAAGCAATAAGTAATCTGAAGTTTTACACTACTTAATCTATAATAGTTGTCGGGTGGTCTTCCTCCAGAGGTAAGCCACTGGGCAACTATTTCCCTTTTATATGGAATTGAAGAGAGTTGTCGTTACCGGTATGGGTGCCGTTACGCCTATCGGTAATACTGCCGAGGAGACATGGCAGAACATGCTGGCAGGTGTCAGCGGAGCAGCCCCCATCACACGTTTCAACGCAGAGAAGTTCAAGACACAGTTCGCCTGTGAGGTGAAGGACTTCGACGTCACCAAATATATCGACCGCAAGGAAGCCCGCAAGATGGACCCCTATTGCCACTACGCATTGGCTGCGGCCCAGATGGCCGTGGAGGACAGTGCCATGGACATAGAGGCTCTGGACAAGAACCGCGTGGGTGTGGTAATGGGTGTCGGCATCGGCGGCATGAAGACATACGAGGAGGAGGTTACTTCCTATGCCAAAACGGCTGAGACCATCGGTCCAAAGTTCAACCCCTTCTTCGTGCCCAAGATGATTGCCGACATCTGTGCCGGCCACATCAGCATCAAGTACGGATTCCACGGTCCCAACTACATCACCTCCAGTGCTTGCGCCAGCAGTACCAACGCCCTGGCCGATGCATTCAACCTGATTCGCCTGGGTAAGGCAAACGTCATCGTTACAGGTGGTGCCGAGGCGGCAATCACATGTGCCGGTGTGGGCGGTTTCGTGGCAATGCACGCCCTGAGCACACGCAACGATTCTCCCCAGACGGCAAGCCGTCCCTTCAGTGCCAGCCGCGACGGTTTCGTAATGGCAGAGGGCAGCGCATGTCTGATTCTTGAGGAACTGGAGCACGCCAAGGCCCGCGGTGCCAAGATATATGCCGAGATGGTGGGCGCAGGCATGAGTGCCGATGCGCATCACATCACCGCTTCCCATCCCGAGGGATTGGGCGCAATCCTGGTGATGCAGAATGCCCTGGAGGATGCAGGCATGCAGCCCGAGGACATTGACTATATCAACGTTCACGGCACCAGCACTCCCGTAGGAGACATCAGCGAGGTGAAGGCCATCAAGTCGCTCTTCGGTGAGCACGCCTACAAGCTGAACATCAGCAGCACCAAGTCCATGACCGGACACCTTCTCGGTGCAGCCGGTGCCATAGAGGCAATGGCCAGCGTGATGTCAGTCAAGGAAGACATCGTTCCTCCCACCATCAATCACGAGGAGGGCGACGAGGATCCCGAGATAGACTACAGCCTGAACTTCACCTTCGGCCAGCCCCAGAAGCGCGAGGTTCGTGCCGCCCTGAGCAACACTTTCGGCTTCGGCGGACACAATGCCTGTGTCATCTTCAAGAAGTACGTAGAATAGTGAATCCACAACCGGGGGATGACGTTCCCCGGTTTTGACAGAAACATATCTGTGAAAGCAGGAAACATAATAGATGCGATAAGGTTGCCTTTCCGACGTGACAGGCAGCTTTATCGTTCTTTTTACGGTATCCTGGGTTTCTATCCGAGGAAGATAGACCTCTACCGCCAGGCCCTGACACACAAGAGCATGTCGGTGAAGGAGGGAAAGGGCCGGCTTTCCAACAACGAGCGTCTGGAATATCTGGGCGACGCCATACTGGATGCTGTGGTGGGCGATATCCTTTATAACCACTTCCAAGGCAAAAGAGAAGGTTTTCTTACCAGTGTGCGGAGCAAGGTTGTCCAGCGCGAGACACTCGGTCATTTGGCCGACGAGATGGGCCTGACCGACCTGATACGCAGCGACCTTATGGGACGCACGCATAACAGCTATATGGCGGGCAATGCCTTTGAGGCGCTTGTCGGTGCGGTGTATCTTGACAGAGGCTACGAATACTGCAAGTGGTTTGTCAGGAACCGCATCCTGGGCAAGTATATCAACCTCGACAGGATAGCCTACAAGGAATCCAATTTCAAAAGCCGCCTGTTGGAGTGGTGTCAGAAGTACCATGTCAATGCCGAGTTCATCCTCCTTGAGGAAAGCAAGGAGGAAGGTACCTTGTCGCCACGTTTCCTGACCAGTGTACTCATATCAGGAGTGGAATGCGGGCGAGGCATGGGATACAGCAAGAAGGAAAGCCACCAGCAGGCCGCCAAGGAGGCCCTGGCAAGGCTGAAGAAGAATAATGCACTGAGAACAAAGGTTCTGGAAGTGAAACAAATAGAAGACAATGGCGATAACACCGATAATACGTCCCTTGTTTGCGCTGAGGAGAAATGCGCTGAGCAAGTACCAGACACAAGCGGAGCAGTTGCAGATGCAGGTGCTCAGACGCCTGACATCCAAGGCTGAACGGACAGAGTGGGGAAGGGAGCACGGCTTTGAATCCCTGCGTACGTACGAGGACTTTGCCGCGTCCTCACCCGTGAATACCTACGAGGACCTTAAACTGGCCATCGACCGTATGCGCCAGGGCGAAAGGGATGTCCTTTGGCCGGGGCAGGTGCGATGGTATGCCAAATCCAGCGGAACCACCAACGACAAGAGCAAGTTCATCCCCGTCAGCCAGGATGGCCTTAGGGATACCCATTATGCCGGTGGCAGGGATGCCGTGGCATGGTATCTGGGCAACAATCCCCATAGCCGTATCTTCGACGGCAAGGCCCTGATACTGGGAGGCAGCCATGCATCCAACTATAATCTCAAGAACTCTCTGGTGGGCGACCTCAGCGCCATACTGATAGAGAACATCAATCCTCTGGTCAACCTTGTGCGTGTCCCCAAGAAGGAGACTGCCCTGCTGTCCGACTTTGAACTGAAGCGCGACCGCATTGCACACGAGGCCATCAGGGAAAATGTCACCAATCTCAGCGGCGTGCCTTCATGGATGCTCTCCGTGATGAACCGTGTGCTGGAGATTACAGGTAAGGACAACCTGTCCGAGGTGTGGCCCAATCTGGAAATGTTCTTCCATGGAGGTGTGGCGTTCACGCCGTACCGCGAGCAGTACAGGAAACTGATACCGTCTGCCAACATGCACTACATGGAGACCTACAATGCCAGCGAAGGCTTCTTCGGCATTCAGGACGACCCCTCCGACCTCTCCATGAGCCTCATGCTCGACTACGGTGTCTTCTATGAGTTCATCCCCATGGACGAGTTGGAAAGCCCCAATCCTCATGTCGTGCCCCTTTGGGGAGTGGAGACAGGCAGGAACTATGCCATGCTCATCAGTACCTCCAGCGGATTGTGGCGCTACATGATTGGCGACACGGTGCGTTTCACCGGCAAGGACCCATACAAGTTCGTCATCACAGGACGCACCAAGTTCTTCATAAATGCCTTTGGTGAAGAGCTGATTGTAGACAATGCCGAGGTGGGCCTGGCCGAAGCATGCCGTCAGACGGGTGCACAGGTATTGGAATATACGGCAGCCCCTGTCTTCATGGACGGAGAAGGCAAATGCCGTCACCAGTGGCTGGTGGAGTTTGCCAAGGAACCGGCAGACATCGCCTTGTTTGCGCGGATATTGGATGAAACCCTGCAGCATGTCAACTCCGACTACGAGGCCAAGCGCTACAAGGACATCACGCTCCAGCCCCTGGAACTCGTTGCGGCACGCAAGGGGCTCTTCCACGACTGGCTTGCGTCCAAGGGCAAACTGGGCGGACAGCACAAGGTGCCCCGCCTGTCCAACAATAGGGTGCATATAGAAGAAATGCTGGCTTTTAACGGAACAAGATAAGGCAATGCGTAGAATCACCATACTCTTTCTGATACTGCTCACAACCATGCTGGCCATCGTGTCCTGTGCCAACATCGGCGCTCCGGACGGAGGCAGGTATGACGAGGAACCGCCTGAGGTGATCGGCGCCAGTCCTGCCGACAGGGCCGTCAACGTGAAGTCGCAGAAGATAAGCATATACTTCAACGAGTTCGTGAGACTGGCCAATGCCAACGAGAAGGTTGTCATCTCTCCTCCACAGCTGGAGGTGGCCAATGTGCGTGCGGCAGGCAAGAAGATCAAGATTACCTTGTTCGACTCCCTGCAGAGCGATGTCACATATACCGTGGACTTCAGCGACGCCATCGAGGATAACAACGAGGGCAACCCCATGGGTTTCTATACCTACAGTTTCAGTACCGGCGCTGTAATAGACACGATGGAAATGTCGGGGCATGTTCTTGCCGCAGAGAATATGGAACCTGTCAAGGGCATGCTCGTTGGCCTGTATCGTGCCGACAGCACGTATGCCGACAGCCTTTTCCGTACCAAGTCGCTTATACGCGTATCCCGCACCAACGGCAGCGGACGCTTCTCCATCAAGGGCATTGCGCCTGGACGGTATAGGATTTTTGCCTTGCAGGATGCCGACGGCGACTACCGTTTCAGCCAGAAGTCCGAGGCGATAGCCTTTGACACTACCGTCTATATTCCCAGCAGCAAGCCAGACTTGCGCATGGACACCTGTTGGCGCGACTCCATATACTACGACTCCATCAGGGTGGTGCCATACACGCACTATTTCCCGGACGACATAATACTGCGTTCTTTCCTTGAGGGAGGCCAGGACCTTCACCTCCTGAAAACCGAGCGCCTTGAGCCCGACTGGTTCAGGTTGTACTTCACTGCTCCGGTTGATACCCTCCCTGTCATAAAGGGACTGAACTTTGACGAATCATGCCTTGTGCTTGAAGCAAGTGAGAAGAACGACACCCTGACCTATTGGATTACCGATACGGCATTCACGCATAGAACCGACAGTCTGGAGATGGAGATGCGCAGTCTTGATACCGACACGTTGGGCAATCTGACGTGGCGCACGGATACGTTCGTGCTTGTGGCACGCAATGGATGGGCGAAAATCAGCGAGGAGCGGCAGAAAAACATTGACGAATGGAACAAGAACCGCGAGAAGAGGGCAAAGAAGAGCAAGACTCCGCTTCCGCCAGAAGAGAATCCTCATGAACACGAATACCTTGAAATGAGGATTACCCCGTCCGGAGTACTGGACCCCAACAAGAATATCGTCATTCAGGTGGACGAGCCTATAAGTTCCATAGATACCTCGCGCATACATCTGTATATGGTACGCGACTCCAACCTCTACGAGGAACCGTTCCTCGTACTTCCCACCCAGCACGTCGCCAAGTCCTATACGCTGTATGCCGAGTGGCAGCCCGACTACAAGTACAGCCTTACCGTGGACTCTGCCACCATTGTGGGTGTAATGGGCACGACAAACAAGAAGAAGAAGAGCGAGATACGTGTACGCAAACTGGAGGAGTACGGAACACTGATAGTAAACCTCATCTCCCCTGACACATGTATGATGGTGCAACTGCTCAACAGTTCCGACAAGGTCGTTACCCAGCAGAAAGCCTCAGCCTCCGGCACGGCAGAGTTCTATTTCCTCAAGCCCGATACATATTACATGCGTTGCTTTGCAGACAAGAACGGCAATGGCATCTGGGATGCCGGAAACTATGACAACAACATACAGCCGGAACTTGTATTCTATTTCCCTAAGCCCATTGGTGTCAGGGCTGCATGGGACATGGAGCAGGAATGGGACATCTACGGCATACCTGTGATGAGCCAGAAACCTCAGACCCTCATAAAGCAGAAGGCCGACAGGACGAAGACGCCAAGAGATCGCAACAAGGAGAGGGAAGAGGAGAAGAGGAAAAGAAATAGTCGTTAATTTGTCCCTCTGTATGCTAAAATATCGTTAAATCTTATGCGATAGTGTTTAGGAATATAGAAAGGCACGGCCCGATGTGTTGTTATTGTGCTAACTTTGCAGTGCAGAAGAAAGCATGATAACAACACATTTTATATTACGATGACAGACAATAGATTTATGACGCGCTCAGAGTTCCAGTGCATGCTGAACCTTTGGGCCCTACCCACCAAGGGCGGATTCGTTCGTGACATACAGGAAGGATTCGAGGAACCCAAGCCCGCCTACACCACTACCGCCACCTTCATGAAGATACTTGTTCGCAAGGGATTCTGCAAAATGGACCGCGTAGGCTCCATGCAATACTATACGCCCAGGATAACGAAGGAGGAGTATTGCCAGAGAGTCATGGAAAAGGTAGGCGAGGACTTTTTCAACGGTGACATCGTGCGCTTTATGGAATTCCTTTTGCAGCACAATGAAGTGTCGCAGGACCAAAAGGATGCTATTGTTGCAATATTAAGATAGCAAAAAGGAGGTTGAGCGCAATTTATTATTAAAATCTTCTATGTGTTCTCGTTATAATTTGCTATATTTGCAACGGAAAGAAAAAACATAAACCAAACTTAATAAACTATCAGACAATGGCAACATTAGATTTGACACAGTATGGCATCACCGGTTCTACCGTGATTGCACACAACCCCTCTTATGAGCAGTTGTTCGCCGAGGAGACCAAGGCTGGTCTCGAGGGTTACGAGAAGGGCCAGAACACCGAGCTGGACGCTGTCAACGTGATGACAGGCGTTTACACCGGCCGTTCTCCTAAGGACAAGTTCATCGTTATGGACGAGAACTCTAAGGATACCGTATGGTGGACTTCTGATGATTACAAGAATGACAATAAGCCCATCACCGAGGAGGCTTGGGCCGCTCTGAAGGATATCGCCAAGAAGGAGCTGTCTAACAAGAACCTCTATGTGGTTGACTGCTTCTGCGGTGCCAACGCTGACACCCGCATGGCTGTACGCTTCATCGTTGAGGTAGCATGGCAGGCACACTTCGTTACCAACATGTTCATCCAGCCTACCGCTGAGGAACTGGCCAACTTCGAGCCCAACTTCGTTGTTTACAACGCTTCTAAGGCTAAGGTTGAGAACTGGAAGGAACTGGGTATCAACTCTGAGACTTGCGTAGCATTCAACATCACCAGCCGCGAGCAGGTTATCATCAACACTTGGTACGGTGGTGAGATGAAGAAGGGTATGTTCTCTATGATGAACTACTACCTGCCTCTCCAGGGCATCGCTTCTATGCACTGCTCTGCAAACTGCGACATGAACGGTGAGAACACCGCTATCTTCTTCGGTCTGTCTGGTACCGGTAAGACCACTCTGTCTACCGATCCCAAGCGCCGTCTGATTGGTGACGACGAGCACGGTTGGGACGACAACGGTATCTTCAACTTCGAGGGCGGCTGCTATGCTAAGGTTATCGGTCTGTCTAAGGAGCACGAGCCCGACATCTACGGCGCCATCAAGCGTAACGCTCTTCTGGAGAACGTTATCGTTGCCGAGGACGGTACTATCGACTTCAACGACAAGAGCGCTACCGAGAACACCCGCGTTTCTTACCCCATCAACCACATCAACAACATCCAGCCCGGCAGCTCTGCTCCCGCAGCTAAGAACGTTATCTTCCTGTCTGCCGACGCATTCGGCGTACTGCCTCCCGTTTCTATCCTGACTCCCGAGCAGTGCCAGTACTACTTCCTGAGCGGTTTCACCGCCAAGTTGGCAGGTACAGAGCGCGGTATCACCGAGCCCACTCCCACATTCTCTGCTTGCTTCGGCCAGGCATTCCTGGAGCTGCACCCCACAAAGTATGCTGAGGAGCTGGTTAAGAAGATGAACGTATCAGGTGCCAAGGCTTACTTGGTTAACACTGGTTGGAACGGTACCGGCAAGCGTATCTCAATTCCCGATACACGCGGTATCATCGACGCTATCCTGGACGGCAGCATCCTGAAGGCTGAGACCAAGAAGATTCCTCTGTTCGACTTCGAGGTTCCCACCGCTCTGCCCAACGTAAATCCTGCTATCCTCGATCCTCGCGACACTTACGCTACTGCTGCTGAGTGGGAGGAGAAGGCTAAGGACTTGGCTGCTCGCTTCATCAAGAACTTCGCCAAGTACACCACCAACGAGGCTGGTAAGGCTCTCGTTGCCGCTGGTCCCCAGCTGTAATTACAAAGCAAGGATAATATAATCCTCTATATCAGGTTCCCCATCCTCACAGGTGGGGAACCTTTTTTTTGTTTTGACCTTTTCTCTATGTAGACCTCTGGATTGTATCCTTCTCTTGCTCTTTGCTTGCATATAAACTCGTGAAATCTATATTGTTTACAAGGAGTAGATAATATTTTGACCATCTCTTTGTTTGATGGGATTTTTTTAGTAAATTTGCATTGCGAGTATAGAATATCATAAGAGATTGCATGCTGACAAACATCCATAACATCACTAAAATAACTGCCGATATCCTTGGTGGTTCGGATTATTTTGTTAGCAAGCAAGCTAGCACGCAAGCAAGCAAGCTAGC
>JAGAQH010000031.1 GCA_017622815.1 Bacteroidaceae bacterium | reverse complement strand
TATTATATATATATATTATAATGTCTAAATAGCAGTCTTTCATTTTCTAACTGTAGAACTGTAGAACTGTAGACACCCTTCTTGCTGTGTAATGATTTTTCATCCAAAACACAGATAGAAAACAAGAGGCATAATACACGTCACTGCACTGCTACAATAGCAACACCGACACAGATAGGTATAAACATACACTATTGATTATCAGTGTGTTATAGAAGTAAAAATCGAAGCAGTAGCAGTACAATATAGAACATCCATCATCGTCGTCGTTTTGTCTTGGCAGTGCTGACATATTGTCAGGTCTTCAGCAATACATGTTCAGGACATAGTCCACACGAGGAATAAGCCTGGATAAAACGAGGATTTCCGCCCTGCACTGACACTGAACATGTGTAAAGAATTTTCATAAGACGGTTAGTCATAGCCACTACACCCACCACCCCTTTTGCATTGAATTTTGCAAGAAAAAACGAGGAAAATGAGCACAAAAAACACCCACAGGACATACCTATGAGTGTTTTGATGGGGTAAACGCTAATGACCGATTTGGGTTAAAACGGGGTAACGGACAGGCACTATCTGCCTGCATACATGCTTTCGTAGTACTTCTCGTACTCGCCGGAGGTGATGTTGTCCATCCATTCCTGGTTGTCGAGATACCATCTTACCGTCTTTTCTATGCCCTCCTCGAACTGAAGGCTGGGTTCCCAGCCGAGTTCCTTCTGGAGTTTCGTTGAATCGATGGCATAGCGGAGGTCGTGGCCGGCACGGTCGGTGACATAGGTAATCAACTCGAGGGACGAGCCTTCGGGGTTGCCCAGCAGACGGTCCACGGTCTTTATCATCACCCGGATCAAGTCTATGTTCTTCCACTCGTTGAAGCCGCCGATGTTGTATGTTTCGGCCACGGTGCCCTTGTGGAAAATCAGGTCTATGGCACGTGCGTGGTCCTCCACATAAAGCCAGTCGCGCACGTTCTCGCCCTTGCCGTAGACGGGAAGGGGACGGCGGTGGCGGATGTTGTTGATGAACAGAGGTATCAGTTTCTCGGGGAACTGGTAGGGGCCGTAGTTGTTGGAGCAGTTGGTGACAATGGTGGGCATGCCGTAGGTGTCGTGATAGGCACGCACGAAGTGGTCGCTGCTTGCCTTGGCGGCAGAATATGGCGAATGGGGGTTGTACTTGGTGGTTTCGTAGAAGAAATCCGTGCCGTAGGCCAGGTGGTGCTCCGAAGACGAGGCGGTGGTGGTGAACGGAGGTTCAATACCCTCGGGATGAGTGAGTTCCAGTGCACCATACACCTCGTCGGTGGAGATGTGGTAGAAGCGCTTTCCTTCGTACCGCTCGGGCAGTGACTCCCAGTAGAGTTTGGCCGCCTGGAGGAGGCTCAGCGTGCCCATCACGTTGGTGCGGGCAAAGGTGAAGGGGTCCTTGATGCTGCGGTCAACGTGGCTCTCGGCGGCCAGGTGTATGATGCCGTCCACCTTCTCCTCCTGCATGAGGGCATAGAAGGCCTCGAAGTCGCAGATGTCCATGCGCACGAACTTGTAGTTGGGGCGGTCCTCCACGTCCTTCAGGTTTGCCAGATTGCCGGCATAGGTAAGTTTGTCAAGATTTATAATGTTGTAGTCGGGGTACTTGTTCACGAACAGGCGTACCACATGGCTGCCTATGAATCCGGCTCCGCCGGTGATGACTATGCTTCTCTTCATTTTGCCTCGGTGTTATTGGTTATATGGATAGGTGAAAGGACTCTTGAAATCAACGAACATGCCATGGCGCGTGTCCTTCTCTGACAGGATGGCCTTGTCCGTGGGTATGCGCCAGTCAATGCCCAGACTTCCGTCCAGGATGCTGATGCCGTCGTCTGCCTCGGGATGGTAGAACTCGTCGCACTTGTACTGGAAGACGGCCGTTTCGCTCAGCACGGCAAAACCGTGGGCGAAGCCCTTGGAAATGAAGAACTGGCGGTGGTTCTCGGCGGAGAGTTCCACGGCAACGTGCTGCCCGTAGGTGGGCGACCCAAGGCGAATGTCCACGGCCACGTCGAGCACCCGGCCGCTGACACAACGCACCAGCTTCGTCTGCGTGTAGGGCGGGCGCTGGAAGTGGAGCCCCCGCATCACGCCATAGGTGCTCATGCTTTCATTGTCCTGCACGAAACGGACGGGCCCCACCTTCTCCTCAAACTCGCGCTGGGAGAAGGATTCGAAGAAGTATCCACGTGCATCCTGGAAAATACGGGGCTCCAGTATGAGCAGACCCTCGATGCCAGTCTCAATTACGTTCATTTATATAAGAAAGTATCTGTTCGGCGTGAATCTTGGTCTTTATCTCCTTGGGCGTGAAAATCTTCTCTATCACTCCGTCCTCGTTTACCAGGTAGGTGGTGCGCAGGGTACCAATGGTGCGTCGTCCGCATGCCACCTTCTCGCCCCAGCATCCGAGCAGTTGGAGGAGCGTGGTGTCCGTGTCGGCAATCAGGGGGAATTCCAGCCCCTGTGCCTCGGCAAACTTCTTCTGCAATCCCTCCCTGTCCTTGCTCACGCCGATGATGGAGTAGCCGGCGGCCTCCAGTTCGGCCTTGTGTGCCTGCAGGGAGCAAGCCTCGGCGGTGCAGCCGCTGGTGTTGGCCTTGGGGTAAGAATAGAGCACTATCTTGCGCCCCTTGTAGTCGCTGGCCTTTATCTCGTTGCCGTCCTGGTCCTTGCCCAGAACTTCGGGTATTCTGTCTCCTACGTTCATCGCTTGTGTGTTTCTGTTGTCCTAAAAGCGTCCCCGAAACCGTCATCTTGGCGGAATCGGGGACGGTATTGTTTTATCCTTGCGCTCAGCGGATTACTTCAGCACGCCCATTTCCTTACCGATCTTGGTGAAGGCGGCGATACACTTGTCCAGATGCTCACGCTCGTGGCCGGCAGAAACCTGCACGCGGATACGTGCCTGGCCCTTGGGAACTACGGGATAGTAGAAACCTGTCACGTAGATACCCTCGTCCTGCAGACGTGCGGCGAAGTCCTGGCTCAACTTGGCATCGTAGAGCATAACGGCGCAGATGGCGCTCTGTGTGGGCTTGATGTCGAAGCCGGCTGCTATCATCTTGTCGCGGAAGTAGTTTACGTTCTCCACCAACTTGTCGTGGATGGCGTTGCTCTCCTTGAGCATGCGGAACATCTCTATGCCTGCGCCCACCAGAGAGGGAGCCAGAGAGTTGGAGAAGAGGTAGGGACGGCTGCGCTGGCGCAACAGGTCGATAATCTCCTTCTTGCCGGTGGTGAAACCACCCATGGCACCGCCGAAACTCTTGCCCAGTGTGCCAGTGTAGATGTCCACACGGTCGTAGGTGTTGAAGAACTCGCTCACGCCATGACCGGTAGCGCCCACCACACCTGCGGAGTGGCTCTCGTCCACCATTACCAGTGCGTCGTACTTTTCTGCCAGGTCACAGATCTTGTCCATGGGAGCCACGTTGCCGTCCATAGAGAACACACCGTCGGTAACGATGATGCGGAAGCGCTGGGCCTGAGCCTCCTGAAGGCACTTCTCCAGTTCCTCCATGTTGGCATTGGCATAGCGGTAGCGCTTTGCCTTGCACAGACGCACGCCGTCGATGATGGAAGCGTGGTTCAGGGCATCGGAGATGATGGCGTCCTCGTCGGTCAGCAGAGGCTCGAACACACCGCCGTTGGCATCAAAGCAAGCGGCATACAGGATGGTGTCCTCGGTCTTGAAGTACTCGCTGATTTCAGCCTCCAGAACCTTGTGAATATCGGCAGTACCGCAGATGAAGCGCACGCTGGACATACCGAAGCCACGGCTGTCCAGAGCCTTCTTGGCAGCCTCGATGAGGCGGGGATGGTTGGAAAGGCCCAGATAATTGTTGGCACAGAAGTTCAGCACTTCCTTGCCAGCCACCTGGATTTCAGCCTGCTGGGGGCTCTCTATCAAACGCTCGTTCTTGTAAAGTCCTGCTTCCTTGATCTCTGCCAAAGTCTGGCAAAGATGTTCTTTCATTTTTCCGTACATAGTCAGTTTTCTTTATTGGGTTAATATCATTTTTACCATGCCAACGACACCACTTCTGCCCGAAAGACGGCATGTGGCATCGGTATTACGACCCAAAGTTACACTTTTTTGTCCAAACGGCAAAGGCTACACGAGGATTATTTCCGCAAATATCACAACCTCCTGTATACAAAAGAAAAGAAGAGGAAGAATTTTGTAAAAAAAAACTAATAAGCAAATGTAAGTGTTTACATATGCAAAAAGACATTTGGCGGATAACATAATATGATATACTTTTGAACAGCAAAACGGAAGTTATGACCAAAAATGGCTGACACCGACAAGAGACACATTATATATAAATTATAATAGAGAGACACACTCAGAAATCAACAAAACAAAAAATACCACATTATGAAGAAATCAGCATTACTCTGCGCATTGGTTGCAATAATCGCAACACTTTACATCCAGCCGCTCAAGGCACAAGAGTATAGGAACATGCCACAAAGCATAAAGGAGTACATAAACAAGCATTTCAAGGGCTTCAACATCAGCCACTACGAAATGGACAGAGAAATCCTCGACGTAGAACACAAGGTTTACGTAAGCAACAACAAGACCACCTACAAACTGGACTTTGACAAGAGAGGCAATGTGACAGACATCGAGTCAACAGACGACAAGACTCCCCTACCCAACTCCATCCTCCCCGTGAAGATAACCCAGCACGTAAAGGGCAAGTTCCCTCATGCCAAGATTATCGAATGGAAGAAGAAGAAAAACACCCAGGTAGTGGAACTGACCAACGACATGGAACTCGTCTTTGACGGCAAGGGCAACTTCCTACGCATAGACGACTAAGTCCCCTCCCACAGAAATAACTCTTAATCACAATAATGGCAAATACCGCCGGAAGCTCCCAGGAGGGACTCCGGCGGTATTTTTTTTGGGGGGGAGTAGTTGTCGGAGTACTCGGAGTACTCAGATTACTCGGAATACTCGGAATACTCAGAGTACTCGGAGTAATCCGCTAATCCCTGCGGAAAATGTCGCGCGTATAGACCTTGTCCTGCACGTCGTCCAGTATGGCGTCGTACCTGTTGGCAATGATGGCACGGCTCATACGCTTGAATTTCTCCATGTCGTTCACCACGAGGGAACCGAAGAAGGTGCTTCCGTCCTCCAGCGTGGGTTCGTATATCACCACCTGTGCACCCTTGGCCTTGATGCGCTTCATGATGCCCTGGATGGCACTCTGGCGGAAGTTGTCCGAATTGGACTTCATGGTCAGGCGGTAGATGCCTACGACGGGGACATCGCCCGTCTCGCGAGAGGCGGAACCGAGGTACTGGTTGTTGTTGCTATAGCCGTACCAACCTGCCTTGCGAAGGACGGCATCAGCAATATAGTCCTTTCGGGTGCGGTTGCTCTCCACTATGGCCGTCATCATCTGCTGGGGCACGTCCTGATAGTTGGCCAGGAGTTGCTTGGTGTCCTTGGGCAGGCAGTATCCGCCATAGCCGAAACTGGGGTTGTTGTAGTGCGTGCCTATACGGGGGTCAAGTCCTATGCCCTGGATGATGGCCGCGGAATCCAGACCCTTCATCTCGGCATAGGTGTCCAGTTCGTTGAAATAACTTACCCTGAGCGCCAGGTATGTGTTGGCAAAGAGTTTCACCGCCTCGGCCTCCTTCATGCCCATGAACAGGCAGGGGATGTCCTCTTTCAGCGCACCCTCCTGAAGAAGCATGGCAAAGGTATGCGCCGCCTCCTCCAGATCGCCGGGCGCCACGTTTCTGATGGCTTCGTTGTGCCTTCCATCCTCGTCCTCGGCACTGAGCATCTTGGGGAAGCCCACGATGATGCGCGAGGGATAGAGATTGTCGTACAGGGCCTTGCTCTCGCGCAGGAATTCGGGCGAGAAGAGCAGGCGGAATTTCCTGTCCGTCCAACCGCGGCGGGCGAAGAGTTCGGCATACTTCGCGTACAGGCTCCGGCAATAGCCCACGGGGATGGTAGATTTTATCACCATCGTTGCCTCGGGATTTACCTCCAGCACCAGGTCGATAACGTCTTCTATGTGGTGCGTATCGAAGAAGTTCTTCACGGGGTCGTAGTTCGTAGGGGCCGCTATCACCACAAAGTCGGCATCGGCATAAGCAGAGCGGCCGTCCAAAGTGGCGGTAAGGTCCAACTGCTTCTCCGCAAAGTACTTCTCTATGTATTCGTCCTGGATGGGGGATATGCGGCGGTTTATCTTGTCCACCTTTTCCGCAATAACATCCACGGCGGTCACCTGGTGGTTCTGCGCCAAAAGGGTGGCTATGCTAAGCCCGACGTATCCCGTGCCGGCAACGGCTATCCTCAGGTCCTCAAAGTTCCTCATTGTCTGCGTATGTCTTTTAGTGCCATGCCTACACTATTTGTAAGGTATGGGCAGCCTCCACTTTACAAATTTGACTCGCCAGTCTCCTTCAGTTCCTCTATCACCTTGAGCAGATACTGGCCGTACTGGTTCTTTATCATGGGTTGCGCCAGTTCGCGCATGCGCTCCTCGGTAATCCAGCCCTGACGGTAGGCTATACCCTCCAGGCATGCTATCTTCAGGCCCTGGCGCTTCTCGAGAACCTCTATGTAGGTGGATGCCTCGCTCAGAGAGTCGTGGGTACCCGTATCGAGCCACGCAAAACCGCGTTGCAATGTCTGCACCTTCAGTTCACCCTTCTCCAGGAAATGCTGGTTCACGGTGGTTATCTCGTACTCTCCGCGTGCCGAGGGCTTGATGTTGCGTGCCACGTCCACCACACGGTTGGGGTAGAAGTAGAGGCCCACCACGGCATAGTTGCTCTTGGGATTGGCAGGTTTCTCCTCGATGGAGAGGCAGTTGCCCTCGCGGTCAAACTCTGCCACGCCATAGCGCTCGGGGTCGTTCACCCAATATCCGAATACGGTGGCCTTGTCCTCCTCCTCCACGGTACGCACGGCCTCCTTGAGCATGCCCGTAAATCCGGCACCGTGGAAGATGTTGTCGCCCAGAACCAGGCAGGCGCTGTCATCGCCTATGAAATCCGCGCCGATGGTAAATGCCTGTGCCAGGCCGTCGGGCGAAGGCTGCTCGGCGTATGTGAACTCCACGCCATAATCCGAACCGTCGCCCAACAGGCGCTTGAAGCCCGGCAGGTCGTGGGGAGTGGAGATGATCAGTATCTCGCGTATGCCGGCCAGCATCAGAACGCTGATGGGGTAATACACCATCGGTTTGTCGTAGATGGGCATCAGTTGCTTGGATATGCCCTTGGTGATGGGATACAGACGTGTTCCCGAACCACCTGCCAATACAATACCTTTCATATTTCGTTGGGATGGATAAAGTTTTTCAGTGTAAAGATAAGGATTATTCCTGATAACGGCAAAAATCGGATAGACAAATCATCAACTCTTGTCCATAAGTGCCCGGATACGCGCCTCCACCACGCTCTGCTTGACGCCAAAACGGGGCGAAATGAGCATGTCCTTGGGTGCGGACGAGGCAAAACGCTCTATACGTATGCCGCCTCTGAGCCTTTGCACGAAATCGGCCACAAGTTGGGCATAGGTGTCCAGGGTGAAGGAGAGGAAATCCTCCTTCCGCTCTTCCCACTCCCTTGCCATGCGGGTGCCGCGCAATATTTGCAACTGGTGGATTTTCAGGGATGCCACTGGCAAGGCGTTCAGGATGTCTGCCTCGGCAAGGATGTCGTCCCTGTCTTCGCCGGGGAGGCCGAACATGAGGTGCACCGTCACGGGGAGGCCGTACTTATGGCAAAGGCGTATGGCCTCCACGGATTGGCGCGAAGTGTGCCCGCGGTTCACACGTGCAAGGGTACGGTCGTGGAAGGTCTCGCATCCCAATTCTATCGCCACGGAATAACCTCTCTCGCGGATGGATACCAGAAGGGCAAGCACATCGTCGTCTATGCAATCGGGCCTTGTTGCCACCACCAGGCCCACTACATCCTCCACGGCAAGGGCCTCATCGTAGCGCCGGCGCAGGACCTCCAAGGGGGCATAGGTGGAACTGTATGCCTGGAAGTAGGCAAGGTACTGCATCCTCGGGTACTTGCCCTCGAAGAACTTCTTTCCTGCCTCCATCTGTTCCGTGATGGTGGAATGTCTGCGGCAATATGCGGGATTGAACGACTCGCACAGGCAGAACGTGCATCCTCCCTGCCCCACCCTGCCGTCGCGGTTGGGACAGGAAAAGCCTCCGTCCAGCATTATCTTCTGCAACTTCATTCTTAGAGCATACAACTCAAACTACAAATCCTCACCAGGAGAAAAATTCCATGGATTAAAATATGTCAGCGAAACACTATAGATATTATCCATTAAATGCATAAGTTGAAGTGACACAAGCCTATCATACGCAGGCTGCCTATAAGTTTTATTAAATTCATTCAATGCCTTAGTTACAGCATTTATTTCCTCATTAGTATGGACCTTGGTTGTATCATTGCCACATATTCCAGTAACTACTTTCATCTTTGCACATACCTCTTGGAATTCCATAAATAACTTTAATGCCTCTTCCCTTTCCCTGGGCAACAACAATTCAGGTCTATCTACACCAAGTTCCTTAATAACAAAATCCTTAAACATTGACAAATCGTCAGAATCAGTAAATACCTGATAGAAAGTTTCGTAATATACCTTGGCATTCAAAAATATATTTCGGTCACCACCTTCATCATCAGCAATGAAAGAATCCTTGATACCTTTTGCACTTAAATATTTGCAACTTTGAGACAACTGCATATAAAATAAATTCGCTAATTCCTTTGCATTCTCTACACCTGACACATGAATCATCACATTTACCGAATATGTTTGCCCCTTGTGACCATCAATGCTCAACATTACATTTCGACCATTAAATTCACCTGTCATAATGTTATTGCCTAATGTCTCAGCTGGAACAAAACCTTTCTTCAACAGGTTTGCTTTCATCTCATGTATTGGGCCGTCTACAGGTATACCCATAAACTCTGTAACCTCACGTTGTGCAATACAATCGCAAATAAACAAAACCACGAATAATAACAGAAGTATTCTCTTCATATGCTAATACAGAATAACAAACTATGTTTATCACTTAAAAACATGCACAAAGATACTAATTAAAGAAGAACATACCAAAACTTTTATGTATAATTGATAAAATAAGAAATCAATCAACACTATACTATCTATTCCTTCATGCACTCCTAATAAGAAGCTGTGTCAACATAGGAAAAGATCTCACATTTATGTGGGTATCACATCGTATTGTAAAAGTTTTAAAAATACGAGGAATATTATACTTTGTATTCCTACTGAACAACAATGGAGTCGGAACGTTCCTTGGTGTCCGTTTCCGGAACACTCTCCACCGGTTTGTTATCTTTATTGCGTACAGAGTCGGAAAGCGAGGAATCTGGAGTCACGTCTTCTGGCACAGAAATAGTGGATGAGTCCCTCTTCTGCAGAGCAATGGTATCCGCCTTCACGTCCAGAGTGTCCTTCGGCCTGTTCTTGAAGAAGGCGGTACTGGGGTTCTCGCGGCAACCCTCGCTCATGGTCAGGAAGAACTCGTAGGCACGATAGCGGCTTCCGCATGCCTGGAAGATGTTGTTGGCAAAGAGGATGTCGGTTATCTTATGCTCGCGCACGTATTCCTTCATGTTGTGGGTAAAGTAGCGGCCGTCTATGACGTGTATCTCCTCGAAGGAGTAGAACAGATAGCCGGGCAGGGCATTGCCGTAACTGTCCTTCAGGATAATGAGCCTCCTGCCGTTGCCCACGTTGGTGCGCACCTGTGTCAACTTGGTGTCTCCGCCCATGAAAGTGCTGTATGCCAGGGAACTGCCGTCCTTGAACTTCTTGAAGAACTCGTCCTTGTGCGGACGGCCAACGGAGATGACCTGATAGTCCTCGTCCACCTGATACTGCTCGAACGTGGTTTCGTACACGGCCTTCAGGGGCTTGTAGTAGATGAAGTCCTCGGGGGCTTTCTTCACGGCTATGTCCTTGGAGTATCCATACATGGAACCCACGAAGCGGAATACCGTATCCGGCTGGTAATATCCCGGTTCGTCCAGGTCGTGGAAAGGCACGTCCGCCACCTCGGCAAACTTTCTGGCGGCATAGTATGCCCCGAGGGGCGACCAGTGGTGGTCGGTCCTCAGGTAGATGTCCTCATCGGCATGTTCGCCAAGCACCGTGTAGACATCCACGGCATGCACGGCAGAATCCAGATGGGTGTATATGTTGCGTATGGTGGCCGACTGGTCCTTGCTCATCTTCTGCACCTTCTCGGGCATGTAGAACGCCGCGGCAGAGGGCACTATCATGCAATAGATGTTCACGCCGGGGAAGGTTTCACAGTACTTGTTGCACACGTTGGCATAGGGGGTTCCGGCCTTGGCGCTACCCCCGTAACACATGAGAGCACGCACGTTCTCACCGCGCCCTATTATCACTATGCCGGCATTGGAGACCTTGGCCTTCTCGTCGGCCGTAAGTTTGTTGACGTATCCGCCCGGATTGCGTCCGTCGTCCCCGTCAGGCTGCTCCTCGGCAACCATCCCTTCGCCCTCGGCAAAGTCGGCAAGCCCCTCGGTGGAGGCATGGTATGTGACATGGTCGTCGCCTACCCTCAGCACCGTCCAGTCCTCCACCGTCATGGAGAAGGCCATGAACCTGTCGCGGAAAGGCTGTGTATCGGAAAACCACTTGCCTATCGCCTCGGCATAGTCGCCACTCCAGAGGCTGTCCAGAGTGAAGGCAGGGAAGGTGGCAAGGTCGCGCTTCTCCAACTCGGAATAGCGCGGACGCGGGAAGGTGTCGAACACCAAGGCAAAGGCCGCAAAGACGATGCCAACGAGTGTCAGGTATATCTTGTCATGCTTCATTGTTGCCTCGGGGGGGTTAGAATCGTGTATAGATGAACGGATTGTTTGTCTCGCCCACAAGCAGCGCCACGCTGAGCACCATGATTGCCACGGAGAGCACGGTACGGCTCAGGAACACCACGTTCCTGGTGGTGGTGCTGTCCTCGCCTGCCACACGGACAAGGTGCCCGTAGCACCATTCCCTGACGGGCATGCAGAAGAGGATTGCCACCACCCACAACCAGAAGTGGTCGGTTATGGCGCTTACGCTGACATACGAGTGGAGTTCCTCCGCTCCGCCGAATGCCTTCACGAAGAACTCCTTCATCTGGCCGAAGTCGGTAAAGTAGAACAGGCCTCGTCCCAGGGTGACAAGCCCCATGGCATAGAGGTGCAGGAAGGGCGAGGGGATGAAATCCATCACCTTGCGGTATCGGGGACGTCCCTTGTGGTCGGGGGTGGGCAGAGGTTTGCCCACGTTCTTCATGAGGGTGTATTTCTCGAACAGGAGGATGATGCCGAAGTAGAGGCCCCAGCATGCAAAGTTCCAACTGGCACCGTGCCAGAAACCGGTCAGGAACCACGTGGCCAGGATGTTGAACCACTGGTGCCGGCGGTTACCGCCCAGGGGTATGTAGACATAGTCGCGGAAGAAACTTCCCAGGGAGATATGCCAACGGTGCCAGAAGTCGGTGATGGAGTTACAGCAGTACGGGTGGCGGAAGTTCTCGTTGAAGTGGAACCCGAGGCAACGCCCAATGCCTATGGCCATGTCGGAATAGCCGGAGAAGTCAAAGTAGACCTGCAGGGAGTATGCCAGTATGCCTATCCAGGCACCCGTGGTGGTGCATCCGTCGAAGCCGTTCACCAGGAACTGTTCCGCCACGATGCTCATCTGGTTGGCAATGATAACCTTCTTGCCCAGGCCGTAGATGAAGCGGAATACTCCGTCGGCCACGTCGCCCATCTTCACCTCGCGCCCGTTTATCTCCTCGGCAATGGTGCCGTAGCGCACGATAGGGCCGGCAATGAGTTGGGGGAACATGCTTATGTAGAGCAGGAGGTCCATGAAGCGCCTCTGGGCAGGGCTTTCCCGCTTGTAGACATCGATGAGATAGGATATGCTCTGGAAGATGTAGAAACTGATGCCTATGGGCAGGGCTATCCTGGGGTCGGGCACGGGTATGCCAATCATGGTAAGGGTAGTTGCCGTAAGCGAGGCGTACTTGAATATGCCCAGTGCCAGCACGTTGGTGATGACGCCTATGTTCAGTGCCAGTTTCCGGTGCGAGGATTGCGTGTCTATGAACTTGCCTATGTGGAAGTTGACGAACACCAGTGCGAACATCAGGAACACATACACCGGTTCGCCCCATGCATAAAAGAGCAGGGAGAAGAGCACAAGGCAGGCATTGCGGCACCTGTGCGAGGAGAGCCACTTCCTGTCCACGTATGCGGCAAGCATATAGGAGAGGAAGAATGCCGGCAGGAAGACAAAGAGAAAGAATAAATCCGAGAATACCATTGCCAATCACAAACGTTAATTACTCATCTGCTTACTCGTAGATTTCAGTTTTCCGTTTTCCTATTTGTCATACCCCTCTGCCCTACGGGCACCTCCCCTGTCTCAGGGGAGGAAAGAGGAGGGGGGGGGTTAGTTTCAGTTTTCAGTTTACTTTGTCCCCCTAAGATAGGGGGACGAGCGAAGCGGAGGGGGTATGTTAGTTTTCCGTTTTCCGTTTTCACCTTTCCGTTTCCCTTCACTCTTCCTTCTTGTTCTCGGAGATGTACAGGAGTTTGTCTCCCACCTTCAATTCCATGCGTCCGTTGGGAATCATAAACTCGGAGCCACGCTTCACGAGCATCACCAGAGTGCCGGGGGCGATGTTCATGTCCATCAGGCGGTTTCCGTCCTCAAGCATCTCGGGGGTGAGGGTAACGTCGGTCAACTGGCTGTCTATCTCCTCGGGAATCTCCACGCCGAACTCGTTGCCCTCCTTCTCCTCGGGGAGGTCAAGGCTGAGCCACTTTGCCACGGGGGCGATGGTCATGCCCTGGAAAATCAGGGACAGGAGGGTGATGAAGAACACTATGTTGAAGATGACCTGCGAACCGGGAATCTCGGACACCACGGGATAGGTGGCGAAGATGATGGGCACGGCACCACGGAGACCCACCCAGGAGACGAAGCACTTGGCCTTGAAGGTCATCTGGCGGAAGGGCAGGAGGCATAGCATTACGGTGAGCGGACGTGCCACGAATATCATGAAGAGGCCTATGAGCATGGCGCAGACGGAGACTCCCAGCATCTCGTGGGGGTTGACCAGAAGGCCCAGAGAAAGGAACATCACTATCTGGCTGAACCATGTGAGGCCGTTCATGAAGGTGTTTATCTCCTTGCGGAAGACGAGCCGTGCATTGCCCACGATAACGCCCAGGATGTACACGGCCAGATAACCGTTGCCATGGAGCAGGTCGGTGATGGTGAAGGTGATGAACACAAGGCTCAGCAAGAGGATGGGATACAGGGAACTGTTGGAGAGGTTCACCTTATTTATAAGCCATACGGCCAGGCGTCCGAAGGCATAACCCATTACACCGCCCACGAAGAACTGGACAAGCAGGTCCTTGACCAGAAGGCCAATGTCGAAACCGCTACCGCTGGCAATTACCTGTATGAGGGCTATGGTGAGCATGTATGCCATGGGGTCGTTACTACCGCTCTCCAACTCCAGCATGGGCTTGAGGTTCTCCTTCAGGTTCATCCTCTGCGAACGGAGCAGGTTGAAGACGGATGCCGAGTCGGTAGAGGACATTGTGGCGGCCAGCAGAAGGCTGGTCAGTATGGGCATGGCTATGTTCATGGACGAGAATCCGGAAAGCCAGAAGATGAAGCCGCCCGTGAGCAGAGTGGTGAGCAACACGCCCACGGTGGAGAGTATCATACCCTGTGCCATGACGGGCTTTATGTCGCGCAACTTGGTGTCCATACCACCGGTGAACAGGATGATGCTCAGGGCTATCATACCTATGAACTGGGCATCCTTGGCACTGTTGAACTCAAGACCGAGACCGTCGGTGCCGAAGCCCATGCCCACGAGCAGGAACAACAACAAGGTGGGGATACCGAAGCGGTAGCCGGTCTTACTGATCATAATGGCGCAGAATATCAGTATCGCACCTATCAACAGAATGTTTTCTGCGGTAAATATCATATCGTATTGGTTAGGATTTCCGGATAAACGGATGCAAAGATACTATTTTTCCGCCAAAGTACACCTATTATATAATATCTTTTCATAACTTTGCAAGAAAGATTAACACACGCACACAAACACTACATACATGAACATTCTCTACATCATAGCCATGCAGGCAGAGGCCCAGCCTTTCATTGACCACTACGGGGTTCAGGAGGTGAAGGATTTCTTCGCTCCGTTGCCTTGCAAACTTTATCAGACAAGCATCAAGGGCGCCAACGGAGAAACCTCCACGCTAAGTGTGGTGCTCAACGGACAGCAACACGGGAGCGACCTGGTAGGATGCGAGGCGGCCTCCATGGCCACACTGGCCGCCATAGAGCGTCTGCACCCGGATCTGGTCATCAACAGCGGCACGTGCGGAGGCTTCCAATCCAGGGGGGCGGACATAGCCAAGGTGTACATAGGCAACGCATGCATGTTCCACGACCGCCGTGTTCCGGGCGACGACCAGTGGGGCACACAGGCCTTGGGCAACTATCCCGTGTGGGAAGGGGCGGAGGCTCTTGCCGGGCAGTTGCATCTGCCCATGGGCAAGGTGACGACAGGTTCATCCCTGGACATGCAACCCTGCGACCTCAAGATAATACAGGAAAACGGGGGCGAACTGAAGGACATGGAGGGAGCGGCCGTTGCCTTCGTGTGCTCGCTCATGGCCACGCCCATACTCTTCGTGAAGAGCGTCACCGACCTTTGCGATAGCGGTGCGGAGACATTCGAGGAGTTCTCGCGCAATCTGGCCAAAGCCAGCCAGGCACTGAAGGAGACGAATATCAGGGTAATCGACCACCTGACCAATGCCGTTTGAGGTGTCCACGCAATGCCGTTTGAGAAACCTCTGCAATGCCCGTGAAAACGCGCCCCGTTGCGAGGGGCGTAGCAACGTATTGTGAGAGCCTTGACAACGTATTGTGAGAGCCTTGACAACGTATTGTGAGAGCCC
This sequence comes from Bacteroidaceae bacterium, assembly GCA_017622815.1. Taxonomy (GTDB): domain Bacteria; phylum Bacteroidota; class Bacteroidia; order Bacteroidales; family Bacteroidaceae; genus Physcousia. The sequence continues at coordinate 46,886 of JAGAQH010000031.1, read as the reverse complement.
CTCGCGTCGGGAGGCGATAATCCACACATAGTATCAACAATAAAAACGAACAATATAAGGTATATGGAAAAGCACATGATCATGGCCATGATAGCCGCCATGGACGAAGAACTGGAGAAGGGAGGACCTAACGCCAACATACTGAAGGAACGTGGCCGGTTGAAGATGCTGGCAGGCGACAAGAAGGGAGCCATGGAGGACCTCCGCCAGGCGGTAAGCCTCGACCCGTCCATCGTGGACAATATCACCGGCGAGTTCAAGAAATAATGGTCTATATTCTACCTTAATGCGTAATATCTATCTTTTTTAATGGTAGAAACATGCGCGTACTACCAAAAATATATACCTTTGCCAATACAATGAGAAAACAAGTAGCCATACAAGGAATAAGGGGATGCTTCCACGACATTGCCTCGCACCGTTTCTTCCAGGGCGAGGAACTGGACCTCGTGCAATGCAGCAACTTCGAGGAGGTCTTCCTTGCCATGAAGCAGAACCCCGACATGATAGCGCTGGTGGCCATAGAGAACACCATCGCGGGTTCGCTCCTGCACAACTATGAACTGTTGCGCGATTCGGGCCTTACCATCATAGGCGAGCACAAATTGCGCATCCAGCATAGCATTATGTGCCTGCCGGAGGACAACATGGAGGACATCACCGAGGTGAACTCGCACCCCGTGGCACTGATGCAGTGCCGTGCCTTCCTGGAGTCAATGCAGGGCATCAAGGTGGTGGAGGCCGACGACACGGCCAGCGCGGCGGCGAAGATAAGCAGGGAGAAACTGCGCGGACATGCCGCCATCTGCCACAAGGACGTGGCCAAGATATACGGGCTCAAGGTACTGCAGGAGGGCATAGAGACAAACAAGCACAACTTCACACGCTTCCTGGTGCTCGCCAGCATAGCAAGGGCGGGAAAGTTGCGCGACGTGAACCTGTCCAACAAGGCAAGCCTGGCCTTCACCCTTCCGCACGAGGAGGGTTCGCTCTCGGCCATACTCTCCGTCCTGTCGTTCTACAAACTGAACCTCACCAAGATACAGTCCCTGCCCATCATAGGACAGGAGTGGCAGTACATGTTCTATGTGGACATCTGCTTCAACGACATCCAACGCCTGCACCAGGCCATCAATGCCATCGCTCCCCTCACCCAGGAACTTCAGACCTTGGGCATCTACCGCGAGGGCGAGCAGACAATATAACCCAAACATCCGGAACACACAAGCACTACAATGATAAGACCAGCAGAAAGACTCAGCACCGTAAACGAGTACTATTTCTCGCGCAAGGGCAAGGAGATTGCCGCCATGAACGCCAAGGGCATGGACATCATCTCTCTGGCCATCGGAAGCCCCGACATGCCTCCCTCGGAAGAAACCGTCGAGACACTTTGCCGTGAGGCACGCAAGGCCGACGCGCATGGCTACCAACCCACCACGGGCATACCGCAACTGCGTCAGGCCATGGCCGATTTCTACCGCCGCTGGTATGGTGTGGAACTGGACCCTGCCAAGGAGATACAGCCTCTCATAGGTTCCAAGGAGGGCATCCTGCATGTCACCCTTGCCTTCGTGAATCCGGGCGACGCCGTGCTGGTGCCAAACCCCGGCTACCCGACATACACATCGCTGAGCAACCTGCTGGGGGCACGTATCGTGAACTACGACCTGGTGGAGGACAATGGTTGGCAACCCGACTTCGACCAGTTGGAGAGCATGGACCTTACGGGCGTGAAACTCATGTGGACAAACTACCCCAACATGCCCACGGGAGGCCGTGCGCAAAGGGAAACCTACGAGCGTCTGGTGCGCTTTGCACGGGAGCACGATATCATAGTGGTGAACGACAACCCCTACTCTTTCATCCTGAACGAGGGCGAGAAACTCAGCATCCTGCAGATTCCGGGAGCAAAGGACCATTGCATAGAGTTCAACTCCATGTCCAAAAGCCACAACATGCCGGGATGGCGTGTGGGCATGCTGGCCACAAACGGCGAGTTCATTTCATGGATATTGAAGGTGAAGAGCAACATAGACAGCGGCACCTTCCGTGCCCTCCAGTTGGCGGCGGCACAGGCTTATGCCAACACGGAGCAGTGGCACACGGAGGCCAACATTGCCACATACGCAAGAAGACGTGCCATGGCTCAGGAAATAATGGACACCCTGCATTGCTCCTACGACCCCAATCAGGTGGGCATGTTCCTCTGGGGCAGGATTCCCGACTCCTATGCCGACGTGGAGGAACTGACCGAGCGCGTCCTGCACGAGGCCAGGGTATTCATCACACCGGGCTTCATCTTCGGTTCCAACGGCAAGAGGTTCATACGCATCAGCCTCTGCGCCAAGGACGAGAAGTTCCGCGAGGCGGTGGAGCGCATCAAGGCCCTCGAATGGACACGCTAACGCCAATATATCATCAACACGACATCAACACATATCATCAACAACAAAAAACTACGACACTACAATATGGAATTAGATTTGCAACCCCTCAACCTCCCTTGCAGCACAGAGAGGCCTTTCATAATTGCAGGTCCCTGCTCTGCCGAGACAGAGGACCAGGTAATGAACACCGCCAAGCAACTGGCAGGCAAGGGTTTCCACGTATTCCGTGCAGGAATATGGAAGCCCCGCACCAAACCGGGCGGCTTTGAGGGCAACGGAGAAAAGGCCTTGCCTTGGATGCAGATGGTGAAACAGGAAACGGGCATGCTTACCGCCACCGAGGTGGCCACTCCCGAACATGTGGAACTGGCCCTGAAATACGGCATCGACATATTGTGGATAGGTGCACGAACCACGGCAAACCCCTTTGCCATGCAATCCCTGGCAGATGCACTGAAGGGTGTGGACTTGCCGGTATTCGTAAAGAACCCCGTGAACCCCGACCTCGAACTGTGGATAGGTGCCCTGCAACGTCTGAACGGTGCCGGCATTAAGCGTTTGGGGGCGATACACCGTGGCTTTACCAGTTATGAGAAGAAACTGTACCGCAACGTGCCCATGTGGCAGATTCCCATCGAGTTGCACCGCCGTCTGCCCAACCTTCCCGTGGTGAACGACCCCAGCCACATCAGCGGCCGGCGCGACCTCATCGCTCCCTTGTGCCAGCAGGCCATGGACCTCGGTATGGACGGCCTTATGGTGGAGAGCCATTGCGACCCGGACAAGGCCTGGAGCGATGCTTCACAACAAGTTACGCCAGATGTGCTCGACTACATCCTGTCCATGCTCACCATCCGCGAGACGGTGGACCTGACGGCTTCGCTCAGCACTCTGCGAAAGGGTATTGACGAGATAGACAACGAACTCATCGACCTGCTGGCAAAGCGCATGGGCATATCACGCGAAATCGGTGCATACAAGCGCGACAACGGCATGACCATCGTACAGACAAAGCGCTATAGCGAAATCCTGGACAAGCGTGCCGCACAGGGTGTGCTGAAGGGCATAGATGCAGAGTGCATCAAGAAGATATTTGAATGCATACACGAGGAGAGTGTGCGCCAGCAGGTGGAGCTTTTACGTTAAGCCATAAGGGCAGAACCAAACTTGTTCGAGTTATGCCTTGGCGAGTAAAAGAAGAATATCATTCAACTTTTACGTTAAGCCATAAGAGCAGAACCAAACTTGTTTGAGTTATGCCTTGGCGAGTAAAAGAAGAACAAAGTTCAACTTATCAATAATATGAGAATACTTATCCTCGGTGCCGGCAAGATGGGCAGTTTCTTTACGGACACTCTGAGTTTCGACCACGAGTGTGCCGTCTACGAAATAGACCCTCGGCGCATGCGCTTCCTTTACAACACCAGACGCTTCACCACCCTGCAGGAGATAGAGGACTTCCGTCCCGAACTCGTGATAAATGCCGTCACGCTGAAATACACCTTGTCGGTGTTCGAGGAAATAATCCCCCACCTGCCCAAGGACTGCATCATCAGCGACATCTCCAGTGTGAAGACCGGTTTCCTGGACTTCTACGAACAGACAGGAATGCGCTACGTGAGCACCCACCCCATGTTCGGCCCCACGTTTGCCAACTTGGGCAAACTGCGCACGGAGAATGCCATCGTCATCACTCAGGGCGACTACATGGGGCGCATCTTCTTCCTGGACCTCTACCGCCGCCTCGGCCTTAACGTGCACGAATATAGCTTTGACGAGCACGACGAGGCCATGGCCTACTCTCTCTCCGTGCCCTTCGTGAGCACCTTCGTGTTCTCTGCCGTAATGAAGCATCAGGATGCCCCGGGCACCACCTTCAAACGGCACCACGAGATAGCACGCGGAGTCCTGTCGGAAGACGACACCCTGCTTCGCGAAATACTCTTCAACCCCCGTACAAAGAACCACGTGGAGAATGTCCGAGCCGAACTGAAGCACCTCATACAGATAATAGACGACAAGGACGAGGACGCCATGCACGCCTACCTCACCAAAATCCGCAAGAACATCGAATAACCCTCAATTCCTATAGAAATCTCCCCCCATGACCCGCATCGCCCTCCTCTCCGACACCCACGCCTACTGGGACGAACGCTATGCCAAATACTTCGCCGAATGCGACGAGATATGGCATGCCGGCGACATCGGTTCCCTGGAACTGGCCAACCGCCTTCAGGACATCCGTCCCCTCAAGGCCGTGCACGGCAACATAGACGGAGGCGACCTACGCAGAATCTACCCCGAAACCCTGACATGGCAATGCGAGGAGGCAAAGATTATGATGACCCACATAGGCGGATACCCAGGGAAGTATGACCCTCGCATACGCAAGCAACTTTATGCCACCATGCCCGACCTGTTCATCAGCGGACATAGCCATATACTGAAGGTCCAGTACGACCCTACCCTATCCTGCCTGCACATCAACCCCGGTGCCGCAGGCCTGCAAGGATGGCAAACGGTACGCACCCTGGTACGCTTCACCATTGACGGAAAGCAATTCAAGGACTTGGAAGTAATAGAACTATGAGCAGACCCAAAGACCCTCCCCCTTACCCCTCCACAAGGGAGGGGAGTAGTTACAACCTACTTGTGCCCACATCAGCGGAACATTATACTCCCTCCCCTTGTGGGAGGGCTGGGGAGGGGTCCATTCTTCACTTCAATAACCATGATTGGCACCATAGTTAACACCTGCACAATAATCATCGGCAGCCTTGCCGGAGCAAAACTGAAACAGCGCATCCGCCCGGAATGGCAGGGTGTGCTCTATACCGCCATGGGATTGGCTTCGCTGGCCCTTGGCTTCAATGCCGTGTGCAAGAACATGCCCGAGAGCCGCTACCCTGTGCTCTTTGTCATATCGCTGGCCCTCGGTTCCCTGCTTGGCACCATGATGAATCTGGCAGGACGCTTTGATGCCCTCGTTGACAAGTTGAAGCGGAAGAAGCAAACTGCCTCCACCAACAAGCCAAGCGGCCAGAACCTGGCACAGGGACTATCCACGGGCATCCTGCTCTATTGCATAGGCACGCTGAGCATACTTGGCCCGATAAACAGCGCCCTGCTGGGGGACGAGACCTTCCTGCTCACAAACGCCACCCTGGACCTCGTCACCAGTGCCGTCCTGGCGGCCACCTACGGCTATGGCATGGTATGGGCGGCACCTGTGCTTTTCTGTTGGCAGGGCACATGGTATATGTTGGCAAAGATGTTCGGCAATGTCATCCCCGACGACATGCTTTGCGAAATGAGCATCGTGGGCGGTACACTGATTGCCGCCTCGGGCCTTGGCATTCTGGGCATAAAGGATTGCAAGACCTTGAACCTGCTGCCCTCGCTCTTCGTCCCCGTGGTGTTCTTCCTTATTAAAAACCTTGTCGAGAACCTGAACCTATGGTAACCATTGCCCACATCCATAACGACTTCAACGGCAAGTTCGGCATCCCCCGGCAGAGCGGACTTGTAGAGGGACTGGAGGCGCGCATCGTCTTCTGTCCCGAATACCGCAATGCCGATGCCTTGCGTGGTTTGGAAGGTTTCTCGCATATCTGGCTTCTGTGGGATTTCAGTCAGGCACACACCGACAAATGGTCGCCCACCGTACGCCCTCCGCGCCTTGGGGGCAACAAGCGCATGGGGGTATGGGCCACCCGTTCGCCTTTCCGTCCCAACAACATAGGCCTGTCCTCTGTGCGCATACTGCGCATAGAACTGGACACCCCAGAAGGACCTGTAATCCACGTTGAGGGAGCCGACCTGATGAACGGCACTCCCATACTGGACATCAAACCCTACCTGCCCTTTACCGACTCGCACCCCGAAGCCTCATCCGGATGGACGACAGAAGCCGACAACACTCCACTGAAAGTAGTCATTCCCGACTCCGCCCGAGCCTCCTACCCTTTCACTCCCCGTCAATGGACGGCAATAGAAGGTATCCTGGCAGGAGATCCACGACCCCATTACCAAAGCGACCCTGAACGCATCTATAGTTTTGAGTTCAACGACATCACCATCCGTTTCAAGGTTGAGGACGAGGTTGCCACTATACTATGATGCCCTGCCAACAGGGGCAACAAGAACGCTTTTTACACTACTATCCGGCAAATGAATGGAGCATTTGTCCCCAATCTATTAACATTATGATGATACAAAAAGGCCTCCCCGAGGACGCAAGCGAGTCGTCTATGAAGACAAGGGCGAGTCACCGAGGGTGACAAGGACGAGTCACCGAGGGTGACAGGAGCGAGTCACCGAGGGTGACAAGGACGAGTCACCCGGGACAACAAGGGCGCGTTGTCTAAGAGGACAAAAACACTGTCGCGAGGAGTTGTAAACATCTCCCCGCGACATATATTATCAGAACTTCTCGTTATCTACAAAAACCTCCAGCAGTTCCACCATTCCCTTCTCGCCAATAGGTGTAATCTCTATGTCGGCACAGGCGGCAGGCACAAGACAACTGAATCCCTGCTTCAGGTGGACGGAGTCGCCTATCATACACTCGCCACGCATGCAAACGTAGACGACAAATGAGTCCTTGTGCTTCAGGTCGCGTTTTACAGGAGTATTCAGGCGTTGCATCCTCACGGTGAAGAACTCACACTCGCACACCAGGTTGGACTTGTTCAGCACCATGGGATAACTGATGGAATACTCCTTGTGCACGGTATAGTCCAGTACATCTGCCGCAAGTTCCGTGTGCAGTTCACGCGGTTTGCCGTCCATTCCCATTCTGCCGTAGTCATAAATACGATAAGTGATGTCGCTGCTCTGCTGAACTTCGGCAATCAGCGCACCTCCACAGATGGCATGCACACGGCCGGCCGGTATGAAGAATGCATCGCCCATACGGATGGGATGCTTGGCAAGGACCTCGCAAATGGTGCCGTCCTCCACCCTGCGGCGGTACTCCTCGCTGGTTATGCTCTTGGCAAAACCGGCATAGAGGTATGTTCCGGGCTTGGCATCCACCACGTACCACATCTCTGTCTTGCCCATGCTGCCATGGCGTTGCATGGCAACGGCATCGTCAGGATGCACCTGAATGCTCAGGTCGCTCTCGGCATCGATGAACTTGACCAGCATGGGGAACTCGCTTCCGAACTTCTCCAGAACAGCCTTTCCCAACAAATCGCTCCCATACTCCTGAGTAAGGTCACGCAGGTTCCTGCCACTAAGAGGACCGTTAACCACAACCGACTCCTTGCCGGGCACGGCACTGACCTCCCAACTCTCGCCCACAGGCTCTGCAATCGGAGACATGCCTTTCATCTCCCTCAAACGGTGACCACCCCACACAATAGGGAACAGGCTGGTCTCAAACAACAACGGATACAGCATCTGTAATGATATTAGTTTTCAAGTGCGAATATACAAAAAAACGCAGACATAACGCCTGATTATCCGTATTTATTGCACATTTGTACATGAATACGCATGAATAGTCCATTTATTTGCTATCTTTGCACATACAATCAAAGAGACTTTTACGCACAGCATTGCGTTCTACATAAAACATGGATATGACATTAAAATGGTACCAGAAGGTTTGCCTGGAATCCCTATGGGCATGCTTATTCCTGCTGAGCCACACTCCACGGTTCTTCAGATACCACATGCTCAAGCCCTTCATAGCATCCATCCTGATACTGGTGGGCTACCGCAAGAAGGTGATAACACGCAACCTCGGCAAATCCTTCCCTGAGAAGAACCATGCAGAAATCAAGACCCTGCGCCGGCGCAACTACCAGTTCCTGGCTGAAGTGATTGTGGATACCATCAGTCTCGTGGGGGCAAGCGAGGAACGCAAGCAGAAAGCCGTAAACTGGATAAACGCACAGGAAATAAGGGAGAATACCGACGGCAAGGACTGGATTGCCATGGGAGGACACTACGGATGCTGGGAATACCTGCCCCTCTGGAGCATGATGCAGCCAAGCAACACCTTCATGAGCGTATACCATCCCTTGAAAAGCATTGTCTTCGAACATTTCTACCAGAGGATACGCAAGGTTTCGGAAAATATAGTGCAGATACCTATGCGCAACGCCATACCGCATTATCTCAGGAACCGCAACAAAGGTATGATATTAGGTCTGCTTTCTGATCAAAGTCCGCACCTTCGGGAAGATACCCACTGGTTCAAGTTCATGAACCAAGACACCGCATTTATCGACGGAGCAGAAAACATAGCACTGAAATACAAGTTGCCCATCTACTTCGCCCACACCACAAAGATTGCTCCGGGCAGATACGAAGTTCGCCTGAACCAACTCTACGACGGCAAAGAGGCTGTTGCGCCGCACGAGATTACCGGCAGATATGCCCGCATGCTTGAATCCATGATAAAGGAGTGTCCCGAACTATGGATGTGGTCGCACAACAGATGGAAACACACTCCGGAGAAACAGACCCGCCTGTTCGGCAAAAGCACACTGACGGACACGGACTGAAGCAGTTACAACTCCAAGAAAAGAAACTATGGACATAGTTATCACATATGTAAACGGCCTTGACCCCGAATGGCAGAAGGAATACGAGGCACATACAAATACCCCTATCCTGGAAAAACGTTTCCGCGATTGGGGCACACTGAAGTACCTGTTCCGCGGCATAGAAAAGAACATGCCCTTCATCCGCAAGGTCCACCTTGTAGTTTCTGGAGAAAGCCAGGTGCCGGCATGGATAAACAGAGAAGAGGTGAACGTGGTCCTGCACAGGGACATTATATCTGCAGAGCATCTGCCCACATTCAACAGCAATACCATAGAAATGCATCTGCACAGGATAAAGGACCTAGACGAGGAGTACCTGTACTTCAACGACGACATCTTCCCCGTCGCCCCATGCAAACCGGAGGATTTCTTCCGCAACGGAAAGGTGGTAATCAAGTTCAGCCGGCACTTTCTGGCCATGGACATGTTCAAGAAGATATGCAGGAATTCTGACCGTCTGGCACACAAGGTGGCCGGCATGAAGCCATCATGCTCTTTTTTGCGTCCACAACATATATGCACACCTATGCTCAAGAGTATATGTCAGCACATATATCGGAATGCCAATGAAGACATAGTCTCCTCGCTGACAAGAACACGTACAGACAGGAACTACACGCAGTACCTCTTTCTTGACTACATGTACATAACAGGCATGGCCATAGACGAGAAAATCAGCAAGAAACATTTCTCCACAGCCATTACCACAGCAGAAAGGATAAGCAGTTTCATCCAGAACCCGACAAGGAAACTGGTATGCATAAACGATGTTCACCTGAGTGACAAACGCTATGGACAACTACACGCGGCAATACACATGGCCTTTGAACAACGCCTGCCCCATAAGTCAAAATACGAAATATGAAGAAAGCATCAGCAGCAAGAGGAAACACTACATCCGGCTTTGCGCCTTTCCCTATTGATGCCGTCATCACATGGGTAGACGGGGAAGACCCTCGCCATATGGCCAAACGTCTGAAATACGGCAACGACGACATCCTGCATGCAGACGACGTTGCCGGCTCAACGAGATATGCCAGTGTTGGCGAAATCCTCTATTGCGTTGCATCACTGAACAGATACGCTCCGTGGCTGAACAATATATATATAGTTACAGACGAGCAGACTCCCCCGGTGGCGCCATTCATTGAAAAGCACTTTCCCGACGGGCACATCCCTATGGAGATAGTGGATCACAAAAGCATCTTCCGAGGATATGAGGAGAACCTGCCTACGTTCAACTCCATATCCATTGAATCCATGACATGGCGCATCCCCGGACTTAGCGAACATTACATCGAGTTCAACGATGATCTGATTCTTGCCGCCCCCACTACACCGGAAGACTTCTTCACATCGGACGGCAAGGTAGTATGCTACGGCAAAAAGGAAAACATCCTGCTCGTTTGGTTGACACGTCTGCTGAAATACAGACCCAATGGCAATAAAAAGGTAACATTCAAGGAAACCATGGTCAATGCGGCCCTGCATACAGGCGAATATCTCTCATACATTAAGATGCACCATACACCCAAGGCACTGCTGAAAAGTGTATATGAGAAATATTTCACCGAGCACCCGCAACTGCTCAGACATAACATATCATATAGTTTTAGGTCTCACAAGCAGTTCAACCCACAGGAAACACAATATCTGACGTTAGCACGGGAAGGACGCTGCACCTTACGCAAGGTTAGCGCAAATCTGCTCTACTTAAAAGCAAAGCATGACACCAAATACATTCAGAACAAATTAAGTGGCTTTTCCGCGAAACCTATGTTTAAGTTCGCTTGCTTCAATTCAATAGACCAAGCCTCAGACGAGGGACAACGCATTATTACCGAGTGGATATACAAACGGCTGCATCTATACTGATGCATGCCCGTCTGCACCATAACTTAATATAATTAACGAACATTTGTAGAAAGGATGAATACAGAAAACTTCGATATTGACATTGTATACCTCTGGGTTGACGGCAACGACCCCATCTGGCGTGCAAAACGAGATGCCTTCATAGGCAAGACATCAGAAGACTCTTCTAGGAATTGTGAAGGAAGATATGCAGACAACGACGAACTCAAGTACAGCCTGCGCTCTATAGAAAAATATGCTCCCTGGATAAGGAATATATACATCGTCACCGACAACCAACAACCAAGTTGGTTAGACATATCATGTCCGAAAGTCAAGATTATAGACCTTACAGAAATCATGCCAAGGGAAGTACTGCCATGCTTTAACTCTTCCCTGATAGAGAAATTCCTTCACAACATACCTGGGCTGGCAGAACACTTCCTGTATTCCAACGATGACATGTTCCTCTACAAGACGGTTAAGCCCAGCGACTTCTTCATGCCCGACGGATACCCGATCATTCGCCTCAAGAGCAAGCCTTTCAGGAGATTACGCTGGTACTTGGACAAGAAACTTCTGAAGAAGACACCTTCCACATACAGGGTCACTATCAATATGGCATCCAAACTCGTCAACAAGAAGTATGGAGTATATTATTCAGGAATACCGCACCACAATATTGATGCATATCTGAAAAGCGATTGCAAGCGTGTCGCTGAAGAGATCCTGTGCAAAGAATTCCGCTCCAACTGGAAAAACCAGATGCGCAGCGATGACGATATCCAGCGTATCGTGTATTCATACATCGCCTTGGCAGAAAAGCATGGACATCGTCAGTATGTCACAGCAAAGGATTCGTTTGTAGTGAAAATACACAAGGCGAAGGACTACAAAAAATTACTGGACTATCAGCCGACCTTCTTCTGCATGAACGACTCGGAATCTGCAGGCGGCACCGACCGTCTGCGCTCAAAGGAAATGCTGGAACGGCTGTTCCCCAAGAAATCCGCTTTCGAGAAATAGAGCGTCATCCAGGAGGTCCGGCATACCAGACCTATACATCATATATTCCGTTCATCACACAGTAGACAATAACATCGGCCAGAGAGCGTGCCCCCAATTTCTCCATTATGTTCTTTCTGTGTGTGATGACGGTAGTCAGGCCGATATTAAGTTTGTCGGCTACCTCCTTGTTGATACATCCCTGACACAACAACAGGGCCACCTCCGTTTCTCTGGCAGAGAGCAACGGTTCCTTGGGCGAGAGCGCATGAGGAGCCTCCATCCCCTGCCCCACAGCATGCCTGGGCATATTCTCATGATGCCCGTGGCGTTGCAGTGCCACCAGTTCGTGTATCAGTGCCGCCTCACTCTGGCAAACGTTCAGCGTTGCCACACCATTTATGGACATTTCACCTCCCACCATCACTATGCTGCGCCCCTTCTTGGCACGGAAGTATGCCGTATGCTCGAAGTATATACGGGAAGACACAAAGTAATGAATAAAATCCGCCTCGTCTTTTGACAGCAATTCCTCAAAGGATTCGCATGCCACTATCTCGGCCACGGGTATAAGTTCTTCTAGTATTCTCTCCAAGCCCATGCAGGCCAGTATATTGGAATCCACTATAGCAATCTTGAATTGCATAGGATGTATATGTGGATGCATCTTCTCTTTTGTTCTTTATTCAATATTCTCTACACACTCACCCGCTCCTCTCTCCCTCTAAGATAGGGGGAGTACCCCGAAGGGGGAAGGGGTATGATATAACTCCGCTCACCACTCACCGCTCAACCTTCGTCCTTCATCGTTATTCGCTAAACGTTATTCGTCTGCGCTCATCAAGCTAAAGCAGTCATCGTTTTCCGTTTTCAAAGCTGCTGCATATCATACAGACGCTTATAGTATCCGTTCTTTGCAATCAGTTCGTCATGACCGCCACGCTCCACTATCTCGCCTTCGTAGAGGACGAATATCTCGTCGGCATTCTTGATGGTGGACAGGCGATGGGCTATGGCTATAGTTGTACGGCTCTTCATCAAGCGTTCCAAAGCCTCCTGTACAAGGCGTTCGGACTCTGTGTCCAAAGCGGAAGTAGCCTCATCCAGTATCAGTATAGGAGGATTCTTAAGTATGGCACGTGCTATGCTCACCCTCTGGCGCTGGCCACCGGACAGGCGTCCGCCACGGTCGCCGATCATAGTATCATAACCGTTCTCACTTTCCATGATGAAGTCATGCGCATTGGCAATCTTGGCTGCCTCGATGACCTGCTCCATTGTGGCGTTCTCCACTCCGAAGGTTATGTTGTTGTAGAAAGTGTCGTTGAAGAGGATAGCCTCCTGATTTACATTACCTATCAGCGAACGCAGATTGCGTATCCCCACGTTCTTCACATCCTTGCCGTCTATAAGTATCTGACCGTTGCTTACATCATGATACCTGGGAATCAGGTCCACAAGGGTAGACTTGCCACTGCCCGACTGACCTACAAGAGCAATGGTCTTGCCCTTCGGAATGGTCAGGTTGATATGCTTCAGCACATCCCTACCCTCCTGATAATGGAAACTTACATCGCGCAACTCCACATCCTTTTCAAACGAATGGAGTTCCTCCGGCTTAGCAAGTTCCTTGATGGGATTGTCTGCCTTCAGGATAAAGTCTATGCGGTCCATGGATGCCAGGCCATGGGGTATCTGATACGATGCCTTGGACAAGTCCTTCAGAGGATTTATCACACTGTACAGAATCACCATGTAGAAGATGAAGGTGGAGGCATCTATCATGTCGGTACCGTTCAGGATGAGCCAACCGCCGAACCACAGCACCACCACTATTATAGCCGTGCCCAGGAACTCCGACATGGGGTGAGCGGCATTCTGCCTTACCACCATCTCCGTCATCTCCCTGCGGTATTCGTTGTTCTTCTCATAGAAACGCTGGGACATCTTCTTCTCCGCAATGAATGCCTTGATGATGCGCAGTCCACCCAATGTCTCGTCCAGATGGGCGATGATATCACCCCAACGGCGCTGTACGCTGGCTGACTTGCTCTTCAGTTTTCGGCTTACCTTGCCCATCACCCATCCTGCCAGCGGCGCAACAACGAAGACAAACAACGTCAGTTGCCAACTGACCGTAAACAGGGTCACAAAGCATACTACTATGGCTATGGGCTGACGTATCATCATATCCACCGACGACATAACCGCAGTCTCCACACACTGCACATCGGCACTCATACGTGCTATGATGTCGCCTTTCCTCTCCTCGGAGAAGAAACTCAGCGGAAGTTTCAGCACCTTGTCATACAACTGCGTGCGGATGTCCCTGACCACTCCGGTGCGCAATGGCACCATCACAGCACTGGAAGCAAAGTAGCCAAAGGTCTTTATACCGGTCATCAGCACCAAGGCCACACCCATGATAACCAGAGTGAGGAAAGCCCCGTGCTCGTTTATCAACTGCTGCACAAAGGCATAGCCGTTGTTCACGACCACTTCCTTGGACAATGTGTCCCACGTCCATTCCTTATAGGTATATACCGTCTGGTCTATCTTGAACAGGATGTTCAGTATAGGTATCAGCACCACAAAGGAAAACACGTTCATCCATTGTGAGAAAAAGTTCAGCAACACCGCCCCGGCCAGATACTTCCTGTATGGCCTCAGGTATCGACCCATTATATTCAGAAAATGCTTCAGCATATCACGTCTACATTATTTAATATTCGCATTAGGTTATCCGGAACACTTAGGCTTCAAGTTTCAAGTTTAAGGTTTCTGGTTTTCCGTTTTCCGTTTTCCGTTTTCACATTTCCGTTTTATCTCGTTCACCGTTAATGCATGCAAATATACAGAAAATCCCCGACACCGCCAAGGGCATCGGGGATAGATTGTTCTTTGAACCCAAATCGGTTCAATAGCGTTATAATGACAATAACCTTTATTTTTGAACCTTTTCGTTAAGGCAATGGAGCGGGCCAACGCCAGCCGTCAGCGCTCAATCGTCAAGCGCCAGAGTTTCTGCCATGCTTTCCATATCGGAGCACACAAAGCCTCCGAAGGATAATGACACACCAGGCGCATGTTCCTGTGCATGTTTTCGTTCATTCTGCTCAGCAAACTGCTTCTGTTCATACCGGAGAGCCTCTCGTCCCACTTACCGAAGTTGCCGGCCTGCATTATCTCAGCCAACAGCAAGCGGCCTCTCCTCTCGTCGGGGGCACAGAGTATAAACTCCTTCTCCAATCCCATTGTTTCCTGCATTATCCACATCACGGCTCCGGCAAAGCGCATCATTCCCAAAGACTTCAATACGTCCTTCACCCTCTCCCTATCCAGACCGTCTTGATGCAACACATAGAAATAGTCCACCACCTGGCGCAACCCGACCCCTTCGGCAAACACATGCCTGTAGATATGCAGCAACACATACACGGCATTCATCTCCAAAGACGGCACATAAAATCCCTCTCCCATCGCCTTCTCATCCAAACCAGTTTCCTGCACCCTCACAAAACATCTGTTGTGCCATTCCTCCTGAAAGAATCGTTGCAACCTCGCATTATGCCATGGAGCAAACATCCACGACGGGGTGAAATGTACCTCTATCTCTTTTCCCTTCAAGGGCATATCCGTGTGATGATAGAACACGTCCCTGTACCCCACTACCCTACGGCACAAGGCCAACACCTCTCTGCGTCTGACATGCAAAGGCTCTCCCTCCTTTCCCTTGGGCATCACCCAGATGTCTATATCTCCAGACACACGCTCCATGCCATGCGGATACAATCCTGCCAGTCCGCATCCCTTCAACACACAGGAAGCAAAGCCCTCCTGTTCAAAGAGCCAGGTCAACTTCCCTGCGTCCGCCATCTGCCGTGCATTGGTCTCAGACATTCTTCTCTCCTGCGCATAGAGTTCCATCACCAATTCGCGTGGAGGCACGCTCCCGGCACTTCTCTCCGAAAGCTTACGAATAGCATAGAACCCCACTCCGGGCACGGCATGCTTCATGCACAGTTCTTTCACCTCCTCCCACTCCATGGCAGAAGGGACGTGGCTCAGACTCTCCCGAGTCCCTAACGCCACTTGAAGCAACTCAAAAAACAAATTCATTTAATCTTCTAACGATATTCGCAATGTGATTTCCTCAACGCGTACCGACTCACGCATGGATTCGCCTTCCGTCTAAAGCCTGCCCAATCTCGCTGATTTGTTCTTCATCAACTCGATGGCACGGATGATACAGATTATGACACCCGTCTAAATCTGTCCAATCACGTTGACAAAACAAATTCATGAAACCAGAAACTTGAAACCTTCAACTCTTCCCTTAGGTTAGGGGAAGTCCCAAAGGGGAAGGGGTCCGTCACCTGAAACATGAAACCAGAAACATGAAACTTTCACCCCTACCCTTACCGTTTTCCTTTTTGACTTCAGCCCCTTCGGGCGTCGACCTTCGGTTCACCTTTCCGTTCGTTAATTCCGTCTAATCACGTTGATAAGACGCCCAATTAGCGATTGGGGTTAAAATAAATCTGAATGAGTACCAGTCTGCAAAAATAAGAGTTTCAACTGGACATCATTCTGCTCCCAAACAAGTAACCAATCAGATTGAATATGGCATTCCCATTGCCCATCCCTATCTCCTACTAGTCTATGAGGCCTATAGCAAACAGGCAATGTTCCATCCTGTTGCAACAATTTGATGACCTCAAATATCTTCTTCATATCCAAACCTCGTTTGGAGCAACGTTTCAAATCCTTTTTAAAACGATTGGTATAATCAATTTGGTACATAGCCCAAGATCTCTTGAAACATCTCATCTACATTATCCGCATGATGCACTCGTCCCTGACGGACGTCCTCCATCGCCTCCTGATATCCTTTTGTCTTGGTAATATTCCTCCTGGAGGATTTCGGTCTTACCACCTTAACCTCTCCGACCCCCTTTAACAAAGAGCATGCCTTCTTTATCTGGGATATCAAACTTTCATCTGAGATTGTCAATATAATTGAAGCCATAAGTCCAAATGTTCATATTTATCTGTCTGCAAAGAAACAAATTATTTTCTAAAAAACCTAACATTTACTACCATTTATTAAAACAAAGGTATTTATTATGGCACTTCTCTCCTTCCCTCTATCTCCACACATTGGTAACATCTCACCTGCTTACAACTCATACTTCTCCGTTCAATCCGTACAATCTCGTTGATAAAACAAATTCATGAAACCAGAAACTTGAAACCTTCAACTCTTCCCCTAAGTTAGGGGAAGTCCCGAAGGGGAAGGGGTCCGTCACATGAAACGTTAAACCAGAAACATGAAACTTTCACCCCAATCCTTTCCATTTACAGTGTTCTCCGTGCCATCACGTTGATAAAACTTAATCAACAGATTAAACAGGCCCTAAACAGAATGCTATGTGCCGGATTAGATTCCAGCAACAAAGTTGCCGAGACATTGTCTTCAAAGATGATGAGCAATAGAATCATCCAAACCAGTTTTCCGTTTTCACCTTTCCGTTCGTTAATTCCGTGCCCTCTGTGTGCGATAATAATAATTCCGTACAATCCGTGTAATCACGTTGATTAAATATTAGTAAGCAACGAACATGTGGTGTCTGTGTGCGACACTCTTTCAACGTTATTCGCCTCCGCTCATCAAGCTAAAGCTGTCATCGTTATCTTTAATCGCTATCCCTCTTCCTCCTCAGTTCCTCAACGAACATTTTGGGAAGCATTATCAGTATCCAACCACACCTCTTAAGCTGCTTCTTCGGGCTCTGCCATATACGGTACAGGAACTCCATGTGGTGCTTTGTTATCCAGTGTGGAGCACGTTTCTCATCGAAACCACTGAAGAAGTTGAACACCGCCCCTACGGCTATCTGCACACCACTCTTCATGTGTTGGTTCAGCCGGTTCATGAACACCTCCTGTTTCGGAGCGCCCAGCGCCACCCAGACAACCTCAGCCCCATCCTCCTGCAGCATCTTTGCTATGGCAGGATAGTCAAATTCATCCACATGGCAGTAAGGCAGTTCATAGAACAGCATATCCTTCACATCCCCGTTCCACTGCTCGGCGATGTTGTTACGAAGCGCCTCCAGAGTCTTGGTATTCGTACCAAGAAAAGCCATGCGATATTTCTTTTGTCTCACGATATCTTCAAATATCATCGCACCACAGTACTGTGCCCTCTGGCGGCCATATATCCATTTTACGTACATCGGCACCCAACTACTATCGCAAATGGCAAACATACTCTCCTGCAGCACCTTCATATAAGCCTTATCCCTCTGTGCCACATTCAGCACCACACCATCCGCCACGCAGATATATCCAGGTTTCCCTTCCATTACATGCTGAGCTATGCTATTATGCACCTCAGCCTTGTCGAACTCGTATCTGATATTGAAATACTGTTCCATATATTATTAATCAATAACTATATGAATAAAGCAGAAAAGGAGTCGGTTCCTGTACCGACTCCTGAATTCCATAAAAACTCTAAAACTATCTATTTATAAAGATGCCATTGCACCCCAATTCCAAAAAAGTCACGACATTTTCGGAATCCATTCCAAAAAAATCATGATATTTTGGGATTAGTGCAAACAACATCACATTATCCACTAACATTAAAGGGTTGGAACTGCAGTTCCAACCCATGTCTATTTCATTTTTAATTTAGTTAATCTACAATTCAGGCAGTCAACTTTAACCTATTACTGCTCATCTGTTCATCTTCATTCCCCCACCACCCAGCGCTCGATATTTCTTGTGGCACTGGTAATGTTGGCACCTATCTTGATTACCTTACGGCCATCGGCAGTAAACGGAAGTGCATAATCCTTTTCGTTTATCTGTGCCAAAGCCTCCTCTGCACTGCCATCAAGTTTTAGTTCTATCACATAGATATACTTTTCTGTAGCTATCAGCAAATCTATGCGGCCACAGGATGTACGATATTCTGCCTGAACATAAAGTCCCATCAGTTTGATGATGATGTAAATCATGTTCTGAAAATGAACTTCCAGATTGCGTACCAGTTCATAGGGTATACCAGCCATGAAACTCTGTAATAGTTCCATAAAGTGCTCTGCATCTCCACGTTCCAGACTCTTCACAAACTGTCCTATGATGGTAGCATGGTTTACGGATTTGGAGTAAGTGTAGTAAGGTACCAAGAAGTTCACAAAACCTTCCTTCACCTCGTCGTTGGGGTAATCCAGAGTATATACCTTAAAACGGCTGTCGTACCCCTTAATGGTAAGATAACCACTCTGGTATAACACAGCTATGGGATTGTCCACGCTGATTTGTATACTGTCCAGTTCGCTGGCACTGGCCTCGTAACCAGACAATGCATAGGGATTGAGGTCGGCTTCTTTCATCAACTGTACCAAGTATGTTGGTGTACCCGTACTGAACCAGAAACTACCGTATTCTCTCTTCTGCAAGGCCAGAAGCACACTGAACGGATTGTACATACCCGAAGCATTTGGGCAGAAGTGGTAGCCATCATAACGCTGGCGCAAAGTCTCGTAAGCCTCCTCCTTGCTTTGCTCATTGGCAACAGCCAGTTTGCCAATCTCTTCGTCAAAGACATCATGCAGTTCCTGTTGGGATATTCCGCATATTTCATTGTAGCGGTCATCCATGGAAATATCGTTCAGGTTGTTCAAGTCACTGAACACACTCACCTTGCTGAACTTGGTCACACCCGTAAGCATGGCAAAGCGCAAGTCACCGTCAGCACTCTTCAGCACACCATAGAATGCTTTCAAGGCATTACGGAACTCCGTCTGCAACTCCTCGTTGCCTATAGCCTGAAGTATGGGTTTGTCATACTCGTCAACAAGAACCACCACATTTCTACCTGTCTTCTGCTTGGCGGCACGAATAAGCTGGCGCAACCGACCCTCAGGACTTTTGTCCACAGCCACGCTGTCATACATCTTCTCATAAATGGTCAGCTGGTCGTTAAGCAAGTCATATAAATCCTCTACTTTTTGGAATGGTTTGGCATTCAAATCTATATGCAGTACTGCATGCTCCGCCCATTCCGTTTCCAACTGTTCTATGGCAAGTCCCTTGAACAGATGTTTCTTTCCCTGGAAATAAGCTTCCAGAGTAGACAACAGCATGCTCTTACCGAAACGACGTGGACGGCTCAGGAAATAACATGTACCCCCTTGAACCAGATTGAAGATATGCACAGTCTTGTCCACATAAGCCCAATCCTCTTCACGTAATTTCTCAAACTGCTGTATACCTATAGGAAATTTCATAGCCTAACTTTGATGTTTTCAAGCACAAAGTTAATATTTTTTCTTTAAAAAGCAATAAGGGTCCCTCACGTTGATTAATCTAACATCCACAGAATTTCGACCTTCCCGCTCTCCGTTCGTTAAATTCATCGCTAATCGTTAAACATTAAACGTTAAACGTTAATCTCCCGTCCATTAGCCGTTCATCAAACGAAGAATTTCAACAAACCTATGCCCGAAACAAGACAAGGTGAACTTTTCTTTATACATTCGATATCCCTCTTCTCCCATCCTATGTCTTAAAGCCTCATCAAGCAAAAGACGCTCTATAGCATTTGCCAAACCTGCAGCGTCTTGGCGCTTACAGATGAAACCATTCTCGCCATCCACAACCATATCAGGCACAGCACCTTCATTCGTGGAAACGATAGGTTTGGATGTTGCACAGTCTCAACTTACATAATATTATCCTCAACCGTTCACTGCGACTCCTCCTTATAGCATTAGCTAAATTTATTTTTAATTAGCGTTGCAATATAACTAGCCTCACGCTCATTTCGCGCAGTAGTAGATACGGCCAGTCCAAAACCTCCTTCACCAACTAAAGTAATATAAATAATATTCCCATTAATTCCGCTAATGAAATTCTTTTGTTTTGAATCACGATCTATTGAATTTGGAATTTCCTTTACATATGGTTCGCGAACCAATCTTTTAGCCAATTTAAATAAAACATCTTTACCATGGTGTTGAGGTAATTGTATCTTCTTATTCATGTACGGTATTCTACAATCAACAATCTCTGGCGGTAGATTAATATTTGCCCATTTTAAAAAACTTTGGCTTGCAAAAAAATCAGGATTATATGCATAATAGACATTTATTTTCCTTAGAACATTGCTCTCTGGCCTTTTCTCTAACACGTCATAGCAAATCTCTGTCCACTCTCTATTTTCCATGCCAACCGCTATACTTTCCGACAAGGCCGCAGCAGCAAAACCCTCCGCATGGATTTCGTCGTCTTTAAACTTAATATAATACTGATTCATTACATAAGCCTCTTCCACAGGACTATCCTCAGGAATGTAAGGCTTGGTTTGAGTTGCCAATAGTACTCTAACAGATTGTCTCGTTGAATTTTCGCATAGATATTGAGCTAATGAATAATCATCCCTCAACATAATATATTCCACACCCTTTTCATATCTAACCTTATTGAATCCTTGGTTATTAGCCTCTTTTATTGTATCGGCATATTTTTGTATCAATAAATCTATATCTTCATTGTGGGTGACAGGAAAAGGTACAGATAATTCATGAAAGCAAACATCCTTTTTCATAACAATGCTAACATTTGTCTTGTCCATTCATCCATAAAGTCTATTGGGTTATCGCTCAATGTTCCATTAGCATCAACTCTAATAGTTAATATATCTGGTGAGTACATTGCTCCTTTCCTATCAAAGAACTGTATAGAAACATCGCTTCTATCAATTTTTTTATTTTTTATAGCAATTCTTAAACCATTTATAATGTGGTCACTATGAGTTTCTATAATAACCTGCAATTGCTTTTCCGTTGCTACAGCTACCATCCACTCAACCAATCGTGATTGTGCACCAGGATAAAGGTGCGCTTCGGGATTTTCTATAATAACAGAACACCCTTCATTTGCTGTAAGTAATTGAAATATGATTGGCAGAACACAGCTGTACCCATATCCTACATTTGTTGGTTTAAATCCCAACGAATCATCCATAGAATCAAGCAATAATTCTATATTATCACTATTCTCCTCGTTGTTTATATTTATTGTGGCGCCAGAAAGTATGTATGATAAAGCCTCCTGTAATTTCTCTATGAATTCTGGGCTTTTCTTAGCTAAGGAATTTATCAGTCTTTCACCGTTAACGCCAATGTCATCATAATAAAAATCATCTTGCCTCTCCTCGTAGTTTGTAGGCCCTCTTCTATTGGCCGACACATACTTCAGTTGTCTGAATGTTTCCAATGCTTTGATTCCTGACATCGGTCCAGAGTTCTTTGTGTCCCTAGAATCCTGTCCATCAGTACCTACACTAGAAACAAGTCTGGTGTCACCATGCCACGAATCTTCCATATGCAACATGGTCGGCCCTAACTTTGACTTACCATATGAAAGAAAGAGTTCTAAATCAACATCAGTAGATACACCAATATTAATCTGATTGGATTTTGCATAACGATTTAGGACATCCGTATAATTTCCTAAATCTATAAGTTCTCCTTTAAGTGACACTTCATTTGTCAAGGTATCCTTTTTCTTAACATTTTGGCTCAGCAACAATAACGATTGTGTCACGGTTGACTTACCTCGTCCGTTTTTTCCGTATAAAATATTAAAACGTGAGAAAATAATCTCACGCTCTTCCTCAAAACATTTGAAATTTTGGATTCTAAGTTTGGTAATCATATCATTTTTCTTTTATCCAATCCCAAAAAGTACGCAACATCCATCCTTGCTGATTGTTTGAATTGATTTCTACGACAAAAAGCAAGTCATTGTCATCAATATGAGGACGTAAAAAAGAATATATCTCTTGAGCAGAGAGACTGGAACGTATATACCAATTAGACTCTAATGGATGTTGGCAGTTAGTATCACACTTCTTGATTGCATCATACAGGTCTGTATAGCTGCGCCCAGGTTGGCGCAAATCATAACTTATCGAATATTTCTTTAATCCCATATTTTCACACTTTACATTGGTTTAAACATTAGGTATATGTGAATTCTAGTTTAACCAATTTGACGCAAAATTACAAAAAATATACGATAATTCAAAATATTAAATATTTTTCCATGTATAAATTCTGTTATGTCATACCTGTAAGGGTTAAAGTTAATAGTAGTGAACCGTCACTTTAAACTTGAAAGGCTAAACTATAACCATTAACCCCTAACCGTTCATCTCCCTAAGAATTTCAGCAAACCTATGCTCGAAACAAGATAAAGTGAACTTTTCCTTATACATTAGTATATCTGTTCTGATAACACCTTATTATATATATCCACCATCTGCTTTACCTTACTCTCCCATGAAAGTTCTTGCTGCTTTGCTGTACAATTTGATGAAATAACAGGCAGTTCATCACGGTGATTACTAATATAATTCAATTTTTCAGCAAATCCCTTGACACCTTCTTGATGATTTGTTAGAGGTATCTTATAACCTATTGTTTCATCAACTACAACACCTTGTCCGCATGTATCAAAACAGAGAATAGGAATGTTATTGGTAATGGATTCTAGAATGACATGGGGTCCACCTTCAAATACACTTGTAAAGAAGAATAAATCTTTCTCCCTCATCATTTTTTGCACCTCAACATTGGGAATTTTGCCATACCATGTGCAAATATCATTGATACCAAAATCTACCGCCTGCTGTTTGTACAACGCCACTTCTCTATCCGTACCGCTTCCTACTATATGCAAACGGAAATCTTTTGGATTTGTCGTTTTAGCTAATGTTTCGAGTGCTATAGATAGTTTTTTGGTCGGGATAAAACGTCCTACCCACAATAGTTCTATTGGACGTCCTATACATTCACTATGAGGATGTCCATTATTGGGTACAAGTCCCGTTTCACCAATAACTGGCACATCTATACCATAGCACTTCTTTATCTGATCTCTTGTCACATCCAATGCTGCAATTAAAGCGTCAGAATGCTTAATTGCGCTTTTTACAGGAGCATGTTTAATTTGGTATCGTGTAATCATATTCTTCAATGACTGCTTCAGGCGAACAGCCAAAGGCAAATCCTTAAGAAACTCTGTAGGCACCTCACCCATACTTCCTATAGGTCCCCATACATGCTTCACTCCTTTAATTTTCCAAAGAAGACCTGGTTCGCGGAAACCAATCATATTGAGTTGATGAGTAATATCTATCTTATGCTCCCTACAAATCTGTTCAGCTATTTTCAACGTCTTCTTCTGCCACTGACGATAGTAATAATAAAAACGCCAGTCACCCTGATTCCAACACATCCGGCGCACCTTATCAGAAACGGGATTGAAATAGAAATGCATATTCCGAGCAAAGGGATGAACCTTTACTGCCTCCTCTATTTCTTCTCTCCACTCCCCTTCCGTTATTATATATAACTCACAATATTTGGCAAGGTTAGAAATCCAATTCCATGCCAAACCAGGTTCACTCCCCCAGTTGGGACTACAGGCGTATGCGTTGATTAGTATGTTGAGCATTATTTATCAGAGTTTTTTATACAATTTTTGAATTTCCATTTCTATAGCAGAAATAGAAAACTTTTCCTTGACAATAAGGGTTATGTTTTTTGATATCTCATCTTGTAGCGATTTGTTCTCAATCAGTCTACATAACTGTTCAGCAAGTACTTTATGCTTGCCATAGTCAAAAACCATACAGTTCTTTTCATTTTCTATGATGTCCACCAAACCACCTACAGGTGTAGTCACAATAGGTATACCATAACTTCCTGCCTCAAGAAAAGACATAGGAAATCCTTCTTGTTTGCTTGCTATGCAATAAATTGATACCTTTCTATAAAACTCGAACATCTGTTCCTTGTTTAACCATAAATGCTGCTCTACATTCTTTTCTATTCCTAATTCTTTTATGAGTTTCTTAGCATTCTCTGTCTCTCCACTGCCAGCAAGTATAAGTTTCCAGTCTGGGTGTTTTGTTGATACATCCTTGAATGCTCTAAGCAATGTATCATATCCTTTGTTAAGAGTAAGGTATGCAGCAAAGAATATACTTTTTTCTATCTTACTGGCATCACGTTTCTTCTGTTCTTCTATAGGATTATAAAGTACTTCGGCATCTATATTGTAGTGTTCTTTCATCAAGTCTTTTATGACATTGGCAAGAACAACAACCTTGCTTGCTTTGCGCAACACAAAATTGAACATTCTATCATTCTTATGCCCCAAAAGTTGGTTACCTACGTGTATATGAATTATCGTCTTCTTCTTCCATAAAATAGAATAGAGAAATACCGGCATCTGCATTGTAATGCTTCGGCCTGGCACTGTATGGAAATGGATTATATCGTAACGTGGAACGATAAACAACATTGTGATGTAAGCTTTTATCATATACCACAACTTTAGGGCAACACCCTTGTTCACCTGAGTCTCCAACCAGGCACAATGGTATTTGCTCCATACCTCCATTCTCTCGTACCTTTTAAGTACACTGGTTATCCCACCCATTGTTTTACGGGAAGTGGCCACTAAAAGAACTTTTATATTTTTTTTGCCCATATTTTTAAAAAGCCTTTAAGACTTCCTTCCAATTATAATCCTGTTTATTAAATGTCTGTGAAAATATTCTTGCACAACATCTGAGAATATATGCAGATACGATTATTAGAACAAACATCGCAATATAATTCACAGGAAAAGGCATACCCAAATCCAATTTCAGCAATGGTGTTTGTATAAGATATATTTCCAGACACAGACCGCCCACAAACATTACAGTCCAGTTTATATATCTATTATTGAACAATTTTTGAGCAGTATTACAATTGCACAATGTATACATAGACAACGTTATACCTAATAATGGTATCAAAGATAATAATTGTATATCATTGAGAAGTTCATTCCGCAACGAAGTAATGATAATCGCATAATATACCAAAACACAGACAATTAAGAATAGCAAAGATTTCTTGCCACTAATTACAACACCGTTCTTACCGACAATAGCCCCAAACAGCATGACTAGGAAGAAAAACACCCACTTAAGATACGTATATCCATACATACTAAAGTTTGAGGGTTTATCCCATAATACATATGATATTATAACGATCACCATAGCAGAGACAAAAGCAACCCCCAAACGTTTAGACATAAATCTATCTATAAGATAAGCTATCACATAATATATCATTATACAACTAACGAACCAACCACCACCATGAATAATCGTATAGTACATATCGTTACTAACACTAAACACAAATGCGCTTATTATTGCACAAGCAAAGACCGTGGGATAAATCCTATTTATACGTTTCTTATACCAAGAATCGAAACGTCCCATAGGCTTCAGGAAAAGGGTGAATCCTGAACAAAAGAAAAACAAAGCATCACCTATGGCTCCACCTGTTGTTAATACAGATAACTCCGGAGGATAAATACTTTCAAAATGCGAATTTGTAATAAGCAGTGCCGCAAAGAACTTAATTATATCTATACCTATATCTCGTTTCATTATTTTTTAATTTTAGTTTCTGCAAAAATCTTTTCAAGTTCTTCGCGGGTGTAGCGTTCTTCTTCGGGGTAGAGTATACGCTCGTGTTCAATGATTTCATCAATTGTCCACTTGAACTTTATTGGTTTTGCCGGCACACCGGCAACAACGCAATAAGGTGGAGTGCTTTTGTTTACTAAAGAGCATGCTCCAATCGTACATCCACGTCCTATTGTCACACCAGCCAAAATTGTTACATTTCTTCCAATCCAAACGTCCGATTCTACAATTACATCTTTGTCTAAACCTTTTGGTTTTTCAGCCTCGGTAATTGTACGGTAAAAACGTCCAAGAATCATTGCGTGATTTCCTGTTGTAACTCTTAATCCCTCGGCAGCACCTGAATTGGGCTTCATAATGAACTTTGCATTCGTTGTCATTATATCGGCATTGCGAATACCATTATTCCCATATAAAAATACATTCTTAGGGTTGGCAATACGCAATGGCGGAGCCAAGGTGACATCGTCTGCAATATATCCAAAATTGCTTCGTTTCAGATTTCCAAAGTAATCACGATATAAAAAGTATAGACCTCTGATAAATCTATTATTCTTTATTTTTTTAATAAGATTCATAGGTAATAATTTAATTTTTATAAATGTTCGTTTGTTATTTCAATTTACACAAAATAAATAATAAAGAAATGTATCTTTTATAACACAGGTAAAAAAATACTTTAGAATATTGGGGCAGTTCTTTCCATTTATATGTTTGGTATAATTCTTTCCAAATAGGTAAAGAGAGATTCTTTTTCAGCCATTGGCTTTTGTCGCTAAAATCTGATTTCAAAAGGTGTTTGATTGAACTGCGTGAATTTCCTATAAAGAATCTTGCATTTCTTTCCTGTCCCTTTGATTTTTCAAGTTCCCAAAATTTCCACTGGTTGTTTATGTATTCATACAAAATGAAATTTTTTTCAATCCGATCTGTTCTTATAGTACTAGTCAGTGATGTGGGGTTTACACGATAATGATAATGTGCACCACTGTTGAAAGCTACTTTGGTGGCATACTTCAAGAAGTCAAGATTGAATATAAGGTCTTCACTTATAAGTTCTCTCTCACTATGGAACCTTACCCTATTATCTTTGATAATATTCATACGATACATAGCCGTACACGACGAACATTGTATCTTGTGGTCAACTTTTGCCGATGGCTCAGATGCAATAATGTCGAGCATCAGCTCTTTAATATTCTCTTTTTCATATTTTGTTATTTCTTTTGAAGGCTCAGCTTGCTCTATCTCATCTTCATTTATAAAGCGTTTGAACTTGTAATATACGGCATTGAGGTTCTCGGTTTTTGCTATGTTATATAAGTGTTCGTATGTGTACAAGTCAACAAAGTCATCACTATCAAGAAATGTCACATATTCACCTGTTGCTACCTCCAGTCCGCTGTTGCGTGCAAAGCCTAGTCCACCGTTTTTTTTATGAACAACCTTTATGCGGCTATCCTGCTTTGCATATTCGTCGCACATCTGCGGGCAACCGTCGGGTGATTCGTCGTCGACAAGAATAATCTCAATATCCTGTAAAGTCTGATGTCTTGCACACTGCACGCATTTGTCGAGGTATTTCTCGACATTGTATATGGGTATAATTATCGAAATCTTAGGTGTAGACATATTTAATTAGTTTTGAAATATATCAAATTTGTATAGAGTGTTTTCTGCTATTATATTTCCTGATGCTTTGTATAAAAGGTATAAGAAAGATAATACCAGTAAAGCAATGGTACTGTTAAATATGTATTTGTCTTTCTTATATTTCGAAATAGATGTTATGTACAACATAATTGACAACATTACGGGTTGGAATACTACCAGGTAGTATGACAATCGGCCAAGCGTAAAGTTGTTATAAAACAAAGTCTTAATGCAAGTACCCAAAAAGAATAAGTTGTACATTATGATGAAGACCTTGTCGTTTTTGGTTATCTGTTGTATCTTTTTGCTATATAAGATTATGAAAATATTAACAACCAACAACATAATCGCCCATAATCCAAAGCTCTTTTGTGTCGATTCGAGTTCGGTGTATGCTTCGATACTTTCGGTTGCATATCCTGCACTTTCGCCAAGAGTAAAGAATTGGTCAAGAAAACTGACATCTATTTTGTCCATCATAATGTAGCAAAAAGCTACTATCAAAAGCTGCAGTTTGATGTTCAGTATTCCTTTTGACAGGACAAAATAGGACAGTAATCCCAGCAGTAGTAGGAAAAAGGCGCTTTTGTGCATAAACGAGCAAATGAACACTGCAAGCACAAACAACCACCACTTCTTTTTTTCAGTTATCAGTGGAATCATTGCAACAAAAGCACAGGCCACAATATTTTGGCGTACACCATTCATAAGTGAAAGGTAGAAGCCCGAAAGCATAATTGAAACTCCAATGTACTTTAAGGCATAATTATTTTTCCTTAATGCATAGTAGATGAATGCTATCTGCAGGAATGCGAGTACAAAGAATAATAGGTAGTGACTACTGGTGAAATATGACGTAAATTTACTTAAAACAACAAAGCCTTCTTCTACTGCTCCGTCTATCAATAATCTGCCATATTTTTGTATCTCATAGAAGTAATGCTTATATGAAACACTGTCAGTTCCAACCCTGAATCTCAAGGCCGAGAAAAAGCAGAATACTAATATAGGTATTGCATAATAGCTTTTTGTGAGCATAGACATAAACCCTTTTTTCTTGTTGGCAAGAAGGTCTGTTCCATCAATTCCCTGGGGATACTGTTTCTTGTAGGCAATGTTCCCGAAATAGTTCATTACCCACATCATCAGTCCATATACTATTATACTTTGTAATAAAAGTAGCATTTTGTCTTATCTTTATTTTGTGATACCCGCAGCCTCTAAAAACTCATCAAAACTCTTGTACGGAGCATTATGTTCTCTAACCCATCTGTCAAAGCAGTCTCCCATTGTTGAAAGTTGGTGCTTTATAGGCAATTCGGGGTATTCCTCTACTTCGTTGCCCGAAACAAAGTACACAAATTCTTCTCTAAAGTCAGTTGGGACAGGTTTTCTTTTGTAGTATTTCTCAATCTCATTGGCCACTGCCAATGACTCTTCCAATGCTTTTGTTTTCCTCTTCTCGTAATATTCTTCTAAGGTGCAAATAACTCTTGCCGGCGAACCGGCCACAACGCTGTTGCTGGGTATGTCCTTAGTTACTAATGAGCCGTATCCTATTATGCAATTGTCTCCAATGGTAACTCCCTTCATCACAGTACATCTCTGTGCAAAATAAACGTTATTGCCAATTTTTACCTTACCCGATGACGGAAGGAATTCTCCATATTTGTTGGTTAGAACAGAAGTCGCAAAATCATGAGTGAGCAATGTAAAATAATTATTCATTCTGACATTGTTGCCAATTTCAACAAGATAAGGCCTGGTGTAATCAATTGTTATGGTGCTCGGCTTGCCTATATGGCAACGTGTGCCTATTTTGATTCCTTGCCTTCTTAAATAATTGATATATATTTCACCACCTTTGTATTCAGCGTACTTACGTCTGATTTTTTTTAGAAATCCTCTTAATATACCCATACCCTTTTACTGCGTCCTTACTTTTAGTCTCTTATAATCTTTTTTATATTAAAATGCTTTGATTGTTTTTTATCACATCGCTTACTCTTGTCGATTAATGTTGCAATCGGTATGTCGCAAATGCTCTATCATAATCTATGTATCTAATGCCTGGTTTGAACCCATTACAATGAAGTGTCTTATTCTTATGTCGTAGTTTAATGTTTGTGCAATTCTATCGCCTTTCGGTATAAATCTTCGAGCTTGTCTGTTATAGTTTCAACCAAGAAATTGTCCTTGATTGTAAAATATGCTTTTTCTGCAAACTCCCTCCTCTTTTGCGCATTGGTAATCAATTCATTGCATTTTTCCTCTATTTCCTTTATGTTTTCGGGATTAACCAAGAAACCATTGCTGTTGTCTTCTATTATTTCTTTTCCCGATGTTCTTTCTGTATAAACCAACGCTTTTTCTCGTGCCATCACCTCGAGTGCTACCATACTGAAATTCTCGAAATATGTGGGTATGCAGGCAAAAGAACAATTGTCAATTTCCTCTTTTATTTTATCGCGGTTGCAGTACCCTACAAATGTCACTTTATCAACAACGTCCGGGCGAATATAACTTTTTGCCTCCTGTATATTTCCACCTCCTACAAGTCTGAGTTTCCAATTGGGGTAACGCAACGAAATATTGTTGAATGCCTTTAACAAAGAATAACAGCCTTTTGTCTCTGTTATTTTGCCAATAAACAATATTGTATTATTGTCGTTTTCGGGATTTTTTTGTAAGAAAGCTTTGTTTATGGGGTTGTAAATGACCTCTTTAAGGTTAAAGTGCTTACAATCAAAATTTTCCAAAATATAGTCCAAGGAATATTGGCTTACAGATGAAATGTGGTTGCAACGAGAAAAATGCCTTTGGTCGTTTTCGTGTACATATTTCTTGTCTAATCCCTTTAATGAATTAAGGAATGATGCACAACCGTGAATTCGCAATACGGAAGGTATGCTGAATTTTTTAAAAGACAATTTTCCCTTTGTATATAAACATTGGTTCAAGTAGTCGGTAAACTCTATAACTTCAATGTTTTTGGTATCAATTATGTGTTGGATAAATTCGTCGATATATGATACCTCTTTCTGGATTACGAAGTTTGATTTTCCTATTCTGCTTAATATACCAAATATCCTTTGCTTGATAGCACTATTCCTGTAGCCCTTGTTTATACGGTAGATATGTACATTGTTGATGTTTTCGTATACAACTCCTTTGGTAGGCATAGATATATAGTAACCTACGACATATATATTATGCCCTCTCTTTGCAAGTTCTTCTGCGACAATTTTTGTTGCAGAACCTATACCACCTGTTACGTATGGAGGATATTCACTACAATAGAACAATATATTCATTTGAGTCTCAATTTTTATAGCGTTATGTAAGCTGTTTGTTTGGTATAGACCATTCTGTTATATCCGTGTAAGTCTCCCAATATCATGTGGAAACTTTTTTCTTTCTTGCTGTTATAAAGTGCTTGGGGTTTATTGACTTTACTATATATGCTGCAATTATGCCACACACAAGCACAGCGATTGCAGCTCTATAAATTGTTCCAAGATTGCTCTTTGTAATAAAGAAACATGCCAAAATGGATGCGATCAACAACACCAATACCCCGTTTGGTAGAACTATAATACCTTTCTTTTTTGATACATAGTATGAAATTGAGTATGTGGCAATTCTCGATAGTCCTAGTGCTATAGGCACTGAATATATACCAATACTTTTTAT
Source organism: Bacteroidaceae bacterium (assembly GCA_017622815.1). GTDB lineage: Bacteria > Bacteroidota > Bacteroidia > Bacteroidales > Bacteroidaceae > Physcousia. The sequence continues at coordinate 15,153 of JAGAQH010000031.1, read as the reverse complement.
CATAATAAAGAGGAATACAATGTTGATGACGCTTCCTACTATATAAGAGATACTTATATATTTAGTGTCACGACTAATGCTTATTCCTGATGTCGCAACGGGAAATAGCAAGTAAACACACATTGGTATGCATAACAATGTGAAGTATTTGCTTGCTTCAAGGTATGAACTGTTGCTCAACAACAATACGATTTCTTTCGACATCAATGAAACTGATACTGAAATAATTGTCAGTATTAGCACAATCGCAGTATATAATTTGTTGATATCCTTAAGAAACCCCTCTTTTTGGTAATTCTCATACAAGTATGGTTGCCATACATTGTTAAGACCAATGCTGATAAAGGCAAAAACTGACGATAATTGCAATGCGATTGAATACACTCCAAGCTCTGCCGTTGATATATATTTGCCAATTATTATTTGTCCCATAGAACTGTCAATCCAACCAGCAAGGATGGCAGGCAATGTTGGAATTGAGAATAGCAATGCTCGTTTAAGATATTCCCTGTTAAATGTAAATGCAATATTGATGCGGTTAATGTAGCTATAGTATAAAATGCCAAACAATTCACCACATAGCGTACCTGCAAAAATGGATAGAATTCCAAGCCTTAAAAATACAACTCCTGTAATGGAGACTGTCAGTTGGACAAGCAATTGGATTATTGTGCCAATTGAATATAGGATGGGCTTTTTCTTGAATCTTGTAAGTATCGCGAAATAAGACAAAAGACTAGCGGCTGGTATTGTAAACAGCATTAGAGTGAATGGAATTATATAAATACTGTCAAGTCCCAAAACATTTGTCAGCCAGAATTTACTTGTCATCAACATAACGACAAGTATTGTGCTTGAGATTCCCAAAATGGACCATATTCCGGTTGAAACAAGCTGTGTCCTGTTTATACCTTTCTCGTGGTAGTCTCTGGCTATTCCAGAGTGTATGTTAAGGTTTGATACCAATCCGATAACACCTTGACACGCAGTAATAAGAGCCATTGCTCCATATTCCTCCTTTGTCAGAATGTTTGTATAAATAGGCATCAAAAAGACAGCTACAACCTTGCCTAATATTGATGCAAATCCATATATAAAGAAATCCTTAAAGAATCGCTTCATTTCTTTTATTATTAACTGATTGATTGGACATGTGACAAACGACGTATTGAAAATGTAATGAGTTTATAGAACGGAAACGGGAAATGTGGAAACCTCCTTAAGATTGATGCCCAGGATTTGCCCTCTTAATTACAAACTTTCTACATAATGATTATCCCATGACCGATTTGGGGGTATATGTTACTGGGATTTGCTTTCATCTGGAGTCCCCTTTGGAAGAGAGGCATAACCGATTCTGACCAATTCATTCAGGACAAAGAGCATTTCCTTATCACAAGAATGGTTATTCTGCGCATTTGCCTCTTTCAATCCCAAGTCTGCATAGAAGGACGATTCCCGAAGATAGCCCATCTGCAACGTTGTCAATGCAAGGTTGGACAGATTCTGTACGTTGTGGGGTGAATAAGTTAACACAAACAGGAAGTCGTTCAATGCCAACGGGTGCTGATTTGTGACCCGATATGCTATACCTCGCTGAAGCACTGACATTATGAAGTCTTCGTTGTACAAGGGGCAAATGACTTTATTTAGCTCGTCTATGGCGTCTTGCTCCTGTTTCATGTCTCTGTAAACAGCGGCCTTATTGATTCGTGCAGGAATGAACGTAGGGTTTATTTCCAAACATTTGTTGAGATATGCCATCAACTGTTCGCAATCTGCTATGCCGTGCTGGTTCCTGAGCTTGTTTGCCTTATTGTAGTATACTCCGGCCATGTCCGGATTGTAGGCAAGGGCCTTTATATAATACTTTTCTGCTTCATCGAACTTGCCTATCTTCCCATACGAGTTACCGATATCCATGCATAAACCTGCCGATTCGGGATTATGCGCCAAAGCCTTCTGGTAATATTCTATACTCTTCTCGTAATCGCCATTGCGTACGTGCCATAACCCCATTGACATGTAGGCATTCGCTTTGTTCATTTCAAGACATATATCTATTGCCGTTTCAAAATCAGCATAGGATTCCGGCATTTTCTGCAACTGCAGGTATGCATGCCCTCTGTTTATGTAGATATATGCCAAGTCAATTCCATCCACTTCCTTATTCTCACGAAGGAATTCAGTGTACTCCACTATTTGTCTGTCAAGGTCTGGATATCTGGAGATTGTCACCAGGGCATCGAAAAAGTTTATCCTTTTCGTACTTTTATTTATTATTGCCTTTATCTGCTCGTTGGATTTCTGAATAATCTCCTTCTTTACTTCATCCGATGAACATATTATCTCTTCACTCTTTTTCTCTATTCTTTTGAATTCCTCCTGCAACTTCAAACGGACATTTTCCACTTCATCTATTTTGCGGTCTATGTTCATCAGGCCCATCACAGAAAATACCAGAAATACAATAGTGATTACTGCTGCCCATATCGTAAGCGTATCAACCATAGAAATGCTCTCCTCGCCAGAGATTCCCATTCCTACTGCCTTATGTATGAGGAACAGTATTTCCACTACAATGACGACAATGAGTATTAATGTGAAGTATTGGGATAACTTCATAACTTTATACGATAATCTGCGATTATAAACTGCAATTAGTAATAGGCAATCAGAATATCTTCGCTATGTTTGTCAATCGCCTTCTTGAGGAAGTACTACTAACTTCTCGAACTAAAGGCCTTTACTTGGCAAAGTTGAGGCCTTTACTTTGCCAAGTAAGTAGTACTGACTTTGGGGAGGATAAACGTTGAACGATTAACGATGAACGTTGACTGCATTAGCTTGATGAGCGTAGGCGAATAACGTTGAAAGGGTGTCGCACACCACATGTTGTCACTGCTTAATAATATTTAATCAACGTGATTACACTGATTGTACGGAATTATTATTATCGCACACAGAGGGCACGGAATTAACGAACGGAAAGGTGAAAACGGAAAACGGAAAACTGGTTTGGATGATTCTATTGCTCATCATCTTTGAAGACTGTTTTTTGCAACTGTGTTGTTGGAATCTGAGTTAATAACGTATAACGTTTAATGTATACGTTTCATGTTTCATTATTTTATCAACGCGATTGTACAGATTCACACGGGAGATTAGAGATTTGTGGATTTGTTACCCTTTGAATTACTCGAACAGGTTTGGATAATTCAAAGGGAGACTAATCTTGGGAGTATATCCCTGAGTGCAACACACTCGTAATCTCTAATAGGGGAAATCTTGTTTAAAGTCACGTGCTATCTCGTTGATCGTTTTATTTTATCAACACGATTGTACTGATTCTTAATAACGTTGAAAGTTTAACGTTTAACGATGAACTTAGCGAACGGAATACGGAAAGGTCGCTCATCCGCTACCCTCTCACCACTAACCGTTATATGATTCTTGTCTAAGTTCTGTTTAATCGTGCTGATGTGGTATATTATCAAAGGTCGCCCCGAATCCGAGAGGATTGGCGGCAACACGGGTTCCACGGCGAACTGTGTCTTGTCTGACATTTGTCTCATTGAGACGGCAGACGGGGATGGAACATTAAACAATGTCTCCATGAAAGATGGGTGTCTATGACACCTCAACGTCAGGAAATGCTACTGAAAAGCATACCTAAATCGCATGCAAATATATAAAAAAGTTAGGAAAAGAACAAATCTCCAGAGAAAAGATGAGTACTCTGGAATCTTGTGCAAATCTGGGCAGAGTCAATCAGCAAGTACAATACTATAACATCTGTTTAAAGTCTGTTTAATCTCGTTGATTATCTATTCTATCAACACGATGACACGGATGATACGGGAAATTTGAGATTAGGTGATTTGTTATCCTTTGAATAACTCAAACGGGTTTGGATTATTACAAGGAAAACGAATCCAGGACGATGCCCCTGAGTGCGTGGCACTGTAAATCTCCAATACAAGAATCTTGTTTAAAGTCTGTTTAATCTCGTTGATTACTATTCTATCAACACGATGACACTGATGACACGGAATAGGACATCTGTCTAAATCCGTTTAATCTCGTTGATAATTATTATTCAACACGATGACACAGAGTTAACGAACGGAAAGGTGAAAACGGAAAACGGAAAACATGATTGGATAGTTCCTAAGTTAACCAATCCGGGACGATGCACCTTTCTATAAGAGAGGGAGCGAATAACTAAGCACGGCGAAGGGAGGTTCCTACCTGTTCATGAACTTGCGTTCAAGGCGCTCACGGAGGTTCTTGCGTTCGTGCTCATCAAATTCAGGCGAGTCCAAACGATATGTGAGGCGTTGCCACCATTCGGTAGAACCAAGGTGGGTCTTGGGAGAAAAGCCACGAAGCCAACGGGCTATGCGGCTATTGGATTTCTGCTCGTGTACAAGAAAGGCATATGTGCCCCACACAAGAATGGCGGCTACAAGCACAACGGTGTAGAGCTGGCAGTGCAGGGGAGCACCAAGACGGACAGAAAGATACCAAATGGCCACTACGGTAACATCGATAAGTATCTCAGAGAGAGCTGTTATGCTGTGGCTTACACCAATGCCTACAAAAGCGTGATGCAGATGGGTCTTGTCGGGACTGAAGGGGCTCTTGCCATGGAAGACGCGCATGGTCATGACACGGAGTGTGTCGGCAACCGGAACGGAGAGGATAGCCACTACCATAGCGGTTGGACAATATGCATAATCAAGAATCATGCCTCGTCCGGCATCGTGCATGGAGCACATGACGAACCACGTCATGAGGACGCCCATGACCATCGTACCGGCATCGCCTATGAACATGCGGCTTTGATTGCCGAATACATTATGTATAAAGAACAGGAACAGTGAAGATGCTATGGAGAATGCCAACACGGCATTCACATAGTCGCCAATACAGAAGAATTGAAGGCCGAAGAGCATGCTGCATGTTATGCACAGGCCGGAGGAAAGACCGTTGACGCCATCCACCATGTTGATGGCATTGATAATGCCCACTCCCGCAAAGATGGTGAGCGGAACAGCCACTACCGAGGGGATTTCGTCTATGCCCCACAGGCCGTGAAGGGAGTCCACACTGATGCCAGAGGAGTATATCAGACCCAGGATAACGAGTATCTCTATGAGGAAACGTGCCTTGGGGGAGAGGCCCATGATGTCGTCCATGCAACCGACATAAAGCATGATGCTCATACCCAACACTATAGGCAGCAGTCTGTTTACTGAAACGATACCGGAAAACATTCCTATGTCATCAGCGAAGAGATTCATCATGGTGATGCCGCACAACAGGCCGAAAAGGAGACCGAAGAAAACAGCAAGACCACCAACAACTGGTACCGGAACCTTCTGCAACTTACGTGCATCGGGATTGTCCACAAGATTCTTTTCCTTGGCTATCTTCAATATCTTGAAATATACCCAGCGTACAGCAAGCAGCGATACGACTACCGGCAAGCCTATAATGGCAAAAACACTTAAATCCATATCAAACTTTTGTGTTCGGAAAACATCTTCCTAGTGCAAATTTAAGTCTTTTTTCCATTGTGTGCAAATTTTAATATTACTATTTACATAGACACCTAAGCTTGCACGAGGTGATTATGTGCATGAGCAAGAGCAACAAAGACTCTGTACGCCAAAGCATTAGAGTTTCATACAACAAGGCACTTCTTCGCATGCCAACACCTGCCCCACCCTACTGGAGAACTTGGAAATGACACATTTTCTTCGTATCTTTGCCTTCGCATCCGCCAATTTCACCACAAGCTGGAGGAGTGCCACATCATACGACAAGATTATACCTGCCAACACAAAAACATACACAGACATGGAGTCATTGCTTAATGATCCGTTGTGCCGAGAGAAGGGACTGACCATAGAGGACATACTGCATCCAGAGGCTTGCGAACTGCCCGAGCACAAATGGTATGTGATGCGTGCCACGTATTGCCGCGCACAAAAGGCTGCCGAACTGATTTCACAGGGCGGCACCCTTACTTTCCTGCCGATGGAATGCAGGAGCACGATTGTTGAGGGAGTAAGGCATTGGAAGAAGGTCCCGTGCATGTCAACAACATTCTTCGTATACGGGACTTACTCCAGAGTGCGCCAGTTCACACACCGCAACCACGATTCTGCAGACGGGATTCCCTATGTGGACTTTGCATTTGACCATACTTGCAAGGAGCAGAACGGGCGTGACCGCATAATGACGGTTCCATTCCGCGAGATGCAGAACTTCATACGCATAGTGGAGGCAGCCGTTCCGGAGTCGTACAGCGTTTCTCCACAGGAAATACACTACAAACCCGGAGGCCTGGTGAGGGTGACAGAAGGCCCATTCAAGGGCGTAGTGGGCAGAGTGGCACGCATACACTCACAACAACGTGTGGTAGTAACCATTCCTGGTGTCATCTCCTTTGCATCTACATACATTCCCAAGGCGCATCTGGAGCCTGTGGAGGAAGACGGAATGTAATGTTTCTATACAAGGACAGCCACACAGATATCCATCATTTGTCGGATATGAGCTTTACATACTTTGCCGGTACTTCAACGCCTACAGATTCCATCTCCCTAATAAGACTGGCAACAAATGAAACATAACAATGAAAATCATTTATATACCAACCATTGCGCTCTTTGCGCATCTGCAAGCTTATCCTCAACATTCCGATTCCTTCTCTATCCAAAGACCCTATAGTAACCAGGATCTGAGCCTGACCGCCATGTAATTGAGCTACTTCGACTTGATGAAGATGCATGATGCGATGCTCTTGGCTTTCTGTAAATGGACAAATTGCAGGAGGAACTTCGTTTTCAGTGGCATATCTAATAAAATCACAAAAAGCTTCCGTACAATATAAGGCTATAAAGTCTCTGTCTGAAGAATAGGAATAGTTGTAGGTTTCCAGAACATCAGAATATATTGAGGCAACACGTTGCGCTAACTCCAATTCACGGTTGTCGTCACACTTTAAAACGACCTCGGGCTTGGGGTATATCTCAGCAATCAGCATAGAATCTATTATACGTCTTACCGCCGCGTAATCCGAATCCGTCTTTTGAGCGTATGTTTCATTCACTACTGCATATATGCTATCAATCTTGTTGCCATAATCATATTTCTCACACCACATGACAGAGTCCCCTTCAATTGAAGGAAGATCTGCCTTTCCGGGGAGTTCCTCATCATTTTGCACGACAGCCCCCTCACCTTCTGTCGAACCAGAACCACCCCGATTTCCATTGCAACTGCATGCACACAATACAAAGGCCAATACTATGCCTAAAACATCGCTGTTGACTGAAAACTTCATTATATTATTACTGAACTTCTTTATTAACGACTCGTTTATCAAACTCTCTTTGAACATTGTAGACACATAACGCAGGGACACTGAATGTCCATGCCCGTCCATATTACATAACACGCAATTATCAATATGATTGGCAAGGACAAAGGTATGAAATTAATCGGTATGATGGACGCTTTCTGTGCTTTTTTGCCGTTTGTAATCATATATATACCCCAAAAAGTATAGCAAGCACAGCCAATAAGCTTATTCCAGATTAAGCCCAAACCGGTATTACATTGTCTTGATTTTCTGAGAAGCACAATTCGGTATTCCTTTATGATGGGAAGCCTTTTTATGCACAAACCTCTAATGGCAGACAGAACACATCAAAATGCCAAGAAGTGAGAAGGAGTTAATGTAGAAACATTTATACGGGAATTCTATTAGAATTGAGTAGCCAATGCACACTGCATATTTCCATGTTTGTTCTAAAAAAACCATAGTTATATTGTGAGTTCTTTCATTATATACGCAAATTATCCGTATCTTTGTGTGTAGAAAACCACACAGCATACGCTTTTTATGAAGAGAATTGAAGTTGTAGCAGCAATAATAAATGATGTGGAAGGGCGGATCTTTGCAACCCAGCGAGGATATGGAGATTGGAAAGGTTGGTGGGAGTTCCCCGGTGGCAAGATAGAACCAGGAGAAACTGCCGGGCAAGCCTTGAAGCGTGAGATACACGAAGAACTATCTGCAGACATTGACATAAAAGGGCTTCTTTGTACCGTGGAATACGACTACCCTGATTTTCACCTGACCATGCATTGCTACCTGTGTGCCCTGTTGACGGACTCCCTGCATCTGAATGAGCACGAAGCAGCCCGATGGCTGTCTAAGGAAGAACTGTACAGTGTGAAATGGTTGCCTGCAGACATAGAAGTGTTGGATATCCTAAAGACAATGTGACCTCCTCCCCTCCCCCGATGGACAAACTAACGAAAGAACAACGGCACCGCTGCATGTCGGCGATAAGGAGCAAGAACACCAAACCAGAGTTGCTGGTCAGGAAGTTCCTGTTCAGCCGTGGCTTTCGCTACAGACTCAATCATCCACGTCTGCCCGGTCATCCCGACCTCGTCCTACGCAAGTACAGGACCGTCATCTTCGTAAACGGATGCTTCTGGCACGGCCATGAAGGTTGCAGATATTACGTCCTCCCCAAAAGCAACGTGAACTTCTGGCAAGCAAAAGTAGAGCGCAACAGGGCCAGGGATGCAGAAGAACGCCACAAACTCACCTCCATGGGATGGCACTGCATCACAGTATGGGAATGCCAGTTGAAACCAAAAGTCCGCCAACAGACTCTGGAATCACTTGCCCACACCTTATATCACATCTTCCTCCAAAACCATGCTCGCCCCTACACCACAGAAGAGCAACAACTACAAAAGGTTGCCGAGGAAGAACAACACTATGGTGCAAAGAGTTCCGACAGCTAAATTGTCTTCATGCGACGCTCCTGAGATGACGGAAGGAATCAATAATGGCATGCAACCTTTTGAGACGCACGCCATTTGTATTTGTACGGTGTATTTATTCTATGCTTATTTTGCTCCCCAAACCTAACATATACTGATAATCAGCGATTTATGGAAGTCTTGGTACAAATTTGGGACACCATAAGCATCCTTAATGTTATCAATCAACAAATATCGAGAAGCATCCGCGTGATGCTCTTCCTATTCTTTCTTGTCCTTTTCTATATATTCCTTTCTTTTGTTGGTGCAAAGGTACTAACTTTTTCTCACCCACACAATATTACTGATATTAATTATAATAATTTTTTAGTCAGCTATTATCTGCTCCAACTTTGATTTTGTTTCTTTTACTAATTTATAATTCGTACAATCATTACTATTCATATAGGACACACATTTCTCTAACATCTCAATACAAGATTGTTTAAATTCTTTCTTGTCTTTTTCAGATAGTTGTCCTTTGAATGTTTCATAAAATTTTTTATATAAACCCGTTACCTTGTATGGACAATGCTTTTTCTCATCTCCAGGGCGCGTGTTCGAAAGTATTTCATGTGCGTGTCTAAACGCTTCCATACATGTGCCAACTGTTCCATTCTCTATCTCATTCTCTAAGAGAAAACGGCAATAATGGTTGTCAATCTTGTATGTCCTATAATTATTGAGAGCATTTGCCAGGGAATAACATTTATCAAATAAGGTCCTTGATATAGGGTATTCTCTATTATACAATCTCGCAATTGCATATTGTAGCCAAAAATCGACATTTTTCTTACAAAAATTACAATCTTTTATGGTTTCGTAAAAACGGAACATCTCCATTTTCCATGCACTGTTTCTAAGATTCAAGCATGACTGGATAGTTGTGAAATTGACAAACGTAATCAGCCTATTCCTATTTTGTGCCGAATATTTAGATATAGCATCTAAGCGCTTAACCAACTGTATCAGTACATTAATTACATCTCGCGGAGAATAGAGCGTTGTAAGTATATACCTTGCCACAATAGAGGATTTAAATTTGATGTCAGTATTCTCTATGTCGACAAATTCTTTAATAGTTAGATTCTGTCGGAAACTTGGTTTGTTCAATAAGTCTGCACCAACCCAAGTAGCTAAATCCATAATAGAAAAGCGAATATGAAAACATTCGGCCACCATTAAGTATTTAAAGGCATCTTCAAAAGCATTGTTCTTTGCAATTTCAGAAATAGTATTTCTAATTTTTGAAGTAAGATAAGGGCTGCTTATTCTACTTAGAATGACACGACACAATTCATTGTCACATATATTCTTTATATACGCAACCCTGTCTGTGGAAGCACTTAAATCCGTCCATAGAGAATATTTATCAAACAATTCATCTAATTGCAGAATTTCGCGATCTGTTAACTTGTCAATTTTAATAATTGTGTAATCTTCGCCCAGGACATCCTCTATTTCGTCAAACATAACATCATGAATAGATTTGCGTTCTGATGTAATGACGCATAAATCTTTTGAATAATTACGCAATGCTTTAACTTGATCACGTGAAGAGTGATAATCATCAAAAAAGACTACGGAATTAGGATATCTTTCACATATTTCCGCAATCTCGGATAATGCTCTTGCCGAATAATTATCAAATACAAAGACATCTTTCCCTTCTTGGGCTAACAATAGTTGAAGCTCGTTTAAGAATATAGATTTTCCATTACCAAGAGCAGATTCAACCAAAATGCTGTGAACCCCGCTTTTGATACTCTCTATACATTCTTGAAGTTTACTCCGAAAAATCAAATAAGGATATGAACCACCGTTAATTAACGAATGAAAAGCCAAATGCTCATCCATAGTTCCATTTAAAATCAACTGGTAAAAATCAGCATCTTTTAATGTGGGCGCATCCCTATTAACAACCATTTTATGAAAACTTATTGGAGAAAAAATCTTAGTGACAGCTGGAGTATACCTCTGTTCTTCATCCTTTACCATTTGTACAAATCCATCAAGTCCCAACTTTAGAACGGTTCCAAATTCTGACAAACTACTTATATTAAGTTCGTCTTCATCTGGTTTTACAACAAATAATGTTTTTGATTTGATAGCGCTTGAAACTATTATCCTCGCTAAGTCCAAATCATACTCCATTGAAAACCCGATGAATATTAATGCATCGCATGCGGCAATATCGGACTTAAATATTTCAAACCAGTCAGACTTTTCGAAATCCGCTGTTAAATAACTTGCAGACGTAAGCTTAAACTCATTGTCTAATTTGTCTGGTGTAAGTGAATCTATATAGCCATTGAGATGTACGCAACATTGCCGATAATCCTCATTCTTTCTATGAGGTGAAGACAATGTTATAGGCATCAGTTTTTTTGAAGCCTTATTGTATGATAGTTCCATTATATTGTCATAATTGGTAGTGTATATGCGGAACCAATTATGACCTCCCATATAATCATGGGATGCAGATATTGAAGTGGCATGAAATTCCTGTTTTAATAATGCAATCAATTCTTCTGGAGTTTTTTTTCTTAGATATGCGGAAGATGCTTTACGTAAGTCGGTTGTTTTACTTGAATAGCCTGCATCATCTAACAATATATTCGCTAGAGTCCCTGCTCCTTTGAATTGAGAATCTTTAGGGTTGCTATTGGTTGCACCAAAAGAAAACCCCGAACCTAAAAATAGCATACAGGTGCCATCGAAAACCTTGCTAATAATTTCTGGAGTTGTCATATCAAATTATTTTTATAAATTCGGAATTCTATTTACTTTAGTTCTGTTCTCAAGAGTCGTGAAATGAACACTAATGAGAATTATTCAAATTTAACTCGTTCATCTTCCAATACTGAAAAATTATTCCAATATTAAAACAGCTAGATGTCCATATGTTTTCGTAATCTTTCCAAATCCGTTTCCACTCCCTCCTTTGACACCAACGAGTCTTTGGGCAGCACAGAATAGTTCTTGGCTATGTTTTCTTTTTTGCCACTGAACCATTCTCCAAATGCTGTTTGAAGGAATGACTCGGCATCGAGATTTTCTTTCCCGTTATACCTTATTATATTATAGACGAACTGCTTCACTTCCGCATTGCGTAGTTTCTTATTCAAAGGAATGCGTAAATCCTTATTAGCATCCACCTGTCCAGTCTCAATAAATAGTTTTACAACGTAGCATACTTTCTCTACATCTTCTACAGATGTGCCTGCCAAAGAGAACGCCAACATCGTGTATTCTTCTGTTTTAGCCAGTTGCTTCTTTCGTTCATCTTCCTGGCATCGCTTGATTTCTGCTTCAAGGTTGAGCAGATGCTCTCGTCTTTCCAATACATCAGAAACATTAGCCGATAGGACATTGATTTCTTGGATCCGCTCTTCGTTCTCCTTGTTCATGTCTTGCTTAATCTCTGCCACTCGTTGATCCACCAACTTCTGAACCACTTCGGGCAGACGGTCTTGAATCTCTTTAATGACTGCATCTGTGTCGCCTTCTGACATACGCTTTACATTTTCTATGAATGGAGTTAATTATTGTTTAAGCATATCTCCTTGCTTGGTAGCAAGCCTCTTCATTTTTTTTGCCCAGCGAGAATCTCATCAAGATATTCTTTCCGCTTTTCAATCTTTATTTGATAGAAACAGGTGAAAACGAGAGCGACTAATTTATAGAGAACTACAATCGCAGCCCCAAGGTAGCAGTAAGGAATATACCCCATTACCTTCATTCTCGTTTCTTCTTCAATTACTCCCAAGAAGCAAGAAGTAAAGTATGACGAATGCAGTGAATGCGAAAAATAGTGTATAGCCGATAATGTTCTCTAATATGCTGAAGAATTTTTTCATCTTATCTGTAAAGCTTCTGGATGTTTACTCTTATTATATATCCAAACTATCCTCTTTTAGAAGGAAATCGAAGAGACCTATTGTCAGTATGCCATCTTCATTGCGACGTGGCATGATGTGGTCTTTCACAATGATAACCTTTTTGAAAGAGTCATAGATGTTTGTCAGTGAACGAGACTCCTGTATCTCCTTTTCCCTGTCAGGGATAGACAATGCCGACTGCACGTAATATTTCTTGCTTCCAAGACTGGCTATAAAGTCCACTTCCAGTTGGATGCGCACCCACTTACCATCCTTGTCCTGCTTCTTTATCTCCACCATTCCAACGTCCACACTATATCCTCGTGTGATAAGTTCGTTGTAGATGATATTCTCCATGATGTGCGTCTCTTCCTGTTGGCGCATATCAAGGATGGCATTTCTCAAACCGATGTCCGAGAAATAATATTTGGATAGCGTGTTGATGTATTTCTTGCCTTTTATATCGTAGCGTATGGCTTTGTTCAGCAGGAACGACTCAGACAGATAGGTAAGGTAATTAGAAATTGTCTGACTGCCTATGCTTATATTCTTAACACTTTTGAAAGTATTCGACAATTTAGTCGGATTGCATGGAGCACCTATAGATGATGCCAAAATAAGCACCAACTCACGGAGTTCATTATCATTCTTGATTTTGTGTCTCTCAATAATGTCTGCCAAATATACAGTTTCAAACAAGTCCTTCAGATAATTTATCTTTTTTTCTTCGCTCTCAAAAGATTGGATGAGCGGCAGACCACCATAGGTATAATATTCACGCCATGCATCCTGCTTGTCACCGCCAACGGCAGAATAAAACTCCGCAAAAGACAATGGGTTAACATGAATAGTCTCTCCTCGACCACGAAATTCCGTAGGAATGTCTGATGATAGGAAGTGAGAGTTACTGCCTGTCACGTATGTGTCAGCATTATCAATATGCCGGAAGCTGTTCAACACATCAACAAACTCATCCATCAATTGCACCTCATCAATGATGATGTAATACAGCTCTTTATCCTTGATTCTATCATGAACATAATGGAGCATAGTGTCAGGATTTCTCAGTTCCTTGTTCATGCGGTCTTCAAGGTCTATGCGGATGATGTGGTCATCAGCCACTCCATTATCCAATAAGTAGTGATAGAACAAGACATTCAGCAGATATGACTTGCCACATCTGCGGATTCCAGTAACAACTTTGATAAAGTCGTTTTGTCGACTATCTATCAGTTGTTTCAGATATCGATCTCTTTTTATCTCCATCATGTATATTACATTTTTGCCAATACTGGCATTTTTTGACGATGCAAAGATGCTTCTTTTTATCATACTATGCAAGTTTTATATAAAAAAACTGCCAATCTAGGCATAATTTTAATGCATAGATAGCAAGAGTGGCCAAAATTAAGTTTCAACCTGAGACAAACTTATAACGTTTGGATAAACCTCATGAATGGTGAAATGCTGTTTGATTGCTCTACAGATAACATCGGACTGCATCTAAAGAATATCTTTGCCTCCGGGGAACTTGAAAAGGATTCAGTTGCCGAGATTTTCTCGGCAACTGAATCCGACAAGAAGAACTATTTGACGCAATTCTATAACATCGATGCCGTGATTAGCATAGGATATCGTGCCTATCACATCTGTACTACTTAGTTTTGCGAAAGGCGGCCAGTACCGAATTTTATGTTGTATAATCGGTACTGGCTGTTATTCCCAGTAGACGGACTCGATGTATTCGCCAAAATCAAAGTGAGAGTCTATACCACTGGCTTTCAAGGCATTGAGAATGATTTCCTGCTCCTCGGGCGATAGGATAACCTTGCCACTTCTACGCATAAAATACTGGTTGCGACCGAAGTGCAAGACGAGCATGTCCATGAACTTGGAATATTGCTGAGGAAACATACGTGTCTGGAAGTTGGTGAACCCCTTGGCAAATCTTACTGGTCTGGCATTGGCATAATGGGGGCAGTCTTCCTGCATGGTGCATAGTGCAGGGTTTATCAGCGTGAGGTGTTTTCCCAATTCTTCATGACGACGGAACGCCAGTTGATGCAGGCAGGTATCAGCCATAGGACAGTTGGCATGCAGACAAAGCGGATACTTGGCCGGAATATCTTTGTACAATTTTGCCGTTCTTCTCATAAGGCATATATATATTCGTAGGTTATTATTATTCAGATGACATAGAACTATACTGCACTTTACATGGCAAGTGGCTACGTTCATGAACCAAATTTACAAATAATTTCCGTAAATAAGAGCATTCATCACGATTAATTCCTTGCATCAGCAGACAGAACAGGAAACAGGAACATGACAAATGGCGAGCAACACATAGTGCGCCCGCCATTTGTCTGTGTAATATATTAACCTTTAATTACTTTACTTCCTCGAAATCAACTAT
>JAGAQH010000003.1 GCA_017622815.1 Bacteroidaceae bacterium | reverse complement strand
TGTCATATTAGAGTTTTGCTTGTCTTCTTTTCGCAACACTAAGGTAAGTGAAAATTCTGACATGGCAAAATCCTGGGCAACTTTTTGTTGCTCAGGCACTTATAAATAATGTTAAACTATAGTGTTGCGGAATTAAGGATGAAAAGGCAAATTCTTTTATTACTACTTTGGATAATAGGCATGAGTGTGTTTGCCCAAGATAAGTTTGACGAGTTGCAGTATAGCAGCGAGGAGTGTGTGTTCAACCTGAACGCCCCCAGCAGCGTGCGTTCTGTGAAGGTGAGGATATACCAGAGTGCCGATGCCGTGAAACCCGTGCATGTGCTGAAGATGAAGCGCAATGGTCTGGACCGTTGGCGTGCAAGTCTGAAGGGCGATTGGGCAGGATATTTCTATACCTTCGACATAGGTCGCGGCGAGTGCCCCGGTACCTTTGCCAAGGCAGTGGGCGTGAACGGAAAACGTGCTGCCATTGTCAGGATGGAAGATACCGACCCAGAGGGTTGGGACAAGGATGTGCGCCCAAGGCTGGAGAATGCCTCGGACATGGTTGTGTACGAGATGCACCATCGCGATTTCAGCATACATCCCTCCAGCAAGAGCCGTTATCCCGGCAAGTTCCTTGCCCTGACGGAACCGCACAATATATGGTACCTGAAGACATTGGGCGTTAATGCCGTGCAGATACTGCCCAGTTACGACTACTTTACCGTGGACGAGTCCCAGCCTGAGAAACCTCAGTACAACTGGGGTTACGATCCCCTGAACTACAATGTGCCCGAGGGAAGTTACAGTACCGATGCAAGGACTCCGGAGGTGAGGATACGCGAATTCAAGCAGATGGTGCAGGCATTGCACGATGCCGGCATCCGTGTTATCCTGGATGTGGTGTATAACCATTGCATGAACATAGACGGCAGCAACTTCCAACTGACTTACCCCGACTACTACTATCGCAAGACTGCTCCCGGACAGGGTGCCAGTGGCGACATAGGCACTACGGGCGGAGACTATGCCAACGCTTCGGGTTGTGGCAATGAGACGGCCAGCGAGCGTCCGCTGATGCGCCGCTTCATGCTTGAGAGCGTCCGCTACTGGGTGGAGGAGTACCACATAGACGGTTTCCGCTTCGATCTGATGGGAATCCATGACATAGAGACCATGAATCTCATACGCAAGGAACTGGACAAGATAGACCCTTCCATCACCATCTATGGTGAAGGTTGGGCCGCCGGTTCTCCTGCCATCGACTATAACCTGTGTGCCATGAAGGCGCACACCTACCGCATGCCAGGCATCGGTGCGTTTGCCGATGAGATGCGCGATGCACTGCGCGGTCCCTTCTCGGACGACACGCAGTCTGCCTATCTTGCCGGCAAGGCAGGGCACGAGGAGAGCGTGAAGTTCGGCATTGTTGGCGGCATTGCCCACAATGGCGTGGATATGTCCAAGGTGAACTACAGCAAGGCAGCCTGGGCAGCACAGCCTTCACAGCACGTAAGTTATGTGAGTTGTCACGACGATATGAGTCTGGTGGACCGTCTGCGTACCAGCATCCCCGGCATTTCCGACAAGGAGGTGGTACGCCTGAGCCAGTTGGCACAGACCTTTGTGCTGACCTCGCAGGGTGTTCCCTTCCTGTGGGCAGGCGAGGAGGCTTTCCGCGACAAGAAGGGTGTGCACAACAGTTACAACCAGCCCGACTCCATCAACCAGATAGACTGGTCACGCCTGATGGAACACCCCGAACTGTTCATGTACTACCGTGGGCTGATAGACATACGCAAGCAGCACAAGGCTTTCCGTATGGGCGATGCCGGTCTGGTGCGCCAGAACCTCCGTTTCCTGGAAGCACCGTCCTGTGTGATAGCCTTCACACTGAACGGTGCCGCCGTAGGTGACACATGGAAAGAGATTGTATGCGTGATGAACAGCAACAAGACTCCCCAGCAGGTCAACGTTCCCGAGGGACTTTACACCGTGGTGTGCCACGACGGCATGGTATGTGCCGACGGCCTGGGCAAGATGCACGGAGGCAAGGTTACCGTTGCTCCGCAATCTGCCCTGATAATATACAAGACCGAATAAAACCTAAGGCTATGTTCAAGACGGGAAGACTGTATGCACTGTTGGCACTGTGCTGCATACCTTTCATTTGCAGTGCCGAGGACCGTGTGGTAGGTGGCGACATATCGCTGATACCTGCATACGAGCAGGCCGGAGACCAGTGGCTGGATGCTGATGGCAATGTTATCCCCGACCTGATAACGTTCCTGCACGACGAGGCCGGTTGGACCGCGGCACGTGTAAGGCTGATGGTCGACCCGACACAGGATAGCGACCCTGGTACGTGCCAGGACTTGGAGTATGTGAAGCAACTGGGCCGACGCATAAAGGAGGCCGGAATGCTGTTCCTGCTGGACATATTCTACAGCGACACATGGACAGACCCTGCCCAGCAATGGATACCGCAGTCCTGGAACATGGACAAGACTACCGCCACCAATGCTTTGGCAGACAAGGTGCGTGCCTATACTACAGAGAGCATAGATGCCCTGGTGGCGGCAGGAGCCACGCCAGACTATGTGCAGATAGGCAACGAGGTCAGTTACGGTATGTTGTGGGACAACCTCTCCGCCAAGGACAAGAGCAGGCACGTAATCTACCTGGATCCGCAATGGTTCTCATACGAGAAGCAGGAGGCGCAGATTGTCCGTCTGGCATCCTTGCTCGGAGCGGCGGCAGAGGGTGTCCGTGCCTCTGATGCTAAGGAAGCACGCATCATCCTGCATATAGAACGAAGTGGCGAGCCCGAGTGGGCAAGGAATTTCTATGAGTGGGTTGCCAAGGCCGGTTTCACGGATTACGACATCATTGGATTGAGTTATTATCCCTTCTGGCATGGCGACCTCAATACTTTGTCCTCAACGGTAAAGACACTGAGACAAGCCCTGCCTGGAAAGGACATCCACCTTGTGGAAACTGCCTACAATTACCAGTGGGGACCGTCGGATGCAGTGTGCAAGGACTGGGAGTTTACCAAGGAGGGCCAGGCCATGTTCCTGCATGACCTGGTGAAAACCTTGAATTCCCTTGATGTAAAGGCTCTGTACTATTGGTTTCCTGAAGAGTGCGGCAACGGCAAGAATGCCGTGGTGCAGAACGGTTGGCTCAACCGCGGACTGTGGACCAACGGCAACAGTCCCCATGCCCTTAATTCCAGTGAAGCCCTTGATGCCTTCAAGGCTTTTGCCCCTACTACCGGTGTGAAGGACATTACGCCGTCGGGTGCATGCAGTACCGACAAGATTTACGACATGGGTGGCCGGCGCCTGTATGCCGTACCCGAACACGGCGCCTATATCCGTGGCAATGAGAAGTTCCTGTGTAAAGAAAAGTAACAATATCCTGAACCGTTATGTTGATGAAGTTCCGTTCTCTGATTATGGGGTTATGCCTTTGCCTGTTTGCCCAGGTTTATGCCCAGCGCACTGTTCTGGACATCCGCGATTGGCAGTTCTCGCGCGACAGGCAGACATGGCATTCCGTACGTATTCCGCATGACTGGGCCATAGGAGGTCCGTTCGACAGGAAGTGGGACCTGCAGTTTGTGGCCATAGAG
Source organism: Bacteroidaceae bacterium (assembly GCA_017622815.1). GTDB lineage: Bacteria > Bacteroidota > Bacteroidia > Bacteroidales > Bacteroidaceae > Physcousia. The sequence continues at coordinate 49,289 of JAGAQH010000003.1, read as the reverse complement.
CAGAACGGCGAGAAGGTTGCCACGGAGAAAAGCGGACGTTCTGGCGGCCTGCCATGGATAGGCAAAGGTTTCTACCGTACCGAACTTGTAGTTCCGGAGGGTTATGGGCATGCCATGCTCAATTTTGACGGGGCTATGGCAGAACCTGTTGTCTACATAAACGGACAGGAGGCAGGACGCTGGGTGTATGGCTATAATGCTTTCCAGATAGATGCCACGCCATACCTCAAGGCCGGTCAGCGCAATACGATAGAGGTGACTCTGAACAATGTGGAGGAGAGCAGCCGCTGGTATCCCGGTGGCGGCCTTTACCGTCCGGTGTGGCTTACGCTTTCTTCCGAAGCGCATATCCGTGACTGGGATACCTTTATCCGCACCACAATGGCAAAGGGAGAGGGCAGGAAGGCAGTGCTGGCCGTAAGCAACCGTATTGAGGGATTGGAGCACCGTCATTCGCAGGCCCGTGTGGAATATGCCCTGCTTGATGCCGAGGGACATTGTGTGGCCCGTAGCGAGGAGGCTTTGGATGCCTTGGGCAACTGTGCCACGGAACTGAAATTGTCCAAGGCCTGCCTGTGGAGCCCGGAGACACCTTATCTATATACGTTGCGCACACGCCTGACGGTGGACGGCCTGACGGTGGACGAAACTACAAACAAGGTAGGTGTACGTACAATCCTTGTTGACGACAAGGGTTTCCATCTCAACGGAAAACTCAGGAAGTTCCAGGGCGTATGCCTGCATCACGACCTGGGTCCCCTGGGTGCTGCTGTCAACCGTGCGGCACTCATACGCCAGATACGCATATTGAAGGACATGGGATGCGATGCCATCCGCACTGCGCACAATATGCCCTCCACCATGCAGATGGAGGTGTGCGACTCCATGGGTATGATGGTCATGGCAGAGAGTTTCGACATGTGGCTCTATCCCAAGTGCAAGAACGGCTATGCCCTGCACTTCGGGGACTGGGCCGAGCGCGACATGACCAACCTTATCCTGTGCCACCGCAACCATCCCAGTATAGTGATGTGGAGCATCGGCAACGAGATTCCTGAGCAGTGGAGCGTGCAGGGACGTCAGTTGAGCCGTTGGCTTCAGGACATCTGCCACCGTCTGGACCCCACACGTCCGGTTACGCAGGGTATGGACAAGGCCGAGGCTTCATTGAAGAGCGGCTTTGCACAGGTGATGGACGTGGCTGGTTTCAACTACCGTGTGCATAAGTTTGACCAGAGCATATCCCGGTTGCCCCAGAAGGTACTGCTCGGCAGCGAGAGTGCCAGTACCGTTTCTTCCCGTGGAGTGTACGACATATCCTGCTCCTCTCCGCGTGAGGCAAAGGCGGTGACATCAGGCGGTTTCCCCTTGGAAGGCCAGTGTTCTTCCTACGACACCGACTTTTGCTATTGGAGCAACCTGCCCGAGGCTGACTTCATAATGATGGACGACCGTCCGTGGACCATGGGACAGTTCGTGTGGACGGGCTTTGACTACCTTGGCGAACCTACCCCCTACGACGAGTATTGGCCTAGCCGTAGCAGTTATTTCGGCATCTGCGACCTGGCCGGTCTGCCCAAGGACAGGTATTATCTCTACCGCTCGCAGTGGAACCGGAAGGACCATACCTTGCACATCCTTCCTCACTGGAACTGGAAGCGAGGCGATGAAGTCCCCGTGATGGTCTACACGGACTTCCCCGAGGCAGAACTGTTCCTGAACGGCCGTAGCCTTGGACGACAGAAGAAACAACCCTATACCATCCCCTCCGGTACTGCCGAGCAGACAAAAAAACTTGTAGAGACAAAAGGCCTGCTCCGCCGTTACCGTCTGATATGGGATGCCGTGAAGTATGAACCTGGCGAACTGCGTGTGGTGGCCTACGATGCAGAGGGTCGTCCGGCCATGGAGAAGACAATGCACACGGCAGGTGCCCCGACAACGCTGAAACTGGAGGCCGACCGTAGTGTTATAAAGGCAGGAGGAGACGACCTTGCCTTCATCACCGTAAGCATGCGGGATTCAAAGGGCACTCTGTGCCCAGATGCGTCGGACAAGGTTTCCTTTGATGTCAGCGGTGCAGGCACATTGCGCGGCCTGTGCAACGGCGACCCCACCTCGTTGGAATCCTTCCTCGGCTCGGAGATGCAGTTGTTCCACGGCCAACTGGTACTGGTGGTGCAGTCTTCGGTTCTGCCTGGAAAGATAAGGGTGACGGCCACCTCTGGCAGCATATCCTCCACCATGGAAATCTCAGTAGAATAAGTTTGTTTTTGGTTATATAGACTGGGCATCGATACGGGAATGTATAGAACGTATCGATGCCTTTGGTATTGTGTCTATTCCTGATGTATAAGCCTGTAGGCTATGGAACCTTTGGGAGGAGTGGCAGGACAGTTGTTGCGTGGGAACCAGGCTGCACGTTGCAGTTCGCTTTCCTGCACATGTATTTCTCCGCTTTCGTACTCAGCGGTGAAACCGAGCATCAGTTGGGAAGGGAACGGCCAACTCTGACTGCCGAAATAGCGGATATTGCGGACGCTGATGCCTGTCTCTTCCATTATCTCGCGCCTTACTGCCTGTTCTGCCGACTCTCCAGCCTCCATGAATCCGGCTATACATGAGTAGTATTTGGAGATACGGTTACGGTGCAAGGCGAGCAGGATGTTGTCTCCACGGTTCACCAGTACTATGATGCATGGCTCTATCCGAGGGAAGATGATGTTGTGGCAGTTGGGGCACACGAGCGAAGTTTCTTCCTCGCTTGTGCCGGGTTCCAACCTTGTACCGCATATTGGGCAGTAACGTGTCTTGCCGAGCCACTCGTATAGCGCCTTGGCACGGAAGTAGGGTAGGGATTCCTCCTCTCCGCGTTCGGCGAAGTAGTTTCGTAGGGTTGTCGTTTCAAAACTTTCGGGCAAAGATACGGTTTGTGGCAACCCCAGCACGCAGATGTCTGTATGTTTCTCCTCGAAAAACATGTTGTCGTCCGATGCCCCCTGAAGATATTTCAAATCTCCGAATACCAAGGGTCTGCCGTCGCGTCGCAAAACAACCTCCGCACCGGCCAGGGCTATGCATCGGCAGCTTGAGGTTTCGGGTGACAGGATTATGGCCATGGGGGAACAGATATCTGAGAACGGGGAACTTAAAAGCGAAGACTGCAAATGGGGTATTGTCCCCTTACTTCGTCTTGCGCATTATGAGACGGTAGACATTGCATCCCAGGAAGTTGCCCGATGCGATAGCAAACCAGAAGGCAAGCACCTGTGGCAGATGGGCAAGGGTGAAGTCTGTGGGAACGCACAGATAGAAGAAGGAGTCTGCCACGCAATGAGGGAAGCCACAGTTGATGAAGACGGGGATGCCGAATAGCATGGGCAGGTTCTTGCCCTCGCGAGCAAAGGTCACTACGGTGGTCATGATGAAGCCGCACCCTATTGCCAGTATGCCGCCTTTCACGGGGCCTAAGGCCAGACGGGCTTCCATAATGCCTTGGGCAGTCTCCTGCAAGGGCATGGGCGAGCATCGGAGTATCAGGGACATGGCGGCGCAACCCATAAGATTGCCGAAGAGAATCAGCATGACCTGGGAGAATTCTCCTTTCTTGAAGAAGCCTGCCGTGCCGGTGTAGAGTTTGAGGCTGTAGCCCACCACGGCTAAGAGACCGAAGGAGAAGAGTACCGCTCCTATGATGTTCTTCTCTGCCAGATAGCCGAAACCGGCTATGCCTATGCAGATGCCGGCAATGAATGCCGAGCGCAGTGTAAACCAGATGTCCTTTGTTGTCATCGTTTCCGTGCTTTTGTGCATGTCGTCATGCAGACGATACGTTAAATATTGTTGCAAAGATACGCAAACCGGACGTAACGGCAAAGAGTAGGTGGATTTATTTGGTGAAATCCCCATCATGTGTAGAGATAATCCCCCTATCCTTTATGTGAATTCCGTCGTGAACTCCCTCTATATGGCGTATCTTTGCGGTGTAGAAAACATAAATGCTAACCTTTAACAACATACTGCTATGAAGAGAATGATGATTGTTTCAGCGATGATGATGGCAATGCTTATGCCAAGTTTGGAATCCAGTGCCCAGGCTCAGGGACGTGGCCGCAATCACGAGCGTGTGGAGCGTAATGAGGTTCGTGGCAGAAACAATAGGGCGGACTATCGTCGTCCCTCCGACAGGGACCGCCGTCCAAATCGTGTGGCCTACGCGCCCAAACCAAAGGAAAGGCACATCAACCACTTTGTGCCCCGCGGTGGCCGCCTCGTGAAATGTGCTCCCCCTCGCGTCAGCCGCGGATGTTATGTTCCGGGATGGGAAGGACGTGTCCGTTATCATCACGACGGCCGTTGGGGATACTATGTGAACGGTGCCTGGAGATATTACGACTGCTATTATAACCCCTATGAATTTTTCTGCGAGCCGGTTCCGGTACACGTGCATCATCCCCATCCGGTATATACTGGCCATGCCTCTGCCGGAGAGGTGGCGGCAGGTGTGGTTGCAGGTACTATACTTGGATGCATAATCGGTTCCATGGCAAATTGACAAGAGTTATATTTCCTTAAAACCTCGGCAGGAAACCAAAAAGACCACATGAAACCTATGCTTTTACCATAATTTATCGTATATTTGTCGTACCGACAGGCATCGGTGGATTGTCGGGAAAGAAAGACACGATTATGAGCAACAGGAATTATTGCCTGATTCTGGCCGGTGGCATAGGCCAGAGGCTATGGCCGGTAAGCCGTAGTACCAAACCCAAGCAGTTCTTGGATTTGTTCGGGACAGGGCGCACTATGCTCCAGCAGACATACGACCGCGTGTCGCGTTTTATAGACAGCGACAAAATATATGTTAGTACCAATGTGCAGTACCTCCCCTTGGTGTACGAACAGTTGCCACAGGTGGATGACATGCACATATTGGAAGAGCCGCTCAGGCGCGGCACCATGGCTTCCGTGGCATGGGGTATGTCTATGATAACCAAACACGAACCGATGGCAAGGGTTCTTGTCACACCATCCGACCAACTTATCCTCAATGAGGACGATTATGTCCGCGATATGCTGGAGGGACTGGAGTTCGTTGCAGGTCAGGGTGATATGCTGGTGATGGGTGTTAAGGCCACTCGTCCGGAAACGGGGTATGGCTACATACAGAAAGGCGATGAAACCAATGAAAAAGGCATAAGCAGAGTGAAGACTTTCTCGGAAAAACCTGCGCGTGAGTTTGCCGAGATGTTCGTGCGTGACGGCGATTTCCTCTGGAATACAGGCCTGCAGGTCTTTCGTGCCGATGTTTTTCTGGACACGGTGTGCCGTATGGTGCCTGAGTATCAGATAGGCATTCCCCGAATGATGTCCGATGCCGAGAGCGATGATGCCAGATTGGTGCCGGAGGTGTTCCGGATGCTGCCTAACCTCAGTCTGGCGGTAGGTGTGTTGGAACGGGCCGAGCATGTGTGCGTGAAGGAATGTTCGTTCGGTTGGGCAGATATGGGTACATGGACTTCCATTCACGATGATTTACCGGCAGACGCCAATGGCAATGTGCTGATGAATACCAAGGCTTATCTCTATGAGTGCAAGGACAATGTCATAAGGCTGCCGAATGGAAAGACCGTGGTGATAAAGGGTCTGCATGACTATGTCGTTGCCGAGGAGGGGGACATACTTATGATATGCCCGCGCGAGGATGTGGCCACTATGCGCCGCATGCATGCGGATACGAAGTTTATGTAGAAACACAAGGCCGCGCCAGGGAATTCCCCGGCGCGGCCTTGTGTTTCTGCCGTAGCCCCTGCGTCAGAATTGTGCACGGATGCTCTCGGCAATGGCGTTGAACTCCTCGGGCGTGAGTTCGAGGTGAGGGTTTGTGAACCTCATGTCCGCCTCGCTCTGCATGGGCACAAGGTGTATGTGGGCATGGGGCACTTCAAGTCCCAGCACGCACTGGCCCACCTTTACGCAGGGAATGGCCTTGCGGATGGCTACGGCCACCTTCTTGGCGAATACCTGCAGGCCGGCAATTTCCTCGTCGCTCAGGTCAAAGATATAGTCCACTTCATGCTTGGGGATGACCAGAGTGTGGCCCTTCTGCAAGGGGTTGATGTCAAGGAAAGCAAAGTAGTTCTCGTCCTCGGCAATCTTGTAACAGGGTATCTCGCCTGCCACTATGCGTGAAAAGATGCTCATAATCAGATGTCGTAATTGATGCTGGTAATCTCCAGGCAAATCTCTCCCTGAGGTACGCGGATGGTTGCGGTGTCGCCCACTTTCTTGCCGAGCAGGCCCTGTGCGATGGGAGTCTCCACACTGATCTTGCCGGCGCGGTGGTCGGCCTCGGTGGCACTGACTATGGTGTACTTCATCTCCATGCCGTTGTTCACGTTCTTCAGACCCACGGTAGCCATAATCTGTACGGAACCGGTGTCCATGTGGCGTGTGTCTATGATCTTGGCATCCAATATGGTTTGCTTCAGCAGTGCTATCTGGGTCTCCAGTTTGCTCTGCCATTCCTTTGCTGCATCGTATTCTGCGTTCTCGCTGAGGTCGCCCTTGTCGCGTGCCTCGGCTATTGCTGCACTGGCGGCGGGACGGTCCACGCTCTCCATGTGCTTGAGTTTTGCCACGAGGTCATCGTAGCCTTTTTGTGACATGTATGCCATGTTTTAATATTTGTTTGGTTATTATTATTTTCGTGACTCAATGTGTGTGTGGTGGCGGTACCTTTTTCAAGACCACAAAATAAAAGAATTCCAACCTTTCGGTCAGAACCCTTAGTCGGTATCGGTCTGTTTTGTGTATTGCGGTGCAAAGGTATAACATTAAAATGAATAAACAATCATTATACGTTTAAATTGTTCACTTTTGACCTTTTTTAAGGAATTGTCCTATATATATAATAAGGTATACGCTTCTTTTTTGTATCTTTGCATGAAGATAGACGTTTTTTTATATACACAATCGAAACAAGAAGATGAATGTAATTACAAAGACTGTCTCTTTGCCCGATGGACGTACCATCAGCATTGAGACCGGAAAGTTGGCCAAACAAGCCGATGGTGCCGTGATGTTGCGTATGAACAACACCGTGCTCCTGGCCACTGTTTGCGGTGCCAAGGACGCTGTTCCCGGCACAGATTTCATGCCTTTGCAGGTAGAGTATCGCGAGAAGTACAGTGCAGCCGGCCGTTTCCCCGGCGGTTTCACCAAGCGCGAGGGTAAGGCTAATGACGACGAGATTCTGACCTGTCGTCTGGTGGACCGTGCCCTGCGTCCCCTGTTTCCCAGCGATTACCATGCCGAGGTTTATGTTAACGTGATTCTCTACTCCGCTGATGGCGTGGATATGCCCGATGCTTTGGCTGGTTTTGCCGCCAGTGCCGCATTGAGCTGCAGCGACATTCCTTTTGACGGTCCTATCAGCGAGGTTCGCGTAGCCCGTATCAACGGCGAATATGTCATCAACCCCACCTTTGCCCAGTTGGAGAAGGCCGATATGGACCTCATGGTAGGTGCCACCGAGGAGAATATCATGATGGTAGAGGGCGAGATGAAGGAAGTGAGCGAGCAGGATCTGCTCGGTGCCTTGAAGGCAGCCCACGAGGCCATCAAGCCCATGTGTCTGTTGCAGAAGGAACTGGCCAAGGAACTGGGTACTGACGTTAAGCGCGAGTACTGCCACGAGGTTAACGACGAGGAACTGCGTGAGCAGGTAAAGGCTGCCTGCTATCAGCCCGCCTACGACGTTACCAAGCAGGCTCTGGAGAAGCATGCGCGTGCAGAGGCTTTCGAGAAGATCCGCGAGGACTTCAAACTGGAGTATGCTACTGCACACACCGAACTGACCGACGACGAGTTGGCCGAGAAGAACGCTCTGGTGGACCGTTACTACCACGATGTGGAGAAGGACGCCATGCGTCGTTGCATCCTGGACGAGGGTATCCGTCTGGACGGCCGTAAGACCACAGACATCCGCCCCATCTGGTGCGAGGTAAGTCCCCTGCCCATGCCTCACGGCAGTGCTATCTTCACACGTGGCGAGACTCAGTCGCTGAGCACCACCACTCTGGGTACCAAACTCGACGAGAAGATGGTGGACAACGTACTGGACAAGAGCTATATGCGCTTCCTGCTGCACTACAACTTCCCTCCCTTCTCTACTGGTGAGGCCAAGGCACAGCGCGGCATAGGCCGTCGTGAAATCGGTCACGGCCATCTGGCATGGCGTGGCCTGAAGGGTCAGATTCCTGCCGACTATCCCTACACAGTTCGTGTTGTAAGTGATATTCTGGAGAGTAACGGTTCAAGTTCTATGGCCACCGTATGTGCCGGCTGTCTGTCTCTGATGGACGCTGGTGTGCCCATCAAGGCTCCCGTCAGCGGTATTGCCATGGGTCTGATCAAGAATCCCGGTGAGGACAAGTACGCAGTGCTGTCTGACATCCTTGGCGACGAGGACCACTTGGGCGATATGGACTTCAAGACCACAGGTACTCCCAACGGTCTTACTGCAACCCAGATGGACATCAAGTGCGACGGTCTCTCCTATGAGATTCTGGAGCAGGCTCTGATGCAGGCCAAGGCCGGTCGTGAGCACATCCTGGGCGAGATGATGAAGACTCTGTCCGAGCCTCGTGCCGAGTTGAAGCCCCACGTTCCCCGCATTGAGCAGCTCATCATTCCCAAGGAGTTCATCGGTGCTGTCATCGGCCCCGGCGGTAAGATTATCCAGGGCATGCAGGAGGATACCGGTGCTGTCATCACTATCGACGAGGAAGACGGCGTAGGCAAGGTGCAGGTGTCCGGTTCCAGCAAGGCTGTGATAGATGCTGCCATGAGCAAGATTAAGGCTATCGTTGCCGTTCCCGAGATTGGCGAGGTGTACGAGGGTACTGTACGTTCAGTAATGCCTTATGGCTGCTTCGTGGAGTTCATGCCCGGCAAGGACGGTCTGCTGCACATCAGCGAGATTGACTGGAAGCGTCTGGAGACAGTGGAAGAGGCCGGTATCAAGGAGGGTGACAAACTGCAGGTAAAACTCCTGGAGATTGACCCAAAGACCGGTAAGTTCAAACTCTCTCGCCGTGTCCTCATTGAGAAGCCTGAGGGTTATGTGGAGCGCGAGCGTCGTCCCCGTCCCGAGCGCCCCGAGCGTCCCATGCGTGGCGAGCGTCCCATGCGCGGCGAAAGAGGTGAGCGTGGCGAGCGTCGTCCCCGTCCCCACTTCGGACACAACGACAACGCTGAGAACAACGAAGGCGCAGAGTAATCCGAACGCCTGTCCCTGTATGCTTCATTGAATTCCAGAGGACAGGAAAGCAATATATCCTTGGGTCGGCCTTAGTGCCGGCCCAAGTTTTTTTTGCCCCATCCCCATGCGGTATAGTAGTGCCGTCTAAACCTCTCCTCCCTTGTCTTCACGCAGGGGGTATTTTGTCCTCCCGGGTGACTCGCCCCTGTCCTCCCGGGTGACTCGTCCTTGTCCTCTTTGACACCTCGTATGTTCTGTTTTATGTGAAATTATTGGTGTCCGGTAAGGGAGATGTTATAGTAGTTTATATTACGCCAAGCCCCTATTGAGGCATGGAATAAAGGATGGCTCCCTACGTCGCTTTGCGACGCGAGGATGTTGCCCGAAGGACGGAAGGGTCTGTCCATTCGTTACCTGGTATATTTGAGGTTTGCTACAATGAAAGTTTGTATAACCCAACAAGACCAACCTTGTTCTATGGACACGAAACATTATGAAGCATTACCTCGCTACAATGACGCACCCCCGTGCTTTGACGAAAAAAGGCAGGTAGGAACGTGTGTCCAACCTGCCTTGATTATGGTTATTGTTGTCTTTGCTGTCTCCGCTTTATGCGTCGATGTTAGCAAAGGTGGCGTTCTGTTCAATGAACTCGCGGCGTGGGGCCACATCCTCGCCCATGAGCATTGAGAAGACGTAGTCGGCCTGTGCGGCATCGTCTATGGTTACCTGCTTGAGCAGACGGCGTTCCGGGTCCATGGTAGTCTCCCACAACTGGTCGGGGTTCATCTCACCAAGACCTTTATAGCGCTGGGTGTGGATGGCATCCTCGCGTCCGTTGCCGTAGGTCTGGATAAAGCGCAGACGGCTGGCTTCGTCGTAGCAGTACTCTTCGTGCTTGCCTATGGTGCAGCGATAGAGTGGGGGGGTGGCTATGTAGAGGTGGCCGTTGCGGATGAGTTCGGGCATGTAGCGGTAGAACAGAGTCATCAGAAGTGTGTCGATGTGAGAACCATCGACGTCGGCATCGGTCATGATGATGGTCTTGTAGTAGCGCAGTTTATCGTAGTTGGCTTCCTTGCTGTCCTCGCCCAAACCGAAACGTACTCCCAGAGCCTGGATGATGTTGTTCACCTCCTCGTGCTCAAAGGCCTTGTGCCACATGACGCGCTCCACGTTGAATATCTTACCGCGGATGGGCAGAATGGCCTGGAAATGGCGGTTGCGGCCCTGCTTGGCGCTACCACCTGCAGAGTCACCCTCGACGATGAAGAGTTCGCAGTTGGCTGCATCCCTGTCTGAGCAGTCGGCCAGTTTGCCGGGCAGGCCGCCTCCTGCCATGGGAGACTTGCGCTGTACGTTCTCGCGTGCCTTGCGTGCTGCAACACGTGCTGTGGCGGCCAGAATTACCTTGTCCACGATAATCTTTGCTTCGTGTGGGTGCTCCTCCAGATAGTTGCTGAGGGCTTCGCCTACGGCTTGCTGCACGGCACCTGCCACTTCGCTGTTGCCAAGTTTTGTCTTGGTCTGTCCCTCGAACTGGGGTTCTGACACCTTCACGCTGATAACGGCGGTAAGGCCCTCACGGAAGTCCTCGCCGGAAATCTCTACGTGGTTCTTTGCCAGTTTCTCCAGTTCCTTCACGCACTGCTTCTCGGCATAGCCTTTCAGTGTGCGTGTAAGTGCGGTACGGAAACCCTGCAGGTGCGTGCCGCCCTCTATGGTGTTGATGTTGTTTACGTAGGAATGCAGGTTCTCAGAGTAGCCTGTGTTGTACATGATGGCTATTTCGATGGGTACTCCCTGCTTTTCGGTGTTCAGGTAGATGACATCGTTGATGAGGCGTGTGCGTGTGCTGTCAATGTAGCGCACGAAGTCGCGCAGGCCGCCCTCGCTGTAGAAGACCTCCTTGCGGATGCCCTCTATGCCTGATGCCTCGTTCACATCCAGGCGCATGTCGGTGAGGGTGATGTGGATGCCGGCATTCAGGTATGCCAGTTCGCGCATGCGGTTGGCCAGGATGTCGTATTCATAGACGGTGGTGGTGAATATCTCTGCATCGGGCCAGAACTGCTGGCGTGTGCCGCGCAGGTCTGTCTCGCCTACCACTGCCACGGGGGCATCGGGCTTTCCCTGGTGGTACTGCTGCTGGTATATCTTGCCATCGCGGAATACCTGTGAGAGCATCTTCTGTGAGAGTGCGTTTACGCAACTTACACCCACGCCGTGCAGACCGCCGGAAACCTTGTATGAACCCTTGTCGAACTTACCGCCGGCATGCAGTACGGTCATTACAACCTCTAGTGCGCTCTTTCCCTCCTTCTCGTGCATGTCCACGGGGATACCGCGGCCATTGTCCTGCACGGTTATGCTGTTGTCTTCGTTTATCGTTACCTCTATGTGTGTACAATATCCGGCCAGTGCCTCGTCGATGGAGTTGTCCACAGTCTCGTACACGAGGTGGTGCAGACCCTTCTTGCTGATGTCGCCGATATACATGGCGGGGCGCTTGCGTACAGCTTCCAAACCTTCCAGAACCTGGATGTTGGAGGCGCTGTAATTGGAATTGTTTGTCATTGTCTCTTCCATTGTGTCTAATGTCTTATATACGGGTACAAAGATACAAAAAAAAGGTGAGAATGTGGACGTTGTGCGCGGACTTTTTTTAGATTCTCAGGATGATAGGATGGCGGTGTCGTGCAGGCTTGGGGATACAGAAAACGGCCTCCTGTGCAGGAAGCCGTTGTATTTTTTCTGTCCTATTAAGAGAATCTTGGTTGATTAGGCCAACTTCTGGATGTGACGAGCCAGCTTGCTCTTCAAGTTAGAGGCCTTGTTCTTGTGGATGATGTTAATCTTGGCCAGCTTGTCCAGGGCCTTCTGAACGCTGGGGTACATCTCGATAGCTGCTGCCTTGTCTGTAGTGGCACGCAACTTGCGTACAGCATTACGCATGGTCTTGGCGTAATATCTGTTGTGGAGTCTTCTCTTCTGCTCCTGACGGATTCTCTTTAAAGATGACTTGTGGTTTGCCATGTCTTACTTAATCTATTTCTTTTTACTTATGTAGTCCCTAGGAGAGTCGAACTCCTCTTTAGAGAATGAAAATCTCTCGTCCTAACCGATAGACGAAGGGACCTTACCTTCGGCTTTTATGCCAGTGCTCAAACGGCGTTGTTCCGATTTTGCGGTGCAAAGGTACGCCGAATCTTTGAATTGGCAAAATATTTTCATGGAAAAATGCAGATTATGCCGTAATTTTTATGTTTTTGCCTCACATTCATGCTAATTTAGGTATATTCGCATGAATATATACTTAAAGGGACATGCAGACGACAAGAGGCATTGTGTTGAGGGTCATACGCCATAGTGACAGCCGTATAATAGTATCTCTGTTTACGGAACATTATGGTATGCTCTCTGCCGGTGTGCGCCTGACACGAGGCGGTCGTACGGGGGGAAGAAGTGCCTTGTGGCAGATGCTTAATGTGGTGGAGATGAGTGTGGACTACCGTCCTGCCAGCGAATTGCAGAAAATTTCCGACGTTTCCATCTCCACCCCCTGGATGGATTTGCCGTACAGTCCGGTTAAGGCCTCCATATCCATGTTCTTGGGAGAATTCCTTTTCCGCAGTCTCAGGGGCGAAGGCGAGAACCGTCCTTTGTTCTCTTTCCTGTACAATTCTCTCCGTTGGCTTGACGAGGCCGAGGGCAACGTTGCCAACTTCCATGTATTGCTGATGATAAGGATGACCAGGTTTCTGGGTATATGGCCGGGTATGGCCGGGTATGGCCGAAATATGGTCTACGACATGAAGAATGCATGTTTTTCTGCATCCATCCCTGTGCACGGCCAGTATTTGGAGCCGCGGGATGCCATGTGGATACCTTTGTTGCTGGAGATGGACTACTCCAGGATGCATAGATTGAAGATGACAAGGAACGAACGATGGCACATGCTGGAGGTACTGTTGCAGTACTACCGTTTGCATGTGCCATCGTTCGGTGAGTTGCAGAGTGTGGAAGTTCTGCGTGAACTGTTCTCCTGACGGTTTTAGCCGATGCAGTCGTTTTTCAGTCGGTTCAGGTCTTCCTTGCTGCGGCGGCAAGTGGGGGTGGCATCAACTCGTGAGATGATGTCGTCGTTGTCCATGTTGTCTGCCGAGTAGATGAAGATATTGTGGTGACGGCGCTTGTTGACCTTGTTGCCGTCCTGATAGTAGATGTTTCTTCTTTCCTCGTTGTTCTCTATGCGCTCCTGGTCCTCCTGACTGATTTTGTCTATCTTGGCCTCCTGGTGGGCGCTCATTTCATTTATGCTTTGCAGACCGAAGCCTGTGGCAAGCAGGGTGATCTTTACCTTGCTGCCAAGAGTGGAGTCGGTGGCCAGACCCCATTTTGTTTCCACGTCGTGACGGAACTTGCCCATGAAGTCGTGGATTTCGTTCATCTCTTCCATCATGAGGGAACTGTGCTCGTCGTCGGCACAGAAATTGATGTTGAGCAGGACCTTCTTGGAGTTGAATATGTCGTTGTGGTTAAGCAGCGGTGACTTCAGAGCCTCGTCCAATGCCTTGGTGACACGGTTTTCGCCTTCGCCGTAACCGGTACTCATTATGGCAACGCCACCATCTTTCAGTACAGTGGTTACATCCTCGAAGTCCAGGTTCATGATGCCGTGCATGGTGATGATTTCCGCTATGCTCTTTGCTGCCACGGTCAGTGTGTCATCGGCCTTGGCAAAAGCGTTGATAACGGTAAGTTCAGTGTAGATTTCGCGCAGGCGCTCATTGTTGATGACAAGGAGGGCGTCGACGTGCTTGGAAATTTCCTCCACGCCGTCAAGTGCCTGGTCTATCTTTTTCTTGCCCTCAAACTTAAAGGGAATTGTCACGATACCTACAGTGAGTATGCCGGCCTCCTTTGCACATCGTGCGATGATAGGTGCGGCGCCGGTACCTGTGCCTCCGCCCATACCTGCAGTGATGAAGACCATGCGGGTTCCGTCGTTGAGCATCTCCCTGATGGCATCGATGCTCTCTTCCGCTGCGCAGCGTGCTTTCTCCGGACGGTTGCCGGCTCCCAGTCCGTCGCTGCCCAACTGAAGATGGTTGGGCACGGCCGAGTCGTCAAGTGCCTTCTTGTCGGTATTGCACACTACATAGGAAACGTCGTGTATGCCCTCGCGGTACATGTGATTGACGGCATTGCCACCACCGCCGCCCACTCCAATGACCTTGATGATGCAGTTGTTTGTCTTGGGGAGGTCCACGATGGGAAGTCCCATGTCGAAGTTGATATCTTGCTGGTAGTCCATAATAGTGATTGCTTAGATGTGGTTTTGTTATTCTTCGTCCGTGACGGCATCCTTGATGATCTGCCAGAATGAACGCCTTTTCTTCTTGTTCTCGTTCTCGTCTTCCTGAACGTCCTCTTTTTCCACATTGTTGACAGGATCGTCATGTTTGTCTGTGTCCTGTGTGTTGTCAGGAGTGGTTTTCTCGTCTCCTTCCGTCGGGTCAACAACATTGGCTTCCTTTTCGGCTTCTGTCTGGTATATGACACAGTTCTGGTCGCCGTGGAGCAGCAGTGAAAGGATGTTGCTGGTGCGTCCGTTGTCAGGTATATACGTGGTGGATGTCATGCAGATGTCTGCGGGCATGCCTTTTACGATGCGTATCTGCTTGTCTCTCTTGTTTACCTGCTTGAAGGCTTCGTTCAGGGCAGCGATCTGTGCACCTCCTCCGGTGAATATTATTCCAGAGGTCAGCTTGTCGCTGTCCTCTTCGATCTGGGCCCAGACATTGTGGAGGATTTCCTCGTATCTCGCTTCAATGATTTCGCAGAGACGGCCTTCGTTTGTCTCTCTGCCGTGGGACAACTTCAGGATCTTGCTCTGTGCACCCTCGTAATCCTCAAGCCATGCACGTCCGTATTTTACCTTCAGGCTCTCGGCTTCTTCGACATCTATTTTGAGGCAGTATGCTATGTCCATGGTAGCGTTATGGGAACCTATGGGGACAACTACCAGTTTGCGCAGGATGTTGTTGGAGTATATGCTGATTGTTGTGGTGTCGGCACCCATGTCAACCAGCGCACAGCCAGAACGCTTTTCGCTGGCGCTTAATATGGAGTCGCCAAGTGTGAGCGGAGTGATGAGCAGTTCGGCAACCTCATATTTGGCGCCGTTCACACAGTTCTCGATGTTCTCGGCAAGGGACTTGCGTGCGATGATGTTCAGGAAGTTTGCTTCCATCTGCTCTATCTGCATGCCTACGATGTCTGTGTCGGGGACTGCTCTGCTGCCTACCTTGTACTCCTGAGGTATTACTTCCAGGATTTCGGAGTTGGTGTAGACCACACCGCGATTGGTGTCCATGAGCTGGTCGATCAGACTGTTGGAGATTTGTGTCTTCTCGGTGAAGGTGCGTTGGATGTGGTTGTGTACCGAATGCAGTGATTGTCCTCCCAAACCGACATATACACGCGAAATGGTTTGGCCAAGTTGCAGGCCTATCGTTCCAAGTACGCGTGAGATGGCTTGTGTGGTCTTGTCAATGTTGTCGATGATGCCTTTGCGGATACAGTTTGCTGCATTCTCTTCGGCAAAGGCAAGAACTTGCATTGTCCCGTCGGGCATGCGCTGTCCTGCGATAGCACGGATGGAGGTTGTCGCCAGTTCCAATGCTACGATGATGTCCTTTTCTGCTGCCATAATATAGTGTCTTTATTTTTTGTTTCTCTTAGTACAAACCACCTGGTCTG
The DNA here is from genome assembly GCA_017622815.1 of Bacteroidaceae bacterium. GTDB lineage: Bacteria > Bacteroidota > Bacteroidia > Bacteroidales > Bacteroidaceae > Physcousia. The sequence goes on along the minus strand of JAGAQH010000003.1, from coordinate 33,259 downwards.
CGTAGTTCAGGTTGATGCTCTTGTATTTGTTCCATCCGGCCTTGTCCAGTCCTTCTTTATAGAAAGTGGATAGGCGTTGCATCTTGTCGGCAATGTCTTTCGGCTCTCCCAAGATGATGACATGGTCTCCCGACAAAGGGATCAGTTCGATGTGCTTCTCGTCCTTTACGTGTATCTGCTGGATATCCTTGTTCCACGGTGAGTTGTTGTTTATGAATGTTGCGATGTCCAGCAGTTTCTCCTTCGCGTACTGCTTGCTGATGTTTCCGGTTGCCAGACAGACGTCCAGGAGGAAGACATTGGTCGGTATCACGTTGCCGTTAGCGTCCATGTAGAAACTTTCGCCATTGTCTGGCATGACATGAATGATGGGCTTTCGTGTGCTGATGCGTATGCACATCAGGTTGTCCGGGGTGTAGTAGCATATTACGGAGTCTATGTATGGACTCTTCCTGATGTGGTTCTCAATGTTCTTGATGTCAATGTCCTTGAGCGCCACACCTTCTGTCGGTATTTTGGTCTGCTCAAGCAGGCCCTGGATGTAGCGTGTGTTTACATAGTCGTTGTCGGTGGAATCCAGCAACAGGATTTCTACACCTGAGCACACCCGTTGCTCTTCGTCGCGCGAGAGGGTGCAGATGGCAAAGACAATGTATGCCAACACTCCCGTCAGGAGAATTATTTTGATGACTATTTTCATGCAGTTAAAGGCTTAACATTTTTGTTATATCCTGAGCATAGTTCTCGATGTCGCCGGCTCCCAGGGTTACCAGTACGTCAAACTCGTTCTTGTCGACATGCTTCAGTATGTCCTCCTTGCGGCACATCTTTTTCTGCATTCCCGGACGGAGGTTGTCATAGATAAGCTGTGATGTCACGCCGGGAATAGGTTCTTCGCGTGCGGGATAGATGTCGCAGATTACTACGTCGTCCAGTAGGGAGAGAGCATCTGCAAAGTCTTTGTAGAAGTCGCGTGTCCTGGTGTAGAGGTGTGGCTGGAAGATGGCTCTGATGCGGCGTCCTTCGTACAGTTGTCTGATACTTAGAATGCTTTGTCTGATTTCTTCGGGGTGGTGGGCATAGTCTGATATGTACACCATGTCATCCCTGCGTACATGGAAGTCAAAGCGGCGGTCAACACCACCGAAACTCAGCATGGCTGCACGGATTTCGTCGGCACTGACACCGGCAACCTGCGCCAGAGCCATGGCGGCGATACCGTTGTCTATATTGATGGCTACAGGGACGCCAAGTTCTATGTCGGTGATGTTCTCTATGGGGGATACCAGGTCAAAGGTAATGCGCCCGTTGCCAATCTTTATGTTTTCTGCGTGGAAGTCGCCTTCTTCCCTACTATAATAATATGTGGTGACACCCTCTTGTGCGTTTGCCTTCATCTTCATGCCCGTATGCATGATGAGGTAGCCTCCGGGAACGATCAGACTGGTGTATTTGGAGAAGGACTCGAGATAGGCCTCCTCTGTGCCGTAGATATCCAGATGGTCGGCGTCAGTGGAGGTTATGACTGTTGCCCAGGGTGTGAGCCAGTGGAAGGAACGGTCAAATTCGTCTGCCTCGATGACAACGTACTGGCTTTTGTCAGACAGTATGTAGTTGGTGCCATAGTTTTTGGTTATGCCTCCGAGGAAAGCGTTGCAGTCCACATGGCTTTGGTGCAGGATGTGGGCGGCCATACTTGATGTTGTTGTCTTGCCGTGTGTACCTGCAGCACACAGACCTTTCAGCGAGTGAGTGAGTGTGCCGAGGACTTGTGCGCGCTTCTGCATGTCGAAACCGTTTTCCTTGAAGTAGTTCAGCTCCGTGTGGGTAGAGGGTATTGCAGGCGTATATATCACAAGGCACTCATCCTTCCGCATGCATTCTGCAGGGATGAGGCTTACGTTGTCTTCATAGTGGATGACGGCACCTTCCCGCTCCAAAGCCTCGGTAAGCGGCGTTGGAGTCCTGTCGTATCCTCCCACAAAGATTCCTGTGTTAAGGAAATAGCGTGCAATGGCGCTCATGCCAATGCCTCCGATACCAATGAAATATACTGCTTGCATACGTGTGTGTCAGTTTTTGATGAGTTTAAGGATTTCTTCGGCTATCTTGATGTCCGCATCGCGGAATGCCATGGACAATGCATTTTCGCTTAGACTGCTTAGCAGGGCAGAGTCCTTGACCGTTTTTATGGCAAGGGGGATGAGTGTTTCTTCTGCTTCGGCATCTTTTACTATCATGGCGGCATTCTTGTTGACGAGTGCCATGGCATTGTGTGTCTGGTGGTCCTCGGCGACGTTAGGACTTGGCACCAGTATGCTCGCCTTGCCGAGAAGGCAGAGTTCGCTGATGCTGCTGGCACCTGCGCGGCTTATTACGAGGTCGGCAGCCTTATAGGCCTTGTCCATGTTGCGGATGAAATCTGTCACATACAGGTTTCTTGGCGTGCCATATCTTTCCAGTTCCTGAGAGATGTTCTCCTTATAGTAGTTGCCAGTCTGCCAAATGAACTGGATGTTTGAGTTACGTATCAGTTCCAGTGACTTAAGGACGCTCATATTCATAGTCCTTGCTCCCAGACTGCCTCCAATCAGCAGTATGACAGGATTGCCGGAGGTGAATCCGAATTCTGCCATGGCTTCTTCCTTGCTGAGAGATATGTCTGCCAGATTCTGACGTACGGGATTTCCTGTAAGCAGGATTCTGTCGGCTGGGAAGAAGCGTTCCATTCCCTCGTAGGCAACGCAGATTTTGCTTGCTTTCCTTGCCAGGGTCTTGTTCGTCAGGCCGGCAAAACTGTTCTGCTCCTGGATAAGGCATGGTATGCCCATGTCGTGGGCGGCGTTAAGGGTGGCTGCGCTGGCATACCCTCCCACACCAACGGCAACGTCGGGTTTGAAGTCCCTGATTATTTTCTTTACCTGCCATTTGCTCTTGAGGAAGTCCATAAGGATACCAATGTTCTTGGGGTTCCACAGTGGGCGTATAAGTCCTTTTACCGGCAGACCTACAATCTTGTATCCGGCCTGTGGCACACGCTGCATCTCCATACGGTCCTTGGCTCCAACGAACAGGATTTCCGTCTTCGGGCATAGTTTCTTCAAGGCGTTGGCAATGCTGACAGCAGGGAAGATGTGGCCTCCTGTGCCGCCTCCGCTTATTATTATTCTTGGCTCCTTCATGCTTCAACAGGTATTACTTCGGCTTCATTATTGCAGTTATCTTGTGTCTCGTTCTCTTCTGACTTGCGGGCAGAACGGCTTACGCTAAGCATTATTCCCAGGTAGGCACAGTTTACGAAAGTACTTGTGCCGCCACGACTGATGAGGGGAAGCGGTTGTCCGGTGACGGGAAACACGCCTACGGCAACAGCCATATTCACCATCGCCTGCATGACGAGCATAAGAGCCAGTCCCATTATCAGGTAAGCAGGAAACAGCGACTTGCACCGTTGGGCAATGCGTAGCGCCCTATATAATAATAATAGGTACAGGAACATCACCAAGCCTCCGCCGAATATGCCGAACTCTTCTATGATGATGGCATAGATGAAGTCGGAAAAGGCTTGCGGAAGGAAGTCGCGTTCAATGGAGTTGCCTGGTCCGCGACCTGTAATGCCACATGTGGCTATCGCTATTTGTGCATGTGTCACCTGTACGTTCTTCGTGATGTCGTAATCCTTGGGGTTGGGTGGCAAATCATTCTTACTCTTGAGCCTGTTCACCCAGGTGGGTACGCGGTGCATTATTCCGTCGCTTTTGGCCCATTCGTCCAAGGTGCTTTGAGGGATGTTGACGGCGGTAAAGTATCCGGCCAGGGCAAGACCGATAAGTGAACCTCCCAACCATGACAGTATCTTTGACGATACTTGCGCATAGAAGCATATCAGGTACATCACAACGAATATGATGGCGGCCGTACTGAGATTTTCTGTTACGATGAGCAGTAGTGTACAGCCGATATTTATTGCTGCCAGTTTGAAACCGAACGAACTTACACCGTCCTTGTCCCTGAATACACTAAGTACGAAGGCGGTTGCCATTACCAGTCCCAGCTTGGCTATTTCGCTTGGCTGGAATGTTATTTCACCTATTCCCACCCATCGCGATGCACCATTTACCTTGCCGGCAAACAAGGCGCAAATGAGCAGGATGTAGGAGAATAGCGTTATGCACAGTCCGAGCAACTTGTACAGTTTGCACGGAAGCATGTGCATCACCCACGTGAAGCCTATACCTAAAAGTATGAAACTGCTGTGTCGCATGACGGGAGCCCAATATTTGCCGGAGGTGTAGGTCATGTTGCTGGAAGCGCTATATACGGTAATGATGGATATGAAGCACAGCGAGAGAAATACCATCCATAGGACCATATCTCCCTGCATAAGTCCGTTCTCCTTAAAGTTCTTCTTGCTCCAATTATTCATGTGGGTGTCTGTTGTTTTGTTCTTGTGTAGTGTGTTATATCAAGTCGGCGTGCTATAGGTTTCGGACCACTTCCTTGAACTGCTCGCCTCTGTCCTCCATGTTCTTGAACAGGTCAAAACTTGCACAGCATGGGCTCAGAAGGACGGTGTATCCGGGTTTCGCCATTTTGTTGCATGCCTCTATGCACTCCTTCATGCTGTGGGTGTCGCATGTGGGTATGCCCATGGGGTCGAAGAAGTTGTGCAGTTTGCTATTGTCTGCCCCGAGGAACACGAGTCCGGCACACTTCTTTTTCACCAGTTCCCTGATAGCCTCGTAGTCATTGCCCTTGTCCTTGCCTCCGATGATGAGGATGGTTGGTGTGGTCATGCTCTCGAGTGCATACCAGCAGGCATCTACATTCGTTGCCTTGGAGTCATTGATGTAGTGAACGCCTCCCACGGTGGCAACCTTTTCCAAACGGTGCTCCACGCCCTGGAAGTCGGCAAGGCTTTCCCTGAGTTTCTCGCTGCTTACACCGGCCAGTCGTGTGGCCAGACCTGCAGCCAGGGAATTGTACATGTTGTGTTTCCCGTTGAGGGCCAGAGATTCCTGCTCCATATTGAATGGGGTAGGTGTTTCCAGAGTGTAGGTGCCGTTGTCTATGTAGCCTATCATGCCGTTCTTGCTCAGGATGGAGAAGGGGCACTTTTGTGCCTTTATACCATATTTCTCCAGTTCTGCCTTGATAATCGGGTCGTCTGCCCAATAGATGAAGGCGTCGTCTGCCTCTTGGTTGCGGATGATTCTCATCTTGGAGTCCGTGTACTTCTGCATGTCGTTGTCGTATCGGTCAAGATGGTCCGGAGTGATATTCAGCAGCACGGCAATGTTTGCGCGGAAGTCGTACATGTTGTCCAACTGGAAGCTGCTCAGTTCTATCACATAGTAGTCGTAGGTGCATCCTTCTGCAATCTGCAGGGCGAGCGAGCGCCCTATGTTGCCTGCCAGGCCTACGTTGTAGTTGGCGTTCTTCAGGATGTGGTATATCAGGCTTGTTGTAGTGGTCTTGCCGTTGCTGCCTGTGATGCAAATCATCTTGGCATTGGTGTAGCGTGCGGCAAATTCTATTTCGTTTATGATATGTATGCCCTTGGCTATAGCCTCGGCAACCATGGGAGCGTTGTCCGGAATGCCGGGACTTTTTATGATTTCCTCTGCGTCGAGAATTCTGCTTGCGGTATGGCGTCCTTCCTCCCATTCGATGCCGTGGGCATTGAGTATGTCCTTGTAGTGCTCCTTTATCAAGCCCATGTCGCTGACAAAGACGTCATAGCCCTTCTTCAGGGCCAGGACGGCTGCTCCAACACCGCTTTCGGCGGCACCAAGTATTGCTATCTTGCTCATTCCTGTTATCTTATTTTAAGTGTGACGATGGCAAGCGAGGCCATCAGTATGGTAATGATCCAGAACCTTGTCGTTATCTTGCTTTCCAGCCAGCATCCGTTAGGCCAGTTCAGTAGAATCTTCAGGTCGGGACTCAGTTGTCCGGGTTTGATGCGGAAGGTGTCGTGGATGGGGGCGCGTTTGAACACTCTCCACTTCTTTCCGCGCTTGTTGCCCATCTTTGCCACGTTGGTCTGCAGAAGCACGCTGATACTTTCCATAAGGAAAACGAAGCAGATTACCGGAATCAGGAGTTCCTTGTGTATGATGATTGCAGTAACGGCGATGATGCCTCCGATGGCCAGACTGCCGGTGTCGCCCATGAATATCTGGGCGGGATAGGCGTTGTACCACAGGAAACCTATCAGTGCTCCCACGAAGGCCAGCAGGAAGATTACCAGTTCCTCCGAGCCGGGTATGAACATGATGTTCAGGTAGCCTGCCAGGTTGATGTGGCTGGATACGTATGCGAGTATGGCCAGGGCTATGCCCATTATGGCTGAATTTCCGGCACACATTCCGTCCATGCCGTCGTTCAGGTTGGAACCGTTGCTTACGGCCATGACGACAAATGTAACCATGAACACGAAGAATATCCATCCCGCAGCGGTGCGGTATTTGCCCAGGAACGAGAACAGGTTGCTGTAGCTCAGGTTGTTGTCCTTCACGAAGGGTATGGTCGTGATGGTGCTCTTTACCGGTTCGCTCTTGTAAACGACGGTTTCTGTAGTCTCATTGCGCGATATGGTCACGTTCTCGCGTATTACAGCATCCGGGCTGAGCCACAGTGTCAGTCCTACTGTCAGTCCCAGCAATGCCTGGCTTGCCAGTTTGTAGATGGGGCGAAGCCCGTCCTTGTTTATCTTCAGTTTGATGTAGTCATCCATGAAGCCTATGAAGCCCAGCCATACTGTGGTGGCAAGCATCAGCAGCATGTATATGTTGCGCAGGCGTCCCAGCAGCAGGCAAGGAACCACGATGGATACGATGATTATCAGGCCGCCCATCGTAGGCACGCCCCTTTTCTCCACTCCATAGGGGTCTATGCTCTCGTCTCGCTGTGCTTCGCTGATATTGCGTTTCCTCATCCATTTTATGAAGTACTGGCCGAACCACATGGAAATGAGCAGGCTCAGTACCAGTGTCATCAGTCCTCGGAACGAGATGTACTGCCACATTCCCGCTCCGCTTATCCCAAATTGTTCCAGATATCGGAATAAATAGTATAGCATCTTGTCTTACCGGTATATATTGTTGTCCTTGTGTGTTGTCGTTATTCTATGCCAAAGGCTTCTCGCACCACCTCGTGGTCGTCAAAGTGATGCTTCACTCCCTTGATTATTTGGTAATCCTCATGTCCCTTGCCGGCAATCAGTATGACATCGCCTTTCTGTGCCATCATGCACGCTGTCCTTATGGCCTCTTTCCTGTCTACAATGCTTATTGTCTTCTTCAGTTCTTCTTTGGTAAGTCCGGCCAGCATGTCGTTGATGATGTCTTGAGGGTCCTCGTCGCGCGGGTTGTCGCTTGTTATGATTACCCGGTCGCTTTGTCTGGCAGCCTCCTGTGCCATCAGTGGTCTCTTGCCCTTGTCGCGATTGCCTCCAGCGCCGCACACGGTCCAGCATTGCCCCTTCCCAGCCAGCACTTCGTTTATGGTGCTCAGAACGTTGTTCAGTGCATCCGGAGTGTGTGCGTAGTCGATTACGGCAGTCACTCCCTCTGGAGAGCGGAATGTCTCGAACCTGCCGTTGACGGGTTTCATGGCGCTCAGTTGTATAAGAGCCTCCTGAGGCTCAATTCCTATCATGCACAGGCTGCCATATATCGCAAGGATGTTCTGCACGTTGAAGCGTCCCACGAACTGTACAAAGACTTCCAGTCCGTTCATGTCCAGGTTCATGCCCTCGAAACTCTCCTCCAAGATTCTTGCATGGAAGTCGGCTCCTCCCCTTATGGAGTATGTCTTTACGGTTGCCTTCGTGTTCTGTGTCATTACCAGGCCGTTCTTGTCATCGGCATTGGTGACGGCAAAGGCATCCTTGGGCAGCATGTCGAAGAAGCCCTTCTTTGCATCGCGGTAGTTCTCGAAAGTCTTGTGGTAGTCCAGATGGTCTCGTGTCAGGTTTGTGAATACGCCTCCGGCAAATGTCAGCCCGGCTATGCGCTTCTGGTCTACGGCATGACTGCTCACCTCCATGAATGCATATTCGCATCCCTGGTCGGCCATCTTCCCGAGCAGGCGGTTCAGTGTTATGGGGTCCGGGGTGGTGCATTCAGTGGGGTAGGCCTCGCCGTCGATGTAGTTGCACACTGTGCTGCACAGACCTGCCTTTATGCCCATCCGTCGAATTATGTTGTACAGGGTGGTGGCAATGGTTGTCTTGCCGTTAGTTCCGGTTATGCCCACCAGTTTCATCCTTTTTGTCGGGTTGCCGTAGAATGTCGTGGCCAGCGGGCCTACGATTTCGGCAGTATTGCCATACACGGCATACGTTACATCGGGGTTGGGGTTTTCCGGCAGGTGCTCGCATATTATGCATCCGGCTCCCAGGCTGATGGCTTTTTCTATGTATGTATGGCCGTCGGCCTGTGTGCCACGTATGGCCACGAAGGCAGTGCCCGGCTTGCATTTTCTTGAGTCAAGCTCGATGCCGCTGATTTCAACGTCTGTTCTCCCCACTACCTCCAGGGGTTTGTATTGGTGTGTCAGTTCGTATAATGTCATATACCTTATATATAATATATATATTAGACAACTTGCTCTGTCATGTAGGCAGGTCCCTTATTCAAGGATCAGTTTTATGGATTGTCCTTTAGTAACCTCTCCGCCAGGCGCTATGCTTTGGCTTTTTACTGAGCCAGCTCCCTGTATGTTCACTTTTAGTCCTCTTTTCTTCAGCACATAGACGGCATCTTTTGCACCCATTCCCCTCACGTCGGGAATCTTTGTCAGGTTGTTGTCTGCTGCAGAGCGTGCATTCTTGTTTGTCGGCGTGAAGACTGACAGGCTGTCGGCCAGTTCAGAGGCGTCCCGCTCCAGTGTCTGTGCCATGATGAACTGCGAAATCTGGCTGAACACCGGTCCGCATTGTCCGCCACCCGAGGCAGGCAAGCCGTCCTTGACTATGCACACGATGCAACTGTATTTAGGGGCTTCGGACGGGAAGTATCCGCAGAAACTGACCATGTATCGTGTCGTGCCGCTGTGGTAACCCTTTGTACCGCTTGCCACCTGTGCCGTGCCGGTCTTTCCGCTCACCTGGAACAGTTTGCCTCCATTTCCGGCCTTTCTGCCCAGGCCGATGCTTACCACATTGTTCAGGCAGAACTGTATGTCCTTCAGGGTTGAGGGCTTGCACATCTGTTGTACCAGCACTTCTGTCGGGAATTCGCGTATTATCTGTCCGTCCTTCATCTCAGCCTTTATGAATTTGGGTTTCACTATCTTGCCGCCGTTGGCAATGCCGTTGTAGAAGGTCAGGGTGCTTATCACCGGCTGTTGCGTTACATATCCAATGCTCATCCAGGGCAGGTCGGATTTGCTCCAGTAGCGTATCTTGCTGTTGGGCTGGGGTATTACGGGTTCGCCCTTGCCCACGAAGGGGAGGTTCAGGGGGATGCCTATTCCCAGTCGGCGCAGACCGTCCACATATCTCTGGGGATTATCCTTGTATGCTTCGTCTATTATGCGGCTTACACCGATATTGCTGCTCTGTTCCAGAATCTGTGAGAAGGTCAGCACTCCATATCCGCCACGATGCCAGTTGTGGTCTTTCATGTTGCGTCCGTGCATGGGATAAATGCCTCCACAACAGTCCACTGTGGTGTTCAGTGTGGCATGTCCGTCGTCCATGGCCAGCATCATACTTGCTGTCTTGAACGTTGAACCGGGCTCCATGAGGTCGCTTACGGCGCTGTTCTTCATCTCATAGTAGTTGCCGTCCTTTCCGCGGTGCATGTTTACGATGGCCTTCACTTCTCCTGTGGACACTTCCATTACGATGGCCATGCCCAGTATGCCGTTCACCATGGGTTCCTTCAGTTTGGCAACCAGAGCCTTTTCTGCCATGTCCTGTATGTCCACGTCTATGGTGCTCACCAGGTCATGCCCGTCCACAGCCTCGGTGTCAATGATCTGCACGCGCCTGTTTCTCATTTTTACGCTGTGGCTTACTCCGTCCTTACCTCGCAGGATGGTGTCGTAGCTCAGTTCCAAGCCGTTCTTTGCAGCGTTGGAGTCGGCGCGCAGACTGCCTAAGGTTCTGGAAGCCAGTGAACCGTAGGGGTGCTTTCTCTGCATTATCTCTTCGGTGTAGAAACCGCCTTTGTATGCAGTCTCCCTGAATAGTGGCAGTTCCTTGCACTCCTTGTATTGTATGTAGGTGGCGTTGCGTGGGTATATTCTCCAGGCATGGCTTCTTCTTTTCTTGCCCTCCAGCAGTCTGTTGCGGAACCACTTGATATTTTCGTTGTAACTCCGCTTCTTGTCCGGGAATATGCGTGCCAGCCCTTCGGCTATGGTGTCTAAGGTGGAGTTGAACACAGAGTCTCTCCAGAACTGTGCCTTGCATCTTGCGGCGCTGTCCTTGTCTATGACCACATAGTCCATGTACAGTCTGTACTCAGGCACGGAACCTGCCATCAGTCTGCCCTTGCAGTCATATATGTTGCCTCGTGTTGCCGGAATGTTGATGTTCTTGCGTATGAACATCTGGCTTACTTCTGTCCAGTACTGCTTTTTGGTGAGCATGGTGTAGAGTGCGCTGCTCACTATGTATATGCCCAATAGGCACAAACCGAAGAAGATTATGCGGAATCGGCCGATGCTGTTGTTCTTGTCTGGTTTCATGTGTTATTGGGCTATTCTCTTGTGACTGTTGTTATGAATGGTGCCTCGGTGCTCACTTTCAGTGTGCTGTCTCCGAAGTTCTTCAGTGCAATCTCTATCTGGCTCTGTCTGGTTTTCAGTGTCAGTTCGCTGCTTCTGGTCAGTGTCCTGAACTTCCAGTCCTGGAGTTCCTTGCGGAGTTGTTCTTCCTGTATTATCTCCTGCTGTGCCTGGTATCGGCATGTGATGTATATGATAATGCCCGTTACGGCCAGGATGATTACGCCTATTTGCCTCTTGAACCACTGGCCGTCGATGCTCATCTGCCTGATGACGCTTTTCCATTGCTTCAGAGCCATTTCCTCTTCCATGCTGTTGCCAAGCATGGAGAACAGTCTGGGCTTTTTCCCCGTTTCCTGTTTTTTGTTGTTCTCCCTCATTTCTTTTCTGCTATTCGTAGTTTTGCCGACCTGCTTCTTGGATTGCTTGCCAATTCCTCGGGCGATGCTGTTATTACGTTTTTGTTGACTGCTTTCAGGATTGTCCTTGTCTGGCCGAATATCAGAGAATGGGCATCCTTGTTGTCTTTGTTTTCCTTGTCGTTGCCTTTTATGTGGTTCTTTACGATTCTGTCCTCCAGGCTGTGGTATGTCATTATCACGAGTCTGCCTCCCGGAGCCAGTATGTCGGTGGCGTTGGCAAGCATTTCCTTCAGAACCTTCATTTCTCCGTTCACTTCTATTCTCAAAGCCTGGAAAACCCTTGCCAGGTCCTTCTTTTCCCGGTCGAAGCCCAGTGTGGGACCGACCGCCTCTGCCAACTGGCCTGTTGTGGATATGTCGCCTTTGCTCCTTGCCTTCACTATGGCTGATGCTATGCGCCGGCTCTGTTTCAGTTCGCCGTAGTAGTAGAGTATGTCGGCCAGTTGCTCTTCGCTGTATTCCGCTATTATGTTCTTGGCGGAAACCTTGCCGGCCTGGTTCATCCGCATGTCCAAGGGAGCGTCGTACCTGAAGGAGAAACCTCTGCTCCCTTCGTCCAGGTGGTGGCTGCTCACTCCCAGGTCTGCCAGTATTCCGTCCACCTTCTTCACGCCGTAGTACTGCATCCAGTTCTTGATGTAACGGAAGTTGCTGCGGACAAAGGTAAATCTTTCGTCCTCCATGGCGCCCTTCATGGCGTCAATGTCCTGGTCAAAGCCATACAGGTGTCCTTTGGCAGACAGGTGTTTTATGATTTCTTTGCTGTGGCCTCCCCCTCCGTAGGTCAGGTCTATGTATATGCCGTCAGGCTTTATGTTCAGCCCGGCCAGACACTCGTCCAGCATGACGGGAATGTGGTAGCAATCAGGATTCATTGTTGTTTGGATTCATTAAGCATTCAAGACTGTCGGCAAGTGCCTCGGGATTGTTCAGCAGGTTCTCTGCCTTTTGCCTGTTCCATATCTCTATCGAGTCGTCCATGCCTATAAACCTTACCTCTCCCTGTATGTCGGCAGACTCCAGATATCGTCGTGGAATCAGTATGCGTCCGTTTCCGTCTATGCTTATTTTCTCCGCTCCGGCAACGAATCCTCGCATTGCGGCCCTCCCCTTGCTGTCAAATGGGTTCGTGCGCTGTACGATGGCGTCCACCATGGAATCCCATACGCTTTCCGGATAAAGTACCAGACATTGCTGGAATATATCCTTGCGCAAAATGAGCCCTTCAAGGTTGGCCTGCTGCAACTGCTTGCGGAAGGTTGCGGGGATGAAAACCCTTCCCTTCTCGTCAGTCTTCGCGTCGATGTTGCCGGTGAATCTCATGTGTGCGTACCTTATATTTTGTTTTTCCGCCACAAAGATATAAAATTCCCCACAATTCCCCACTCTTTTCCACAAGAAACTTTTGCGCTTCTCCTAAAATAATTTAACAACTCTTTTCGCGGAGAAATGCGGAATGGTTTGCGTTGCGATGAAATCGATGATTTTGTGAAAATGAGCAGATTTCGCCCTCAAGGCGCAATTTTGTCTCCGTTGGTTTTGCTGGTGGGGAATAAATTTGTATTTTTGTGACCGAAACCTTAATCCGATGAAATTATGAGCAGGAAATACGTCTTTTCTCTCGTGTTGGCACTCGTGGTGTCCGCTTTGTCCTTGCCGGCCGGTGCGGCCAAAAAGGAGAAGCGCAGTGTTGTCCGTCTGGAGACGTCGGCCGGCAATATCCGTATAGCCCTTTCCGATCTGACCCCTATCCATAGGGATAATTTCCTGACGCTTGTGGAGCAGGGCTATTACGACGGGATACTGTTTCACAGGGTAATAGAGGATTTTATGATACAGACCGGCGACCCCGACAGCCGCAATGCGCCGAAGGACTCCCTGCTGGGCAACGGCGGTCCGGGCTACACCTTGCCGGCGGAAATCGTTTTTCCGGAACTTTTCCATGTAAGGGGCAGTGTGGCAGCGGCACGCGAGGGGGATGACGTCAACCCCGAGTTCCGCAGCAGCGGTTCGCAGTTCTATATTGTCTGGGGGCAGAGGCAAAGGCCGGCGGACCTGAAGAAGGCCAAATCCTATCTTGAAGAGAGAGGGATAGAACTGGACAGGTTTATGATAAGCGACTATCAGATGTATGGAGGTACTCCCCATCTCGACGGCACATACACCGTTTTCGGCGAGGTGATAGAGGGCCTGGATGTGGTGGAGGCAATCCAGAAGTGTCCTACGGATGCCAATGACCGTCCGTTGGAGGGTGTCGTCATTCTGCGGGCTAAGGTGGAGCGCGTCAGCAAGACGGCCTATTCCACCAAGCGATGACGGCCTTGCCGCTTGGCCGGCGGCGCAGTGTGCGTTATCGTAAGGCCAATGCTTGGCAGTTTCGTTTTTTTTATGTACTTTTGCGCTTGTGAGTGTGGATGCCATCATAGTAACTGTAGTGTTTGCCTGTTGTGCAACGGCGCATTTCGTGGGGATGTTCCTGACGGGAATTCTGGCTCGTCATAGGGTCCAGTACCTGAGTCTGGCGTGGATTCTTGCCATATTCTTTGTTGTCATTGCCATAGTGGCCATGTTCGGAAAAAGCGTGGCCGACGGTCGCCCGGGTCTGCTGAACCCCTACATGCTGCTTATGCTGGTGGTAGGTTCCTATCTGCAGAGCATATATTCCCTGGGTCTGGTGATGCCCGGTTTCCTCCAGTGGGGACGAATGCTGAGATACGCGGCTCCGGTTCTCGTGCTGGCTGTGGTTTATGTCATTGCCATTTTCCCTGCGGGGCAACTCACCATAGTCTATTCTGCCGACGAACTGTTCCAGAACATCCTTTCTCTTGACTTGATACTGAGGCTGGTGGCCCTGTTTCTAGGCGTTTTCTATGTGGTCAATATAGTAATACTGCCACGCCGCTTGGCATACAAGACCACCTTCCCGCTTTCGCTCATTGCATATACCGCCGTCCTTATCCTGTCTGTGGTGCTGTATTTCTACACGGCACTTAACTACACGCCAATGCTGCTCTGCTCCTACATGGTGATATTCACCTTGTCTAACTTCTTCTGGGTGTGCCATTCCATAGAGGTGCTTGTCACCAAGATTCCGCACCCCGACATCAGCATGAACGTAGAAGAGGCTGATATGGTGGATAAGGCCGAGGAGGCCTCTTCCGATGCGAAGCGCCAGGAGGACTTTAACGAGATGAACCAGAAACGTTACATGAGGGTGCAGTTGTGGATGCAGGGACACAAGGCCGAGTGGATGAGCAACGGTTTTACCCGCGACAAGTTGTGCGAGGAGACGGGCATAAACCGCCAACTTATGCTGCAGTGCCTTCGCAGCCAGGGGCACAACAACATACATGACTACATTACTACATATAGGATAGAAGAACTGAAACGCCTGGTGCAGGTGGGCCGTGTCGGTTCTGTTTCCGATTGTGTACAAGTCGGCTTTGCCACGGCCAAGACAGCGCGTTCCTGTTTCGAGCGTATAGAAGGCCGTAATCTGGATGATTATATAGCGCAGATGGCCGGGTAGGTCCCATGTAAAATTTTTTGAATAGTATTGCCAGATGGTTTTTGGCGTCGTCGTCGGCATGGTTTTGTTCTCCTTGACAACAAGGGCGCGTCACCCTCGGTGACAAGGGTGTGTCACCCTCGGTGATTCGGGCGCGTCCTCGGGAGGACCGGGGTGGGGTCTCCGGGAGGGTATTTCTCCTCTCCGTGAGAGAGTGCGTGTTTCGTTTGGGAATGATCTGTTCTGCGCCCCTTGCAGAGTGCTCTGTTTGCCGATGAAACCGACTTTTATCTGCGCTTTGGCGTGTTTTGGTATCTGGAGGTCCCGCCGTTGCATTCTTGCCTTGTGTCTATGCGCTTGGGGGCAATGTAGCGCACAGAACCGATATTTTATACATCTTTTATTGGCAGTCATGTTTTTTTTTCGTAATTTTGTGCGTGAATTAAAAGGAGCGCCTCTCGGGATGTGTCTGCTTTGGCTGTCCGTTTAGGGAGGAACCCTGTTGCTTTTGGCAATACGACAACAACTAATAACAATTTAATTTAAACATTGTGCTTATGAAAAAACTTTTACTTTCTTTCGTAGCCCTGTTTATGGGTTTGGGTATGGCTGTCGCACAGGAAAAGACAGTCGTTATTACAGGTGCTGATGCTCTGTGGAGTTCTACTGCGGGTGAGCAGACCGGTACAAAGGACGGTGTGACAATCTCCACAACTCAGGGTATTCTGGGTAGCGGAACCCAGTACCGTGCCTATAAGAACCAGACTTTCACCGTTTCTGTTGCAGAGGGTAACATCACAAAGATTGAGTTGACATGTACCGCAAGCGGAACAGCGAAGGAAGGTCCTGGTAATTTCACTGATGCAACCTCAGGAACTTATACCTTTTCTGGTAAAGTTGGTACTTGGATGGGTTCTGCTTCTGAGGTAACTATGACTGCTTCTCTGAATCAGGTTCGTATGACCGAAATCAAGGTGACCTATCAGATTGGCGAGTCAACAGGTCCTGAGGTTGTGTCTCTTGCTTTGGCCGAGACTTCTGCCGTTCAGACAGAATACTACGAGGGTGATGCATTCAATCCTGAGGGTTTGACTGTAACAGCAACTTTTGACGATGAGACTACTGCAGACGTTACAGCAGAGGTGGCATGGTCCTACACTCCTGCCGACCTTACTGTTGAGACAACTTCAGTAGAGGTTACCGCCGTTTACAAGGGTGTTAGCGCAAGCAAGACCTATGACGTGACCGTAAAGACCATTGCCAACACTCCCGAAACAGCCTATACCGTAGAGGAGGCTGTTGCTATCATCGACGCCGGCAAGGGCTTGTCAACATGGGTGTACGTGAAGGGTATCGTATCAAAGGTTGAAAGTTTCAATGAAAAGTATGGTTCTATCACCTACTGGATTTCTACTGATGGTACAGAGAAGAGCCAGCAGTTCGAGTGCTATAGCGGTTTGAACATTGGCGGTGAGAAGTTCACTTCTGTCGATGACATGAAGGTTGGTTCTTCTGTAATTGTTTACGGTCAGATGAAGAAGTATGGCGATGTTTACGAGTTCAACTACAACAACGAGCTGGTTTCTGTTGCTACTACAGGCATCAACGACATCAACGCTTCTCAGCTTTCTGCCGACGGCAAGTTCGTTGAGAACGGTCGTGTCGTAATCGTTAAGGCTGGCAAGAAGTACAATACCGCCGGTCAGTTGCAAAAGTAAACACGCAAGACAATAAACTATCTCATCAGGCCGTTGTCCTAATAACAGGGATATTTGAATGATGAGAGCGCAATCATGATGAAAGGAATATTGGTAATACTGATGTTGGTCGGTGCTCTGCTGGAAATCACGGCGGCAGCACCGGCCGGCTTCCTGCATAAGACAGAACGCACACAGAAACAGGATACTACAATACGTGTGATCCAGAGGGATGGTGACAGGAGCGTAAGCCGCAAGATGAGCCATTCCGCATATCCTGTTCAAATGAGTATGGTGGGTAATGCTGTCAGGGTGGAAAGTCCGGAGAATCAGATATTGCCCATATACACCCATACAGGCACCTTCTATCTGATTGTACGTCTGAACAAGGGTACCAACTGGTTGAACGGCCTGCCAAAAGGACGGTACTTTATCAACAACAGACTGATAGCCATTAAATAATAATACCAACAAAACACGAAGGAACAGTTGTTGTTCCGGCATATCGCTTATTATGGAAGAGATAATAGCAAAGGTTCCCCGAGAACTGATTAAGGCAGAACTGACCGAAGAACGCAGACTGCGCCGTACCAACAAGAGCGGTAACGACATCTATATCGTTACATGGCAGGATTCGCCCAATACCGTTCGCGAGATTGGCCGACTCCGCGAGATAGCCTTCCGTGCTGCCGGCGGAGGTACAGGCAAGAGTCTTGATTTGGACGAGTACGATACATGCGACAATCCCTATAAGCAGCTCATCGTCTGGGATCCCGAAGAAGAAGAGATACTGGGAGGATACAGATACATCCTGGGCCGCGACTGGAAAATAGGCGAGGACGGACAGCCCTTGCTGGCCACAAGCCACATGTTCCATTTCTCGGAGGCTTTCATGCGCGAGTATGCCCCTTGGACGATAGAACTGGGCCGCTCCTTCGTCACCCTGGAATATCAGAGCAGTCGTATGGGCACAAAGGGCCTCTTCGCGCTGGACAATCTCTGGGACGGACTGGGAGCCGTTACGGTGATAGAGCCGGATGTACGTTACCTCTTCGGCAAGTTCACCATGTACCCTTCATACGACCGTCTGAGCAGGGACATGATCATCTATTTCCTGAACAAGCATTTCCCCGACCCGGAAAACCTGATCAAGCCTCTGGAACCTCTGCATTACGAGCACGACACGAAACAGTTCGAGGAACTTTTCGTTGAGGAGGACTTCAAGACAGACTATCGCATACTGAACAAGGCAGTACGCGAACGTGGCCTGAACATCCCCCCGTTGGTCAATGCCTACATGGGCCTGTCTCCAACGATGAAACTGTTCGGCACCGCCATAAACGATGGTTTCGGAAACGTGGAGGAGACCGGTATCCTCATTGCCGTGGACGAGATTCTGCAGGAAAAGCGCATGCGCCATATCGACACGTTTGCCGCCGAACATCCCGAACTTGTCAGAGTCACTTCCGGAGCCAACAAACTTTTCTACCCCGTGGAGGGAAAGAAATAAGGACAGGCTTGCCCTAATATGATATTGTAGATGAATTGGGAACAGTTACTATCTAACAAAAGGCTTGGCCAGGAACATCAGCAGCATAGTGTGGATGACCGTACGGAGTTTCAGCGCGACTATGACCGCTTGATATTCTCGGCACCGTTTCGCCGTTTGCAAAACAAGACACAGGTGTTCCCGTTGCCCGGAAGCATTTTCGTCCATAACCGCCTGACTCACTCTCTGGAGGTGAGCAGTGTGGGACGCTCCCTTGGCAACGACGTGAGCCGCGCCCTTTTGGAGCGACATCCCGAACTCAAGGACACACATTTCATGGAACTGGGCAGTATAGTCTCGGCTGCCTGCCTGGCCCACGATTTGGGAAACCCGCCTTTCGGCCATAGTGGCGAGAAGGCCATAGGAACGTATTTCAGCGAGGGAAACGGACGCTTCCTTCAGGACTATTTTTGTGAGGAAACGGGAGACTCCCTTACTGCAGAGCAGTGGAACGACCTTATAAGTTTTGAAGGAAACGCCAATGCCTTCCGCTTGCTCACGCATCATTTCAAGGGACGTCGTAAGGGAGGTTTTGTAATGACCTACAGTACCCTTGCCTCCATAGTCAAGTATCCTTTTAGCAGCAACCTGTCGGCCGGAAAGAGGAAGTTCGGCTTTTTCCGCGAGGAGATGGACTCATATCTGCGGATTGCCGAGGAGTTGGGCATAAAGCGTCTGGACAGTCCCGAGGGCACGCTGAAGTATGCGCGCTATCCACTGGTGTATCTTGTGGAGGCCGCAGACGACATCTGTTATGAGATAATGGATATAGAAGACGCCCACAAACTGAAGATACTCACCACGGACGAGACCAAGGACCTGCTGCTGTCCTACTTCCCCGAAGAGCAGCGCGAGAACATAATCCGGCGCATGAGCACGGTGGAGGACAGAAACGAGCAGATAGTGTACCTCCGTTCCTGTGTGATAAATGCCTTGGAGACCGAGTGTGTCAAGGTCTTTGTGGACAACGAGGAAACCATACTCGACGGAGAGTTCCAGGGAAGCCTGATAGACCATATCAATGAAATTCCAAAGCAGGCATATCGCCGTTGTGAGCAGGTCAGCTACTCGAGAATATATAACAGCAAGGATGTCATGGACATAGAAATTGCCGGTTTCAAGGTGATAACCACTCTTCTTGACCTGATGGTCCAGGCTGTCATCCATCCCGAAAAGGCTTTCTCCCAGTTGCTGATAAACCGTGTCTCCACCCAGTACGACATCAAGGCGCCCACCCTTTACGGGCGTATAATGGCTGTGCTTGACTATATTTCCGGCATGACCGACGTGTATGCCATGGATATGTACCGCAAGATAAACGGCATGTCCATCCCCACACTATAAACAAAGAAACCATTGCATAATCATGAAGTCAGTTAGGATAGTAAACAAATCCCGCCATCCTCTGCCACAATATTCCACACCGTGCAGTGCAGGAATGGACCTCAGGGCAAACCTTGAAAATCCTGTCGTTCTCAAGCCTTTCCAGCGTGCCCTGATACCAACAGGCCTGTTTATGGCTCTCCCCGAGGGCTATGAGGCTCAGGTAAGACCTCGGAGCGGGCTGGCTTTGAAGCATGGCGTGACTGTGCTGAACACTCCCGGAACGATAGATGCCGATTATCGTGGAGAGGTGGGTGTGATACTGATAAATCTGGGGCAGGAGGATTTCACCGTCAACGATGGCGAGCGCATAGCCCAGATGATTGTTGCCAAGTATGAACAGGCAGAACTCGTGCCGGT
The DNA here is from genome assembly GCA_017622815.1 of Bacteroidaceae bacterium. GTDB lineage: Bacteria > Bacteroidota > Bacteroidia > Bacteroidales > Bacteroidaceae > Physcousia. The sequence continues at coordinate 13,597 of JAGAQH010000003.1, read as the reverse complement.
GGACGTCTTGGACGAGACGGAACGTGGAGAGGGAGGTTTTGGACACAGCGGAGTGAAATGAGGATAATTGCACTCATACTGACAATGTTGCTGTGCCGCTTCTCCTTGGCACAGACGCGCCTGGACTATTTTATGGCCGAGGCGGCAAAGAGCCGTATGCAGGGACAATGGTCCAAGGCAATGGAACTGTATGGCCATTGTCTGCAGATAGACTCGTGCTCGGCGGAAGCCCTGTACCAGTTGGGCAGGATTAACTTTTATCTGCGCCAGGACAGCGTCGGGCTGGAGTATCTGCAAAAGGCCGTAGACCTCGATCCGGACAATACGTATTATATAGAGCCCTTGGCTGCAATCCTGCTTCGCCAGGGTTGTGAGGAAGATGCATTGCCGTTGCTGGAACACATCAGCAAGTTGCAGGGCAACCGCTCGGATGTCTTGTCGCATCTGGCAAGCATATATTCCAAGACAGGCAGGCTGGAGGATGCTATCAGCACTCTGGACAGATTGGAGATGCTTGAGGGCAAGATGTCGCAACTGAGCAACGAGAAATTCTCCCTCTACATGGAGATGGAGGACAGCGTGAAGGCTTTTGCTGAATTGCAGAGCCTGTGCGACGAATACCCGGCAGACCTTTCCTATAAGATAGACATGGCGTATTGCTATCAGCAGTTGGGCGATTATGCAAAGGCGATGCAGATGTACGATGAAGTCAGGGCTGTAGATCCCACGAACGTGACCCTTCAGATGGCCATGCTGGACTATTATCTGCTGCAGGGTATGGACAGCCTGTATGATGCCACACGAGATTCCATACTGTATGCCCCGGAAACAGACACCGGCAAGCGCATAGTGCTGATACAGCAGATGGTGCAGCGCATGTCTCCGGATTCGGCAGATACAGGACAGATAATCGAGCGTTTTGAACGTGTCCTCCAGTTGGACTCCACCAATGTGGAACTCCTCACCATGTATGCCGCTTTCCTGGACTACAGGCAAAGGCCTCAGGAAATGATACAGTCGGTCATGTCGCGTGTATTGTCTGTGGAACCTGATAACGAGATGGCCACTCAGTGGCTGCTTCAATATTACGCCTCGCGCAAGGACTATTCTTCCTTGGAGGAAATCTGCCGCAGAGGAGTGAACTACCATCCCAAGGAGTTGGTCTATCCGTATTTCCTCGGCATGATAATGCTGGAGCGTGACAACAACGAAGAGGCCCTGGAGGTGTTGGAACGTGGCATACGCATGCGCTCGGAGGATACCCGTCTGGCCTTGGTTTCGGATGCTTTCACCGTAAAGGGCGATGCATACTACAATATGAACAAGCATCGCGAAGCCTTCCTCCAGTACGATTCTGCACTCGTGTACAATAAGGACAACGTCTTGTGTCTGAACAACTATGCCTATTACCTGTCATTGCGCAACGAAGAACTGGACAAGGCAGAGGAGATGAGTTACCGTACTATAAAGGCAGAACCGGACAACAGGACTTATCTCGACACCTATGCATGGATATTGTTCATGCAGGCCAAGTACGAACAGGCACAGGAATATATGGACAAGGTTGTACCGCGCGACAGCAGCGAGCATTTCCTCATGACCGACCCGTATACCAGTACGGCCATTCTGGAGCATGCCGGAGACGTAGCATGGATGAACGGAGAAACGGAACGTGCCACCTACTTGTGGCAACTTGCTGTAAGGCGTGGGGATGACGAGGTGACGCCCACATTGAATAAGAAAGCCAGGAAACGCAAGTACTATAAGAGTAAGTAAAAAAGATGAGAAATATACATTATTATATAATAGGAGTATGTGCCGTATTTTTCATGGCGGCGTGTTCGTCTGGGCGTAAGGCTTTGAAGGACGGTTCCGGACAAGCTCCTATCTCTGTATGGAAGACAGGTGAGAGTGTTGTTGCCCGTGCGAACATTGGGCTGGCCGATGCCGGCGGCAAGGATATTACCGTCGGGGGAACACTCCGGATGAGGCGCGACGATGTAATCCAGTTGAACGCCACCTATATATTAGGCATACAGGTGGGTACAATAGAGATGACACCAGACAGTGTGCTCATCATCAGCCGTGCCACCAAGCAGTATGCTGTCTTTGACTATCAGGAACTGTCTGCCTTGCTCGGGCGTCCCGTTGCTTTCAAGGACATGCAGGATATCTTTTGGGGCGAGGCTGACGGCTTTGACATCAAGGGGGTGGAATGGAAGTATGACAGTTTTGCCGAACTTGCGGACGGCCGTAGGCTGCCGGAGAATATGGAGATGACTTTTTCCAAAGGCAGTGTCACCGTGAGGATGCTGCTAAATACGCGCAACCATAGATTGGAGGATGGCTGGGCAACCCGAACCAAGGTCAATACCGCCAGCTACACGCGTCTGACCTCCAGCCAGATAGTCAGGTTGCTCTCGTTGCTGATAGGAGGCTAAGGTATGTATATGGGACTTAAAACTGTTTTGCGTGGAGTAGGGGCAGTGTTGCTGGTGCTATGCATCAGTATGCCTGTGTGCGCACAAAACAGTAAGAAGGTAAAGAACCTGAAGGCCCAGAAGACGCAGTTGCAGAAGAACCTGAAAAAAAACCAGCAGGCCCTGGTCAAGACAGGCAAGGACGTTAAGGACGGCCAATCCTATCTTCACCACATCGACCGTCAGTTGGAGGACCGTGTGGAGCATATCCGCATCATGGAACATGAGATGGACAGCATAGAGACGGAGATGAAGCATGTGCGAGCCAACATCGTGAGCCTGGATGCCCAACTGGCCGACAAGAAGCAGAAGTATCTGCGGGCCATACGTTTCTCCAGACAGTTCCCCAAGGTCAGAAATACTCTTGTCTTTGTGCTCAGTGCCAAAAGCCTTACGCAGATGTACCGCCGTGCCCGATACACGCGCGAGTATGCCGTGTACCAGCACGACCTGGGCCGACAGATACAGCAGAAGCAGGGCGAACTGATGGAAGCGCAGAATTCGCTGCTCGCTTCCAAAAGCCGTATGGCAGGCCTGTTGCAGGAAGTTATAAGACAACGCCGCAAACTAAACGAGCAGCAGGTACGCCAGCAACAATATATCAAGAATCTGAAGCGGAGGGAGGACAATCTTCGTGATAAGGTCAGCAAGCAGCAGAGGGAACTCTCTGCCCTGAACAAGAAGATTGACGACCTTATTGCATACGAGATAGAGCAGGCCAGAAAGCGTGCAGAGGCTGAGGCCAGACGCAAGGCAGAGGCAGAGGCCAAGCGCAGGGCCGCGGCAAAGAAGCAGGCCAAGACCGGTACATCCACGTCCAAGAAACCCGCTTCCTCCGAAGGAACGGCATCCAAGAGTACTAAGCCAGCATCTTCATCCTCAGGCTCATGGCTTACGGCAAGTGACAAGAAATTGAACGGAACGTTCCTGCAGAACAAGGGCCGTCTTCCTGTACCCATTACCGGGCAGTATCGGATATCCGGCCGCTTCGGCAGGTATAATGTGCCTGGCCTTAAGAACGTCACCTTGGACAACAAGGGCGTGAATTATGTGGGCAAGCCAGGGGCGCGTGCCAGATGTATATTTGATGGAGAAGTCACGGCAGTGTTCCAGTTCTCAGGTTCCAAGAACGTGCTCGTACGCCATGGCAGTTACATCTCGGTCTACTGCAACCTGTCTTCGGTCATTGTACGCAAGGGGCAGAAACTCAGGGCACGCGACCTTATTGGTACGGTACAGGCCGATGAGTCGGGCAACTGCATACTCCACTTCCAGTTGCGCAAGGAAACTACAAAACTAAATCCCGAAGCATGGATTGGTAGATAGCGATGGCTTCGCGTATTTCTCCGATTTTTATGAATTCATCGGCAGTATGGCTGCGCGAACTCTCGCCGGGACCCATCTTCATCGAGGGGAAGCGCATCAGGGCCTGATCGCTCAGCGTGGGGCTTCCAAACGGTTTGCGTCCAAGTGATACGGCCTTTTTTACAAGCGGGTGATGCATGTCTATTCTGGATGAGGAAAGGCGGAAACTGCGTGCTTTTACCTCGCTCTTCACGTTTTCCCTCACAGTGTTGAATATATCCTCGTTGCTGTAGAGCTCGTTGCTTCGCACGTCCACGGTGAAGTGGCATTCTGATGGAATAACGTTGTGCTGCGTGCCGGCATTCACTATCGTTACGGTCATTTTCACGGGTCCGAGCAGCGGACTTTCCTTTGGGAAACGGTAGTCCTTCAGCCATGATATGTCCTCCACAGCATGGTATATGGCATTGTCGCCTTCATTTCTCGCGGCATGCCCGGAAACTCCGTGTGCCGTAAGGTCCAGGACCATCAGTCCCTTTTCCGCTACAGCCGGGTGCATCCCTGTGGGTTCGCCCACAAGGGCAACATCTATCTTGGGCAGTTTGGTCAGCAGGTACTCCATGCCGTTTTTTCCGCTCACCTCCTCCTCAGCACTGAGTGCCAGCAGCAGATTATATGGCAGTTGCTCGTTCTGCATGCTTCTGAAAACCTGCAGAAGACTTACAAGTGAGGCGCCGTCATCGTTAGTTCCAAGTCCATATATAATGTCGCCCTCCATGTTTGCCCGGTGCGGTTCGTGCTTCCATGCCGGGGTGGGTTTTACCGTGTCTATATGTGCGTTCAGCATCAGGGTGGGCTTGCTCTCTTCGTATCCTGGGGCCATGCACCACAGGTTGTTCCCCTCCCTTTTAACGTCCATGCCACAATCATTCTTCATGTATGCTTCCAACATGTCGGCGGCATCCTTTTCCTCTCTGCTCATGCGCGGTATTTCCACCAGTCTGCATAGCAGTTTTACAGCTTCTTGTGTCAGGTATTCTGTGTTCATTGTTTTTTTGAGGTGTATTCTCACAGCAAAGTTACTCTTTTTTGTCACAATACGGAAATTATTCCGTTCAATATTCCGCAAGTATGTCAGGAAAATAGTATCTTTGCGCGTGATTTAAGGCATAACACCATGCAGAATTTCAGTCCGTTACAAAAACTTGTGCACGACCAGGCCCGCATCTACGGAGAGCGGGTGGCATTGCGCTATCGTGACTATTCACTCGGTATATGGAAGGATATCTCGTGGAAACAGTTCTCGCTCAGTGTGCGTCGTCTCTCGGACGCAATGATAACGTTGGGCGTGGCAGAGCAGGAGAACATTGCCGTTTTTTCGCAGAATATGCCAGAGGGGTTGATGGTGGACTTCGCATCCTATGCCATCAGGGCAGTCGTGATACCGATGTATGCTACCAGCAGTGAGATGCAGGTAAAGTACATTGTCAGCGATGCCAGCGTCAGGTTTATTTTCGTTGGCGAGCAGGACCAGTACGACATTGCGTTTCGTGTGCTCAAGCATGGTTCTACACTCGAGCGTCTGATCATCTTCAGTCGTGATGTTTGCCTTAACCCCGAGGATAGTATCAGCGTTTATTTTGATGACTTCCTTGCTTCCGGTTCGGATATGCATAAAGGTGTTGTCTGTGCCCGCTCCGAGAAGGTCCAGCCAGATGACCTGGCCAATATCCTTTATACCAGTGGCACGACAGGGCTGTCCAAGGGTGTGATGCTTACTCACGAGATGCTGAACACGGCAGTGGCTTCGCATTATGGTGTATTCCCCCTTTCAGAAAAGGACGTGGTGCTTAACTTCCTTCCCTTTACCCATGTGTTGGAGCGCGGATGGGCATATCTCTGTATTGCCAACGGTTGTACGCTGGCAGTGAACCGCAAACCTTCCGATGTGCTCCAGTCCATGCGCGAAGTACATCCGACATGCATGTGTGCCGTACCTCGTTTTTGGGAAAAGGTATATTCCGCCGTACAGGAACGCATAGAGCGAAGCAACCCCATGCAGAGGAAACTTCTGCTCGACGCTTTGAGTGTGGGGCATGAATACAATGTAGAGTACAGGATGAAGGGTATTGAACCGCCTTTGGCCTTACGCCTTCAGTATTCTATTTACGAAGGTACAATGATAGCCTTCCTGAAGAAGCAACTCGGACTGGAACGTGCCAACTTCTTCCCCACGGCAGGTGCGGCAGTTCCTCCTAAGGTGGAAGACTTTGTCCGTTCTGCCGGTCTGATGATGATCGTGGGCTATGGCTTGACGGAAAGCACGGCCACGGTAAGTATTGACCGTTTCAATCGCCCTGCTTCCATCGGAAGTGTTGGACGTTTGCTCGAGGGTGTACAGATCCGTTTCGGTGAAAACGATGAAATCCTGCTGAAGGGCAAGACTATCACCAAGGGATACTATCGCAAGGCTGAGGTAACGGAACTCTCCATCGATGCCGACGGTTGGTTCCATACCGGCGATGCCGGTTACATCAAGGACGGGGAACTGTTCCTTACCGACAGGATAAAGGACCTCTTCAAGACCAGTAACGGCAAGTATATTGCGCCTCAGCTCATAGAGTCCAAACTATGCGTGGACAAGTATATAGACCAGATTGTTGTTGTCGCCGAGCAGCGCAAGTTCGTTTCTGCGTTGGTTATTCCTCAGTATGACCTTCTCAGGGAACTGGCCCGCGACTATGGTGTGGATTGTGCGGATAATGTCGAACTGTGTGCCAACGAGCGTGTTGTCAAGTTCATGATGTACCGAATAGACACACTGCAACAGGAATTTGCAAATTACGAACAGATTAAGAAAATAACATTGCTCCCCGAACCCTTCAGTTTGGAGAGGGGCGAACTGACCAACACGCTGAAGGTGAAGCGTGCAGTTCTGTACAAGAATTATAAGGAGCAGATAGAAAAGATGTACGAAGAAGAATGATTACACAAGACCAATTGAAGGAGGTTCAGTCCCGGGTGGAACAGCTGAACCACTATCTCAACATTCCGGCTAAGAAGATCCAGTACGAAGAAGAGCAACTGCGCACTCAGGCGCCCGAGTTCTGGGAGGACCAGAAGCGTGCCGAGGAACAGATGAAGGTTGTAAAGGGACTGGAAAAATGGATCAAGGGCTATCAGGAAGTAAGTACTTTGGCCGATGAGTTGGCGACAGCCTTTGATTTCTATAAGGAAGAACTGGTTACCGAACAGGAAGTGGATGAACTCTATGCGCGGACTATCACCTCTATAGAGGAACTGGAACTTAAGAACATGCTCCGCAAGGAGGAAGACTCCATGGATGCCGTGCTGAAGATCAACTCCGGAGCAGGTGGTACCGAAGCCCAGGACTGGGCACAGATGCTCATGCGCCTCTATATGCAGTGGGCCGACAAGAACGGCTACAAGGTGCGTGTCGCCAACCTGCTGGAGGGCGATGATGCTGGTATAAAGTCCTGTACCCTGGAGATAGAAGGCGAGTTTGCCTATGGCTATCTCAAGAGCGAGAACGGCGTGCACCGTCTGGTGCGTGTTTCGCCTTACAATGCCCAGGGCAAGCGCATGACCTCTTTTGCCTCAGTCTTCGTTACCCCTCTGGTGGACGATACCATCGAGGTGAACATAGAGCAGGCCCGCATTTCATGGGACACCTTCCGCAGTTCGGGTGCCGGCGGTCAGAACGTCAACAAGGTTGAGTCCGGTGTGCGTCTCCGCTACATGTACAAGGACCCCTATACTGGCGAGGAGGAGGAAATCCTCATTGAGAACACCGAGACCCGCGACCAGCCCAAGAACAAGGAGAACGCCCTCCGCCTTCTGCGCTCCATGCTTTACGACAAGGAACTGCAGCACCGCATGGAGGAGCAGGCCAAGATAGAGGCCGGCAAGCGCAAGATAGAGTGGGGCAGCCAGATCAGAAGTTACGTGTTCGATGACCGCCGTGTCAAGGACCATCGTACCAACTACCAGACGAGCGATGTGGGCGGAGTGATGGACGGCAAGATAGATGCGTTCATTAAGGCGTATTTGATGGAGTTCGGAGGCGAGTAGGCCTTCGGGCGCATTCTTTCAGTAGACAATATGGCGCATTACGAGACAGAGAGGAAGTTTCTGGTTGTCGGCGACTTCAAGTCACAATCCTACGATGCCACGCGGATACAGCAGGGCTACATTGCCAGTGGCAACGGGCGAACCGTGCGTGTACGCATCCGTGCCGACAAGGGCTACCTTACCATCAAGGGACCCAGCGGTCTGGCCGGTCTTACACGTTATGAGTTCGACACCGAGATACCTTTGGCCGACGCTCGCGACCTTTTGGAGATATGCGAGCCAGGTATCATCGACAAGACCCGCTATCTCGTCAAGTCGCCCGACGGGCGTCACACCTGGGAGATAGACGAGTTCTACGGTGACAACGAGGGACTTGTACTTGCCGAGGTGGAACTGGCCAGCGAGGACGAGCCCTTCATGAAGCCCGACTTCATCGGGCGTGAGGTTACCGGTGACCGTCGTTTCTACAACAGTCACATGCGCAACTACCCGTTCAAATTATGGAAAGAGGAAATTTCGGAAGCAAGATAGGCGCCGTACTTGCCTCGGCCGGCAGTGCCGTGGGACTGGGCAATATATGGCGTTTCCCAACAGAATGTGGCAGCAACGGCGGGGCTGCTTTTATTCTGATATACCTGGTGTGTGTGTTCTTCCTGGCCATGCCTGTTATGGTGGCCGAGTTTGTCATAGGACGTTCCAGCCACTCCAATGTGGTCGGCTCGTATCGTGTGTTGGCCCCGGGCAAACCGTGGGTGGTATCCGGTTTTATGGGTGTGCTGGCCGGTTTCCTTGTACTCTCGTATTACAGTGTTGTGGCAGGATGGACTCTGGACTATACCTGTGAATCCCTTGTGGGCAACCTCATGTCGGGCTCGGACTTCGGACAGCATTTCAATGATTTCGTGTCCAGTCCCTGGCGTCCTGCTCTGTTCCTTACCGTATTCCTGCTTCTCACGCATTATGTCGTGGCCACGGGAGTGGAGAAGGGTATCGAACGTTACAGCAAGATCATGATGCCCCTGCTCCTGCTTATCATCTTTGTCCTTGCCGCATTCTCGCTGACCATGCCCAATGCCATGGAAGGCATCAGGTTCCTGCTCACGCCCGACTTCTCCAAGGTCACCAAGGATGTGGTCATCAGTGCCATGGGGCAGGCGTTCTTCTCGCTCAGCGTAGGCATGGGCACGTTGGCCACGTATGCCAGTTATTTCAACAAGGAGACCCGCCTATTCTCCTCGGCTGTGGGTGTATGCACCATAGACACGCTGGTTGCCGTTTCTGCCGGTTTCATCATATTCCCTGCCGTGTTCAGTGTGGGAGTCAGTGCCGATTCCGGTCCCGGACTTGTGTTCATCACCTTGCCATACGTGTTCCAGGAAGCATTTGGCGGTGTGCCCGTACTGGAGTACATCTTCTCCAGTCTGTTCTATGTGCTCCTGCTTCTTGCTGCCCTCACCAGCAGCATTTCCATGCACGAGATATGCACGGCATACATACACGAGACTTTCAAGTTGAGCCGCCCCAAGGCCGCCACCATCGTCACCGCCCTCTGTCTGTTGATGGGCATAGCCTGCAGCCTGTCGTTCGGTCTGTGGAAGGAAGTCACGCTTATGGGCAAGGGTTTCTTTGACCTGTTCGACTTCATCACTGCCAAGTTCCTCATGCCTCTTGGCGGTCTGCTCATCTGTACCTTTGTCGGATGGGACATGAACAAGAAACTCGTGGCTCAGGAACTCGATTCAAGATTCACTCCCCTGCTGATGGTTCTGTTCAGTTGGGTTGCGCCAATAGGTATTGGCATAATATTCATTTATGGTTTGATTAGCGGATAATGGAGAAACACGCGAATTTCGGTAGTCGTATGGGAGCCATCTTTGCCGCAGCCGGCAGTGCAGTCGGTCTGGGCAATGTGTGGCGTTTCCCTATGGAGGTGGGCAACAATGGTGGTGCCGCCTTCATTCTGGTATATCTTTTGTGTATCCTTCTGATGGGTTTGCCCATCATGGTCAGCGAGTTTGTGATAGGACGTCACACGCAGAGCAACATGATAGAGGCCTTTCGCAGGCTTGCCCCCGGCAGGTGGTGGCGTTTCATAGGCATACTCGGCATCTTGGCGGCCTTTGTCATCCTTAGTTATTACATTGTGGTGAGCGGCTGGACGCTATACTACACCTATAGCAGTTTCAGCGGCGTGCTCATGGACAAGGATACGGACTATGGCGCATTCTTTGGCAACTTCGTCGCCAATCCCTGGCTCAGCGTCCTCTTTGCCGCCTTCTTCATGCTCCTTACGCACATTGTCATTTCCCGCGGTGTTCAGGGCGGTATAGAGAAGTGTTCCAAGGTGATGATGCCCGTATTGTTGCTCATCATCGGTCTGCTGGTACTTTGTGCATTCAGCATGCCGGGCATAGACGAGGGTCTGAGGTTCCTGCTGAAGCCCGACTTCTCAAAACTTACCGTATCTGCCGTGCTCAGTGCCATGGGCCAAGCATTCTATTCGTTGTCTCTGGCCATGGGATGCCTGTGCACCTATGCCAGTTACTTCGGCCCCAAGACACGCCTGATGTCTTCTGCCGCCAGTGTGGCCACCATAGACACCTTCGTGGCCGTGCTTAGCGGTTTTATTGTATTCCCTGCCGTCTTCTCGGTACCTGGTGTCGAGGCCAATGCGGGTCCCGGCCTGGTATTCCAGACTCTGCCATACGTATTCAATATGGCTTTCGACAGTGTGCCCTGGTTGGGTTATCTCTTCAGCGGCATGTTCTACATACTGCTCTTCCTTGCCGCCCTCACCAGTGCCATATCACTGCACGAGTCAGTCACCGCCTATGTGCATGAGAACTGGCACATGTCCCGAAAGAAGGCCGCCACTCTGGTTTCCGTCAGCACCATGTCCCTTGGTGTGATATGCAGCCTCAGTTTTGGCGTGTTGAGCGGTTGGACGCTATTCGGCATGAACATCTTCGACCTGTTCGATTCCGTATCCTCCAAGATTATGCTTCCCATAGGCGGTGTCCTCATTGTCCTGTTCGTGGGCTGGTATCTGGACCGCAAACTGGTATATATGGAGGTGACTAACAACGGCACTCTGTCCGGACGCCTTTTCGGCGTGCTCATGTTCCTGATTCGATGGGTTGCCCCCATTGCCATCATGTCCATGTTCGTCAAGGGAGTGATGGAGATGCTTTAGCAGTGCATGAAACGGCGGAAGTGGTTCACGCGTACACAGGTCGTATTCCTGTTGGCCGTCCTCAATGTCAGCCTTGTGATATTGGGGGCCGCCCTGCTCTCCAGATGTCGCAGTGGCAGGGGTGGTAGGGTAGGAGAGGCGCTTGTCTCCATCGCCTCTGACTCTGTTTCTCCGACCTCTTCCCGTTATTATGCCGTGCCCCAGGTGGAACCTGACTCTTTCCTGTTCGATCCCAACGAGGCAGACAGCACCCAGTTGCTTCGCCTTGGCCTGGCTCCGTTCCAGGTCAGGAGCATCTACCGTTATCGTGCCAAGGGCGGTCGGTTCAGCACGAAGGACGATTTCCGCCGGGTTTACCGTCTTACCAACGAGCAGTGGGAACACCTGTCGCCTCTGATACGTATTGCATCCAAGTACCAACTTGTGCCTGTGGTTGAGAGCGCGGACCCGCGCCTGTCTTCAACCCCACGTGCCAAGGCCCTCGGGGACTCTGTGTCCGATTCCCTTTCTGTTGGCTCGGATTCTTCCGCGTCAGCGGTAGCAAAGCCCACTTATCCGAAGAAACTTTCCGGGGACGAAACCATAGACGTCAATCTGGCCGACAGTGTCCTGCTTTGCCGTGTTCCAGGAATAGGTCCGTATTTCTCCCGCAAGGTCCTGCAGTATCGTCGGCGTCTTGGTGGATACACTTCTACCGATCAGTTGCTTGAAATAGAGGACTTCCCTGCCGATGCACTTGCATGGGTGGAGGTAACGGATACCTCAGTGCTGGAGAAACTGCAGATAAATAGTCTCAGCACACGCAAACTCATGAAGCATCCGTATATGGGTTATTACCGTGCATCCGAGATAGCAGACTACCGTCGTGTGCATGGTCCTATCCGCAGCATGGAGGTACTCAAGTCGTTGCCTCATTTTTCCGAGGCCGATATTCTGCGCCTCTCTCCCTACATTTCCTTTGACTGACTTTTATGCCGCTTCGCTGAAGCGGATATGTGTGCGGTCTTTGCTCTTGTCCCTCTGCACTTTATAGTCGTTCGTCTGTAAAGTTGTTCTTCCGTGTCTGTAAAGTCTTGTAGAGCCTGCAGCAAGGGGTTCGGACACGGTATTCGCCAGGCGTGATTTCATTCTCTCGCATGCGCGTATATATAATAAGGTGTGCGTTTCTTCGTAAGGAGATTGATTCATGCTTGCACAGATAGTTTGAATTTCTCACGAAAATGTTATATCTTTGCACGCGATTTAGGAAAATGAGAATATGAATAACGAAAAATTGCACACCGGGAAGGGTGGTTGGCTTTACAGGACTTTCAAAACCTACCTCCGTTTCCTTCACGACAAGATATTCTATAAGAAGGTGTATCTTGTCAACACAGAATTGATACCTCCCGCGGGAACCCCCCTATTGATTGTCTCCAACCACCAGAACTGTCTTAACGACCCCTTAGGTCTGCTTTTCGCTATTCCCGGACGCAAGCCCTGCTTTATAGCCCGTGCCAGCGTGTTTGCCGTTCACCCCATAGCCGACAAGTTCCTTCGTTCCATAGGTCTGCTTCCTGCCTTCCGTCTGGATTATGACGGAGCCGAGTCGCTTTCCGAAAACACCAGTACCTTCAAGGTGTCCGAACAGGCTTTGATAGACGGTCAGACCGTGGTCATCTATCCCGAGGCTGGCCATCAGGACAAGCGTTGGCTTGGCAACTTCTCCATGGGCTACCTGAAACTGGCCTTTGAGGCAGCGGAACTGGCCAACTTCGAGAAGGACATTGCCATCATGCCCACCTGCAACCACTACTCCCACTATTTCGGCATCCGCAACAGGTTTGTCATAAAGTTCGGCGAACCCATCTCGCTCATGCCTTACTATGAACTGTACAAGACCAAGCCCCGAACAGCCCAGCGCGAAGTGAACAAACTGGTCATCGAACAGATTTCCGACCTCATGCTCGACATCCGCGACCTGGACAACTACGAGGCCATAGACTTCATCCGTACCACCTATGGCGACGACTATGCACGCCGCCATGGCATAGACCCCTTGAACCTCCCCGAGCGCCTGCTCACCGACAAGCAGTTGGTGGCACGTCTGGATGCCCTCAAGGCTGATGCTCAGGCCGATGTGCAGGGACTTTATGCCGATGCCCTTGCCCTGAAGCAGGGAATAGGCGAACTGCGCATCTCCGACAGGAGCCTGAAGAAGACCAACCATCCCCTGATGCTGGCCCTCAATCTCCTCTTGCACATCATTCTGTTGCCTCTGTGGCTGTTCTCCTGCTGGCCCAGCCTGCCCATGTATCTGCTGCCCATGTCTTTCTTCAGGATGAAGATGTCCGACCCCATGTTCAAGGGTTCCATGCTCTACGGTTCGGCAGCCCTTTTCACTATCCCCATCTTTACCATAGGAACGCTATTGGTGGTAGGTTCCAATTTCGGCTGGCTGCCTGCAGTGCTTTACGTATTGTCATTCCCCCTGCTTATAGTCTTCTGCTGGTTCTATTCCGTTTCGGCCATAAACATGTTCAAGGGT
>JAGAQH010000030.1 GCA_017622815.1 Bacteroidaceae bacterium | reverse complement strand
TTGTTAGCAAGCAAGCAAGCAAGCAAGCATTTATTATATAATATAATATGTACGCGCGAGGAAAATCCTCGTGCATGTCCTTATAGTAGCCTCCCTGTTTGTAAAGAGTGACAACTCTTTACAAACAGGGAGGCTTGCATTGCTATTCTTTGTGGCGTATAAGAAACTCCTTAAGTACCCGATGACCATAAATATCAATCTTTAATTAATAATATTTGTTATGAGAAAAGTTATCTTAATGAGTCTTGTTTGCTTTACCGCAGTAATTGCTCAAGCAAAAATTCTGAGAGTTAGTAATGTTGCAGGTAGTTCTGCACCTTACACAACGTTTGCCGATGCTTTTGCCGATGCTTTAGATGGTGATACCATTATTTTTGACGGCTCTGCAACATCTTATGGTGATGCTGTTGTTAAGGATAAGAGAATAGTGTTGTTAGGCCATGGTTATCTTCTTGCTGCCAATGATGTTTCCAGCCTGAATGATTGCGATGCCATATTTGGCAACATAGAAATCCAGACAGAGGGAACAATTGTTCAAGGTTTAAAAGCTACCAACATTTATATTAGAGCAAATAATGTGGTTGTTACCAGATGCCATGCCAACAAAATACTTAATGGCGGCGGTTATGAAGGTTATTACTCAGGTGTGTTCTCAGGAATCGTTATTCATCAGAATTTTGTTACATATAACATTACTGGCATTGCCGGTTCTACATCACAGTACTTTTCAAATAGCCAGATTACGAACAACATTGTTGTATGCAGTCAATATGATGCAGAACTTATTCAGGCAATGAGAAACTCTGTTGTTCAGAATAATATTCTGATTAATAAGTCCTTTGATGCGGGGTATGCTGCTACGCCCATGAACCTTGTCGAATGTATGGTAGAGAATAACATTGTGTTTGCAAATGACAAGGTAGTGACGGGGTCAAATAACGAGACTTCTGGAAATGTCGTCGGAGCAAGTGACTTTGAGTTTACAAACCTTGCAAACGATGCTTCCATCCTTGACGATTTGAAAGAGTATACTGCACAGGGTGTTGGTGCTGGTGCAGGAACAGATCCATACGTAATATCCGGTATTCCTGCAGGTCCTATGATTGAGGATATTGATATGCCGACAACAGTTGAAAAGGGGAAATCAATGGAGGTTGTAGTTAAAGTTAAAGTAAAGTGATGATTGGTTACAATAAGTTATTGGCATTAGTATGTGCCTTGTTTCTTTCCGGCACGCTTATTGCACAGGAACTTAGGCGCATGGAATACTTCTTTGATGCTGACCCCGGGTATGGGGCCGGTGTGCCTATTGACGGCATTAAGGAAGGACAGAATACTTGCCAAATTGATTTCAGCAGTTTGGAAGCGGGCGTACATATTTTTAACATCCGTGCCCAGGATAGCAAGGCTAACTGGTCTTCTGTTTGGAGTAGGGCGATATATGTATATAACCTGCATGGCTTTTCGAGAGTGGAGTATTTCATAGATACAGACCCAGGAGTAGGTAGTGCGATATCAGTAGGACCGGTAGCAGGCAATAAGTCTGAACAGACCATAGTCTTTGATGTTGACCTTTCTAATCTTGAACTTGGCGAACACTACCTATGCGTGCGTGGTATGGACATTTTCGGTCAGTGGACCGATTTGAGCAAGAAGATGTTCACTATTTGCGAGGTATTGGAACCGGAAGAACCAGTGGGTGACTTGGCACGCCTGGAATACTTCTTTGACAATGACCCCGGCTATGGTAAGGGAAAGAATGTCCAAAGATTAAGAGAAGGGGAAGGTAAGTACCTCTTGAGTCTCGATGGACTTGAGGCTGGTGTACACAACTTTAATCTTCGTGCCCAGGACGTTAGAGGCAATTGGTCTGCGGTGTGGAGTCGTGCACTCTATGTCTATTCGCTCCAGAATGTCGAAAAAGTAGAGTACTTCGTGGATGACGATCCAGGCGAGGGCAATGCCACATCTGTTGGAGTGTTTGCGTCAGGTGAATCAGAGAAGGAGATAGCCTTCAATGTAGACCTTGAAGGAGTAGGAGTAGGAGACCATTACCTTTGTGTACGTGCTATGGATGCACTTGGACAATGGAGTACTGTTAGTAAGGAGCCGTTTTCAATTACTGTTGCTGACGGTATTGAGAATGTAACCTGGACACAGCCTGTTGCCGTCAATTTTTCTGCAGGCAAATGCATACTCAACAGGGAAAGTGTTTCAGATGCAGTGTGCAATGTGCAAATTGTATCTTTGAACGGACAAGTCTTGGCAAGTGCTAAGTGGGAACCCAACACTACCAGTATGACCATTCCTGTTAGTGCGCCAGAGGGTTCGTTACTTATCGTTTCTGTCGTGAACGAGGCAAGCGGACTTCGTACTGCTAAAAGAGTGATGGTTAAATAATATAGGATTTCGGTACGATTCTCAGAGAGAAGATGAATTGCTATTTGAAATTCCGTATTGTGTGATATCCGAGCTTAACTTGTGTGCCCCGTTATATAAGACTAATTTCTACAATATCAAGGAACGATGTTCTTATTTAGAGGGAGTATTTGAGCGAGGGTGTGTCAAAATGGAGTAATCCCCAGAAGTTAGACAAAAAACTTCTGGGGTTCACTTCAAATAGGCACACCTTCTTTTTTGTTTCTTGCGAGAATTTTCCTTCAAACCCTCGGCAGAAGCCGTTTATTGTGTATCTTTGTGGCATCGTTAACTCAAAATATACGTATGAAGACATTTCTGGAAAGCACGTTCCTTCAGAAGATGAGAGAAGTGGTTCCCGTCAGCCAGGAAACGGCCGCTGCGCTGGCATCGTGCCTTGAACCCTGTTGTATTGACAAGCATGTACATGTTCTGGAGGAAGGCAAGAGGCTTCGTTACGTATGGTTTATTGAGCAAGGACTCCTCAGGCACTACTGGCTTGTGAACGGGGTTGAAATCAACACCTCGTTTTCAGTGGAGGGGCATGCAGTGTTCAGCATGGACGAACTGTATTACGGTATGCCAAGCCAGGAATATGCCGAGACCCTGGAACCCGTCCAGGCATTCAGGATTTCAATAAACGACATGAACCGTTTGTTCGAGACCAATCTGGAACTGTGCAACTGGGGGCGTATCATCCATCAGAACGAATACCGCAGGCTCCACCAGTCGCACAAGGACAGGCTCTCGCTTTCTGCCGCAGAACGCTATATGAATTTTATAAAGCAGTTTCCTGGCATTTGCCAGAGGTGCAATCTCGGCTACATTGCCTCCTACCTCGGTATTACCCTGCCCACATTGAGCAGGTTGCGCTCCAAGTCCCTGTATCGTAACGGGAGAAATTGACATAGGACAAATTCTTTTTCATGCAAACTCCTTACCTTTGCCCCATACAATAATGATTGCTATGGAAAGGAAAGAAACCAAGCGAGAGGTCTGGATAGACTGGATGCGCGTCGCAGCATGCTTTTTTGTTATGGTCACGCACTGTTGCGAACCGTTCTATTATGGGGGAGAGGGAACGTTGCTCCTCACCCAATCAGATGCGGTATGGCTGTCCATCATAAATACACTGGTAAGGGCAAGTGTGGCTCTTTTTGTCGTAGCCTCAAGTTATCTCCTCTTCCCCTTGCACTATTCCTCAGCCGAATTTGTCCGCAAAAGGGCTGTCCGAGTCCTCATCCCGTTCCTTTTCTGGAGCATCGTCTATGCCTTGATGTGGGGCGAGCCGATAAGGGATTTAGGGGATTTGCTCCTTAATTTCAATTATGCTGCCGGACATTTGTGGTTTGTCTACATGCTGATAGGCCTCTATGCACTTATGCCCATGTTGTCCCCATGGGCGGAAAAGGTGCAGAAAACTGAACTGCGGGTTTATCTTGCTATATGGCTCTTCACTACTACGATTCCCCTGCTCCGTAATTGGTTGGGCGGTATGCCTCCGCTTATATACGGACCTTTCGGCATCCCCAACCCTGCCAAGTATCCCCTTTGGGGCGAAGCCGGTTGGAACGCGTATGGAACATTCTACTATCTCAGCGGCTTCATCGGTTACATGCTTCTCGGCCTGTATTTCCGTAGGTTCGTGGGCGAGTTGTCGTGGCGCAGGACTCTCAGCTTTGCTCTCCCCCTGTTTATGGCGGGATTCGCGATATGTTCTGTCGGATTCTTCTGCAATGTCAGCAACGATGCCTGTGGCAAATTCCCTGTGTCGGGCCCCATAACCATGGCCTCCTTTTGGGAAGGCCCCTGGCTGAACGATACAATAGGGGTGGCATTGATGGCCATAGGCTGGATACTGTTCTTCAGGAAATTCAATGGTACAGGACGCTTCTACACGAGGATATTGCTCCCGATATCGGAAGCCAGTTACGGCATGTATCTGTGCCATTTGCTCCTTCTGGTATCTGTGTCCCCGTGGGCAAGAACCTCTTTCGGCACAGGGGCAGACGGCATTTTCGGTATATGGACCACTCCGCTGGAGATGCTCTTGCCGGCAATCATGTCCTTTATGGCATTATCTGTTCTCTGCATCCTTGTCCGCCGCATACCTAAAATAGGCAAATGGATAATGGGTTGAGCACAGAGTCCTCTAATCCCATAGTCGCTCCTCGCTCCTCTGTTCCCCGTTTGGGCGTCAGACCCTTTGGGCACCGCCTCTCGGCTCTGTTCCCTGTCCGCCTCCTGTAAGGGTAAATTTACTATGCCGACAACCGCTTTTTGTCCTCCCGGACAACGAGGGCGAGTTGCCCAGGGTGACAAGGACGCGTCATCGGGGAGGACAATTTTCATACATATCAAGAGCATATTTCTGTCATCGGCAAGCCACACCAACCCCTTATATAATATAGCCGAAAAATCCAGTAGTACTTACTTGGGCAAGTAAAGGCCTTTACTTTGATGAGTAGAGACCTTTGCTTTATCCACTAAAGGCCTTTGTATGGTATTCAACCCAAATCGGTCATTGTAACATGCAATGACCGATTTGGACTCAAAGAACTTACATAAATCAACAAGCAGTCCCGAATGTAAATCATCTCTACATTCTGGACAGCTTGTCGTATGGTGTAGTTTGTTTGTCTAATAAATCAGTTTCACGCCCAGGTGGTAGCTGCGGGGAGTGCTGGGGCCGTACATGTAGTCGGAGTCGCGCTCCCAGCCTTGGTCGAAGTCGTTCTGGTAGGCATTGGCAATATTCTGCACACCACCGCTTATCTGCATGCGGAATGAGTCCACGATGGGCATTTCGTAGCTTACCTTGGCGTTCAGAGTCATGAAAGCAGGAGTCTCCACAATCTCGGGAACAGGAGTGCCGGAACCTGCATTGTGGCCTATGTGCATGCTGCCCGTGTAGTTGCCGGTCAGGGCAACGGTGAGATTGCGTACGGGGGTCAGCGATGCGGTAAAATAACCGTAGGCGTCGGGGCTGCGCAGTATGCGCTTTGTCTTCTGGTCGGGGACGTCCTCGTTCCACACTATCTCGCGGTCGTACTGGCTGCGCTGCAGGGTGAAGCCTGCCTGCAACTGGAACCACTTGGTCAGGGAGGCACGGGCCTCGAGGTTCACGCCGTAGACGTGTGCCCCGTAGGCATTGTAGCGCTCCTGCACGATATTGCCCTGTGCATCCGTGCCGCTAAGTTTGCGGAGTGCGAATACGTTGTTCAGTTTGGTGTAGAAGCCCTCCACGAGGAAGTTGGTCTGCACGTTGCCGAAGCGGAAGTACATGTCGGAAGAAAGGCTGAAACTATGTGAGCGTTCCTCCTTCAGGTTGTCGGCCAGCACGGTGACGAGGCGTTCTCCGCCTACCACACCCACGTGCAGGTCCTCGTCGAAGGCCTGTGGCGCACGGAAACCGCCGGCATAGGAGGCACGGAGGTTCACAGACTCCGTGGGGTTGTAACGGAGGTTTACACGGGGACTGAAGATTACGTTGTCAATGAGGTTGTGCTTGTCCAGACGGCCGCCAATGAGGAAGCTCCACTGCTTGTTCTTCCATTCGTTCTGCAGGAAGGCGCTGGTGATGTGGATGTCCTGGTTGAAGTTGCGGTTGTAGCCCAGGATGACGTCGTCCAGACCGTCAAAGTTGTACTCTATGCCGGCGGTAAGGTCGGCAGGCATGAACAGGCAACGGTCGAACTTGTAGACATACTGTGTTCCCAGCACATAGGTAAAGTCCTTGGTATTGCCATAGGCCAGGTTTGCAGCCTCCACCTCTTCGGGCGAACCGGAACCGATGCCGCCATAGTAACTGTCGCGGTTGGTGTACTGGAAGGAGAAGTAGGCATTCAGGTGGTGTTTGGTATTGTCGCTGAAGAAGTCGTAGCCCAGACCGCCGCCATGGATGTCGTGCTCTGTCTGCTCGGCAATGTTGGCCATGTGGGGAGGCTGCTCCATCAGGTTGCCGCCACGGCGGAACTCGTTGATGCCATGGTATTCCAGGGTCAGGCGCGAGTTGGTGCTAAGGCGCAGGAAGGAGTTGAAGCCAAGGGTCTTGTTCTTCATGCCAGGCAGTTCCGTGTAGCCGTCCCCGTCGTGGTCATACTCGTCACGGTTGCGTATCTGTCCATACAGGAAGATGCCGGCCTTGCGGTTGTCAGTTACCAGCGAGGCATTGGCCGTGGTAACGTTCTCGAACGATGAACTTCCCCCGATGTTCATGAGTGTGTGTCCCACCTCGGCAGAGTTGTGCAAGGGGTCCTTGGTGATTACGTTGATGGTACCGCCTATGGCAGATGCGCCATAGAGGGCAGAACCACCGCCTCTTACCACCTCCACGCGCTCTATCATGTTGGCAGGAATCTGCTCCAGACCGTACACTCCGGTCAGGGCAGAGAAGATGGGGCGCGAGTTGATGAGGATCTGAGAGTAGTGACCGTCCAGACCATTGATGCGTACCTGTGTGAAACCGCAGTTCTGGCAATCATCCTCGGTGCGCACGCCGGGCTGGAAGTTGAGCCCCTGTGCCAGACAGGTGGACTGGGTGGTCTCGAACTCCTTGCCGTCCAGCACGTTCACCAGGTTGGGCGCTTCGCGGCGCTTTGTTTCGCTGCGGTTGGCGGAAACCACAACCTCGTCCAGCGATATGTCGTCGGGTTGCATGACGAAGTTCACCTCGCGTGTCTCGTTCTTGCGGATGATTATCTTGCGTGTGATGGTACGGAATCCGGTGTAGCGGACCTCCAGGGTGATGGTATCCTTGGGCAGGTTCTTGAAGAAATAGTGTCCGGTGCCGTCGGTCATGGTGGAGATAGTGGTTCCGAGCACGCGTATGACAACGTGAGGAAGATGCTGCTTCTCGTCAGCATCGATTACGTGCCCGATGATGTTGGCATCGGTGTGCTTGTCGTCGGCCCATACGAAGGTGGTGGGAAACAATAGTGTCAGTAACAGGAAAATACGTAATAATTTTATCATACTTGATATATTTTGGCGTGCGAAGTTACGAAAAATCTACATGAATACATACAATATACCCCCGCATTACCTACTATTGGGTATTGCGGGGGCTATATGTATAATAATGTATTATAGGGATTAGGAGCAGATGGTAATCAAGAGTGATTAGTTGGGCTTCAGTCACTCTGTCTTGTCTGCCTGCGGTATGGTGTCGTATGTTTTCTGGAGCATTACCTGCAGGTGCTTCAACCTTTCCCCACTTGGCTCCGGTTCGTCGGCCATTATGTAGCCGGATTGTACATCCATCATGGTTTTGCCGCTGCCGTCCACAAACAGGGCACCGGCAGGATAGTTGCAATAGGCAAAGGGATAGGTGTAGTTGCGGCTGAAGACATTGCGGCTCCATGGGAACTCCTCGTTGTGAGGGATGCCCATCTGGCTCAGTATGGTGGCAACCATATCGTTCTGTGCGATGATGGTGTCGTATGTCTTCACCTTGCTTACGGCACCTCCAATGAAGAACAGTGGCATGTGGAAGAATTCCGGATTGTCGAACGTCAGTCCGTAGGTATGTCCGTGGTCGGCATACACCACCACAAGCAGGTTATCCCAAACGGAGGTGCGGCTCAGGCTGTCCAGGAACTGTCCCACACAATGGTCGGTATAGGCAAAGGCATTGTGCACCTTGTTGTCCAGGCGCTGGTAGGGAACCTCCCACGGTTCGTGGCTGCTGATGGTCTGGCATGCCCAGAAGAAAGGCTTCTCCGCTCCGTTCTCCTGCTTGGTACGCTGTATAAGGCCCAGCATGCGGTTCATGGCAATGCTGTCGTTGGCACCCCACACATCGCGCTCTTCGGGGGCAACGTCGATGTCTTCTATATCCCACATGCGGAATCCCACCGCCTCCATGTACTTGCGCTTGTTCATGTGGTTGGAGTTGCCGCTATACATGTAGTCGGCTGTGTAGCCGTATCCCTTCAGCGTCTTTGCCAGACTTGGCAGTAGTGGCAGGCATGAGTCCGTCATCATCAGTGAGGTGGTGGGGTAGGACACGTAACCCGATAGGGCGCTGACAGTACCCCGGTCGGTGCGGAAACTCGTGGCCCATGCGTTGGTAAAGTTTACGCCGCGTGTCATCCACTGGCAGAGTTCCGGTGCCACGTTCTTTGCTCCTCCGAGACTTTCAATGAAAGGCGCTCCCATGCTTTCCAACTGGATAGTCAGTATGTCGGGGCGTCTGGTACGAAGCAATGTGTCGGTAATGTCCTCTGTGTCTGTGGGGAAGATGTTGGTGAAGATGCTGTCGCATTCCTCCTCGGGCATGAGACGGAACTGCTCGTTGAAGTCCTTGCTGTACGTCCACAGGGAGCGTACCATGTGCCCCACTGGATTTATGGCGGCATGATTGAGCATTATTTTCTCGCTATGGAAAGCACTGCGCTCGTCGGCACGACGCCCGTTCACCCCCCAAAGCATGAAACAGAGCAACAAGCCTGTCAGCAGATAGGTAGTATGGCGTTGCGGAGCATGCTGTTGTCTGCGTCCGCCGCCTCCGTATCTGCTCTTCCGGGGAACAATGCTTTTTGGTGTGATGGCTACCGACAGGAACGACAACAGGATGGAGGACAGCAGGATAAGACCGATGCGTGTGATGATGTAGTACACCGATGCACTGGCAGTTGCATTGCCCGGAGAGGACATGTAACTGAAAATGGAGGCATCAAGCAGGAACTTCCAGTTCTCGTACATGATTATGGTGGCTCCGGTTACGCATCCCATCAGGAAGGTCACTATGCCGATGTATGGTCCCACTATCCATCGCAGGGGCATGGAGGGCCATTTCACGGTAAGCAGTGTTATGAACCATACAGGCAGTACGGCCATGGCCACCGTGCTTATGTCCAGCGGCAGTCCGTGCCACAGTACCTGCATCAGTTCAGGCATGGTGAAGAACATGATGTCCCTGTTGTAGGCAAGGAACTCCACCTTGCCCAAGATGGTGGCGACAAGCAGAAGCGTTGTCAGTGAAAGGATGTATAGTGTGCGTTTCAATGTTTAGAGATATTGGGGTTTTCCGTTTCCCGTTTTGATTGGGCTGAGCGGTGAGCGGGTTAGCGATTTAGTTTTCCGTTTTCCGTTTTCACCTTTCCGTTTCACTTACGTCCGAAGTCGGCAGGAATCTCTCCCCACTCTTCGGTGTTCCATTTCAGTATGGGCACGCTTACGGTGTGCGTGCGAAGCCAGTTTTCTGCCCTTGCAACAAGGTCGAGTGCCTTTTCTGTCTCCGGAGTGCGTGCCAGAGTGGTCTTGGCCTTCTTGTTCCTGACCCATGCCTGTCCGCTGACGCTGTCGCTGTAGATGGGCATGCGGATGCCTTTCTGCTCCATCAGCGCTAGGGCATGCACAATGGCAAGGAACTCGCCTATGTTGTTGGTACCCTGGATAGGTCCATATCTGAATATCTCCTTGCCACTGGGCAGATGTACCCCCCGGTACTCCATGGGACCGGGGTTGCCGCTGCATGCGGCATCTACGCAAAGAGCCTCCTTGATACCTTCCATCTTACATTCTCTCGGGAACCTCGATGCCGAGCAGAGACATGCCGTTCTTTACCACCTGCGCTACGGCAGAACTCAGGGCCATACGTACTGCCTGCTTGTCGGCATTCTCTTCGCGCAGGACACTGAAGTCGTGATAGAACTGGTTGTACTCCTTAACCAACTCGTAGCAGTAGTTGGCGATGGAGGCAGGGTTGTAGTCGGCACCGGCCTGGCGCAGGGTGGCGGTGAAGCCGTTGAGGTGCTGTATGAGGCTGATTTCCTTGTCACTCAGTTCTGCACTTGTGGGCAAGTTATCGGGGATGGATATTCCCTGCTCTGCAGCCTTGCGCAGGATACTGCGGATACGGGCATAGGTGTACTGGATGAAGGGACCGGTGTTGCCGTTGAAGTCGATGCTTTCCTCGGGGTCGAACAACATGTTCTTGCGTGCGTCCACCTTCAGGATGAAGTACTTCAGGGCGCCCATGCCCACGATGCGTGCTATTTCGCGGGTCTCCTCCTCGGTGATGCCCTCCAGTTTCTTTATCTTGTCCTCCGACATCTGCAGTGCATCCTCTATCATGGTTGCTACCAGATCGTCGGCATCAACCACAGTGCCTTCGCGCGACTTCATCTTGCCGTTGGGCAGTTCCACCATGCCGTAACTGAAGTGTACGAGGTCCTTACCCCACTTGAAGCCCAGTTTGTCCAGCAGGATGGAGAGCACCTGGAAATGATAGTTCTGCTCGTTGCCCACCACGTATATCATCTTGTCGATGGGGAAGTCCTGGAAGCGGAGTTTGGCGGTACCGATGTCCTGTGTCATGTACACAGAGGTGCCGTCGCTGCGCAGAAGCAACTTTTCGTCCAGACCCTCCTTTGTGAGATCTGCCCACACGGAACCGTCCTCGCGGCGATAGAAGAAACCCTTCTCCAGACCTTCTTCCACCTTCTCGCGTCCCTCCAGATAGGTGTCGCTCTCGTAGTATATCTTGTCAAAGCCAACGCCAAGGGCCTTGTATGTCTCGTCGAAACCGGCATACACCCAGTCGTTCATGGTCTTCCAAAGGCCGCGCACCTCGGGGTCGTTCTGTTCCCAGCGTACCAGCATGTCGTGTGCTTCCTTGATGAGGGGAGCCTCCTGCTTGGCCTTCTCCTCGTCCATGCCCTGAGCCACGAGTTGCTTTACCTCCTCGCGGTAGTGCTTGTCGAAGGCCACGTAGTAGTCGCCGATAAGGTGGTCGCCCTTCTTGCCGCTGGTTTCGGGAGTCTCGCCGTTGCCATACTTCTGCCATGCCAGCATGCTCTTGCAGATGTGTATGCCGCGGTCGTTCACGATGTTGGTCTTCACCACACGGTTGCCGTTGGCCTCCATGACCTGTGCCAGGGCCCAGCCCAGCAGGTTGTTGCGCACATGTCCCAGATGCAGGGGCTTGTTGGTGTTGGGACTGGAGTATTCGATCATTACCAGGGGAGACTCGTCGGTAACGGGCAGGAAACCGAACTTGGGATTGTGCTCTATCTCCTCCAGCAATTGTATCCATTGTGCACTGGCAATGGAAAGGTTCAGGAAACCTTTCACCACGTTGAACTTGCTTATCAGGTCGGAGCACTTCTGTGTCAGGTATTCGCCCATATCCTGTGCAGTGGCCTCGGGAGACTTCCTGCTTGTCTTCAACAGGGGGAATACCACCAGTGTCAGTTCGCCTTCAAACTCGGGACGTGTTTCCTGCAACTGTATCATCTTCTCGGGAACCTCAGCACCATAGAGGTCCTTCACTCCGCTCAATGCCGCAGAGATAATCTTTTCTTGTATGCTCATTATGAATGTCTTTATTTCGCGTGCAAAGTTACGAATAAGTGAGCGAAAAAGCAAAACTATTCTTGATTTTTCCCGTTGCGAGTAACTTCGGCCACGGCCAAGGTTGCGGATAAGAGTGCGAAAAGGCGGAAGTATGTTGGTTTTGCCGGACGGAAGAGACTTCGGACGCCAGGCCGGGGAGCGGAAAAGTAGGCGAAGGCCCAAGGGACTATGCATATAAAGAAAGGAGGTTGCCCAAGCGGGCAACCTCCTTGTGTCAGTTACTTCTGTCCTGCAGAAGACCTGTGATGCATTACTTACGCAGACCCAGAGCCTTAACGATGGCACGGTAGCGGTTGATGTCGCGCTTCTTCAGGTAGTTCAGGAGGGCACGACGCTTACCTACCAGGCCGGTCAGAGCGCGCTCGGTGCTGTGGTCCTTGCGGTTCTGCTTCATGTGCTCGGTGAGGTTCTTGATGCGGAAGGTGAACAATGCGATCTGGCTCTCAGCGCTACCTGTGTCAGCAGCACCCTTGCCATAGGTGGTGAAGAGCTCGGTCTTCTTCTCTGAATTCAAATACATAGTGTTTGATAGTTTGAATTGTGTAACTTGTTTGCCGTGCAGCTTCCATACGTTCGGGCACTGCCTCCGGTCAAATGCGGGTGCAAAGGTATGAAAAACTGCTGAATAAGACGCATCTGTGCCCGAGTTTTTTTCCGTTAAGTGCCTTATTTTGTACATTTGGCGGCCTTGAAAGCGGTCATGTGGTCATTTTTCTGTATCTTTGTGCGCGTTTAGGTAATAAGATTGAAACTGATAAAAGTAGAGACATGCAGAATATCCGTAACATAGCGATAATAGCACACGTAGACCATGGCAAGACCACTCTGGTGGACAAGATGCTTTTGGCCGGAAACCTGTTCCGTGATAACCAGCAGTCGGGCGAACTGATGCTGGACAACAACGAGTTGGAGCGCGAGCGTGGCATAACCATCCTGTCCAAGAACGTGTCCATCATGTACCGCGACACGAAGATAAACATCATCGACACCCCGGGACACTCCGACTTCGGAGGCGAGGTGGAGCGTGTGCTGAACATGGCGGACGGATGCATCCTTCTGGTGGATGCCTTCGAGGGTCCCATGCCACAGACGCGTTTCGTGTTGCAGAAGGCTCTGGAAATAGGCTTGAAGCCTCTTGTTGTGGTAAACAAGGTGGACAAGCCCAACTGCCGTCCCGAAGAGGTGTATGAGATGGTCTTTGACCTGATGTGTGACCTCAATGCCACGGAGGAGCAGTTGGACTTCCCCGTCATCTACGGTTCTGCCAAGAACAACTGGATGGGTGAGGACTGGAGCGCTCCCACCACGGATATCACATACCTATTGGACCAGATCCTGGAGCATGTGCCTGCCCCCAAGCAGTTGGAGGGCACACCGCAGATGCTCATAACCAGTCTGGACTACTCCAACTATACCGGCCGCATTGCCGTAGGCCGTGTGCATCGTGGTACCCTGCGAGAGGGAATGAACATAACCATCGTGCATCGCGACGGTAGCAAGGAGCGCACCAAGATCAAGGAGGTGCACACCTTCACCGGCATGGGACGCAAGAAGACTGCCGAGGCAGGAAGTGGCGACATCTGTGCCCTGGTGGGATTGGAGCGCTTCGAGATAGGCGACACCATTTGCGACTACGAGAACCCCGAGGCTCTGCCCAGCATCAGCATAGACGAACCCACGATGTCCATGCTCTTCACCATAAACGACTCTCCTTTCTTCGGCAAGGAAGGCAAGTTCTGCACCAGCCGCCACATACAGGAACGTCTGGATAAGGAACTGGAGAAGAATCTGGCCCTGCGTGTCTCTACCATGGAGGGTTACACCGACCGTTGGATTGTGAGCGGACGTGGCGTGCTGCATCTCTCCGTACTGGTGGAGACCATGCGCCGCGAGGGTTATGAGTTGCAGGTTGGCCAGCCCCAGGTTATCTACAAGGAGATTGACGGCGTGAAGTGCGAACCCATTGAGGAACTGACCATAAATGTGCCCGAGGAGTTCAGCAGCAAGATGATAGACATGGTTACGCGCCGCAAGGGCGAAATGACCAGCATGGACAGTCAGGGCGACCGTGTGAACATAGAGTTCAACATCCCCTCGCGCGGCATCATCGGCCTGCGAACCAATGTGCTCACCGCCTCTCAGGGCGAGGCCATCATGGCGCACCGCTTCAAGGAGTACCAGCCTTTCAAGGGCGAGATAAACCGCCGTACCAACGGTTCGCTGATTGCCTTGGAGAGCGGCAATGCCTATGCATACGCCATAGACCATCTGCAGGACAGGGGCAAGTTCTTCATAGAACCACAGGACCAGGTGTATGCCGGCCAGGTTATAGGAGAGCATGTTCACGACATAGACCTTGTCATCAACGTATGTAAGGCAAAGCAACTGACCAACGTCCGTGCCAGCGGTACCGACGAGAAGGCCCGCATCATCCCTGCCACCATCTTCTCCCTGGAGGAGGCCTTGGAGTATATCAAGGCTGACGAATATGTGGAGGTTACACCCCATTCCATGCGCATGCGCAAGGTGATACTGGACCACCTGGAGAGAAAGCGCGCGGGAAGGTAAGGAAAACGGAGAACGGAAAACGGAAAGGTAACATACCCCCTCCGGAACTTCGTTCCTCGTCCCCCTGTCTCAGGGGGACAAAGTAGCAAGGAAAGCTATCATCCACTTTCTCCCCCTGAGACAGGGGGAGTCCCGAAGGGGAGGGGGTATGAAAAGCGGGAAACGGAAAACAGAAAAGCGGGAAACGAAAACGCAACAGCGGAATGACATGCGACGCTGAGTATCCCTGTGTAAGGATGATAACGATTGGCGTTGAACGAATTTATAATATGATGAAAAACTACAAGAAATATTTGATTGAAGTAGGCGTGGTGGCATTGTTTGCCATCATCAGCGTGGCATACTTCTGGGAACCTATCATGGATGGCAAGGTGCTGTCTGGGCACGACCATACCGGAGGCGTAGGTGCAGGTGTGGAGATGAACGAGTACCGCGAGAAGCACAACGGCGAACGTACCCGTTGGACCAATACGCTCTTCTCCGGCATGCCCACTTACCAGATGGCACCGTCCTACGACAGTACCGACTCGCTGGCAGAATTGAAGCAGTGGTACAGCCTGTTTCTGCCCACCGTGGCATCCTATGTGTTCATCATGCTGCTGGGTTTCTATATCATGCTCCGCTGCTTTGATTTCAAGGTATGGATGGCTGCCTTGGGTGCAGTGTTATGGGCATTCTCCAGTTACTACTTCATCATCATAGCGGCAGGACATATCTGGAAACTCTACACCTTGGCTTTCATACCTCCCACCATAGGTGGTATGGCACTCTGTTATAGAGGCAAGCGCGGTTGGGGCATAGCGGTCAGCGGTCTGTTCATGGCATTGCAGATTGTTTCCAACCATGTGCAGATGACCTATTACTTCCTGTTGCCCATCTTTGCCCTGTCTATAGGATGGTTGCTCTCCGACCTGAGCCGTGAGGGCATGATGCGCTGGCTGAAGGGAAGTATCGCCTTTGCCGTTGGTTGCCTGCTGGGCGTGGCCATCAACCTGTCCAATCTTTACCACACATGGGAATACAGCAAGGAGACCATGCGTGGCAAGACAGAACTGACACATAAGACCAAGGACGCCGCCGACCAGACGTCAAGCGGCTTGGAGCGCAGTTACATTACCGCCTGGAGTTATGGCATAGGTGAGACATGGACCCTGCTCGTGCCCAACACCAAGGGTGGTGCAAGCATGCCCTTGTCGCAGAGCGAGACGGCCATGTCCAAGGCAGACAGTCAGTACCGCCCCCTCTACCAGCAGTTGGGACAATATTGGGGCGAGCAACCCGGCACCAGCGGTCCCGTATATGTGGGCGCCTTCGTGTGTATGCTGTTCGTGCTGTGTCTGCTCATCGTCCGTGGACCCGTATGCTGGGCCTTGCTTCTGGCCACCATGCTTTCCATTGCATTGTCGTGGGGCAAGAACTTCATGGGACTGACAGACTTCTTCCTGGACTACGTGCCCATGTACGACAAGTTCCGTACCGTGGCATCCATCCTGGTGATAGCGGAGTTCACCATCCCCCTTATGGCCATGATGGCACTGAAGAGATTTGTGGAAGATCCCTCATGCGTGCACGTGCGCGTGCCTATAATAAATAAGGAGATAAACGCCCTTTGGCTCAGTTTTGCCATAACGGCCGGTATATGCCTCCTGTTCTGGCTTGTGCCCGATGCCTTCTTCGGCAATTATGTGTCCACAAGCGAGTACAACGGCATACAGGGACTGGTCAGTGCCGGTTATGTTGACCAGCAGTTTGTGAACGGTTTGCTGGATAACCTCAGCGATATGCGCCGTCATGTGTTCTCTGTGGACGCCATGCGTTCCTTCTGGATCATCGTTATCGGCACAATCCTGATGGTGCTGCATTACTTCGGCAAACTGAAGGCTATCCCCATGACACTGCTCATTATTCTCCTTTGTCTGTGGGATATGTGGTCGGTGAACAAGCGTTATCTGAACGATGACATGTTTGTGTACCCACGCCCAGTGGAGCAGAACTTCCAGCGCACCCATGCCGATGAGATGATTCTGCTGGACCCCGATATGTATTACCGTACACTGGACATGACCGTAAGCACCTTCAACAGCAACGATGCATCATATTGGCACAAGAGCATCGGCGGTTACCATGCAGCCAAGTTGCGCCGATATCAGGAGGTAATAGAGTCACACATCAGTCCTGAGATGGTACGCCTGCAGAAGGCTGCGGCCGAAAGCGGTGGAGACCTGGCAAAGGTGAATGGCGACAGCCTCTTCCCCGTGCTGGACATGCTCAACATGAAGTATGTCATCATGAAGACCAGCGACGGCAACAAGGTGCCCCTGTTCAATCCGCATGCCATGGGCAATGCCTGGTCGGTGTCTTCCATACATTGGGTGGACAATGCCGATGACGAACTTGCAGCCATTGGCAAGGATGACTTCCGCCGTGTGGCCGTTGTGGACAGGAAGTTCCAGGATATGCTGGGCAGTGTGCCTGCCGATGCAGATTCATGCCGTGTCAGTGTGAAGTTGACAAGTTACGAGGCCAACCGCCTTGCCTACGAGATAGACTCAGAGAAGGGTGGCGTGCTGGTGTTCTCCGACATATACTATCCCGGATGGACGGCAACAGTGTCGGGTGAGGAAGTCCCCGTGGCACGTGCCAACTACATCTTGCGTGCCATACAGGTTCCTGCCGGCAAGCACGAGGTGGTTATGACCTTCGACCCGCAAACCGTACACACCACCGAGGCCATAGCCTATGGCGCATTGGCCTTGCTGGGACTGATAATAGTAGGAAAGATAATAACACTAATATTAAAGAAAAGAAAATGCCAGAAGTAGACCCTGCTTCGCCTGTGCCTCCGTCGAGCACGAAGACACAGAGCAACACTTTGGATGAGCCTTACCAACCAAAGTTTACTGTAGTTACCGTAACGTACAATGCCGAGCAGACTCTGGAACGCACGTTGCAGAGTGTTGCGTCCCAGACCTATCCGCACATAGAGCATCTTATAGTCGACGGATTGAGTGGCGACGGTACGCTTGCGCTGATTCAGGAGTATGCCGAGGACAACTCGGTGTGTGACCATCCGCACGACATCCAGTTTATACGTGAACCGGACAACGGTCTGTACGATGCCATGAACAAGGCTATCGACAATGCCAACGGAGACTATCTGGTCTTCCTGAATGCAGGAGACAAGTTCCATTCGGATGATACGTTGGAAAGGATTGTTGAGGGCGTGACCTCGGTACACGGCAAAGAGTTTGATGAGGAGACTTGGCCGGCTGTCCTCTATGGCGAGACCGATATTGTCGGTGATAAGGGCGAATTCCTTCGTCACCGTCGTTTGCAGGCACCCGAAGTCCTTTCATGGCGCAGTTTCCTCAGCGGCATGCTGGTGTGCCACCAGAGTTTTTATGTACGAACGGATATGGCACGCAAGTTCCACTACAACCTGCGCTACCGTTTCAGTGGCGATTTCGACTGGTGCATACGCATCATGAAGGAAGCACAACAGCAACGTATGCCCCTCTTCAACACACGCCTGATACTTACGGACTACCTGGCCGAGGGCATGACAACGAAGAACCACCGCAAGTCACTCTTTGAACGTTTCCGCATCATGTGCCGTCATTATGGGTGCCTGGCGGCAATAAGCCAGCACTTGTGGTTTGTGCTGAGGCTGGCGGTGAAACGATAAGGCTTTAAGGTTTTAGGGTCCCTAAGGTCCTTAGGGTATTTAAGGTCCTTAAGGTCTTTTGCTGCTGAGGAGGTGGTAGGCGAGTAATAGGGCAAGGGCACACAGTGCCCCAAAACTATTGGCATACACGTCCAACCAGTCGCCGTGGCGGCTTGTGGTGAGGTAGGCCTGTCCCAATTCCATGAGACCACCGAAAACGGAGGCTATGATAGCGATAAAGAGGAACTGCCAGATGGCGGTTCCTTTGCTTTTATGTGCTTGCTCCCGGATGTCGGGTGTGGATGCCTTTTTCCTGAGGTATTCGTCTCTGAGCACACATTCTATGCCCATCACCAGAGTGAGGAAACCGTACATTACCCAATGCGCCCATTTGTCGGCAAACTGGATGTCCGTTTGCGGGAACTCCTGTGCCGGCATCAGGCTCAGTGCTGCAATGAGCAGGAACGTGAGCAAGGTGAATATGTGCCGTCTAATGTATTTCATAGGCTTTTGCGTATTCTTTGGCTACGCGGTCTTCGCTGTAATCGTGTGCGGCACTGTGCCGGGCGGTTTCTCTCCATTCGGGGTGGAGCAGCGTGCACTCTATGCCTCGTGCCAGGTCTTCGCTATCGCAGTATCGTGCCACATAACCGTTCTTCATGTGAGATATCATTTCCGGTATGCCACCCGTATCGAATCCTACGCATGGAGTGCCGCAGGACATTGCCTCGGCTATGGTGTTGGGAAGGTTGTCCTGTAGGGAGGGAGTTACAAAGCAGTCTACCGCCGAGTACAGGCGTGCCATTTCCTTTTCTCCGTTCACGTATGGAATGAAATGAATTTTGTCCGTGTCCATGCCCAGGTCGGAGTTCAGTATCTCTTCCGTTTTCCCGCCCACGACCACCAGATGCGGCTTGGGCTCGTTCAGGTGTTTCAGCGCTTCCAGCAAATATGTCATGCCCTTGCGTTTGTCGGTAACCTTCTGGCAGGTGAAGAGAATCAGTTTCTGTGTGCGTGGCAGGGAAAAGACCTCCCTTGCCTCCTGCTGGCTTTGGGGATGGAAGATGTGGTGCGGAATGCAGTTGTTTATGTGTCTGACGTTGGCTTGTGGCATGGCCTCTTGTGCCATGTCGGTAATCCACTGGCTGCACCCCACAAACCTTATATTGCCCAGACCGTATATCTCCTGTTTGGTCTTGAACAACCTCTCTTCCAGAGCTGAGATTCTCTTGTCTTTCGTGGCATTTCCCTCTTCCGTGTAGTGCCTTATGCCACGGAATGGCCATTCGTCGTGCATTGTCCAGACGATACGTTTGCCCGACAACATCATCTGCCTGAGTTGTTTCAGCGATAGCATGCCCTGGTTTACCCAATGCAGGTGAATGGCATCGGCCTCCTGGTATTCCGGTGTGGAAAGGATATCTATTCCGTCCGATGCCAGATCATATTGCCATGTCTGCCGGAAAGGTTTCCTAAGCAGGCACATGAGGCGCAGGCGTTCCAACGCCTTGGGGATGGTGTTCCCGTAGGCTGCCACGTTGACATCGTCTGTCTGTTTGTCGCGCACCAGCATCTTGGCCTTGATGCCGTTTTTGTTCAGTGCCGTCAGCAGGCGTCTGGCTGCTATGGCGCCACCTCCGGTACGCTCTGTAGTGGATATTATCAGGACCTTCATTGTCAGTTGTACTCCTTTCTGCCCATCCATTTCTTCACTCTGTTCCTGATGGCTTGCCCTATATATGAGAAGTTGCCATAACGTAGGTTCAGGAACAGTTCCTCAAAACTCCGTGCCACTTTGATGCCGGGATTCATCCATCCCATTATGCGGTACACGCGCTGGCGGTACGGCACATGTTCAATGATGTGCTTTGGGTGCACCAACGGGGAGGCGGCCTTGCCCACCGGCATGTATGCATCCATTTCGTAGCGCTTCATGGTGAATATGCGGCGGTAGCCTCGTGGCAAAGTCTCCAGCGTGCCGCCGAAGTGTGTGCTGTCGGCCGTGGCTCCGAGATTGTTGATGAGGTTTCTTTTGGGCACTATGCTGAGGCCGTTGGCCAAGAGCATGTGTGACCATAGTATGGTTTCATAGAAAGCCTTGCCCTGACTGCGGTGCTTGCGGCACATGGGCAGGAAGTCGTCGCGGTAGCCACGTTCGCGAACGATCTGTTCCAGTTGTGCCACCGTCTGCTCGTCATCCAGCCAGGTGTAGTGCTCATCCCACTGATCTATGACCCTTCGCCATGAAGCCCATCCCCAGATGCTGAGGTTGGTAGAGAAGAAATAGTCCTCCTGCACGTCCGTTGTCTCCTCCTGCACGTTGAAACCGGCAATCATGGTTATGCGTGTGTCGTGCTCGTAGCGGTCCAGCATCTCCTTGCAGAAGTGGAAGAAACTCTGGCTCGGTATATCGTCATCCTCCAGTACGATGCATTTGTCGCTCATGGAGAAAGCCCACTTCTGCGATATGTATTCCGACGGGTCGCAACCGTAGTTCTTCTCCTGGTACAGGGTGTGCACCTCGCACTCCCAGTCAATGTCGCTTACCACCTCGCGGCATGCCAGTATGCCGGGCATGTCCTTCTCGCTTCGGGGACCGTCCTGGTAAAGGAACAGTCGTGTCGGGCGTGCTTTCTTTACCTGTTCGAAGACTTGCCCCAACTGGTTGGGGCGGTTGAAGAACAGAATGAGTACGGAAACGTCTACTAAGGCTTCTTTCATGGTTTATTCGTGCTTAAGGCGTATCAAAGATACGATTTAGCGAGAGAAATGCCAAATTTATTTTGCTTTTTCACTCACTTAATCGTAACTTTGACTCCCGTCTTAGTTACTCACGCTCGGAAAAATCAAAATACCTTTGCTTTTTCGCTTGCTTAATCGTAACTTTGACCACACTAACAGAGAAATGACAGGTATCTACCCAAGAATAGGACATTAAAGACATGTTTGACATCAGACTCTTCATCGAGAAGTTGAAACTCTCCTTCCAGAAGCGTACGGGAGTAGTGCAGGCCAAAAAGAGTTATGCCACCTGGCTGGCAAAGGGCTATGTAAAGGAACCATTGGTAAGTATAGTGCTGCAATCGCACAACAAGAGTTTGCAGATAAGGCACATTCTGCCCAAACTGCGTGCTTGGGGCGATAGCCTGGAGATTGTCATCATTGATGATGGTTCGGACATCAGCCATACGCAGGCCCTGGCCGAGTCTCTGACCGGAGCAAATGAGTTTCTCGTGCGTGCCAATGACCTTTACGAGAATGTCACTTATGATAAGGCCATACGCTTTGCCAACGGCAAGTATATCGCCTTGTTGCAGGACGATGACGACTTCGATGACACCTCGTGGATAGACAATGCCCTGAGATATTTTGATGCTCATCCACACCTGGCCATTTTGGGAGGCAAGGATGGGCTGGATATGGAATTTGAACACGACAGACAGACCGCCCATGGCGGCAAGAAGGTAGACGGCGACAGGGAGTTCCAGTTTGTGGTGAGCGTGAACCGTGCCCCAATGTGGCTTAACAAGGAGTTGTTCTGCCGTCATCTTCATCACATTGATTTCAGTTTCGCACCCTTCCAGTTTGACGACTACGAACTGTGTGCCCGCGCATGGTTGCAGGGCTTGCAGGTTGGATGGTACGATGCCAAGTTCAAGTCGCTCAGTGTGGGAGGCATGCGCCTGTGGAATGGTTCTTTCACCCAGGAGCAGACGCAACGAAACGGCAAGAGGCTTTATGCCATGTATGCCGACAAGATAGAGGAGATACGCAAAAAGGTAGAAGCATGCAATGCCCTGGAAGCGTGAGCGCCTGTCTGCTTGAACTACAATAGTCTTATCCGAAGAATAATTGTTTAGAAGACATGAACATAGCCATACTGTTGGCCGGAGGAAGCGGCAGCCGTTTCGGTGCTGACCGTCCCAAGCAGTTTCTGGAAGTGGACGGATGCACGGTGCTTGAACATAGCATCAGGGCATTCCACCGCTCTCCGTTGGTGGATGAGATTATAATCATCACCCGTCAGGATTTTGTGGAAGAGGTAAGTCAGATGGCCTCTGCCTATCCCAAGGTGAAGCACGTCCGCCCTGGTGGCAAGGAACGCTACCACAGCACCCTGTCGGCTTTGGAGGTGTGTACGGATCCCGAGGACCTGCTTCTTATCCACGATGCCGTGCGCCCCTTGGTGAGCGAGGCAATCATTTCCAGATGCGTGGAGGCTCTCGCCAGATACGATGCCGTGGGAGTGGCGGTACCCAGTACGGACACCATTGTCCGCGTGGATGAGAACGAATGCATTGTAGAGACCTTGCAACGTGCCGTACTCAGGAATATGCAGACCCCCCAAGGCTTCCGCCAGAAGGTTCTCCGCCAGGCTTTCGACCTCGGTCTGCAGGACCCGCATTTTGCCCCCACCGACGATTGCGGTGTGGTGGGAAGGTACCTGCCCGATGTGCCCATACGCATTGTGGAGGGCGAGGTTACGAATATCAAGATAACCTATCCCAAGGATCTGGAGATGATCAGGAAGGTTTGACGTTGAAGAAGAGAAACAAAACGGAGAACTTTACGAACGGGAAATGACAATCGATCTATGTTCCAGGTTACCTCCTACTATAAAAAACACATAATCTACTTTGTACTTCCCTCGCTTAATCGTATATTTGCAAGCAGAACAAAACCATACAAGCAATGGCTAAGGCAAAACCTTTTGTCAAGTGGGTGGGCGGAAAAGGCCAACTCATCGACCAACTGGAAGCGCTGCTTCCCGCTGACTTTGACACAAGGGAGAATGTTACCTACATAGAGCCTTTCGTGGGTGGAGGAGCAGTGCTCTTCCATATGTTGCAGGTGCATCCCAATATCTAACTGGCAATATGGATTTACGTTTCAATATTTCGTTGGCAGAGGGCTATAAGAGTGCTGCCCAAATAGCCAGAGTTTTAACGGAAGACTGGCTTGCACGCAATATGTATTGTCCCATATGCGGTGAGGTTTCCATCAATAAGGCCGAACCTAATGCACCAGTAAAAGATTACGTATGCCGCCATTGTAAATCTCAATATGAATTAAAAAGTAAAAGGGAATTTTCGGACAGGTATTCAGCAAAAGTGAATGACGGTGTGTATAATACAATGATAGAACGCATCACCTCACTTGACAATCCCAGTTTCTTTTTTATGCATTACGATAATTATGAAGTAAACAATCTGATTATTGTGCCAAAATGTTTTTTTATCCCCGAAGTAATAGAGAAACGTAAACCTCTGGATTCAAATGCAAGAAGAGCAGGATGGGAAGGCTGCAATATCCTGTTAAACCAAATCCCTGATTTCGCTAAGATACCTATCATAAAAAACAGGGTTGTTATAGATTCGGAGATTGTTTGCCGGGAATACAACAAAATCTACTCATTACAGACAAACAGCATTGAGAGCAGAGGTTGGTTGTTTGATATACTGAACTGTATTGAACGATTGGACACCACCTTTACCTTGAAAGAAATGTATTCTTTCGTAGAGGAACTAAGAGTCAAACACCCTGATAACAATAATATTGAGGCAAAAATACGTCAGCAACTGCAATTCTTGCGAGACAAGAGATTCATTGATTTTTCATCACGCGGAATTTATAAGAAAACAGGTTTATGAATGAGTATATTTTTTATACTGCAGAGGGATTGACATACCCACCAAGAGAGGACAAGGAGGTGGAGAATTGCCAGGTCTTAGGTAGGGCTTGTGGTACAAGTGAAATAGAAGCAAGAGATAATTTAATAAAACAAAGTCCTTGGATATTGGAATGTGGGTTTGATATACAGGACACAATTTGCAAGCAGTTGGTTACAGATGACTTGAGAGTCATGCTAAAAAAAAAGTAGCAAGAAAATTGACTTTCTTGAGAGTTTGTTGGATAAACGTCAAATTGACGAATATAAAAAGTGGTTGTCTTACCAACTCTGATGTATAACGCATCTTGAAAACGAGCATGTCAACATCAACGTGTATCCTCCAGTCGTCAGAAGATTTACTGGAGAAGAATGGAACATCAGGCAAAGGCGTCCATGAAGGGAACCTAATGGCTCATAATGGGGGCAAAATCTCATGCAAACCGAACCCTGACAAAAACGGAGGTGGTTTAGTATCTGCATTTTGGTATTTTGTCAATGGCTTCATAATGGGTTCACATGGTTTGGATACTCAAAGATAAAGGACCTCTCCAAATTGAACCTCACCTCTGCCGGAATGCTATGCGAGGATGACGCGAACATGTACGGAGGCTTGCCGTTTTGATTTGATTCCTCAGACACTAAAACTCTTTTTGACGTTTCCTGGTCAATATGGTAGTATTGCTTATTTCTTAGAATGGCACAATAACTACGAGGGTTCTTGGCTTGTTGCTCTCTTTTCATCCATTCTCGTTCACTTTGTTTGTATCAGTCCTCTTAGTAGGAGTACTCCAGTCCTCATAGTAGGAGTACTGCAGTCCTCTTAGTAGGAGGACTGGTTTGTTGTCCCGATGCAATGATGGGGTTGACGGGTGGAAAATCAGGATTTTTTGTGCAGGATGTAGCCGATGGCCTCGCGCATGATCTTTGCCCCGCTAATCCACATGATGCCGGCATAGAGCAGTGCAGCCATGGCTATGCGGGAGAGCATGAGCGCCCAAAGGTTCTCTATGGGCAGTGTAATCCACCATGTGAAGGCAAGTACTGCGATGGTGAAACCAAGGAAAGGCATGGTGTCCATTGCCGCCCAACGCCATTTCATGCCGATGAGCCTTTTTGCCCACCATTGCCAGATGCCGAGCCAGAGTACGTTCAGCGCTATGAAGAACACCACCATCTGCAACATGCCGTATCCGTTTATGTACAAAAGGATGAGTCCTGCCCATACTGCCAGGCACTGACCTATGGTGCAGGCCATGTTCACGCCGCTATG
The DNA here is from genome assembly GCA_017622815.1 of Bacteroidaceae bacterium. Taxonomy (GTDB): domain Bacteria; phylum Bacteroidota; class Bacteroidia; order Bacteroidales; family Bacteroidaceae; genus Physcousia. The sequence continues at coordinate 16,599 of JAGAQH010000030.1, read as the reverse complement.
TCCGCGGCTTATGGTCAGGTTGCTGTATAGGGTGGTGATGGGGAAGAAGGCGCCGTGGATGCACAGAAGGGTAAGTATTCTGCCGCTCTCTATCCACTTTTCTCCGCCTGCCAGCAGGATGAACTCCTCGGCTATCATGCCCAGGCCCAGCAGGGCAGGGAAGGAGACGAATGCCACGAAGCGCAGCATCTTGCGGAATATCTGCACATATCGCCCCGTGTCGTCCGCCACCTGTGCCAGGGTGGGTTGTGCCACGGCCGCAACCATACCGTTTATGGTGCCGGCGGCCATGTCGTCCCACTTGCGTGCCGTGCCGTAGATACCTGCCTGGCGGTTGCCGAAGTATTTGCCCAAGAGCACGCTGAAGGCATGATTGTTGAGGATATTGAAGATATTGGTAATTAGCAGTTTGCTGCTGAAGTTGAACATCTGCCATGCCGGTCGCAGGTCGATGCGCAGGGACGGGCGCCAACTTGAGTAGTACCAGTTCATCAGTTGCACCACGAACACGAACGTCACACTCTGTGCCACTATGCCCCAATGGGCAAATCCGTTCCATGCCATGGTCACGCCCACGGCTCCCGATACAAGCATGGCCGTGATGCCGCAGATGCTTGTCTCCCTCACCATCAGGTGTCCGAAGAGATAAGCCCTCTGCACTGTACCAAGGCCCGAAAGCAGGAAGCCGAGGAACAGGAAACGTGCCAGGGGGATAAGGTCGGCGTCGCCATAGAATCCTGCTATCAACGGTGCCAGGAACCACAGGATGATGTACAGGCTTCCGCTCACTATCAGGTTGAACCAGAAAACGGCGTTGTACTCCCGGTCGGTCGGTTCCTTCTTGTTGCACAGGGCGGCAATGAAGCCGCTCTCCTGCAAGGTGCTTGCCAGAGCGGCAAAGATGTTGAGCATATACACCTTGCCCCAGTCGGCAGGAGTGAGCAGTCGCATCAGTGCCAAACCGAACAAAGCACCGAGCAACTGCATTATGCCATTGCTCATACCGCCCCAGATGAGGCCGCGTGCCGTGCGTTCTTTCAGAGATTTCTCGCTCATAACAGTGCCAAAGTTACGATTAAGCGAGCGAAAAAGCAAAAGTTTTTTTGATTTTTCCGAACGAAAGTAACTAAGACGACAGTCAAAGGTAGTAAATATTACCGAGTTTTGCTCCCCTGTGGCACTTAATTGTCCTAAAAAGCATGCACGCGGGCATTTTCCGTTCCTCGCGCGTGCGTTACTTCATTTCTTTTTGCTACCTTTGCGGGGATTAAAGCCTTGTTTTTGGGCTTTTATGGCAGAACGTAACGTAAAACAAAACCTAAAATAATGGAAAAAATTCAAGAACTCACAGAGAAAATCTATCGTGAGGGCGTAGAGAAGGGTCAGGCCGAGGCCGACCGCATCATCCAGGAGGCCAAGGAACAGGCCGCCCAGATCATAGCAGAGGCCAAGAAGAAGGCCGCTGAGATAGAGACCGCCGGCAAGAAGACAGTGGCAGAACTGGAAACCAACACCAAGAACGAGTTGAAGTTGTACACTGCCCAGTCCCTGAGTGCCCTGAAGAGCGAGATCGCCAATGTGCTCACCGCATCAGCAGTGGGTCAGGCTGTTGACAAACTGACGGCCGACAAGGATTTCCTGTGCAAGTTTACCGTAGCCCTGGCCAGCAAGTGGGTGGAGAACGAACCCATCGTCATTGAGTCTGCCGATGCCGACGCCCTGAAGGCATATTTCGTCAAGGAGGCAAAGGCTGTTCTGGACAAGGGCGTGAGCATAGAGAAGGTGAATGGCCGCAACAGCCTGTTCACCATCCAGCCTGCCGACGGAAGTTACAAGGTAAGTTTCGGCAAGGAGGAGTTTGAGGATTACTTTAAGTCGTTCCTGCGTCCACAACTTGTGCAGATGCTGTTCTAAAGGAAGAAGATGGCAAGCTACTATTGTCTTATGGCCGGTTTGCCCGAGATTAACTTCTCGGACCCTAAGCCGGGATGCGACATGGAGGAATTCATGGAGCAGTTGCACGAAGCGCTGGTTCCATGGGATGCACGCCTTATGGCCCAATATTATTTCATGCTTCAGGATTGCCGCAATCTGGTGGCATTGCTGAAGGATCCCGAGGCCGATATCAAATACAACGGAAACTTCAACAAGGAGCAGTACAAGGACCTGATAACAAGCGCTCAGGAACTGAACTTTAACGTGCACCGCTATCCTGCGTTCATGAGCGAGTTTGCACGTGCATGGAACTTCAACAAGGACAAGAAGGGCTACTTCCCCGAGGACGAGATGCTCTGCCAGTTCTATGAGTACGCCATAAACAACTGCTCCAACGAGTTTGTCCGTAGCTGGTATCAGTTGAACATGGATATCAACAACATCCTCACGGCCATGTTGGCCGCCAAGCAGGGATGGAAGGCCAGCGACTACATTAAGGGAGAGGGCGAGGTGCAGACCATGATACGCGAGAACAACGCCAAGGACTTCATCAGGCACGTGGGTATGGACAACATCCAGGAACTCAAGAAGATCGTGGAGGAAACCGACCCTGTGAAGAAGGAGAAGATGATAGACACTTTCAAGTGGCTATGGCTGGACGAACAGACGTTCTTCGACCCCTTCAACTTCGATGCCGTGTTTGCCTACATGTGCAAACTGGAGATGCAGTACCGTTGGGCCAATCTGGACGTGGAGCACGGCAAGGCGCGCTTCCAGAAGATAATCGACGACCTGCGAGGTTCCGCCCAAGTCCCCGACGAGTACAAGCGCAAGGGTGCATAGGCGTAAGTGCATAATTCAATCCCCCCAACTTATTCAAGGAAATAACACAACAAGATATGACAAAAGGTATAGTTAGTGGCGTAGTCTCCAACATGGTGACACTCCGTGTGGACGGACCTGTCCTGCAGGGCGAGATATGCTACATTACGACTGGCGGCGACCGCCTGATGGCCGAGGTCATCAAGGTCGTGGGCAGCGACGTGTACGTTCAGGTGTTTGAAAGTACACGTGGCTTGAAGGTAGGCTCCCAGGCCGAATTCACCGGACACCAGCTGGAAATCCAGTTGGGCCCCGGTATGCTGAGTAAGAACTACGACGGTCTGCAGAACGACCTCGACAAGATGGACGGCGTCTTCCTGCGCCGTGGCCAGTACACCGCTCCTCTGGACGAGGACCGCTTGTGGGACTTCGAACCCATCGTTAAGGCTGGCGACCGTGTGCAGGGCAGCGACTGGCTGGGCAAGGTGGAGGAGAACCACCAGCCACTGAAGATCATGGCTCCCTTCCAGATGGAGGGCACTGCCGTGGTGAAGAGCATAGTTCCCGCAGGTCAGTACAAGGTGAACGACACCATTGCCGTGCTGACCACCGAGGCCGGCGAGGACATCAACGTGACCATGGTACAGCACTGGCCCGTGAAGTTCGCCATGACCAACTACAAGGAGAAGCCCCGTCCATTCAAGTTGCTGGAAACAGGCGTGCGTACCATAGACACCTTCAACCCCATCGTAGAGGGCGGTACAGGTTTCATCCCCGGTCCCTTCGGTACGGGTAAGACCGTGCTTCAGCATGCCATATCAAAGCAGGCCGAGGCCGACATCGTTATCATCGCCGCCTGTGGTGAGCGTGCCAACGAGGTTGTGGAAATCTTCACCGAGTTCCCCGAACTCATCGACCCCCATACAGGCCGCAAGTTGATGGAACGTACCATCATCATCGCCAACACCTCCAACATGCCCGTTGCCGCCCGTGAGGCATCAGTGTACACCGCCATGACCATGGCAGAGTACTACCGTTCCATGGGTCTGCGCGTGCTGCTGATGGCCGACTCCACCTCCCGTTGGGCACAGGCTCTGCGCGAGATGAGTAACCGTATGGAGGAACTTCCCGGTCCCGACGCCTTCCCCATGGACTTGGGTGCGTTGGTGGCCAACTTCTACGGCCGTGCTGGATACGTTTACCTGAACAATGGCGAGGTGGGCAGCGTTACCTTCCTCGGTACCGTGTCTCCCGCCGGTGGTAACCTGAAGGAGCCCGTAACCGAGAACACCAAGAAGGTGGCACGTTGTTTCTACGCTCTGGAGCAGGACCGTGCCGACAAGAAGCGCTATCCCGCCGTCAACCCCATCGACTCTTATTCCAAGTATTTGGAGTATCCCGAGTTTGCCGAGTACATCAAGGGACACATCAACGAGGAGTGGATTCCCAAGGTTCTCGCCTTGAAGACCCGCATGCAGCGCGGTAAGGAGATTGCCGAGCAGATCAACATTCTGGGCGACGACGGTGTGCCCGTGGAGTATCACGTTACCTTCTGGAAGTCCGAGATTATCGACTTCGTCATCCTCCAGCAGGATGCCTTCGACGAGATAGATGCCGTTACTCCCCTGGAGCGTCAGGAGGAGATACTGAACCTCGTTACCGCCATCTGCGACAAGGAGGATTATAAGTTCGTGGAGTTCGAGGAAGTTACCAGGTACTTCAAGAAGATGATCAACCTGTGCAAGCAGATGAACTACTCTGTCTACAAGAGCGAGCAGTACTACGACTTCAAGAAGCAGGTAGAAGCAATGTTATAATATATATAAGGTATGGCAACAGCATTTCAGAAAGTATATACAAAGATAAGCCAGATAACCAAGGCCACATGCTCCTTGAAGGCAAAGGGCGTGGGTTATGACGAACTGGCAACCATCAACGGCCGTCTGGCCCAGGTGGTAAAGATTGTGGGCGACGACGTTACCCTGCAGGTGTTTGAGGGTACCGGCGGTATTCCCACCAATGCCGAGGTTACCTTCCTTGGCAAGGCTCCCTCTCTGAAGGTGAGCGACGACCTGGCAGGCCGTTTCTTCAATGCCTACGGACATCCCATCGACGGAGGTCCCGAGATTGAGGGCAAGGAGGTGGAAATCGGCGGTCCTTCAGTGAACCCCGTACGCCGCAAGCAGCCCAGCGAACTCATCGCCACCGGTATTGCAGGTATCGACCTGAACAACACCCTGGTGTCCGGTCAGAAGATCCCCTTCTTTGCCGACCCCGACCAACCCTTCAACGAGGTGATGGCAATGGTGGCCATGCGTGCCAAGGCCGACAAGATCATCCTGGGCGGTATGGGTATGACCAACGATGACTATTACTTCTTCCGCAACACCTTCTCCAATGCAGGTGCGCTGGACAGAATCATATCCTTCATCAACACCACCGAGGACCCTGCCGTGGAGCGACTGCTCATTCCCGACATGGCGCTTACCGCAGCCGAGTACTTTGCCGTGGAGAAGCATGAGACCGTGCTGGTACTGCTCACCGACATGACATCGTATGCCGACTCTCTGTCTATCGTAAGCAACCGTATGGACCAGATTCCTTCCAAGGACTCCATGCCCGGTTCGCTGTACTCCGACCTGGCCAAGATCTACGAGAAGGCCGTGCAGTTCCCCGAGAGCGTGGGTGGCGGTTCCATCACCATCATTGCCGTAACCACACTGAGCGGCGGCGACATCACCCATGCCGTGCCCGACAACACGGGTTACATCACCGAGGGACAGTTGTACCTGCGCCGCGACAGCGATGTGGGCAAGGTGGTAGTAGACCCCTTCCGTTCGCTGTCTCGTCTGAAGCAGTTGGTAGCAGGCAAGAAGACCCGCAAGGACCATGCCCAGGTGATGAACGCTGCCATCCGTCTGTATGCCGATGCCGCCAACGCAAAGACAAAGTTGGAGAACGGTTTCGACCTGACAGACTACGACAACCGTTGCCTGGATTATGCAAAGGACTACGCAGAGAAACTTCTGGCCATCGACGTGAACCTGAACACCGAGGAGATGCTGGACGTGACATGGTCTCTGTTCAACAAGCACTTCGAGTTGGAGGAACTTAATATCAAGAAGGAGTTTACCGACCAGTATTGGACTAAGAAAGGGTAGGTTCTATAAATTAGGTTTGAGTGAATTATTGCCTATCGTGCCGTATATTCTTTGTCTGATAGAAGGAACATAGCGGGCTATGGGACTGATGGAAGACAAGGAAGAGACAAACGAGAGACAAGAAATCACCAAAGTTCTAATGGAACTTACCTACAAATAATTAAACTAATTTGTAGTACCTACCAATAGTCATGGCAATAAAATATCAGTTTAACAAAACGTCGCTGCAGGCCCTGGAGAAGAACCTGAAGATGCGCCAGCGTACCTTGCCTATCATCAAGAGCAAGGAGACGGCACTGCGTCTTGAGGTGAAGAAGTGCAAGGACGAGGCCGAGGTGCTGGAGGAAAGGCTCCAGCAGCAGATAGAAGGCTACGAGTCCATGTATGCTCTGTGGGGAGAGTTTGACGCCTCGCTGGTGTCGCTCAAGGACGTGGAACTCGGCGAGAAGAAGATTGCCGGTGTGCGCGTGCCCTTGTTGCTGAACATCAGCCTGGAGGTCCGTCCCTTCGGACTTTTCTCTGCCCCCAAGTGGTACTTCGACGGAATACAACTCCTGCAGGGACTGGCCAAGACGGCCGTGGAGCGCGAATTCGTGCTGGCAAAACTGGACCTGCTGGACCATGCCCGCCGAAAGACCACACAGAAGGTGAACCTCTTTGAGAAGGTGCAGATTCCCGGCTATCAGGAGGCCATACGCAAGATTAAGCGCTTCATGGAGGACGAGGAGAACCTGTCCAAGTCCAGTCAGAAGATTCTGAAGAGCCTTCAGGCCAAGCGCGCACAGGCAGTGGAACCCGAATCATCAGCAGAAGGAGAGGAGGTAGAGGCTTATGATTGAAAAGATGAAGAAGTTCACCTTCTTGGTGACTGACCGCGAATACGAGAGTTTCATAGAGACCATCCGCGAACTGGGCGTCGTACACGTCACCCAGTTGCAGCAGGGTGCCACCAGCACCGAGTTGCAGGAGGCAATCTATCTGGAGCGCCGATACTCTACAGCACTCGACTTCCTGAAGATTTACGGCAAAAAGTATGCATTGAAGTTAGGTGTGCAGACTCCCGAGTACGACACTCCCCTCAGCCTCTTGGAGAAGGTGGAGGGCCTGCAGGCGCAGGAGAACGCCCTGCTCCACGAGGAGGACGAACTGAAGAAGGAGTTTGAAATGCTCGACCCCTGGGGCGACTTCTCTCCCGAGAAGGTGCAGAACCTGGCCGAGACCATAGGTATGGAGATTCACTTCTACCGTTGCACCAGCAAGAGGTTCAAGGCAGAGTGGCGGGACCAGTTCTTTGCCGTACCCGTCAACGAGTATGACAAGAAGACTTACTTCGTCACCTTCTCCGAGACACGTCCGGAGATACAGGCGGAACACCTCACCCTGCCACAGAAATCACTCTCTCAGGTGCATGCCGAGATCGGCGAGGTGAAGAAGCAGAAGTTCATGGTGCGCCAGCAGATGTCGGCCGTGGCTAATAGCCTGCTCCCCGTTCTGGAGGCAGGCCGTGTTGAGGTGGAGAACGAGATTTCCTTTAGTAAGGTGCATCTCAGTTCGGAGAAGACCTGTGGCGATGTCCTGCACCTGATGCTCGGTTGGGTGCGTGCCGATTCTACCGCTCCCCTTACCGAATACCTTGACAGGGAACACATCTACTACGAGATGGAGGACCCTGCCTTCGAGGACGATGTTCCCGTGCATATCACCAACGGACGCTTCTCGAGTCTGTTTGAGCCCATCCTGAAGATGTACTCCCTGCCCAACTACAACGACCTTGACCCCACGCAGTTCTTTGCCCCCTTCTTCATGCTCTTCTTCGGATTGTGCATGGGCGATGCCGGTTACGGACTGCTCATACTCCTGGTGGGACTTATACTTGCGAGGAAGCCGGCCGAGGAAATGAAGGGCTACGGCAAACTGGCCATGTGGCTGGGCGGTGCCACCATTGTGTGTGGTCTGGCCACGGGTACTGTGTTCGGCATAGACCTTACACAACAGGACTGGGCCTTCATACAGCCAATCAAACCCTTCTTCCTGAATGACAACGGTGTCGGTCCCATCTTCGGTTATAGCCCCATGATGGTGCTGTCAGTGATAATAGGTCTTGTGCAGGTAATTCTGGGCATGATACTGAAGGGATGCAAGGCAGCGAGAAACTACGGCTGGCCTTATGCCGTGGGAACCTTCTCATGGGTAGTGGCCTTGCTTGGAGCCATAGTATTGTATGGCTTGCCTGCATGTGGGGTGGAACTTGCTGCATGGATCAGGTACATCCTCTTCGGAATAATAGGTATAAGTGCATTGGGTATATTCCTCTACAACAACCCGGCAAGTTACAAGAATCCCGCCCTGGGTGTGCTCAGCAACATCGGCGGAGGCGTGTGGGAAACCTATGGCATGGCCACCGGACTGCTGGGCGACCTGTTGAGCTACATCCGTCTGTTTGCCCTTGGTCTTACCGGCGGTGTGCTTGGCGGTGTGTTCAATACCCTGGCGCTGGATATGACAGCGGATTTCCCCCTGTGGGCACGCATATTGGTAATGGTACTGATCCTGCTTCTGGGTCATGGCATAACCTTTGCCCTCAGCATGATCAGTGCATTTGTGCACCCCATGCGTCTTACCTTCGTGGAATTCTTCAAGAATGCCGACTTCACCGGCGGAGGCAAGCCCTATGATCCTTTACGTAAAATCAAATAAAAATCAATATCAATTAAATTAAAACAAACAAGAAAGTATGGAAATCTTTTTGGTTTATCTGGGCATTGCCCTGTGTGTTGCCCTGTCTGGTGTAGGCAGTGCTTATGGTGTGACTATCTGCGGTAATGCCGCTATCGGTGCTTACAAGAAGAACCCCAATGCCAGCGGTTCATACATGGGTCTTTCTGCCCTTCCCTCATCTCAGGGTCTGTATGGTTTCGTAGGCTTCTTCATGCTGAAGGACCTGGCTGTAGCTGGTGTTGACATGGTAACCGCTTGCGCCGTATTCGGTGTAGGTCTGGCATGTGGTCTGGTATGTCTGTTCTCTGCTATCCGTCAGGCCAAGGTATGTGCCAACGGTATCAGCGCCATCGGTGCCGGTCACAACGCCTTCGGTACCACCATGGTATTGGCCGTGTTCCCCGAGTTGTACGCCATCTTGGGTCTGCTCGTGCTCATCCTGACCGCAGGTGCACTGTAATAGAAAATCTAAGGAAACATTATGTTAGCGGGGGGCAACTTGACGGTTGCCCCCGTTTTTTGTACAAATCCCTGTCAATGCTTGTCAACGCTTGGCGAACGGAAACGGCTTTCTGCCTTTTGGAGTCTTCGGAGAACTCGGACTTCCACCCCCAGGGCGTTTCCGATTTCCGTTCCTCATGCCTCTCCAAGGAATTTTTCAATTACCTGTATCTGCCGTGGTGTGAGCATGCGCAACTTGTCGTTGTAGCCCGCTCTTTCCAATGCCTGCCAAAGTCCGCGTGTCAGGTGTATTTCCTGCCTGAAGAGCCGTACGGCCGACCTGTAGGCATGGTCGGGATAATAGAGCATGGCCAGGCGACCGAAGGAGCATCCACCCCTCCTCCATCCCACTTTGGGGAGAGGAGGGCACGGTGTGTTACTGTGAGTATTTTCTGTCATCGGTCATTTTCGTTGGCGGGTAGAAACCATAGGCTTTCCCTGGGTTGGGGATGTGCGTGAACTTTTCTTTTGGAATGCCATTTTATATCCTCTTCTTATGTCTTGTTCGCAGATGCTGCTCATGCCGATGCCACACTCCACGCAGGTCATACCTTTGAGAAGGAGGACGAGGCGGGCGGGGGCTTCTCTCTCGTCGGTATCCTGATTGTAGAGTATCCCGGTTTCCTGTGGCCATGGCAAGCCCTCGTTCCCACCCAGTCCTGTCAGGAGGCATACTGTGCGCAGGTAGGCTTGGGAATCGTTTTCCGCAGGAGGTGCCCATCGGTGGATGACGTTGCGTGGTGTAAAGGGCCGTTGCTCCCTTAGGAACCGCTGGTGGTAGGAGTTCAGTACCCGCCATGCGGCACGATAGCCCATAGCCATGGAAGTGAACTGCACAAAGGCAGGGTCGGTCTGTTTGGTTCTCATCCCCTTCCAGCGGTCTGCGGAATGGCGGATGTTCAGAGGGTTGTTGTTGCGAATTCCTCGCGGTTGCTGTGTGTCTTTCATGGTTGGTGTGTGTCTTTTGTGGTGCTTTCTATTCCTTTTTCAGACCCAAATCGGTCATTGGCGTTATGATGATAATAGCCTTTGTTTTTGAACCTTCACATAGATGCCCTGCTTCTCGTCCAGACGGATGAAGCCACGGTGTGTCCATTGTCCTAGCATGCATCTCACTTCCCTGGCCGAGGTGCCCTTGCCTATGTCGCGCCGCATGTTGCGTGCCTGTTCGCGTGTGAAGGTGTCTGGCAACAGGGCGAGCAGGCTGGTGTTGTAGCGTGCATTGTCGGGAGCGGTGCTTTGTGTGGCGTTTTCTATCATGTCGCCGAAGAAATGGAACTTGCACCAGAGGTCGTAATCCACCGTCCAGGATGCAAACAGTTCTATCTCCTGGCTCCATCTGTATCCGTGCATGATGTATAGCATACACGCGCGCCAGAACCCCATTATCAGGCTGCGGAACAGAAATGGCTTGTGGTGGCGGGCATCCTTTTCCCTGAGAATGTCTATTTGCCTCAGCCTTTCCCTTTCTGCCCACTGTTCAGCTTGCGGGCAGTGTATCACCCCTTTGGCCTGGGCAAGGCGGTCGATGTATGGTTTTATCATTTCGTCATAGGCAGGGCCGTAGTTGCCGTAGACGGGCAGTGCCTCTCCCCAGTCGTCGGGGTCGGATTGTATGGTGCTCAGTGCCAGTCGTGCCAGTGTGCCGTCGGTCAGGTTGGAACGGAATGTGTTTCTTGCCGTGTGTGGCGTGGTGGACACGTTGAAGCACCATCTCAGTTTCACCACGTCGCTTATCGACTGTGCTCCCACACGCTCCTGTCCGTATGTCTCCACGTCGAAGGCCGTGCGTATTATCTCGGACAGTCCTTGCAGACGGCGCAGTTTTTCCAGTTCTTCGGCATATGTGTAGAGCGAATCCCCCGCTGCGTCCCTGGCGCGCTTTACCAGTGCCGGGTTTGTCATATCGGGCTGCACTATGCGTATGGGCATGCGTGGTGGCTTTGGCTTGTTTTTTGTGGCTCCCAGCGTGGAGCACTCTTCGCGCCATGCATCCTCCTTCTCGCGACTGTCCCTGTCGGCCTGTGCTATAGGTGCCAGTATGTGGTCTATGGGCTGCCGCATGGCGGTCTTTCCCTCTGTCTGTCCGGCAATGAGCAGGTTCATGAAGGCCGGTTCGGTGTCCATATTGTTGATATAGTGGAAACTCACCTCGTGCAGGTGTATTCTGAGCGGAGAGAACACTCCCATTGCTACGGCAGGGCGTGACGTCTGCGGTGTGGCGCTTATCAAACATTCTATGGCCTGTGGCAGTATGGCTGGCATGGCTGGCGGCATTTCGCCATAGTGTCCGGCAGTGGTCTGCGGTGTGGCAGATGTGTGGCTCTTCAATCGTTCTATGGCCCTTTGCAGGTCCTGTGGCAGGTATGGCAGTGGTGTGCGTCTGAGAGCATTGCTTATGGTTCGCTGGTGTTCCAGGGCCGAGAGCCCGTAGGTGGGTATGAGGGTGTGCAACAGCGTGTGGTTGGGCCCCGTTATGTGGCGCAGCAGTCCTGCCATCTCAAAGACCTGTGCGTTGCGGTTGCCCTGCATGGCCTCGCCTCCCCCCACGGTGTGTTGCAGTTCCTCCACGATGTCTTCCAGGGGTATGCCGTCGTAATGGGTGATGTCCGGTGCCGGGGGTAGGTGCATGGCCGGTGTCTTTTTGTCTATGGTCAGCCCCTGTGTTGCGGTGTCTGGCATGGCAATGGCCTCGTCCGGGGGGAAATCCTCTTTTGCCGGTGGGGTGGAGGGGAAGAGCAGTTCGGGGTTGTAGTATATCAGTTGCTCTCGCGAGGTGAGGAAGTACAGGCGCCCCAGGTCCTTGCACTTCTTGTCGCATGGCAATCCCAGCAGCCGGTCCCAGCGTTCCTGCTCCTGTGCTATGGTCAGTCCCCTTTGTCGCTTCACCACCAGGCGCAGTCCGCGCCGCGGCGATTCGTAGGCCATGGCCACCACTTGTGCCGGTTGCATGCGCAGGCGTTCCTTTATGGCCATTCCTGCCTTGCGGAAGAGTTCCCTGGGGTTGCAGTCCTCGTCGATGTCCACGCCATACAGGCCCGAGGGTATGTAGTTGGGCGCATCCCTGAGTGTGGGTTTAGTGCGTGTGGGAGAGGTCATGTAGCGTGCCGAGTTCTGTTGCGAGAACAGTCCGTTGAACATCACCGCCGGCAGCATTGCCTTTATCCGGTTCTGTCTGTTTTCGTCCTTCTCGGCACGGCATCGCTGTACCAGTTCTCTGGTCTGCTCCGAGTCCAGCAGTGCCTCCAGTCTCTGTCGTGTAAGAGGTTTGGGTGTGGTGTCGGTCACCCCCTGCACGTATGTCATGCAGTTGTCCGGTTCTGGCTGCTTCATGCTGCAATGCCTCCTGTCATTTCCGCTGTGGATGTTATGCCTTGTGCCTCGGTGCGGATCATGCTTTCGTAGAGTCCCTCGCGCAGGCGGCGCACCACCCCGTTGTTCTCCTCCATTAGGGTCAGGCACATGATGTCTTTGCTCGTGGTGCGTGGCAGACTGATGGAGAATTTTGCCAGTTTTGTTGTTACCTGCACTTTTGTCTGTCCCACGGTCTCGCTTTTGTGAAACGTTTTCTGCTGGGGGTTGGAGGCGTATGGCGTGAATGTCAGTGTGCCGCCCTCCACACTCATTCTGCCTGCCACTTTCTTGCCGAAGATTTCCGTCAGCCATCGGCGCTCCTCGCCGGTTAGTGTGCTCAGGTTGATTCTTACGCTGTTGTCGCTCTCGTGGATGTTCACCTCGGGGGTGAAGTGGATTGTGTTTTCCATAGTAAAATAGAGTTTTTTGAGTTATAGGTAGTCCCAGGCTCTCCTGGTTTTTTCGGATTATCCTGTGTTTTTCCTTTCGCTCTGCAAAGGTACTGCAGCAATCCGCCAAAAACAAAAAAAAGAGGTTGACACAGGTTGATGTCAACCCCTGTCAACTTCTGTCAACTCCTGTCAACGGCATGAAGGCGGAAACTCGGAGTACTCGGAGGCTCGCGCCGTTCAGGTTTCAGGTTTCCGTTTTCTTTTGTCCCTCTAAGTTAGGGGGACGAGCGGAGGGGGTATGTCCTAATAGTTTTCCGTTTTCCGTTTAATCCCGCTTCGCGGTCTTTTCCTCCTTGTTGCTCGGCATAATCAAAATAAATTTTGCTTCTGCTCTCGCTTCCTGCGTCGGTTCGCCTTTGACTTGCGGCCCCTCCGGGCGTCGACCTTCGGCTCCGTTTTTATAGTACGCATATTCTGTTTGCTCTTTCCAGAGCGTTCAGATTGCCCTCGTCCATGTACTTGTGGATGGAGGCCCAGGAACCCAGCAGTTCGAACTCCGACATGAACTCCTTGCGTGTGGGTCTGCGCGTCAGATAGTTTTTCTGCACGCAGTGTAGCAGCACACTGCCCACGTCCGCTCCCCGGCAACCGTCTATCAACTGGTGCAGGCGTGCCAGCAGTTTCTCTGCCTGCTCGTGCTGGATAAGGTGGCTGAACTCCGGAGCCGCCTTCTCCGGCCGTTGCTTGTTTTCTTCCCCCTTGTGCTGGCGGCTCACCTGTTGCACTGCCATTTTCAGTTCTGTCACCTGCTTGTTCAGAGCCGCCAACTGTTGGCTCAATGCCAGAATTTGCTCCCTCTCCGGCCTCTCTCCTGCAATAAAAGTGTTTTCCATAGGCTTAATATATTGTATAAAGTTTCAAGTTTCTGGTAGTTTCAAGTTTCTGGTTCAATTAGTTTTCCGTTTCCCGTTTTTCAAAGGCGCACAATGCCTCCCCCGCACACGTGGTCGGTGGCAGGTCTTTCTGTTGTCTGACGCTAAATTTCTTGTTTCCCTCCCGGGTCCCCCTTATGGGGTTATCCTGGGTTATCCTGTGCTATCCTGTTTCGGGCCTTCCTCTGCCTTTCTGCTTGCAGAAAGGATTTCCGGTGATTTAAGCCCCGCTTCGCGGTCTTGAACCTGCTCCCGCTCGGCAATTCAAACGAGTTTGATTGCTCTCGCTTACTCGCAGTTTTCCGTTTTTGCACTGCAAATATACAACAATGCACCCCCATTTTGCAAATTTTCCGGCAACTTTTTTGCGCTATTTATGCCCCCCCCTTAGGGCAGCCCCAAGGCATCCTGTCCTATATTCTCTTTTCCCTCAGAAAGATACAAACAAACTTATCAAACAGAAAGGGAACGCTGTCCGTTTCCCGTTCGATATGCACATCCGTGATTGGCAGTAGTAATTCCCCAGTTGGATGAGTTTATCCCCCCATGGATACCCCATCCGAATATATCCCTGAGCGCAAATGGCTGTCAACGCCTGTCAACGCCTTGTGGTGCTATGGTGCCTGTTGTCGTTTGGGTGAAAACATTTTAAGTGAAAGGCAATTTTTTGTTATTTTTGCATTTATTAATAATTTAATGTGTAAATTTGCGATGCAAAGTGTATATTTGACAAAAGTGAGGCTTGACCGCGCGTTGGATATACTTACATTTACCCTCTATGAATAAACAGGGAAATTTACAGGGTTGAAGAAACTGTTCGTGTACAAATAAAACAAACCTTCGGCATAAACACACTAAACAACATACCATTATGAGAAAATCTACAACAATTTTAATTCTTCTATTTGCATATTGCATGGGTATATTGGCCTATGATTTTGAAAAGGACAACATATACTACACCATTACCTCAAGTGCCAACAAAGAGGTAGAAGTTACCTTCAAAACGGGCGATGTTACAACAGACACATACGTTGGTGTGGTAACAATTCCAGAAAGTGTTACATACGACAATGCTACGTACAAAGTCACAGGCATTGGACGTAAAGCATTTTACCAAGAAGACAAATTGGAAAAAGTAAGCTTGCCTTCTACAATTAAGACTATAAATTCCTATGCGTTTTCAAACTGTGACAACTTAATGGAAGTATCGTCAAGAGGCAGTTCCAGTATAGAAACTTTGCGCGAACACGCATTTGCCGGATGTCCATCCCTACAATCGGTACCCGATTTTAGCAATATCAGTAATCTGCCCCAATACGTTTTTGGTACATGTGGCAAATTAGAAAAAGTTATATTTTCTTCAAAGCTTACGGCAGTAGGCATTCAGTCATTTGATAGATGCTATTCATTACAAAGCGCGGGAGATTTAAGTAATGTAACATCTGTAGGCAACAATTCATTTTATGGATGTAAAATTTTGGAGTTTAATCCTACCGACTTTAGCCAAATTACATCTGTTGGATACAGGTGCTTTGCAGGTTGCACAAAGTTAGAAAGTATTGATCTTAGCAATGCAACCATAAAGTCGCAAAACAATGAATCAGAAGCATTTTCAGGATGTACAAGTCTAAAAACAGTTACGTTCCCCAAAACGGCTACGGAAATTCCTGCTTCTATTTTTTATGGTTGCATAAATTTGGAAACTGTTGTATTTAACGAAGCAACAAAAATTACATTTATTGGAAATTACGCCTTTGGCAAATGTCATAAATTAAAGACGTTTCCCAACATCTCGGCAGTAACTTCAATCGGTTCCGGAGCATTCACTCAATGCTATTCTTTGGAAATTGAGCGTTTGACAATTCCCGACGTAACAACATTCCTTGGAGAGCAGGCATTCATGGGATGCCCTGGCATACGCCACATTTCAATAGGAAATGGAATAACAGAAATAAGACAAAGAACATTTGCCAACAAGACCGGCACTGGCAACGAGGTTGCTGCAGAAGAATATAACTTAGAAACCATTGCATTTGGCAATAACATAAAAGCAATACAGGAAGGTGCTTTTGAATATTGTACAAAAATAAAAGAAGTTACCCTGCCGCAATCTGTTGAAACATTTGGCAATTATATTTTTAATGGGTGTAAAAACCTGACCTTTGCCGACTTAAGTGAAACACAAATAAAGAAAATGCCTAAATACGCTTTCTCCGGCACTCCTTTTAACGCTATATTCCAATCACAGAAATCTCAACAGGGAAGGGAGTTTGGCTATTCGCGAATCAGAGAATCTGAGAACAAGAATACTTTGATTCTGCCACCCACGATTGAAATAATTGAGGATTATGCATTTTCCAAATGTATCAATCTTCAAGAAGTATCATTAGACAGTTCTATAACAGAAATAGGAAGTAAATGTTTTGAGGGTTGTGATAATATCACGAGTTTTACAATAGAAAAAACAAAAATAAAGGAGATAAAGGACTACGCATTCAGTGGAATGTCTAAGTTAACAACATTTAAAATACCATCCACAGTTGAACGTATAGGAAGACGGGCATTCAGTGATTGTAGCAGCCTGACGAGTATAAACATCCCCAATAGTGTGGTGAGTATAGGAAGTGATGCTTTCTATCTTTGTATTTAGAAGCCTCTAACAACCAAGAATAATCAGAAATAACCAAATATAAACCTTTAATTATCAGTAAATTCTAAAATTTAGCATTTTTCGGCTGCTTTTTGATGCTTCCCAAATTTCCACAGATTTTTCAGACATAT
>JAGAQH010000029.1 GCA_017622815.1 Bacteroidaceae bacterium | reverse complement strand
CGGGGTTCCACCTCTTCCCATTCCGAACAGAGAAGTTAAGCCCGTCCGCGCCGATGGTACTGCACACCCGTGGGAGAGTAGGTAGCCGCCGTTTTTAGAGAAGAGGAGTCCTTTGGAGAATGTTCCGAAGGACTCCTTTGCGTTTGTGGGGGAAGTTTGGGAGAACTTCCTCTTGCTCTCTCTGTTCGGATGCTTACACACTTTGATGTAGCTTTTTAGTCTAAACGATTGCTTTGTCATCTTTTTATTGTACCTTTGTACCTTGTAAGGGAGAATTATTTGATGTTTAATCTTAGAGAATAGATGTTATGAAGTTGATAAGTAGTTATATCTTTCGCTCATTGTGCTCATTGTTGGTAGGCTTGCTTTTGCTGTTCAATGCAGAGCAGATGCCTGCTTTGATAGTCAAATTGATAGGTTTGCTGTTCCTGTTGCCTGGAGTGTTCGGCGTAATTGCCTATCTGTATGGTCAACTTAGCAGGAATGCGATAGTTCGTCCGTCCTTTCCCTTGATGTCGATAGGCAGTATTATGTTGGGTGTATACCTGATAATGTATCCCGATAACTTCGTAACTTACCTTGTGTTCCTGATAGGTTTCCTGTTGTTGCTGGCCGGCATCAACCAGTTCCTTTCCATGTTTGTAAACCGCAAGGTGTCACCGTTTTCATGGTTACTTATGTTCATGCCTCTTGTTCTGATAGGTGTGGGCGCATATTGTGTTACGCATACCAGTGAGGCTGCCGCCACATTGTTCAAGATATTGGGTGCGACGTGTATCTACTATGGCCTTAGCGATATGTTCCTGGCCCTTCGTACCAAGCACTATACCAAGGTGTTCGAGCGTGAGCAGAAGAAGGCAGAGGAAGCAGCCCGCAAGGCCCGCGAAGCAGAGTATGTGGATTTTGAGGTTATCAACGCCAACGAGAAGGAGGAGCAGGAATAATGAAATGTAGACTTGCAGTATTTGTGTGGTCGTTGTGCGCTGTTGTACAATTTGTATCGGCCGCTTTTCCTGACGGATATTACGACAAGGCAAACGGAAAGAGCAAGGCAGCTTTGAAGTCTGCCCTGCATGACATCATCCGCACGGCTTCCGTGTTGGGATATGGTGGTGGCGATGGACGTACGTGGAGCGGTTTCTATGTTACCGACCGCACGGCAGACAACTACTGTATAGACAGATACAGCACCAACCGCCGCCAGTTTACAACGGTTAACAAGGCGCCGAGTGGCATGAATATCGAACACTCTTTTGCCAAGAGTTGGTGGGGAGGCAGTGAGGTTCAGGCTTACTTTGACCTGTTCAATCTGATGCCCAGCGACAGTGAGGCGAACAGCAAGAAGAGCAACTATGCCATGGGAGAGGTGACACGTAACATTTCCTACGACAATGGCAGCATCAAGATAGGCAACTGCAATGAGGTGAGCAACAAGGTATGGGAACCCGAAGACAAGTGGAAGGGTGACTTTGCCCGTACCTACATGTACATGGTTACATGTTATAGCGACCTGACATGGCGAAGCAATGGCCTTGACCAGTTGGAGAACAACCAGTGGCCAACGTTCAACGATTGGACAATGGAAATGGTGCTTAGATGGTCTCGCCAGGATCCTGTAGACGAGATAGAGATTGCACGTAACGAGGCTGTATATGGCATACAGGGCAACCGCAATCCGTTTGTAGACTTCCCCAACCTTTGTGAGTATGTCTGGGGCGACAGTGTAGACTATGCCTTCACTATAGAAGGAGCATCAACAGTTGTTCCCGAGGAGACGGTTGACATTGTCGACGAGGCGATGACCGGAAGCCTGGGCATATTCCGTGATGTCAAGCCCGATGGCACTGAGGGAACCCTGTGGCGTAGCGACAGCAAGTATGGAGCAGTGGCAAACGCATACAGCATGGGTAAGGTTGCAGACAACTATCTCCTTGCCGATGTGGACCTGACGGATTACAAGTCTGCCAAGTTGGAGTTCGTACACCAGACTGGTTTCAATGTCGGAGTTGATGTCAAGGACGTATATTTCAGTGTGCTCGTAACCGATGACTATTGCGATGCTCCTCAGGAAACGGCATGGGAAACTCTGGATGTTGACTTCCCCGTTGCACCGGCTTCCGGTTGGACGCCAGAGTCAAGTTCGGGTACAATCAGCCTTGATGTCTTTGCCGGTAGGCAGATAGTACTGGCGTTCCACTATACCAGCAATGCAGATGCATGCTATGGCTGGGAAATCAGGGACGTTAAGGTTGTGGGTGTTCCTGCCGTGACAGGCATAGACGATATTACCGGAACTTCACACGAGGTTGTGGTGCATAAGGTATTCGACCTGACCGGACGTAGGGTAAACCCAGCCAAGACCAAAGGTGTCTTTATACAGAACGGCAGGCTATACATAAGATAACCAATACTTGCCGATGCGCTACTTCATCACCTTTTCATACGACGGTACTGCATACCATGGATGGCAGATACAGCCACACAGCGTTACTGTGCAGGAGGAACTGCAGAAGGCCCTTTCCACTCTGATGCGCAAACCCATGGAGGTGGTGGGGGCTGGCCGTACCGACACTGGAGTGCATGCACGCAAGATGATAGCCCACTTCGATCACGACGAGGTGCTGGATTGCCTTCAGTTGGTATACAAACTGAACAAACTCCTGCCCCGAGACATTGCGGTGCAGCATGTGGAGCCTGTCGCTGACGACATGCACGCACGTTTCTCTGCCAAATCCAGGACATACCATTACTATGTGCATTTGGACAAGAACCCGTTTCTGCGTTCATACAGTTGGCAGGTGTACGGCAATCCCGACTTTGAACTCATGAACCGCGCGGCCCGTGTGCTGATGGAGTACAAGGACTTCACGTCCTTTTCCAAGGTCAATACAGACACCAAGACCAACGACTGCACCATTACAGAGGCCCGTTGGGACAGGGTGGGAGAGGACCAGTGGCGTTTCACCGTCACTGCCAACCGCTTCCTGCGCAATATGGTGCGTGCCATAGTGGGAACGCTGATGGAGGTGGGCCGCGGACGAATGACTATAGAACAGCTCCGTAGTGTCATCGAAGCAAAAGACCGTTGCCGTGCCGGCGACAGTGTGCCTGGAAAAGCCCTCTTTCTGGTGGAGGTGCTGTATTGACATGAGATATAATAAATGTAGGATAGGATATGTGGATATTGTTTGCCTTTGTCAGCGCCACTTTGCTGGGTTTCTATGATGTGTTCAAGAAGCAGTCCTTGAGGGACAATGCCGTGCTTACGGTGTTGTTGCTAAACTGCCTGTTCTCGTCCATCATATTCCTGCCCATGATCTGGTATGCTCCCTTCGGAGGATGGGAGGTGCAGAAGTATATCGTACTGAAAGCATTCATCGTACTCAGTTCCTGGATATGCGGATATTATGCCATGAAGCATCTGCCTCTGACCATAGTGGGTCCAGTCAATGCTTCCCGTCCCATGCTGGTTCTGGTGGGTGCGATGTTCCTTTTCGGCGAACGACTAAACCTCTTCCAGTGGACAGGTGTTCTTCTGGCCCTCAGTTCCTTCCTGCTGCTTAAGTTGGGTGGAAAGAAGGAAGGCATAGACTTCATGCGCAACCGCTGGGCACTGTGCCTTGTTGCCGCTGCCCTGTTGGGAGCATGTAGCGGTCTGTACGACAAATACCTGATGTCTTCGCCCGAGGACGGAGGTCTGGGACTGAACAGACTGACGGTGCAAAGCTATTTCAATTTCTACCAGTTGGGCATAATGCTCGTTGTGATAATGCTGGAGAGGTGGAAGGGACAGCCCGAAACCAAGTTCCAATGGCGTTGGACCATACCCTTCATAAGCCTGTTCATCTGTGCGGCAGACCTGGCCTACTTCTATTCCCTGTCATTGGACGATGCCATGATAAGCGTAGTCAGCATGGTGCGCCGTGGCAGCGTGATAGTAAGTTTCATGATGGGAGCCTTCCTGTTCCACGAGCGGAACCTGAAGAGCAAGGCCGTGGACCTCGTTCTTGTCCTGCTGGGCCTGCTGTTCCTGTATTTGGGTACTGTATGTAATGATTGACCAAGATATGAGAAAGATACTTCTGCTGTCCTTCCTTTTCCTCGTGGCCGTTCCTTCCGTCGCTCAGGTGCGGATGAAGGACGTGTTTGCACAACTGCCCGATTCTGTCCTGCCTTTGATGACCAGGAACAACCGTCTGGATTGCATAGATTTCATAGAGAACAATATGAATGCCAGAGTAAAGAACAGGTTTAACGACCAGGTGGTACTTGAGGCGCTTACCGAAGACTATCTGTATGTCCGTACCAGCGAGAGTTCTTTCGTGGAGATGAAACTCATGCCTCAGGGAAATGATACGCTGATATGTGTGAACCGTACATACTTGGGACCAGTGGAGGACAGCGATGTCAGGCTCTACAGCCTGGATTGGCGTTTCGTCCGCATTGTCGCTCGTCCCGATGTGAAGGAATTCCTGAAAAGTCAGGATGCGTTCCAATCTTGGACTTCGGAGATGGCAGACACAATGCAGATGATATGCTCCGAAGCAGACTTCCTTCCTTTGATAAAGGCATCGCTTTCACAGGATGATACCACCATATCCTGGACGCTTCAAACCAAGGAGTTCAACAAGGAAACAAAAAAGGTTGCAGACAAATATCTGCAACCCGTAACGAGGAAGCCATGAAGGCTTCCTTTTTTTATATATTGTTTGACCGCTAAACATCAAACCGCATCCATTGGTGTTTCTAAGGGCTATCAAAGTATAATCCCCAATCGGTCTTGAGGTTTTGGAAGAGGCATCGTGAGGGTGTGTTTTTGTCCTCCCGGGTGACTCGCTCCTGTCACCCTCGGTGACTCGCCCTTGTCACCCTCGGTGACTCGTCCTTGTTGTCCCGGGTGACAATTTAGAGGCGTGCTACTGCCATCCCCATGCTGCCAGGTTGCAGGAACCCTCCACCACCTTTTCCAAATGGTCAGGCAGATTGCAGAAGAAGTCTATGCCGGTGTATTCCTCCAGTTTGTCTATGCTGATGGCATATTTCTGTGCTATGCTCTTTCCGTCAGTGGTGTTGCCTTCGTTGTGCGGAATCCACAGGGCTATGGCTTTGTATCCGCCTTGTGTCTGTGACTTGCCGGTCTTGTAAAGCATGGCCATGTAGAAGTACTTGGGCACAATGATTCCGCTGGTGCTGCTGTTGCTCGTATATCCCATTATCTGTGTGCTCTTGTCTATGGTGCCGCCTTTCACCACGTATATGGTGTCTGTGGCATTGTTGGCACGTGTCCAGCCCTGGTAGAGTTTTCTGACAAATCCTTCGGCATTGACCCATACATAGCTGCCGTTGTCGTCGTAGCCGTTGAAGCGGCCCAGTTGCGGATGTATGTTTGTCATCAGGAATGTCTGCGAGTTGGCCGAGGCCGAACATTGGCGGTCTTCGCTGGCCAGCATGTGGCCACGCTGGTATCCTCTGAACGTGCCGCTTCCCACACGGTACTGGCTGGGCACGTCGGTGTCGGTTTTGAAACTGCCAGTTCGTCCGCAGTTGCTGTCGTAGGTGTTGTCTATGTCCCAACGGAATGCTGTCCATCGGGTGGCCTTCTTCAGTTGGTCGTACTCCATGCAAAAGTTTACGAACATCTCGTTGCCATTGTCTCTCAGTTTTGCCCTTTTCACTATGAACTGGTCGTATGTCCCTTCCTTCAACCGTGGTATTTCCATGCGTGCGGCCTCGGCTATGCCTGGGTGGTTGGCATTCTCGTTTACGGTTGGAACCGGTTTGTCAGGCTCCGGAATGTCATTGTCGCACGAAGCAAGATAAAGGCAGGCGCAGCATATCAGTGCCAGACGCAGCATACGGCAATGTAGTCTTCTTCTTTCAGTCATTTGTTGGGTATGATGTGTGGATACAAAGAAGATGTGCCATGATTTATGACACATCTTCCTGTGAATTTCTTTGCTAAGCCTAATGCAAATCCGATTACTTGCGGGTCTTTGCGTAGCGGCTCATGAACTTGTCCACGCGACCAGCGGTGTCCACCAACTTGTTCTTACCTGTGTAGAAGGGGTGAGAGGTGTTAGAGATTTCCAGCTTTACTACGGGGTATTCCTGACCTTCGAACATAACGGTGTCGTTTGTCTTGCAGGTAGAACGGCTCAGGAACATGTCGCCATTGCTCATGTCCTTGAACACAACGGGACGATAATTCTCGGGATGAAGTCCTTTTTTCATATCTTTTATTATTTATTATTATCAGGTTTTATATAGTTGGTAACTATACAGGTGTAATGGAGTGCTATTTCGGAGTGCAAAGATACGGCATTTTATCTTCACGACCAAACTTTTACGTGACAAAGTTATAAAAAAGCCGCCAAGCGAGTGGCTTGGCGGCGGGAAAGTGGGGTATGGTTCTTCTTTTAGTTGACCTTTACCAATGAAGCATCGTCCACAAGGATGTTCTGTGAGGTGTGGTAACTTGTTCCCTTGGGCGACATGATTACAAGGCAGAGGGTGGTTTCCTTTGTCAGGGTGAACTCGTGTTCTACCAGTGTCCACTCAGTTGCGCTAAGGTCTATATAGTCACCATAATTATAAGTTCCGACAGTGCCATCGGCCTTCACGGGAACGTAGCCTGTGCGTGTCTGGCACTTGCTGCCTTCTGTTGTGTCTGTGCCCTTAGCATAGAAGGTGAATTTGTATGTACCAGCAGGCAGGGTTGTCTCTTTGTATGCCATACGCTTGTTGGACTTATCTGCGTAGCCCATGCTTGCAGCGTATGTTCCGCCGTGTGCCTCGGTGCTCTGTGTTATGCTCGCGCTGCCTGCTGTGGATGCGCTCTTCCAGTTGGTGGGCACATTGCCGTCCCAGAGCTCGAAGTCGCCGTTCTCCAGTATGTTGCCTTCTGTGGGAGTGTCGGGGGTGTCTTCACCATCATCAGGAGTCTCACCGCCGCCTTCGCCCAGGTCCTGGCCGTTGCGCTTCTGTGAATAGATGATACCACCCTGTGCTGTCTCGGGAGTGTTGCCCATGTAGTTCACCAGTGAAGCACGTACTACCACTTCATCACCAACCTGAACGTCGTCCTCGGATTTGATGTCGTCTCCCTTCAGACCCTTGGTGCGGAAGATGAGGAACTGTGTGCCGTTTGCGCTTCCGTCCTCAGAGATGTGGAAAGTAGCGTTATTGTACTTCACGCTGATGTCCATCTTGCTGCTCTGGCAAACAATACCCTTTACGTAGAACTTCTCCGGTGTTTCCTGGCCTGCGGGCAGGGCAGCGGCGTAGTTATAGGCAGCGGCAGCGTTGAAGGGGTTCTCCAGAGAACCGTCGCCCTTGGCACCTTCGGCAGGTGTGTTACCGGCATTATTGTCGTCGTCGGCAGTGGGCTTGGTAAGGGTGTACTTGCTGATTTCCTTAAGGCCGGGAGCACCGCAGTACTTGGTGGCTTTGCCCTTCAGCCAAACCTCAACGCCCAACATGGTGGGATTTTCCTTCAGGTTCAGATTTGCGCGGGCATCAGAGCCGGAAGGTAACTGTACGGGAGCGCAGTTAGCATAGTTGGTCTCGTTGGGAATGTCCGCTATGCAGAGGTTGGTGTAGTGTGCGCCATCGGCGGTGAAGGTCATGTTCTCAAGAACGGTAGAACCTGCATTCTCGGGAATTGAACCTACGATATAACCATGCACCCAAACCTCCTTGCCGGTCTGGTTGGCAATAGCCTCGGCAACGGTGTAGGGCTTGTCCCATGTACCGCCATCCGTGGGAGTGTCGGGAGTGTCGGGTGTCACTTCGCCACCGGGTTCGGTAGAAACCTTCAGGTTGGTCAGTTCCCATGTGGAAGCGCTGTTGCTGTTACACTTGTACAGGAATGCAACGCGGATGGTCTGGCCCAGGAACTCGGCAGGGATGCTCATTGTGTTGGCAGGATACATGTCCCATGAATTGCGGTCCTCACGTTCCTTGGGAGCGAAGGGCAGTTTCACCCAATTTGACTTTGCAGGGTCGGCACTGTCGTATTCTGTGCAAACGAGAACCTGATGTCCCTCTTCCAGTCCCAGAGAGTTGGTGTAGGCTATGACGTAGTTGAAATCCACGTACACCTGCTCAGCATCGCCAAGGGGAATGGCAGGGGTGATGAGGTATGTCTCGGAAGCGGTTGTAGAACCACTGTTGTATCCCGTAGCCTTTGCGTATGTGTTGCCCAGGCTCCACGCCATACCGGTGGGGGTATATACTTCAAAGCCATCCTTGAGGTTGGCGCTTGTGTAAGGCAGTGTAATCTCTTCTCCTCCGCCATCGCCCGGCAGTTCAGGTTCAACGAAAGGAGCGGGAACGTCCTCACAACTTGCCATACCGAAAGCGGTGACGGCGGCAAGCATCATGGTTTTAAAAATCTTATTCATATATGAATGTGTTTTGTGTTGTTACTTGTATGTATTAGGTTTTATTTGCTCTCGTGCTCCACCAGGTCGCTGTTGGTGCGCATCAGTATCTGCCATGTGCCGTTGTATATGGTACATACGCCGTAGATGTCCACCTTGCCTGTGGGGATGGGGCGTGAAGCGAAGTCGCTGTATGTGCTTGTGCGCAGGACTATGCTGCTGCCGGCACCCTTGATGTCGCGGTTGGCGCAGTTGCTTGTCAGTCGCACACTGCCGTCTTCCGGAGCCAGGGTCTGTGTACCTTCGCCGGAAATTTCCACGTTGCTCAGTTTTACTATGCGGCCAATCATGGAGTTGTAGTCTTGCGGAGCGCTGAAAGCGATGGTGTCGGCCTTGGCGGTCATTTCCACAGTAGTGGTGTCGTACTTCACCACATCGTTTTCAGTTGTTTGGGTAATGACCTTCACCTCGTCGTCCACCAGGCGCACGCTCTCTTTCCATACATTCAGGTCCATGCGTCCCATGCCGCCGTTGTATTCCGAACCGAGTTGTGCCATCTTGCCATAGGCACCGATGTACAGGCCTTTCAGGTTTATCACTATCTTCTGTCCCACGGGCATGAAAGCGTACAGGTCTGTGCCGTTAATGCCCACGATGATGCCGCCGGTCTCGTCCTGGATGGAAATCTGCTTGTACAGGTTGCCTCCCTGGTCGTTACCGTTCACTACGGCATGCAACTGCAGGTCCTCCTCAATGAGTTTGTACCCGTTGGAGGAGAAAACGTTGGCATACTTTGCCTTCAGGTCGGCAATGGTTATCTTGTTGCTTGTGCTGGGGATAATCTCATTGTTGCCGTAGGGAGGGTTGTCGCCGAAGTCGGGAGCCTGCCAATCCTCGTTCATGCAAGAGCCAAGACCGAGTGCAGCGATTAGCAGTGCCGTGTATATATTAAGTTTTTTCATGTCTTATGATACCTTATAATATATTAAATTAGAAACGGTAGTTTATGTTCAGCATGAAGTTGAAGCCCTGAGCGTAGTACTTCTTGGGGTTCTTCAGGAAGTTGTATGTACGGCTGGACATCTCACCGTCGTTCACGCTGTAGTTGGCACGGCTCTGTTCGTAACCGCCGGTGCACAGGCTTGTGTTGTTGGTGATGTTGCTCAGATTGAGGTTGACGCTCAAGGGGTTCTTGCCCAGATAGAACTGCTTGCCTATAGAGGCGTCCAGTACGAAACCGCCGTTGCCCTGTGCCTGCTCTGGGATGGAATATACGGGAGTTCCGTCAACATCTATGAATGCACCGCCGTAGTTGTTGGCAGCCCAAAGTTCCTGTACGCTCTGCAAACGTGTAACGGGTGTATAGCTCAGGTAGATGCGGTCGTAGTAGTTGCCTGTCAGTCCCAGATACCAGCCGTTTACACGGTAGTTCAGTGCCAGGCTTGCCGCTGCCAGGGGAGTGCCGCTTTCGCGCATGCCGTCGGCAAAGCAGGTAGTACGTTTCAGTTTGCCGTTGTCGGAGAGCATATAGTCCACATCGGTGTTACCCACGATTTCGGCCTCAGAGTATGTGCCCAGCAGGGTGATGTCGAAGTTGCTTGTAACCTTGAACTTGGCACCAAGTTCCACACCATAGTTGCGCTTGGCTATGTTCTGTGAACTTACGTACACGAAACTGCTTTCGTTGTCGTCGTAGAAGCAAGACCATTCTGTGCCGTCGTACTTGTAGCTGTAGTATCCGGTCAGGTTCAGGCGGAGCCAACTGTTGTTCACTCCATAACTGAGTTCGGCACTGGCTATCTTCTCGTTCTTCAGGTTATGCACGAAATCGTTCATCTTCTCGGGGCAGATGAATGCGTCGCGTGCATTGGGAGTCTTGGCCTCGAAACCGCCTCCCAGGGTGAGGCTGTGGCCATTGCCCAGGTTCATGGTGCTGGACAGTTTTACACCGCCGTCCAGGAATCCGGCCACACCGCTCTTGCCGTAACTGTTTTCTGCAAAGAGACCGTTCTGCATCTTGCCGTCGCGGTACATGCGGGTGCCACCCATGCGTGCGGCAATGTAGTTGTAACTTATGCCGATAGTCTTGGTGTATGCGGCATAGGCATTGAACTTCTGCACCATTATGTCGTAGTCGTAGGCATAGCGGTCGCCCTCTTTCACTGTACGTCCGGGGTTCTTCAGGTCATAGTCGGCCTTTGGGTCAGTTTCCTGATATGTGCCCACAAGATGACGGTCAATATTGTGGAAGTTCTCGCCGCCGAGCATGTCTTCCAGAGTCTGGTAGTGCATACCCTGGGTGCTGCTGAGCTGGATACCGGCATTGAACTTACTGGTCTTGTCTATGGTCCAGTTGAAGTTGCTTCCCAACGATGCGGTCAGATGGTCGTTGTGGCGGGCCTGGATCCAATAGATGGCATCGTTGCCGGTCTTGTTCAGTTGCTGGTTGGCAAAGTAAAGTTCGTCAAAGTTTATCTGGCGTGCCTGCGGACCGCTCTGCCAGTATTCCTTGGCGGAATTGTAGGCATCCCAGTTATTGTTGCTGCCGTCGGTCTCTCCCCACACGTCGTAGTTGTAGGAAGGGAAGTTCTTCCAGTAGTCAGGAGCAGGGTTAGTTCCGCTGTAATCCAGTTTGGTGCTGCTGTACAACTGGTAGCGCACCATGGCACTGGTTGTCAGCTTCATGTTGTCTTTAATCTGGTAGTCCCATGTCAGCAATGCTGTGGGAGCATAGTCATTTACTATTCGGCTGGCTCTCTTCTTGCCGTTCTGGTAGCCCCAATAGGGATTGTACTGGCGGTCGTTGGCCAGCCAATATGCCTCGTCGGTACTTGCACCCTGTTGTGCGCGCTCTGTGGGGTTGCCCCATGTGGCCAGGTTCAGAGAGTGGCCGTTTTCCCACTTCTTCTGTACGGAAAGCAGGTATGACAGGCTGTTGTAGAATGTTCCGTCCACGGCAGCAGTTTCCATGTTGCCCCAGCGATATGCCAGCGAGCCATAGAATGCCCAACCGTTCTTGTTGAGGCCGGTGCCGTGCGAGAACATGCCTCGCAGGGTGTAGTTGCGGTTCAGGCCGCTAAGAGTAATCTTGCTGCCGGTGCTCATGCTTGAGGCGCGGAAGTCGTAGTTGGTGGCACCTCCCAGGCCGGGCATGGCAAAGGCGTTGCTCTCAAATGGATTTGCCGCGTCCTTGTTTCGAGCAGCATCGTTCATGCCACCGATGTTGGAATACTGGAAACGTCCGTTCTCCACCTGGTTTGCCTGCACACCGTTGATGTAGACATCGTTGTACTTGTTGTCCAAGGCACGGAACTTGAATCGTGCCGCACTCCATGTCCAACCGATATTGCTGGTGTAAAGGTTGTTGGAAGAACCCACCTGGATGACGTCGGAAGTCATGTCGTCGTCTTCACCGAGTTGCGACTCTGAAATGGTGAAATCGCCGGCATCGATAGTCATGATGGTAGAATCCGCCTCCGACTCTGTGCTGCTTTGGGCCCAGACACACGTAGTTGCCAGCAGGGCAAGAGCCGTTAGTTGAAACTTTCTTTTCATAATGCTTGGTTAAAGTTTAAATGGTATTTTATCACGCACAAAGTTCGTAAAATTATCTGTAAATACGTTTGCTCTCCTCTTTTTTTTAGGCAAAAGCATACGACTTATGTAAAAAAACATTAACTTTGCACTGCGTGATTATTATGGATTATAGTATCCCGATGTGTATAAAGATATAGAGTAAAATCTAAATATATATAATGAAGAAAGTGTTTTCTTGCCTGTTGTGCATATTTGTGCTGGCAGTTTCTGTTCAGGTGCTTGCCCAAGAGCGCAAATTGCAGATGCATGCGGTGGCATTCTATAATTTGGAGAACCTTTTCGATACATGTCACGATGAGGGAAAGAACGACTGGGAGTTCTTGCCCGACGGTTCGTATCATTGGACCAAAGTCAAGTATGAGCATAAGTTGGCCAACATGGCCCGTGTAATATGTGAACTCGGAACGGACAAACTTCCCTACGGCGCCAGCATCATAGGTGTCAGTGAGGTGGAGAACTCCAAGGCGTTGGACGACCTTATGGCCCAGCCAAAAATGAAGAAGCGCGGTTATCGCTATGTCCATATCGAGGGACCGGACAAGCGAGGAGTGGATTGTGCCTTGATATACAATCCGCGTGCTTTTCAAGTCACTAAGGCATTTAACAAGGATTATGTCTACGAAAACGGCGATACAGTACGCCGTACACGTCCGTTCTTCTGCGTGCAGGGTAAGTTGGCCGGTGAGAACGTTACTGTGGTGGTGTGCCATTGGCCCAGCCGTTCTGCAGAAGGGATCTTCCGCGAATATGGCGGACGTCAGGTGCGTGCTCTTACCGACAGCATTGGCGAGGCAGACCCCAGTCAGCATATAATAGTAATGGGAGATATGAACGACGACCCCGACAATGCCTCTATGGCCGAGTGCCTCGGAGCAAGGCGTAAGGTAAGTGAGGTGGAAAAGGGCGATTTCTATAACCCATGGTGGGACATCCTGCGCAAGAAGGGACAGGGAACCCTGAGTTATCAGGGAGCATGGAACCTCTTTGACCAGATAGTCATGGGCCGCAGTCTGATAGAGGAATACAAGGCCAATACATACAATACCCTCACTCTGCATTCATACCAGATATTCAAGCGTGACTATCTGTTGCAGAGCGAAGGAGCATACAAGGGAACTCCCAAGCGCACACACTCCCGTGGCGTATGGCTTGATGGATACAGCGACCATCTGCCTGTAGTGGTGTATCTCGTGAAAGCAAATTGAGTATAATTATAATATTACCAAAACCCTTTAATAACAATTACAAAAATGACAAGTTACAAGGAATTGGGTCTGGTGAACACCCGTGAAATGTTTGCCAAGGCTGTAGCAGGTGGCTACGCTATCCCCGCTTTCAACTTCAACACAATGGAGCAGATGCAGGCTATCGTACAGGCTGCTGTAGAGTGCAAGTCTCCCGTTATCATGCAGGTGTCTAAGGGCGCTCGTGCTTATGCTAACGGTACTATCCTGCGCTACATGGCTCAGGGTGCTGTAGAGTACGCTAAGGAGCTGGGTTGCGAGAATCCTCAGATTGTTCTGCACCTCGACCACGGTGACAGCTTCGAGATCTGTAAGGAGTGTATCGACAACGGTTTCTCTTCTGTTATGATCGACGGTTCTCACCTCCCCTACGAGGAGAACATCGCTCTGACAAAGAAGGTTGTTGACTATGCACACGCTCACGACGTAACCGTTGAGGCTGAGCTCGGTGTATTGGCTGGTGTTGAGGACGAGGTTTCTTCTGCAGTTTCTCACTACACAAAGCCCGAGGAGGTTGTTGACTTCTCTACACGTTCAGGTTGCGACTCTCTGGCTATCTCTATCGGTACCAGCCACGGTGCTTACAAGTTCACTCGTGAACAGTGCACTCTGGATCCTCAGACTGGCAAGCTCGTTCCTCCTCCATTGGCATTCGACATCCTGGCTGAGATCGAGAAGCAGCTGCCCGGCTTCCCCATCGTTCTCCACGGTTCTTCTTCAGTTCCTCAGGACGAGGTTGACACCATCAACAAGTTCGGTGGCCAGTTGCCCGACGCAGTAGGTATCCCCGAGGAGCAGCTCCGCAAGGCTTCTGAGAGCGCAGTTTGCAAGATCAATATCGACTCTGACTCTCGTCTGGCTATGACTGCTGCTATCCGCAAGCACTTCGCAGAGAACCCCGGTCACTTTGATCCCCGTCAGTATCTGAAGCCCGCTCGCGAGAACATGAAGAAGATGTACATTCACAAGATCATGAATGTGCTCGGTTCTAACGACAAGCTGTAAACTCAGATTATCATACAATAAAGGTGGGTGTGCTCAGGCACATCCACCTTTTTTGGTTTTAAGGAGTTAAAGGAGTTTAAGGAGCTAAAGGAGTTAAAGGAGCTAAAGGGAGTAAATTAGTCCCACTCTTCTTCCTCGTAGTCCTCTATCTCGTATTCGTCTTCGTCCAGGAACTCTATATCTTCGTCCTCGCCCTCAACCTGCATTTCGCGTTGTAGCAGGCTGATGTCCTTGTTGCGGTGCACGATGCTCTCCTCGTGTGTTATGGCTGCTATTTTGTTGCTCTCGGCATTCAGTGCCTTCCAAAGAAGGTCCTTCAGTTCCATTATTCCTTTTTGTGTTACGGCAGAAATGAATACAACCGGCAGGTCGGTAGGCAGGTCTTCCGAAAGCATCTGTTGCAACTCGTCATCCAGCAGGTCTGTCTTTGTTACTGCCAGTATGCGTTGCTTGTCCATCAGTTCGGGATTGAAGGTAGACACCTCGTTAAGCAGTATTTCGTACTCCTTCTTGATGTCATCGGTGTCACCGGGTACCATGAACAGGAGCAGGGAGTTTCGTTCTATGTGCCTTAGAAATCTCAGACCCAGTCCGCGGCCCTCGCTTGCACCTTCGATGATGCCGGGTATGTCTGCCATCACGAAAGACTGCCCGTTGCGGTAGGAAACTATGCCCAGGGACGGCTCCATGGTGGTGAAAGGGTAGTCTGCAATCTTTGGCTTGGCACTGGAAAGGCTTGACAGCAGTGTGCTCTTGCCGGCATTGGGGAAACCCACAAGTCCCACATCGGCCAGCAGTTTCAATTCCATGATGACGGTCATCTCCTGCATAGGCTCGCCGGGTTGTGCATATCTTGGAGCCTGATTTGTGGAGGTGGCGAAATTCCAGTTGCCCAGACCGCCTCGACCGCCTTTAAGCAATATCACCTCCTGTCCGTCTTCCTTGACGTCGCAGATGTATTCTCCAGTCTCTGCGTTATAGACTACGGTTCCGCAAGGTACGTCAATGTAGCGGTCTTCACCGTTTGCTCCTGTGGACTTGTTCTTGCCTCCGTTCTCTCCGTGGGTGGCAAATATGTGACGGTCGTACCTCAGGTGCAGCAAAGTCCAGTAGTTGTGGTTGCCACGCAATATCACGTGTCCGCCACGTCCTCCGTTGCCTCCGTCGGGTCCACCGTTAGGTGCATATTTGGCCCTGTGCATGTGCATGGAACCACGTCCGCCCTTTCCTGAGCGGCACACTATTTTCACGTAGTCTACAAAGTTGCTTTCCATTGTTTGTGTTTTCGGACTTTTCGTGCCGAGTGATTGGATAGGATAATGAGGACGCAGCACGCTGCGTCCCCTGTTGGTATCGTATGTCTCCGGAGTAATCCGAGTTTTCGGAATATCCGTTCTCAGTTTCCCTTATGCTTGCTCGTCGATGGTCTTGAAGATTGCTTCCAGCATGCCCTCCTTGCTGCCCAACTCGGCCCATGAGAAGGTGTTGCGGATGCCCTCCTTTGCGAACCATTCGGACAGGGGGGCTGTCTGTGAGTGGTACACGGCAAAGCGCTTCTTGATAGTCTCCTCGTTGTCGTCGGCACGGCCCTGTACTTTGGCGCGGTTCAGCAGACGGGCCATCAGTACCTCCTCTTCTACTACAAGTTCAATCATCATGCCCATGTCGTGTCCGCGTTCGGCCAGCATCTTCTTCAATGCCTCAGCCTGTGGGATAGTGCGTGGGAAACCGTCAAAGATAACACCTTTGCCGGCAGGAAACTTGTCGTAAGCGTCGGCCAGGATGTCAATCATCAGTTCATCAGGCAGCAGTTGGCCATTGTCAATGTAGCCCTGTGCGGTCTTGCCTAATTCTGTACCAGCCTTTATCTGCTCACGGAGTACATCACCGGTACTGATGTGTCCCATGTTGTACTTTGCCACTATTTCATCGCTATATGTGCCCTTGCCAGAACCGGGAGCACCGAAGATGATTATGTTCTTCATAAGATAAAGTTTTGTTTGTTGTAGTTATTGCTATTGTATATGTTGTCTGTGCTTTGTGTCGCTTGTCTGTTGTGTGCTGGTTAAAGGGTTTGGCGGATGTCCTTATCCTTTCAGCGTATATATGTCCTTTAGCCCTCGTCCCAATCCGTTGTAGTCAAGGCCATAGCCAAGAATGAAGTCGTTGGGTATTTCCATAGCGACATAACGGATGTCCAGTTTCACCTCCATTTTTTGAGGCTTCAGTAATAATGTGCATATATCAATGCTCTTGGGATTCTGCTTTTTCAAGGTGTCTATCATGTGGGCCATGGTAATGCCGCTTTCCACAATGTCCTCCACAATAATCACCGGACGTCCGGTAATGTCTGTGTTCAGTCCGATTACCTCTCGTACAGTTCCAGTGGTAGAGGTTCCTTCATATGAAGCCAGTTTCACGAATGACACTTCCGAAGGTAAGGATATTTCACGCATTAGATCTGCTGCGAAGATAAAAGCACCGTTCAGCACCACCAGGAAAAGGGGAGACTCACCTTGATAGTCACGGTTGATTTCCGACGCAACGCGACGGACCTGAGTTAGTATCTCTGCAGCTGTTATGCTGGGGCCAAATTCTTTATCCAGAACTTGAATCGTATTCATATAAAATGGCTATCTAATGCTGTTGTCAGGCAAAGGTATTAAAAAAACTTCAAAGTTGTGCGTGTGTTGCCCGTAGTTTTGATATTTTTTGTATCTTTGTCGTGAAAACGAACTAATACGAACAATCGCACGTTTATGAGACAGAGAGTATCGGCTTTAGCAAAGACTGTTTTGCTATTTGCGTGTCTTGTTTATTCTATCGGGCATTCAGCACAGACACAAATAGAGAAGTTTGTTCCTGGTTCCACTTTGGAGGGAGTAAGCTATTTCCTTCCCCGTACAGCCTTGAGAGTTGTAGTGAAGGCAGAAAAGAAGACGGTAACTCCGGGTGAATTCAATATGTATGCGTTCAAGTATATGCGCATACAGAATGTTCCCGTCCAGGCATCAACAACTTGGTCAGTTAAGGAAATAAATGTGTTCCCATATGGATTGCCCGACAAGGACAAGGCATATAGCCTGAAACTGAAGAGCCGTACGGTTGCTCCTTTGGTCAGCCTTAGTCATGACGGCTTGTTGTTGGGTATCAATACAGAGGTTTCTGAAGAGCAACTCCCGCCAATTCCGGAAAACAGGTTGATACAAAAAGGCATAAGCCTTGAGGATACTCGCAGATACATGAACAGGGAGATGTTGCAGGCCGGTTCTGCCGCCAAGATGGCTGAACTTGCAGCAAGAGAGATTTATGACATAAGGGAAAGTCGGGACGCTCTGGTTCGCGGCGAGGCAGACAATTCACCAAAGGATGGCGAACAACTGAAGTTAATGCTTGACAACCTTGATGAACAGCAGCGTGTCCTTGGCAGCCTGTTTTTAGGCAGCACGGAGATTTCCGAGATATACTATGTGTTGGATATAGTGCCTTCAGAGGAAGTGGACAAATTGGTGTTGTTCCGTTTCTCCAAATGGTCAGGTATGGTTGACTCGGACGACATGTCTGGAGAACCTTACTATATAGAAATCCGCAAGGAAGGCACATTGCCGGCCTCTTCATTAGACGCAAAGGTAGAAGAGAAGAAAGGCAAGTTGCAACGTGCAGTATACTACAATATCCCGGCATTGTCCAAGGTGAGGATATTCAATGCCCAAAGCACAATTGTTGAGTACGAGACACCTATTGCACAGTTTGGTCATCAGGAGGTGCTGTCCAATGTTCTTTTTGATAAGATGGCTGATACCCGGGTTTCGTTTTTCCAGAGTACCGGAGGCATAAAGGAAATTAAGGCAGATAAGGTGAAGTAGGTTTGGTGCAATATGTTGTCTCAATGTCATGCACCGGATGACAGGCAGACCGACATGGAGCAATGCTGGTATTATGATAAAATACGACACACCTTCTTGGCTTGAAGCCGCTTCTACAGGAAAAGGAGAGGAACTCGATGAGGCCCGCGCTTACGGTCATGGCCATCCTTTGGCTTTGCCTCGCCAGACACATTCTGATCATGTGGCATACGTTTCTTCCTGTTGCCGTCCCGAGGATACTGACGCTGTCTTTACAGATGTACCCGGTTTGTGCCTTGCTGTTAAAACGGCCGATTGCATTCCTGTATTGTTATATGACCGGTATATGCGCAAGGTTGCAGCCATTCATGCCGGGTGGAAGGGTACTGTACAGCGAATTGTAGAGAAGACGATAGAGAAGATGGGGTCCACCGGTTCCAACCTTTCGGCAATCATAGGCCCAGGTATCTCGTTGCAGTCATTTGAAGTAGGTGACGAGGTGTATGAACGCTTTTCTGCAGAGGGTTTCCCTATGACGCGTATTGCATGCCATTGGCCGGAATCCCGGGAAGGGAATTGCCTGCAACCGGGGAAGTGGCACATAGATCTTTGGGATGCCAACAGATGGCTGTTGGAACAGTGTGGCGTGGAGGATATCATGATAGCCGGAGTGGACACAATGCCGTCACCTCTTTTTTATTCCGCACGTCGCGAGACGATAGATACAGGGCGCAACTATAATTGGATAGAGATTTTGGACAAATAGTCCGCGGCATAACGGACAGAGAAAGCGAATGCCTGACTTCAGTTTCTGCCGAAGGCTGCCAACAGGCCTTTTTGCACCAGGAGAGTGTCACATGTGATTATTGGTTGCAGGTCTTTGGGAAATTCCGTTCCGTCTCCTCCGGTAAAGAATACATGTAGGTCGGGGTAACTTGCCAGAATGCTTCGGATGTAGCCTTCGATTTCCCATTTCACACCATTCACGGCACCGCTCCTCATGGAAGTGGGTGTGTCGTATCCTAATATGGGATGTTCGCCGGCCGGCTCTAAAAGAGGTAATGCGGCGGTATGCTCGTGCATTGCCTTTAGCCTTAACGAGATTCCCGGAGAAATTGCTCCGCCTACGATACTTCCGTCCTTGGCAATGACATCGAATGTAAGGCATGTTCCTGCATCAATAATCAGCAATGTTTGGTTAGGCCTGATGCTTCTTGCACCGATGTCTGCGGCAACGCGGTCAGCCCCCAGACCGGCCGGTATCTTCTTCAGCCAAAATCCGGCTTCGGGCGATTCCCATGTGAGAATCTGACAATTCCGATGTAGTGCCACTTCTTTTGGGAGTGCTTCTGGGCCTGCCACATTGCTTACAAGGACATTCTCTGCCACATGCAGCAATTCAAGCCAGTTTTCTGTCGGCGTGATATTTCCGTGCTCGGCAGTAGACACCTTCATGCGGGTATTGCCTATGTCGAAGAGTAGTTTCATGTGTTTTCGTTGGGTTATCTGTTAGTTGGCGGCATTACGGTCATCGGTGACAGAATCCAGTTTTACCATTGCACTTACGGCCACGGTTACCATACAGCATGCCATCACCCACCAGAAGAACATGCCGAATCCCCACTGGTCGGCCAGATAGCCGGCTATCATTCCGGGGAACATCATGCCAAGGGCTTGCAGACCGGTGCATATGCTGAAGACGCTTGTACTTCTCTCGCCTTTGGAAAAGTAAACCAGGAACAGCATGTATGCTGTGAATCCGAATCCATATCCTAATTGCTCGATTACGACACAAGAGTTGATGACTGCCAGTGAAGTGGGTTGTGCTGTAGCAAGATAGATGTAGACGGCATCGGGCAGGGAGATGGCCATAATCATCGGCCACCACCACCGTTTAAGGCCATGTCTGCTCACAAGCCAGCCACCTACAATGCCTCCGAGCAACAGGCCTATTACTCCCAATGTGCCATATATTACACCTACGGTTTCTGTTGCCAAGGCAAGTCCACCCTCTGCCGTGCTGCGTAGCATGAAGGGTTGAGCCATCTTTGCCAGTTGTGCTTCTGGAAAGCGGAACAGCAACATGAAGAGCAATGCCGGCACAAGCCCCTTCTTGGAGATGAAGACACGTAACGTTTCTTTGAATGAGGTAAAGATGTCGGAAGGCGTTACGGACCTATTCTCCGGTAGGCCTTCCCCCTCTTCCCCAATGATAGGGGAGGAGGAGGTGCCGGATGTGTTGTAGGTTTCCTTGGGCAATACTATGTTGTGCCAGGCAGCCATGACAATCATTATTGCGGAAGCAATGCCCATTGTCATGCTCCATGCCAAGGGGATGTCGTAATGTTTTTGCAGCATTCCTGCCAGAAACACCAGACCGCCTTGGCAAAAGATGGTTCCGATGCGATAGAATGTGGAACGCCATCCTACATAGAACGCCTGTTCCTTTTCCGTTAGCCCGAGAATATAGAATCCGTCAGCGGCAATGTCGTGTGTCGCACTGCTGAAGGCCATCAGCCAGAAGAAGGCCAGCGACATCTTCAGCCACCAATCCGTCTGTAGTGTCAGCGCAACTCCGGCAAGCGATGCTCCTACGAGTATCTGCATGGCCAGAATCCACCAGCGCTTAGTTTTCAGACTATCCACCAAGGGACTCCATATGGGTTTTATCACCCAAGGCAGATACAGCCAAGAGGTGTACAGGGCCAGTTCTGTGTTGGTCAGCCCCAGATTGGTATACATTATTGTGGACAGAGTCATCACCGCCATGTATGGCAATGCCTCTGCAAAGTACAGCGATGGAACCCAACTTATGGGATTGTTACCGCTTCTTTGTGGCCTGTTGTTGCTGGTATCGTTTGTGTGCATCTTTACAGCATTGCTAAGGAACAGCCTTTATGAGAAGGCTTATCCTTGATGAATTGTCAACTGTGGGTAGGGGAAGTTTATGCCCAGACGGATGAACTCGTTGTATATCTTTTCGTTTGTTTCAAAGTAGACGTTCCAGTAGTTCTCGCTCTTCACCCAAACGCGTACTGTCATGTTCACGCTACTGTCGGCCAGACTTCCAAGTACAATTACGGGTGCAGGTTCCTGCAATACCCTTTCGTCCATGGAGAGAATGTCGCTCAGCGCTTTGCGCACCTTGTCAATATCCTCGCCATACTCCACAGCAACGGAAAAGTCAACGCGTCGCAGAGGTTCCTTGCTGTAGTTTGTGATATTGCCGCTTGACAATGCTCCGTTGGGCAGATAGATCTTCTTGTTGTCTGGTGTTGTCAGTATGGTATGGAATATCTGTATTTCAGACACAGTACCGCCAGTTCCCTGAGCTTCTATGTAGTCTCCAACCTTGAAGGGGCGGAACAGCAGTATCACTATGCCGCCAGCCAGGTTCTGAAGATTGCCGGACAGTGCCATGCCGACTGCCACACCTGCCGAGGCCAACAAGGCCGCAAAACTGGTTGTGTTCACGCCCAATGCGCTGACCACACTGATAACCAGCAGTATCATCAGCAGGATGTTCACCAGACTTCCAAGGAAGGTCTGTATGGCCGGGTCCACATTCTTACGCTCCATCACTCCACGAAGCATGCGGTTTATCAGCGATATCAATGCCTTACCGACAAAATATATGATTATGGCAATGAGTATGCTCTTGCCGGCCTCCACTCCAAGGTCAATGCCTTTGTCTATCAATTCCTTGATGTAGTCGCTATTGCCTAATTCTTTCATGTTACCTTTTTACCTTATATATTATTATAGGCTCACCGCCTATAGTTCCTCTTTTATTTATTGTTGCAGACACCTCTCCGCCATATGGCAGAGAGGTGTCTTATCACGGTTTGTATGCTTGTATGCATCAAAGTTTACAGAGACCAGTCTTCCTGGGTCTTGCGGATGTATGACTTGTAGCGGCGCTGTGCTGCAGCCTTACAAGCATCATACAGTTCCTGTGCCTCCTGGGGAGCGGCCTTCTTCAGAGAGAGGAAGCGAACCTCACCCTCGAGGAAATCCTGGAACTTGTCCCATTCGGGCTCCTTGCTGTCCAGCTGGAAGGGGTTCTTGCCCTCCTCGCCCAGAGCGGGATTGTAGCGCCACAAGTGCCAGTAGCCACATTCTACGGCCTTGGCCTCCTCGGCCTGGCTCTTGCCCATGCCGCCCTTGGCCTTCAGACCATGGTTGATACAGGGAGCGTAAGCGATTACCAGTGAAGGACCGTTCCATGCCTCAGCCTCGCGGAATGCCTTCAGACACTGTGCCTGGTCGGCACCCATGGCCACCTGTGCCACGTATACGTTGCCGTATGTTGCCTGCATCAGACCAAGATCCTTCTTGCCCACACGCTTGCCGTTGGCAGCAAACTGTGCTATGGCACCGATGGGAGTAGCCTTTGATGCCTGACCGCCGGTATTTGAGTAAACCTCGGTGTCGATGACGAAGATGTTTACGTCCTCGCCGGAACCGATAACGTGGTCCAGACCGCCGTAGCCGATATCGTAGGAAGCACCGTCACCACCGATAATCCACTGGCTGCGCTTAACCAGATAGTGATCCAGTTCCTTCAGCTGCTGGCAAACAGGACAACCTGCCTCAGCACCTGCGGCAATCATGGGCTTCAGCACTGCTGCTGCTGCCTTAGAGGCATCGGTGTCGTTCTGACCCTCTATCCACTGCTGTGCGGCAGCTTTGAACTCAGCAGGAGTCTCCTCTGAAGCGATGGCCTGAGACAACAGGTCGTTGATGCGTGCCTTCATCTTCTTGTTGGCCAATACCATACCCAGACCGAACTCGCAGAAGTCCTCGAACAGAGAGTTTGCCCATGCAGGACCCTGACCCTCGGCATTCTTGGTGTAGGGGGTAGAGGGGATTGAACCAGAGTAGATAGAGGAGCAGCCTGTTGCGTTGGCCACCATCTGGCGGTCACCGAACAGTTGGCTGATGAGCTTCACGTAGGGAGTCTCACCACAGCCGGCACATGCACCGCTGAACTCGAACAGAGGCTGTGCAAACTGGCTGTTCTTGGGGCTCTGCTTGATGTCCACCAGATGCTGCTTGCTTGTCACCTTCTGCATAAAGTACTTCCAGTCGGCAGCGTTCTTTACAGCCTCTTCTGAAGAGTCGTCGTAGGCCTTCATTGTCAGAGCCACGCCCTTCTTGGGATTGCCAGGACATACATCGGCACAGTTGCCGCAACCCAGACAGTCCTTGTCGTCCACTGCGATGACGAAGTGCATGCCCTTCATTGTAGCAGGAGCCTTCATCTCTATGCTCTGGCCCTCGTAGCCTGCCAGTTCCTCGTCGGTCATTACGATGGGACGGATAGCGGCGTGAGGACAAACGAATGCACACTTGTTACACTGGATACAGTTCTCGCTGTTCCATACGGGCACGAAGCCGGCAACGCCACGCTTCTCGTATGCAGCAGTACCCTGCTCCCATGCACCGTCCTCAATGCCCTTGTATGCACTTACGGGCAACAGGTCGCCGTTCTGTGCGTTGATGGGACGTACCAGGCTGGTGATGTATTCGGGCTCGTCATACTTGGGAGCCTCGTCGGCAGGCAGGTTGGCCCAGGCGGGATCCACGGGCAGAACCTTGTACTCGCCACCGCGGTCCACGGCAGCATAGTTCATGTTCACCACGTCCTCACCCTTCTTGCCGTAAGACTTCACGATAGCCTTCTTCATCTGCTCTACTGCCAGTTCCACGGGGATAACCTCTGTGATACGGAAGAATGCAGACTGCAGGATGGTGTTGGTGCGGTTGCCCAGACCTATCTCCTGAGCGATCTTGGTAGCGTTGATATAGTATACTGTGATGTTCTTCTCGGCGAAGTACTTCTTCAGGTTGTTGGGGATGAAGTTCACCAGTTCCTCGCCCTCGAAGATGGTGTTCAGCAGGAACTGACCGCCGGGCTGCAGACCACGGATAACATCATACATGCGCAGATAAGCCTGAACGTGACATGCCACGAAGTTGGGAGTCTTGATCTGGTATGTGCTGCGGATGGGAGTGTCGCCGAAGCGCAGGTGAGAACAGGTAAAGCCGCCGCTCTTCTTTGAGTCGTATGAGAAGTAAGCCTGGCAGTACTTGTCGGTATTGTCACCGATAATCTTCACAGAGTTCTTGTTGGCACCCACGGTACCGTCGGCACCCAGACCGAAGAACTTGGCTTCGAAGATACCCTTGCCACCCAGTGCCATCTCTTCCTTCTTGGGCAGAGAGGTGAAGGTAAGGTCGTCCACGATGCCCACTGTGAAGTGGTCCTTGGGCTGAGCCATCTCCAGGTTCTCGAATACACCCAGAATCATGGTGGGGGTAACGTCGGCACTGCCCAGGCCATAGCGTCCGCCCACGATGAGGGGAGCGTTCTCCACGCCATAGAAGGCATCCTTCACGTCCAGCAACAGAGGTTCGCCGTTGCTGCCGGGTTCCTTGGTGCGGTCCAGTACGGCAATGCGCTTGCAGCTTGCAGGCACGGCCTTCAGCAGGTGCTTCACAGAGAAGGGACGATACAGGTGTACGCTCACCATACCGTACTTCTTGCCGTTGGCGTTAGCATGGTCAATAGCCTCGCGTGCTGCCTCGGTGGCAGAACCCATCAGGATGATGATGTTCTCTGCATCCTCAGCACCATAATATGTAAACAGGTCATACTTGCGGCCTGTGCGCTCGCTGATTGCAGCCATGTACTTCTCCACGATGGCAGGAACCGCATCGTAGTAGCGGTTGCAGCTCTCGCGGTGAGCGAAGAAGGTCTCGGGGTTCTCTGCCATACCCTTTGCCATGGGGCGTTCGGGTGTCAGTGCACGTGAACGGAACTCGCTCACTGCCTTCATGTCCACCAGGTCGCGAACGTCGTCGTCCTCTATCAGTTCCACCTTCTGGTATTCGTGAGAGGTGCGGAAACCGTCGAAGAAGTTGATGAAGGGCACGCGGGCCTCTATGGCAGCCAGATGTGCTACGGCACTCAGGTCCATAACCTCCTGTACGCTACCCTCTGCCAGCATGGCGAAACCGGTCTGGCGGCAAGCCATCACGTCGCTGTGGTCACCGAAGATACACAGAGAGTGTGTGGCCACAGTACGTGCGCTCACGTGGAACACGCTGGGCAGCAACTCGCCGGCAATCTTGTACATATTGGGAATCATCAGCAGCAGACCCTGGCTGGCGGTGAAGGTAGATGTCAGCGCACCTGCCTGCAGAGAGCCATGCACGGCACCGGCGGCGCCGGCCTCAGACTGCATTTCCTGAACCAGGACTGTATCTCCGAACAGATTCTTTCTGCCCTGTGCAGCCCATTCATCCACATGCTCCGCCATAGGAGACGAAGGAGTGATGGGGTAGATGGCGGCAACCTCACTGAACATGTAAGCCACATGTCCGGCACAGGTATTGCCGTCCCATGTTACAAATTTCTTTTCTTTTGCCATTGTTATTGTTGTTTTATCGTCAGGCTTCTGGCCTGAAGCGGTTAGTGAATAGTTGTCTTGTATCGGTTTTATAGGGGCTATAGAATCTATAGAAACTATAAAAGGATGTTTAGTATATTAGGCCGAACATCCACAGCGGCACCTCTGCTCCGTCTCCCACCTGTCTGTCGGTACATACGTAGATTACTTCTGTGGATTTGCGCTTGGGCACTTCGTCCTGTATGCGGAAACGCGCTTTGCCGTCCAGAATGAAGTTGCAGGATCTGTCACCGACGTTTACTCTGTGCTTGCTTGACACGGCATTCTGGAAGAAGGTCTCCATCATGTCCAGCCTGTTCACGCGTCCCGGTGTCAGTCCGTGCATCAGGTTGGTGTTGTGGAGCATCAGCCTGGCCGGCTTCTTGGGGAACTCGTCTCCTTTGCGGTAGATCATGTTCACCAGACGTGCATCGCTCAGGAACTTCATGTAGTTCATTATTGTTGTTCTTGATGTCTGCACTTCCGATGCCAGTTGGCTCACATTTGGTGCTCCCGTGTTTCCTGTCGCCAGCAGGTAAAGCAGTTTCTTTATTCTGTTGAGGTTTTTCTGCTCCATCTGGTTTATGAGCAGGATGTCCACCTCTATCATCATGTTCATTACCTTCAGCAGGTTTTCGCTGAAGTTCCTTTTGTCCAGGAAGAACGGGTAGTATCCGTGGTGCAGATAAGCCTGGAAATGTTCCAGGGGATTGCACTGCTGGCACACTTCCTTGGCTATGCGTTCATGCCTGTTCACCAGTTCGCGCAGTGTGTATGGCTTGATGTTTGTTCCGGCCTTTATGTTCAGGTATTCACGGAAGGAGAAGCCTTTCAGGCTGTAGCTTCGGCATATCCCGTTCAGTTCCGGGTTTTCGTCCTTCAGTCTCATCACCGTGCTTCCGGTAAACACAATCTTTAGCATTGGGAACTTCTCATAGCACTCGTGCAGCACATGGCTCCAAGATGAAAGTTTGAATATC
The DNA here is from genome assembly GCA_017622815.1 of Bacteroidaceae bacterium. GTDB lineage: Bacteria > Bacteroidota > Bacteroidia > Bacteroidales > Bacteroidaceae > Physcousia. The sequence continues at coordinate 219,052 of JAGAQH010000029.1, read as the reverse complement.
TGGTCTATCAGCAGTACCTGGCCTCCGGCTTTGTAGAATTCGCCTGCAAACTTCACCAGACTATAGGTCTGAAAGAAGAAGTTGTTCATGTTTACATACAGGCATCTTCTGTCTTTTGGCGAGAAATTTTCCTTCGCATATTGTAGCAGGAAAGTGGTTTTGCCAACGCCGCGGCTACCCTTTATGCCGATCAGGCGGTCACGCCAGTTTATTTCGTCCATCAGGGAGCGGCGCACGGGTTCTCCCATGTGCTCCAGCAGATATTGGTGCGTTCTGAATAAGGTCTCCAACATACTTGTGGGTTGTGTTTGCGTGTTCGGAACGTATAGATAACGTAGGCAAAGGTACACTTTTTTTGCAAAAATGCAAAGTACAAGTGACAAAAAGATAAAAACAACGGGTTTTTAACAGTGTGTGTAGGCCTTAGGCATTTTGTGTTTGTGGTTGGATTTTTGCCTGTTAGCGTGCGCCTGTTCTGCTTTGGTCCTCCCAATTCAGTTTGCCTAAGTTCCTCATCTGTCGCATTATCTGCGTTTGTCTTCTCAGCATGTATGGCGACGGTTCTTTTGAACTGAACTTCAATGGGTTCGGTAGTGTGGCGGCTATCAGTGCACAGTTGGCGCGTGTCAGACGGTCTGCTCCGCGTCCGAAGTGTTGCCATGCCACGGCATCGGCACCATATATGCCGTCTCCCATCTCTATGCAGTTCAGGTACACCTCCATTATCCTGTGCTTGTCCCACATCAGTTCTATCAGTATTGTGAAGTATGCTTCCAGCCCTTTTCTGAACCATCCTCCTCCGGGCCACAGAAACACGTTCTTTGCCGTTTGCTGGCTGATGGTGCTGGCGCCGCGCTTGCGCTTTCCGCTCTGCCTTTCGTCCCAAGCCTTGGATATGGCGTCAAAGTCAAAGCCGTTGTGGGTCATGAACCTTTGGTCTTCGCTTGCAACCACGGCAAGAGCCAGGTCGGGTGCCATGCCTTTGTCCATCTCCACCCAGTGATGTTTCAGGCGTATCTTCTCGCCGCGTCCCATCTGTTGGCAGCAACGTATCAGCATCAGTGGGGTCACCGGCACCGGCAACCACCTGTATGCCAGCACCGCCAGTATGGAACTAAGGAAGAACAGGCATACTGCCCAACGGATGATATTGCGTAGTCTTTTGAGTATTTTCATAGGGGGAGGGGGTAAGGGGCGATGGAGGTTTAGGAGCGGTGGGGGGTATAAGGAGCAATAGGAGGTTAAGGAGATTAAGGAGTGATAGGGGGGGATAGGAGGATTTTCCTAGGATATCCTAGGCTTTCCTAGGTCTTCCTAGGCTTCCCTAGGCTTCCTAGGCCGTCCAATTCCTCCTATTCCTCCAAGGTATTCCTGCCTACTCCCCTTCCTTATCAGGAGAGTAGACCAGTCCTTCCACGGCATTCCTGCCCTCCAGGTCCGTGAGCACGAAGGTAAACATCCACTTGTCCAGACGGTATCCGGCGTTTACGTAGGGCAGTTTCAGGAACACCTTGTTCCAACCCTTGTTCAGTGTCACTGCTATGGGTTTGCGGGCAGGGAAGTTCTCGTTCTTCAGTTCCACCTCCTTGTTGCTTATGGCCACACCGGCGTTCTCATAGTCGGGAGCCTCTATTTCCTCGCCGTTTACCCATATCTTTGAGCCATACAGGTCCCAGTTGCCTGCAGTGGGGGCCGGGTCCTGCTCCGAGCGGCTGTAGTTCTGGAACTCTATCACGGCACCCACTTCCTGTTTCTTCTTGCTGTAGACGTATGTCCAGGCGTATGCCGTGTTGTTGAACGAGGGCGACTCGTAGTAGGCCTTTATGATGCTGTGCCCCCAGGTGTGTCTCAGGTATATGCCGGCACCCGTGGCCACTCCTGTACCGTAGGTTTTGCCCTCGTGTGTGAAGGTGTTGGGGATGTTGCACATTGCGCATGTTGTGGCATGCTTCTCCGGAGCGAACTCTGCGGCGCTGTTGCCGCCGTTGGGGAAGGCATCCGTTATGCGCCAGCGCACGTTGGTCTGCTTCACGTAGGGTATAGGTTCGTTCTTCAGCGCATGTGCCTTATGGAACAGGAAGCGGCGCTCCCAGTCGCGGAACTCATCGTACTCCTCGCCGCTGTTGGGCAGCATCACGCCGCCACCGCCGTTCGTGCCACCGTTGTTGCAGTTGTCTATGTAGCGTTTGCCTCCGCCCACCCAGGCGCGTTCTGCCGTGGCAATCACGTTGGCCCACACGTTGTTCTGTGCCATTATGTCCTCCTCGGTGGCCAGTTTGCGGTCGTTCCAGCAACCGGAGACGGCACCTGCCACCTCGGCATCGCCCTTCTCCTTATAATATATATTGCTCTTGAAGATGCCCACCAGGTCGGCAAACACGTCGAAGTGGTTGGTATAGTTGTATCGGCTGTCTATGTTGGCCTTGCCCCCGGCAAAGTAGCCTCGTGTGCCCCACATTTGCGTCAGCGAGGCATTCAGGCTCTTCTGTCCTATGCCGTTGATGGGGTTCCATATCTCGGCCTTCTTGCCCTTGCTCTCCACATAGGCAATCATTTCGTTCAGATAGGCGGCAGTTGTACTCACCTCGTCACCGCCTATGTGTATGTAGGGCGCATCGGCAAAGACCTCTGCCACCTCGTCCAGCACCTTCTTCAGCACATCTTTTCCTTCTGCGCTCTGCATGTCAAAGCCCATGGCACGTCTGAAGGCTGCGCTGTGTCCAGGCATGTCTATCTCGGGGATAACCGTTACGCCGTGCTTCTTGGCCGCCTCCATCACCTTGCGGCAGTCCTCCTGTGTGTAGTACTGGCCGGCAAAGCGAGTCATGGACTCGGCAGAGGTAAGTTGCGGATAAGCCTTCACCTCGAAGCGCCATGCCTGGTTCTCTGTCATGTGCCAGTGGAAGGTGTTCACCTTGAAGCGAGAGAACAGCTCTATCTGCTTTACCAGTTCCCCGGCGCTGATGAACGAGCGGCCCACGTCGTGCATGTATCCGCGCAACTTGAATGCCGGCCAGTCCGTCATCTTCACGGCCTCCAGGGCAGGCTTGCCCTTCCATCCCTCTGCCATCTGCACCAGTGTCTGTGTTGCGCGTATCACACCGGTGGGTGTCACCGCCGTGATGTTTATGGCGTTGGGTGTCACCTCCAGGGTGTATGCCTCGTTCTCGTATCCGTACAGTTCATAGTCGTATGCACCTTCTATGCTCTTCACCATGCTCACGTTCACAGCCTTGCCGCCACTTGGCACCATTTTGCAACCGTTGCTGGTCAGGAACTCCTCCAGCAGGGCACATGCTTTTGCCCCGTTGGCATAGTTTATGCTTACTTTGCCCTTCAATTTGAAGGCAGCCACGTTTTCCGTGGCAGTAATCTGTTGTGGACGTGGCAGTATGTGCTGCACCTTTGCCGACAAGGGCGCGGCTGCCATCATGGCCATTGCTGCTATAAGTAAAGTCTTTTTCATTATGATTGGTGTTTGGTAATTTAAGGGGAGGGAGAAGGAGGGTAAGGAGATTAAGGAGGGTAAGGAGCGGGAGGAGGTTAAGGAGGGTTTCAAGTTTCTCGCTACTTTGTCCCTCTGAGACAGGGGGACGAGGAACAAAGTTCCGGAGGGGGTATGATAAGTACTGCGTCAGGCTTCATCGTTCATCGTTCTTTTACAGACCCCTCCGCCCTTTGGGCACCTCGCCCTAACTTAGGGGAGGAAAGGAGGAGGTGGTTTCAGGTTTCAAGTTTCGGGTTTCAGGTTCATCCGCTCACCGCTCACCGTTTCCCGCTTTCCGCTTTCACCGCCAGAGCGATTTTCAGGTACTCTTCGTATCTGTAGCCCGATACTGGGGCTTTGTCAGGGTGCCATTGGTCTATGGGTTTCGTGAAGCACTGCACGTTCATGCGTCTCATCAGCTCCACGGTGGGCAGGTGCATGTGTTCGGGAACAAGGTCCGTCACCATCTCTACGAAGGTGCGGAACATCTCTTCCTTCAGAAACCTCAGGTCTACCAAGGCTCTGTATACCGCTATCCATTGTCGCCGGGTGTGCACCATGGGGGCCACTTTGCATATCAGAGGTTCCGGGGTGCATTTGGGCTTGCTAACTGGTACTTGGGCGGCCCTCAGCACCTGCATCATGCTGGTATGGCTATAGCGTGGAGCCTCCTTTATCACTTTCACCACCTTTCCCAATATCCTCATGTCCATATCCTCGGTAAGCCTAATTGGCTTGTAGACCTCGTTGGCTGGTACCAACCAGCACTGGCCGTCTTCATCGCGGAAATAGGCTTTTAGCGTAAAATCTCCGTCCAGAGCCGCTACCACTATGTCTCCGTCTTCGGCATAAGGGCAGGATTTTATCTGTAGCTTGTCGCCCGGCATGATGCCTATGTCCATCATGGAATCGCCTATGACGTCCAGGGTAAATGTGACACCAAAGTTCAGGAAACTTTTGGACAGGAATACACATTCATCCCTTGGCGTGTCTCCGCACACGGTGGGAGTGCCGGCCCTCACGGCCTGGTTCATGTCTGGGATTGGTATATTGCAGAGTTCAGGGTTCGTTACATCGCCCTTCATCTCTCCCAGTATTTCCTTCAGTTCTTCGTCAGTCATGGTATGTTTCAGGGACGGTGGGTTTCAGGTTTCAGGTTTCAGGTTTCATGTTTCAAGTTTCAGGTATTTGGAGCCGGTAATGGAGCTCTTCTTTAAGCTTTTTATAAAAGCTGCAATTGTGCTGCTCAGTTCCAGACATACGTTATACAATCTCTTTGCATCCGTGTGATTGAGGAAATTTGTATCTGATGCTCTGATAATTTGCGAGCGGACTTCCCCACACGAACCTTTTGCCACATAAAGAAATTGTATAAACTCCTTGTTCCCGTCTCGCTCAAACCCTTCTGCGATATTATCCATGACACTTCCTGCAGCTGCACGAATCTGTTGTACGAACCGCGTGTCCGTTTTCCATGGTTGGGTTTCGGTATGAAGATAAACTTCCTGACACAACTCCCTTGCCATCTGCCAAATCCGTAATTCTTCAAATCTTTCAACCACTGCCATAGTTTTGTTATTAGATTAGTTTCAGGTTTCAAGTTTCAGGTTTCAGGTATGTCTCTTGCTCTGTTATCATGAGATGCCCTTACGCTCCTTGGCTTCTTGAAACATGAAACATGAAACTTGAAACCTATAACTTGAGCTTCCTTGGCTTCTTGAAACATGAAACATGAAACTTGAAACCTATAACTTGTACTTCCACGCTCTCTTTCTCCTTGCAAATATATCTTATTTATTTCATATCCGCAAGATATGCGCGTACCAAAATGCCTAAAGCTTTTTTACGAAGACGAAACTGCCGTGACACGATTTCTCATGCCACGGCAGTTATATAGTTTAGTTTTAGTTCCTACGAGGGATTACCAACCCTGCTCCCAGATGTTAGGACGAGAGGGGTTGTCCTCACGGCCGAGCTGACCATCGTCCACAGAGGTGTCAACAAATTGTTCATTATTGCCCACGGGCAGGCTTGTTGCAATCATGGCACAGGCATTTATGTTCACGATTGACTGAGCAGGTGAAATATATGTCTTTTTCATTTTCTTATCTTATTTTATATATACTATTACATATTGTATTACATATTGTATTACATATTGTAGGTGTGGCATGCTCTCATTAACGCACAACCTTCTTTCCGTTCACGATATACAGACCCTTCTGTGCGTTCAGAACGCGACGGCCAGACAAGTCGTAGATCTCAACTTTCACATTTCCGTTTTCACCCTTCAGTTCGTCAATGCCTGTCTCTGTGCCAAAGTTGAAGACGAGGAAGCGAGCCTCACCGCCAGCAGTGGCAGGAAGGTATGCCTTGTTTGCATTATTTAAGAAATGAGTTGAACCTTCTGCACCATTTTCATTCTTGTTCAATGTAGCCTTATAGAGACCTACAGATTGGGCAACTCCATCAATAGTGGGTTTTGACAAAACATAGGCCTCATCCGCTATATAAGCGTTTACCAAAGTGCCTGCGAGGTTGCCATTATTCGTTACTGTAGGATTTTCTGCAGAATAAGTAAAATCATAATTACTCTTTGGTGCATTTACCAAGATAGGTGTATTTGCAGATAATATACCATTTACCTGTGATAATACAACTTTGTCATTGCCAACCTTATCAACTATATAAGCGCTAACCTCTGTCGGAATCTCAGTATTATATCCTAAAACTAAACTTGACCACTCGGCATCTCCAATAGAAAGTTTATGAGAGAAGGACTCTACTTCCTCTACAAAATAACTATTTGAACCAGCAGCATTTGTGTAGCCTATTACAGGATTTGAATTAGCATGGATTCCTATACCTGAATTTCCTGCTTCAAAAACGACAGTACCTGCAGTCTTTCCTTTGCTGATAGTGACATCAGCACCAGATTCATTAAGGGTAATATGGTCACTATTCGCAATTGTGCCTATATAGCTTTGGTTATGAACGCTCTTCATTTTGAATTTGCCGCCATCTGCAGGTTCAAACTGCCAAATATATTTGCTATCTGCAGGATTTGCATTACCACTAGCAACCCAATTTAGCTTATTATTTGCATTTGCATGAACATAGCGACTTTCATAGCTACATCTCAAAACATAGTATTTATTAGCTTGAGGCATAACGATCTCAAGCGCATCTATTGCATTTTTTAGATTTGTGATACTATAATTCTTGTCCTGCAGATTATTCTCTGCTTCCTTAATAGTAAGCTGCAAAGATGCCACAGCTGCCTCTGTATAGGAACCAACAGTAGTACCAGATGTATATGTTTTTGCATCTGCAATAAGGTCTGCCAGATATTCTGCAGGGTCAATGATATACATAGCAGTACCAGTATCACTAGTCGGCCCCGCATTCCACATTCCCATTTTATTTGTAACACCGCCATTGTTACTCAAATAATTCTTACCATCATATGTTTGTAGAGCATATGGGGTACCGCCATTTGTAGTAACGAATACCCAAATATTATGCCAACCATCAGTATTCAAATCCTTGGCTACAATTTTATCAGCAGCATTCTCGGTATTTTCATAACTCATAACCTTGCCATCAGCAATATATGGGAATAGTTGCAAACCGTGTTTATAGTTGCCAGTAGATTCATCCTTGAATACAACATCTTTAAAATACCATAAATGCTTCTCTTCTCCAGTATATTGAGTTAAAGAAATTTTACCATCCTCTGAACCATATGTATACCACCACTCCTTTGAGTCATTGTCGCGACCTGTTTTAATTGCATAAGGGATGGGGTTATTGCTATTCTTTGTCAGTACAAATGGATATGTAGGCTGTTCTTTATTACACAACAGCTTTTTGTATGCATCATCAAGCTGTTCATATGTAGCTTCAGTATTATCTAATACCTCGTTTGCTTCTGCTATCGCTGCCGTTAGAGCTGCATATGAGCTTTCATCCTTGTCTTTCATAGAGAATTCTGCAATAGCAATCGTTACCTCTTCTTTATTTAAAGGATGATAATTATTCTTGGTTTCTGGGACTTCAAAACGAATAAAACGATAGCCATTATTAGTAATAACTTCGGAAGTATATGAAGCACCACCTTCTGTTGGTAACCCTTCTACTGTTTGAATCAAATCAAAATCTATACCATTAGTACTGCCCTTAATATTAATCTTAGTGGGGGTATCAGAACCATTTGCTCTGGTAACTATTGAAAAGGTGAAGTCAGTAAGTAGTTGCTCGTTTGAAAGATCTACCTGCCAATAATGCTGGTAGCCAAGTGAGGAACCCCATGTTGAGCCATAGAAAGTTGAAGGATTACCATCTATTGCTTTTGAAATATTGTTACCGTCAGCATCTTGTACAGCCGAAAGATAGAATGCTCCGTTAGGATCTGTCGTTTGAAGAGGAATAACATAGAGCCCTGAGGTTGCTTCCTCTATTAGTTGCCCTAACTCGCGTCTCAAAAACTCGTCTTTTTCCAACACATTCAATGTCACATCAACAAATTGACTACCTGCAGTAGCAAAATCTTTACCGTCATTGGGATTCAAATCGTCCCAATCATATTTGACACGCAAACGATATGTTCCTGCGGCTTCAGGTGCAGTAAAGTTAGGCAATGCAACAGTGTTATTTCCATTATCCACACCTGCACTATTTGTGCCGGTTGAACTTAGATAAGAATATGATACGGCATCTTCTATAGTAAATCCATTTGCACCTTTATCTACATAGACATATGCATGCATCCAGTTTCCTTCTCTACCAATAGATATAGATATTTCAGAACCAGAAGCTACGTCAAAAGTTACATTTTCAGTATGATCTACAAAAGCAAACCCACATGAAGGTGTATTGTGTGTTTCGTTATTAATTGTTATTGAATTTATTCTACGGCCACCCGTACCACTCTGCATCACCTTATTCTCTGGATTGTATGTCGCATTTACAATATCTCCCAAAAACACCCAAGTTGTACCATGCCAATCACTTGCTTTAGGTTTATACGTTCCAATACCTGTATTTGAGTTATTCGCATCCAAACAACTATTATCCTGAAGTGTAGGTGTAGATGAAATGCTAAACCCAAAGTCATTTACACCATTTTCCAAGATATACCATACAGCTGCGGTTTTAGAAGCCTTACGGTCTGAACCCAAATAAACTTTATCCTCACCGTCCTTATATTTACTGACAATATAAACACCATTGTTAGTATTATCGGGGACAGCCTCAAAATACCAAGATGATTTACCATCACTAGTATAAGCCTCGTGCTTTACATCGCTTCCCGAGTCTGTATACATAATTACACCTCCGCGGTTATAACTAGCAATGACATAATAAAATGGAGACTCGGCGGTAGAGGTCTTCACCAACTGAGCCCATGCACTCACCGTACCACACAGTACGGCAAGCGTAAGTAAAAGTTTTCTCATAAAAAATAGTTTTAGTTTATAGTTTTGTGTTGTAGTTTTAGTCTTGCCATGTGGTGGACAATATGGCGCTGTCCCTAAATCCACTTGTGCATGGGTCTGCCTCTGCTCCCCTCTGAATATAATCGGCCACCTGAGAAATAGTGGCAATGTTATGCTATGATTCTATGGTGCACTTTACACCAATAGCATCTGCAAAGGTAATGTTTTTCACTTTTGCAGACAAATTTTAACGCCCTTAATTTGCAGAAAATGAATAAAAATGTACCAAAAGGTGAGCGCGGACATTCTTGAGTACATCCTCTCTATACCATATTTATAATAATATAGGTTCCCGAACGTAGAAAACAGTCCTCCCGACAACTCGTCCGAGTCACCCGGGACAACACGAGCGAGTCACCCTCGGTGACTCGGACGAGTTGTCGGGAGGACATGAACGCGTCGTCGGGAGGGGAAGAGAGGGGAGGGGAGGGAGGAACTATAGGAGCGGGAGGAGCAAAGGGAGGTTAAGGAGTAACAGGAGCAATGGGAGGTACGGCTCTTGAAACTCCTTAATCTCATAGTGCTCCTTATGTTCCTATCGCTCCCATCGCTCATTCTGCTCCTTCATTTCCTTCATTTCGCTCACTTAATCGTAACATTGAGGCTTTGCCTCTAAGTTACTTTCACTCGGAAAACAAAATTAAAGTGGGCTTTATTTTGATTTTCTCTCGCTTATTCGTACCATTGACCTGACGGTCTAAATTACTCACGTTCGGATTTCTTCAAATAAATTTAACGATTCTGTTTAATTTGCTCTCGTTCGGCATAAAAAGTAAACTTTTTCTGCTCTCTCTTATCCGCAAATTTGGTAAATCGCTCACTTAATCGTAATTTTGTAGCCGATAATAATAATGATAATATATGGCAAAAGAACTTGACTTCCTCACAAAGAGAAGTGAGGACTATTCTAAGTGGTACAACGAACTGGTGGTGAAGGCCGATCTGGCCGAACAGAGTGATGTGCGCGGTTGCATGGTGATAAAGCCCTATGGCTATGCCATCTGGGAGAAGATGCAGCGCGTGCTGGACGATAAGTTCAAGGAGACGGGTGTGCAGAATGCTTACTTCCCCCTGCTTATCCCCAAGAGTTTCCTGTCTCGCGAGGCCGAGCACGTGGAGGGTTTCGCCAAGGAATGTGCCGTGGTGACTCACTACCGCCTGAAGACCAACGAGACAAAGGATGGTGTGGTGGTAGACCCCTCTGCACGTCTGGAGGAGGAACTGATTATCCGTCCCACCTCTGAGACAATCATCTGGAATACTTTCAAGAACTGGATACAGTCCTACCGCGACCTGCCTCTGCTGGTGAACCAGTGGTGCAACGTTATGCGTTGGGAAATGCGTACACGTCTGTTCCTGCGCACTGCCGAGTTCCTGTGGCAGGAGGGACATACCGCACATGCCACACGCGAGGAGGCAGAGGAGCGTGCACGCCAGATGCTGAAGGTGTATGCCGACTTTGCCGAGAACTACATGGCAGTGCCCGTGGTGCAGGGCGTGAAGAGCGAGACCGAGCGTTTTGCCGGTGCTCTGGACACATACACCATAGAGGCCATGATGCAGGACGGCAAGGCCCTGCAGAGCGGCACAAGCCACTTCCTGGGTCAGAACTTCGGCAAGGCCTTTGACGTGCAGTTCCTGAACAAGGAGAACAAACCTGAATACGCCTGGGCTACCAGTTGGGGCGTGAGCACTCGCCTGATGGGTGCCCTGATAATGACCCACTCCGACGACAACGGTCTGGTGCTGCCTCCTGCTCTGGCTCCCATACAGGTGGTGATAATCCCCATAGGCAAGCCTGCACAGATGGAGCAGTTGGATGCCAAGGCCACAGAGATAATGAACAACCTGAAGGCTATGGGCGTGAGCGTGAAGTACGACAATGCCGACAACAAGCGTCCTGGATTCAAGTTTGCCGACTACGAACTGAAGGGTGTGCCCGTGCGTCTGGTTCTGGGTGCCCGCGATCTGGAACAGGGTCTGGTGGAGGTTATGCGCCGCGACACCCTGGAGAAGGAGAATATCGCCGTGGAGGGCATAGAGCAGTACATCAAGAACCTGCTGGACGAAATACAGCAGAATATCTTCAAGAAGGCCAAGGATGCACGCGACGCACGCATCTACGAGTGCGACAACTACGAGGAGTTCAAGGAGCGCGTGAAGGACGGTGGTTTCTTCCTGTGCCACTGGGACGGTACTGCCGAGACCGAGGCAAAGATAAAGGAGGAGACACAGGCCACCATCCGTTGCGTACCCTTCGGAGTGGAGCAGACCCCCGGTGTGGACATGGTGAGCGGAAAACCCTCCGTGGCTCGCGTGCTCATAGCAAGATCTTATTAAAACGGAAATCTGCGAGTAAGCGAGAGCAATCAAACAAGTTTGAATTGCCGAGCGGGAGCAGGTTCAAGATGACAAAGTCGGATTAAAACGGAAAACGGAAAACGGAAAACGGAAAACGGAAAACGGAAAACGGTGAGCGGTGAGCGGGAAGCGGTGAGCGGATGAACCTGAAACTTGAAACCAGAAACCTGAAACTTGAAACCTCCTTCTCTCCTCCTCCCGCTCCTATAGATCCTATAGATTCTATAGTTTCTATAGTTCCTATAGTTCCTCTTGCTCCTCTCCCTTCCTCTCCTTTCCTCTCCCCAAAAACTCTTTCCCCCAATGAAAAGCAACGAAGGAGGATTATGGACCATCACACTCTTTGCCACCAACGAGATACCCTCGGTGGTGGTAACCTACGTGGCCCTCATAATGTTCCTGCAGATGGGCATGGGGGTGGCTATGTCCACCCTTTTTGCTGCTCTGTTGCTGCTGCCCTGGGTGGGGCAACCTCTGATGCGCAGGTTCCTGCCCGGAGCAGAAGGGGGCAGAATGTGGCTGCACATGGCCGAGGCCATGATTACCGCCATGCTGCTTACCTTTGCCCTGACCATGGACAACGGGAAATGGTGGAGCGTGGGGATGCTGATGGGGATTAGCGTGCTGAGCGCATGGCACGACCTGCAGGCACGCCGCTACTACAAAAGGCGCACCATGCATGCCAGGGAAGAATACCATGGCCTGTTGCGCACATTGTCCTCACAGATGGCAACGGTGCTCACCTATGGCCTGATGATAATGGCGGTGGGAGTGTTGCAGATATATTTCCGCCAAAGGGCAGTGACGTATTCATGGTCCTTGGGCTGCTACATACTGGCAGGGGTATACCTGTTGCTCGCCATGGCAAATGTTCTGTTGCTGAGGACTCCTGGCAATATGCCCATGCCTGTGGCACAACGGTGGCCATGGCAACGTAAGGGCTGGGCAATCCAGGCCCTGTTGCTGGGAGCAATGCTATTGCCCCAGGGACTGATGTTCTACAGCAGAACCATATTCCTGTTGGCCCGGCCACAGCACGGCGGACTGGGATGCACATTGCAGGAGGTAGGCTTTGCACAGGGCACGATAGGCGTGATAGCCTTCCTGCTGGGTGTTGCCATGGGACGTGCCATGCAGCACCGCTACGGTGAGGAAAGGATGCATTCCCCTCTTGTCATCTGCCTGGGATTGTCGCCCATGGTATATCTGCTCATGACACATTGCATGCCGGCCGGATTGTGGACTCTGTCGGTATATACCTTCATGGCACAACTGTTCTTCGGCCTGGGACTTAATGCCTGCCGCAAGTACATAGAATGCATATCGGGAGAACGCTATCAGAATGCAGTGAATCCCCTGTACATCCCCATAATCAGCCTGTGCCTTGTTCTGCCAATGGCACTGAGCGGTTTCATGCTGGAGGGGATGACCTACGGACGTTTCTTCCTAATAGACGCCTTGTGTGCTCCGGTGGCATGGCTTGGGCTCCTGCTGTTTTACAAAGTAACGAGATAGTGCCGGTATGAAACTCTTGTACGTCATAGAACACATATCCACCGTGGGGGGACTGGAGCGCATCCTTATAGAGAAGATGAACGCCCTGGCCGCCGAGGACGGTTTCGAGGTGGTACTGATGACGGTATGGCAGGACGAAAAGGTGCCGGCATTTCCCCTGGACAAGAGAGTGGCGCAGATATGCCTGGGCGTGAAGCGTCCCACATCTGCATGGGGCATGTTGGCGGCAATGCCACGTGTCCTATATATATATAATAATAAGGTACGCGCGATAGGGCCGGACGTTGTGGTGCATTTCCGTGCCATTGGAGCCATGCTATCGGCCTTCTCTTCGTGGAAGGGTCTTACCGTGTTCGAGGCGCATCTGGCACGCCGGCATAGCAACCACAGGTGGCTGTATCCGCTGATGGAGCGCAGGGTGGATGCCGTGGTGTGCCTGACAAGAGGGGATGCAGCAAACTACACCCGTGCAAAGAGGGTGGAGGTGATACCTAACTTCACCAGTGTGTCCCCTGGCGGTTCCTTAAAATCTTGCCGTTCTTCAAACTCCTGTCTTTTCGTGGGCCGTCTGTCTCCGCAGAAGGACCCGTTGAGGCTCTTGCGTATGTGGAAGAGCATAGTGGCGAGGCATCCCGGATGGCAACTGGACATTTATGGAGAGGGGGAAATGGAGAATGATATGCGTGCCGAGATGGAGCGCCTGGGGATAGAAGACAGTGTGGTGATGCACGGAAGTGTTTCGGATATTGCCGGCATGTATGCTGGGAGTGCCATGCTTCTGCTATGTTCCCGTAGCGAAGGCCTGCCCATGGTGATTATAGAGGCCATGCGTAGCGGTCTGCCGGTGGTGAGCACGGATTGTCCGTACGGTCCTGCCGATATCATCAAAAATGGTGAAAACGGCTTGCTCGTGGCACAGGATGACGATGCTGCCTTTGTGGATGCCGTATCCACCCTGATGGAGGACGGTGCACGGAGAATGGAAATGGGTAAACGGGCCAGTGAGACGTCTGTGATATATTCAAAGCATAATATAGTGGAAACCTGGAAATCCTTCTGGCAAAGTATAGGAAATAGTCCCCTCTCTTAGTATAGGGGAGAGAGAACGAAAGGATCGTCCACTTTCCTCCCCTAAGTTAGGGGAGGTGTCGCGTAGCGACGGAGGGGTCTGCCAAAACGATTACAGGAAGTAGAAAGAACCTAAAGCGCTCAAACATGTAAAGTAGACAGACCCCTTCCCCCTTCGGGGACTCCCCCTAACTTAGGGGGAGAAAGCAAGGACCGTCCACTTTCCTCCCCAGTGGAGGGGATACATAGCAAGTCACATCCACTTTCCTCCTCTAAGTTAGGGGAGGTGTCGCGCAGCGACGGAGGGGTCTGCCATATAAACGTATGATAGCAGTCTCAAACCGACTAATGTCAACAGACCCCTTCCCCCTTCGGGGACTCCCCCTAACTTAGGGGGAGAAAGCACGGACACACCCACTTTCCTCCTCTAAGATAGGGGAGGTGTCGCGCAGCGACGGAGGGGTCTGCCAAAATGCTAATGTGAAGATGTCATGAATTAAGTCAGTCAAGAATGTAAAGACCACAATCAACAAGAGAGAGCGTATGTGGTCCTTACTAAAATAACAATTCTATATGAAAGAACGTAGCCATAATCAGCCACAACAAGGAGGATGCAGGCGTTACCTGCGTACCAATGGCACTGCTGCAGAGGCTTACATGTGGAAAATGATAAAGGGAAGACAAATAGAAGGTGTGAGATTCCGCCGACAATTTAGTGTAGGCTCTTATGTTATAGATTTCTACTGTCCGGAAGTACTTCTTGGCATAGAACTTGATGGCGACTATCACTTTAATGCTGACGGCTATGAACACGACCAGATACGGACAAGATATTTACAGGAACAACATGGTATACGGTTGTTGAGATACGAAAATAAGGATGTGTTTAGATTTCCCGAGGCAATCATAACACAAATAGGAAATGTTGTTAAGGAACTATTGGCAGATAAGAATAAATTTAAAATAGAAATCCAGGAGGACAGACCCCTTCCCCCTTTGGCGTCGCAATAGTGATTGCGACCCTTTGAGGGAACAGAATGACATTCAGTCATTCTTCTAATGCCCCTCTCCGCCCCCTAACTTAGGGGGAGAAAGCAAGGATACACCAACTTTCCTTCCCTAAGGTAGGGGAGGTGTCGCGTAGTGACGGAGGGGTCTGCCATATAAACGTATGATAGCAGTCTCAAACCGACTAATGTCAACAGACCCCTTCCCCCTTCGGGGACTCCCCCTAACTTAGGGGGAGAAAGTATGGATACACCCACTTTCCTCCCCTAAGCTATGATGAGTGGCCGGAAGGGCGGAGCTCTGTAAAGAAGCTCAGTTCCACAGCAGAATTAAAACGGATTTAACCGACACGAATATATGAAGATACTCCTTGTAGGTGAATACAGCAATGTTCATTGGACTCTGGCCCAAGGACTTCGTGCCCTCGGGCATGACGTGACCGTGGCCAGTGGCGGAGACTCATGGAAAGGCTATCCCAGGGACATAGACCTGGGGCACAGGATGGACCTGCGCGGCCATTTGTCCTTTGCATGGAGAGTGTTGTGCGCTTTGCCTAAGATGCGAGGATTCGACATAGTACAGTTGATAAACCCTGTCTTTCTGGAGATGCGTCCGGGACCCCACCGCCTTATCTTTGACTATCTGCGCCGGAACAACGGGCATGTTGTGTTGGGAGCCTTCGGAATGGACCACTATTGGGCACAGGTGAACCGCGACATCCGCCCCATGCGATATAGCGACTTCAACATAGGGGATGAAGTACGCTCGGACTCCGTGGCACAGGCGGATATAGACACATGGATAGGCACTGAGGCCGAGTGCCTGTGCCGCTATGTGGCAGAGAAGGCGGATGCCATAGTGGCAGGACTGTATGAATACTGGCTTACATACCAGTTGGCAGAGGGTGGGGCTTTGAAGGCAAAGACAAAGTTCATCCCTTTCCCTATACCGGAGAGCGAACCACATTATACGAAGGGGGAGAGGATACGGATATTCGTGGGAATAAGCAAGGGACGCTCGCAATATAAGGGAACGGACATAATGTTGCGTGCTGCCAGACGTCTGGAACGGGCTTATCCCGACAGGATAGAACTGATTGTTGCCGAGGGTGTGCCTTTTGCCCGTTATCAGAGCATGATGGACGGAAGCGATATAATACTGGATCAACTGTACAGTTACACCCCGGCAATGAATGCATTGCTGGCCATGGGCAAGGGCATTGTTTGTGTGGGAGGCGGAGAGGAAGAGCATTACGACCTTCTCGGGGAAAGCACTTTACGCCCCATAATCAACGTGGAACCCAACGAGGAGAGTGTCTACAGACAATTGGAACAGTTGGTGCTGCATCCCGAACGCTTGCCCGAACTGAAGAGGCAGAGTGTGGAGTATGTGCGCAGACATCATGATGTGGATAAAGTTGCCAAAGAGTACGAAACGCTGTATTCGTCGCTGATTGCTTCGCCCAAGTGTGATTAGGGGGAGTGGGTTTCAGGTTTCAGGTTTTAGGTTTCAAGTTTCAGGTTTCAAGTTTCTCGCTACTTTGTCCCTCTGAGACAGGGGGCGAAGAGGGTTTCTAGAAGAATGACCGAATGTCATTCTGTGCCCTCTGAGGGGAGCACTACCCAGTGCGACGCTGGGCAAAGCGAAGCGGAGGGGGTATGATAAGTACTGCTGTCAGTCTTCCCCGTTCTTTACTACCTGCAAAAATAGGAATCATATGCTGTCCGTTATGGCACGGAACAGTCTGTAGTTCGCTGTTGACAGGCAATGGGCAGTGTATTTCAGTAGAAATGGAAGACGGATGTCATGGTTGTTGTCGTTTGTCGCACCGACAAAATACTTTCGGAACATATCGCACTGGATGGCGAAAAGTGCCTGCATTGCCTGCTCGTTCTTAAGAGTACGGAAATGCGATGCTGTGGAATGGACATCCTGAAGAAAATGTCGTAGGAGCCTGTCGGTGGCCTTGTGTCCCTGTGAGAAATAATCGGAGAGAACACGTCGGCTTGCCCAGAGAGAGTCCACGGTACGGGCGCTTCCTTGGAAGGAGTTCATGATGGAACAGGGATTGGGACGATAGTAGTAGTGTATGCCGGGGACTTGTACAATCCTGTGGCAGAGAGGATAGATGTAGAAGGCATTCAGGGTGTCCTCGAACCAGTAGCCCGGTGGGAAGTGGACATGTCGGAAGAGTTCCGAGCGGTACACCTTGCCCCAGGCGAAACCATGTGCTGGACCACCGTCGAAGTTGCCTTCTGAAATATCCGCTCCCGACAGGGTGGCACCTCTCATCAGTGTTTGGATGGCTCCGGGCAGAAGCATGTCGTCGCTGTCAACGAACATGATGTATTTACCATGTATGCTGCTGAGGGCCGTGTTTCTGGCAGCGGATGGTCCTTGGTTGGCCTGATGTATGATTTCAGTGGTAGAGTAGTGAGAGGTTCCTTGCAAGGATGCATAATAATCGTCGAGCAGGGCAGGGCTGGAGTCTGTGCTGCCGTCGTCTACGATGGATACGAAAAAGGAAAACTCTGTCTTTTGCTGAAAGATAGAGTCAAGGCATTGTCTTAGGTATGGGGCGGTATTGTATACGGGCACGATGATGTGCAGGTCGTAGACTGTTTCTATGCTGTTGTTGCACAGACAGGTCTGCCCGTTGTCGGGGTGAATGGCAGAAAGCAGGTTTTCGGCATCCTCAATCGTCATATCCAACTGCTTGGGGAAACGCATACGGCATACAACATACCGCAACGGCATGAGGATAAGGCCGATGATATGCAAAAAGTGCCGGATGCTGTTCTTCAGGTATTTCATGGTGTGTGGTGGCTTTTACTCCAATGAGTTTTTGTCGTGTTTAATAAACTTCCTAAGCAGGAAGTAGGCCTCTTCCTGCAGTCTGAACAGATGCCATGACGGCATCTTCCAGTAGCCTGGCCTCAATTTCGTGGAAAGTGGCAGTAGCGTGGTGTCTATCTGCCCCCTCATATATTTAATAAGGTGTAGGGCTTCCTGTTGCTCCCCCTCGGAAAGGCGATGGCGGTAGCGGTGGTAGTAATAGTAGGAACTGACGATGCTTTCCCAAAAGAAGGTTTCGTTCAACGTGAGAATGTCACTGCCATAGCCGTGTTCCCTGAGTTGTACCCTCATGTTGATGAAACGAATGTTGCCACGGATATTGTTGAGGCTCACCTTGTGTGAAAGCGAGGTGTCAAGCAGGCGGTGGTAATATATGCCCTGACAACTGGCCACCGAGGATGAGGCCAGGAACTGCAACTGTGCGGTGTTGTCTTCGCCGTACACCCGTTCGCAGTTGTCGAAGGGGTATTGCATCTGTAATTCTCTGGTAACGATCATCCTGCCGGTAATGCCCTTCCAACCGATGCTTCTTCTGTATGCCTCTTCGCCGCTGATGAGACCGAAAGAGTTCTTCTCCTTATGCTCGATGAAGGAACCGTCCGGCAGAAGCCTGACTTCCCTGAAGCAGACGCATTGCAGGCCATCGTTATTGCGGAAAGTTTCCAGGGCCTTGGTCAAGGCATCCTTGTCCAGAAAATCATCGTGGTCCAGTGTGGTGACATACTTGCCGCGGGATACAGCGATACCTGCATTGCGTGCCAGCTGGGCACCACCGTTTTCCGGTTGCCAAACGAGCATTATGCGCCCGTCTTTCTCGGCATACTCCCTAAGAATGTCTGCTGTACCGTCAGTGCTGACATCGTCCACCAAAACCAATTCCAGTTCCTGCAGGCTCTGGTTCAGGACGGAGTCGATGCATTGCCGTATGTGTTCTTTCATGTTATGTACGGCAACAACAACGCTGACGATAGGGTCATTCTTCATGTGTGATGTCATTTTTCAGTATCCGTAGGCAGTAGACCGCCGTAAGCAGGGTAAGCGGAACGCCTATGCCGAAGCGCAGCAGCAAGTTGTCTGTGTTGCATAGCATGATGATGGCGGTGACCATGCAGGAGCCGGCGAGGATCATGCCTATATTGCTGTTTGATATCCTGATGCCGTAAAAATAGTAGTTTACTATGCTCAGGAGGATGGTGTTGGACACACCTACGAATGACAGTGCTATGCCTATGCCTGCCAATCCCCAAATGTTGTAGAGAATGTGTACGGATGCAATGACAAGGACATTGTATATGCATTCCAGAATGAGGAACATCCATGAGTGCCCGTGTGCAAGGGATACATATTCCAAAGGCAGTGCCACCGACCTATGGAGTTGGAACAGACCGGCCATGACGCAGATGCTTGCCATGGGCATGAAATCCTTGGTATATAGCGTGAGTATAATCAAGGGCATGGCCAGAAGGAATGACATTACGAGCGGAGTGGTGAGCATGAAACTGACATGTATCTGCTTGTTGACGGTTTCAACCTTGAGTTCCTTGTCGTGGCATACGCTGGTAAGTCGTGGGAAATAGTCTGTGGCATTGGAACTGAACACAATGCCTACGTAGTACATGATCAGGGCATAGCCCGTCTTGTAGAACGCTATGCTGTCTGTGGACGAAATGATCTTATAGAGCAGGGTGGTGGTGATGGCTCCCATGATGGCCGTGGCAGCATAGGGGATGCCGAACTTGAGCAGGGGGATGCCACGCTTCCAGACGTCTGCGGAAAACAAATTTATGCGATAGGGCATAATCTGGACGCAGAAGAAGAGGTGTATGATGGTTTCTGTGGCTATGCACAGGTTAAGGGCAGGTATTATGCCCGACAGCCCCCACATCCAGTATAAGGCAAGGGTGCATATGACAGTCCCTATGGCGCATAGCAGTTCCACGATGGCTACACGCTTGAGTTTGTGAGTACCCTTCAGAATGGCACACTCTCCGGTGGCAATAGGAGCCATGAATGCTGCCGGGATAAGCATGAGAACCTCCGTGCGGTGGGAAATGTTGTCGTTAAAGAAAATGTCGTCAAGCACCAAGGCCACAACCAGACACACCACAACGTCAAGAATGGCCATGGCCATGGACCAGGTGCGTATCACCTTGGCCATTCCGGCTATTTCCTCTTGCTGCGACTGGGCGTCTATTTCGCTCAACTGCTGTATGCTGGCGGTCTCAAGACCGATGTTGGTGCAGGAACGTATAACGTCCAGTATGTTGTGGTATATGGCTATCAGACCGGTGCCGAAAGGGCCAAGGAAGGATGCTGTTATCTTTCCTCGGGACATGTTTGCCAAAGTCTTGAGGACTTCGACACTGCCGAAGACGCCAATGTATTTGAGTATGTGGTGGATAGAGGTATATCCTTGTTTCTTCATTGGTATGTTAAGGTGAGTATGGGGAATGACGTATGTTTAGAACCTTGTGTTGACACAGGTGTATGCTACTATTCTGTCGTAACGTCCTCCATTCTCTTTATAGTATATGAATGCTTGATATTCGTTTTCGGCCTGCCAGAAATCGTGCATGGTATCGTGCGTGCCACCGTCTTCCGTAATGTACTGGTAGTCGTAGTAGCCCTGTTTTAGTAATACCGAGGCTTCGTAGCATCCGTGGCTGTCGTTGTATTCCATGAGACAGTCGGGGGCAGTCTCGCCATTGCTCCACTCGCCGTTCACATACACCTGTCGGGAGAGTAGGGGGGACTGCAGTGAGAAATGCACGACCACATATTCCGATTGTGTGCCGTTGTTCTCCTGGTCCGCAGTTCTCGGATAGAAGGCTCCGTTCCTGTCTTCGGCAGTAAGATAGTTGTGCGGAACTTCGTCCATCCAAAGGGTAGCATGGTAGAAGGGCTCGAACCATCGCATGTGGTCCACATTCATGCCGGAATGGTTCACATCGAGAATCTCAAACTTGTGATACTCGTTGCCGGCAGGGAAGATGAGGCCTTCGCAATGCCGCCATTCCAGACCGTTGGCCTTGTTGATGTCGGGACGTATGCCGGCAACGGTGCGCGAGGGTCGACGGTTTTGGCTTACCACAGCATAAATCTGGTTATACGGGTCGGTAACCCTGATGCTTCCATAGTTTAGATTCAGTGACACCTGCTGATGCTTGTCGTTGAAATCTATGTCCGTGTTGGATGAAGCCTGCATGGTCAATCCCATTTCGGACTCCACAACATGGAAACGTACCTCGATGACGGGGCCATCGTCCATGAAGTCCTCTTCGTAAACCAGCAGTTTGTAGTTGCCGCTTAGCAGAACGGAAGCATCCCTGTTGGGGAATACGAGGGAGTAGTGTGTATAGAGCTGTGTGGTGTTGAAACTCGTCTCGTAGTCCTCCACTGGCAAATCGTTGGTCCCACGCAGGTAGTCGCTTTCAAACAGGTCTTCAGTGGGCTCCCAATCCCGTGTGCAGTGCTGTATGCGGTAGATGTAGCGGTGGTAGTCGTGCGACATCTCGTCCCATGAAATCCTGAGATATGAGGACTTGCCAAGTTTGAGGACGGGAGGGAGAAGCGGATTGTCGTTGAGCGTTACTTGCAGGGTGCGTACATTCTTGTCATACACCTTGTGCCGGCCGTAAGTGAAAACGGTCAGCAACAGTGCGGCAAGTATGAGGAACGTACGTTTCATTAGTGACAATGTTATTCTCCCTTGACGATGGGCAGATGCCAGTGGAACTTCACTGCAAAACATCTGACGGCAATAACCACTATACTGGAGAACAGGGCGCTGATGTTGGGATTAAAGTCCATGACATGAAACATGGAGTACACAATACCTCCGGCCACACAGGCAAGGGCGTATATTTCCTTACGGAAGATAAGCGGAACCTCGTTGATGAGGACATCGCGGATTACACCTCCTGCAGCACCGGTGACAGACCCCATGGTGATAGCCGTCCACATGGGGAAACCCATCTGCAGGGTCTTCTCGATGCCAACAACATTGAATAGGGCCAGACCAATGGTGTCAAAAATGAACCATGTGTTCTTCTGCTTTACGAGGTACTTGGCGAAGATATGCACGAACAATACGGCAAGGGCGCACCAGATGAAATATATCTCGTTGGTCATCCAGAATGGGTTGACTCCCAACATGACATCGCGGAATGTTCCGCCTCCGATGGCAGTGGCCATACCCACTATCCATGCACCGAAGACATCAAACTGCTTGGCACTGGCCAATCGTATGCCGGAGAGGGCAAATGCAAAAGTACCTATGAACTCGATGAGCAGAAACGAGGTGGGAATGCGCAGGGTTTGTGCAAGAAGGTTTACCCATTCCGCTATATCTTGAAATAACTGTTCCATGATGGTAAATGTTGCCGGTATTATTCTATCAGCCCAATGTTCTTCCATTCCTCCACGATGTGGGCGACATCGTTTCGGGCAATTTCCACTTCCACTTCATACTCCTCCAGCAGGACAGCACAGAGGTCTTCTTGGGTAAAGTCCTTGCCGACAACGGCTTTCCACATAAGTGCAGACGACTCGTTGAGGCATATTACATTGGAGAAGTCTATATTTTTGTCTCCATGCGCTACAACTATGTACTCTCCGCATACTTCACGAAGTTCAAATCCTTCCTTGATTCTCATTTTCCTATGCTTTTATATTATTGACTTGTAGATAAAGAGCAAGTACCTTCTGGCTGGTAACAGTTTCCTCCACAGCCTGATTCTCCTGACAAGCTTGGGGTTGTCTGCCGGAATGGTCCTGCCTGGACGTATGTAGTGGGTGACAATTCCGCAGATATCCTTCCGCAGACATTGTTCTGTGCCTTGGATGTTTCCGTCGCCCATTAGTGTTATACGGTCAAGAGCCGCATCCTGGTGATTGGGGCTAATCTCTATGATTCTGTGCAGAAAGTATTTGCCGGGGAATATTTCTGCCAGGACGGCATCGCCAACCTTTGCACCCTCTGGATTGTCAAGCAGCACCTTGTCGCGTTGATGTTCCAGAAACGGACGCATGCTCCAACCCTTTACCATTATGGTGGCGGTATGGCCGTCGCGTATGGCATCCCTTGCGGCTCCAAGTAGGATGTCGTTGGGAATCTCCATGCTCGGCATGCGTGTGGCTGTGCCGTTCCTCTTCTGGTAACTGCGCCTGACGGGAGATAGCAGCAGTCTGACTACCTTAAGAATGGCTTTCTTTACAGATTGTGTCATGGCACAGTATGGCAGCTTCGTTATTGGGCAGGCATTGAAGTTCCCAAATTTTACATGTCTGTATGAATTTAGTGATACTGTCGCAGATGCCGTTGTAAATGCGTGCATCCCATTTCATGCTGCTGCAGGCAGGCAGCAATATTGTGAATGCTTCTACGGGGGACAAACGGCGGATGATGTTTTCCGAATGTTGCTTGATGCTGACTATTCCGCCGACCGGTGCTTCAATGTTGCGGTAGCATGGTGTCTTGCCACTCCAAGGCGAACCATAGACAACGGGCTTGCCGTCAACGATTCTGATAATAGGATTGTCATCGTTCATCAGGTCGCAGCCCGGAATGGTGGTGTACCACAGGTATGTGTGCGTGCTCTTGCCTGTGCCACTGGGCGCTGTCATAAGGTAGCCCTTGCCGTTGCAGCGTATTACACTGGAATGTATAAGTAGTGTGTCCATGGTGGCTGTGGCGTATGCAAAGGCCAGCATCATGCAGTTGTCCAGCCCGTAGTGTTGCTGTGTGTATGTCCCCTCGTAGATCTTGACGTGGCACAGACTGAAATCGGGATTGGACTGTATGCGGCTGCATAAATGTCCGTTAGTGTCATGGATGTCGAGCCTGTAGCCTCCTTGGGCGGTGCGGAATACGGCATAGTCGCTGCCTCCTACGTCGAAAGTTCCTATATCCTGTACGTCCTGTTCCCATTCGTGGTCACTGACGATGCGGATGGTGACGGCAGGCTTTTGCTGGCCCTCGTATGCAAACGGAGCAAAGTTGGGCAGCAGCGTTTCGCTTATATTGCTGTCGGTAAAGTCTATGGATACGATATGGCCGGCTATTCTATAGTCTTTCATGCTCAGTCCATTCTTGGGGGATAAACTTGAATTCGCCTGCATCGAGGCTCTTCAGGATGGTGGACTGGTCCTTGTTGTATTTGTTGCGGACCTTGATGAACTTCTTCTCAAGTTTGGACCGGCTGGTACTGAAGAATACGGTGCAGGTGGTGTTGGGCTGTCCCTTGGCGTACTCCACCCAGATTTGCAGTTGCTGAGAATAGATGCTACGGTCATAAAGAAAACCGGTTTTGGTTTCAATATATGCCGGCTCAAGAATCTGGACATCGGTCATATATGTGACAGAGTCGGTAAAGTTGATGCTTACACCGAAGATGTATACCTTTGTCAGTTTGGGCTTGGCCGTGATGCTTGTGGCACAGAGGGTTAGTAATGCAGTAACGATCAAGTACAGGAGTTTGCTTCTGTTCTTCATAAGTCTGTGATGTTTATTCTGCGCAAAGATACGAAATTAAGTGGAGAAAAGGCTATGGTGGCATGAAAAAAGCATTGGCTGTGCGGAAATAATGCCGGCATGGTCCTCATTATGCCATAACGTGAAGGATGACGGACTAAAAAAGGACACCCCATAAGGCGGTCGTATCCTTATGGGGTGTCTTTCGTGATTATGTGTGAGTGTTATGGTTACTTCTCGTTCAGGTCTACAACGAAACTCTGCTTTCTGCCGCTTGGCGCAATGGCCTTTATCCAAAGGGTACGGTCGGTGCTTTGGTTGGCAGCCTTAACGGCATTTTCCCAATCCTCGACGCTTTCCATGCGGATGTCGTTTACGGCCAGAATGATTGAGCCTTTGGAGACTCCGGCCTTCTGCATCTTCCCATTGCGTATGGCTTTGACAACAAGACCGTAAGGTACGCCCAGACGTGTCTTCTCATCTGCAGAGAGAGGCTCCATTGAAACTCCCATTTCGTCAACGTCAACCTCCTTCAGAATCTTGGTGGATCCTTGGCTGTTCTTCAATGTCACGGTCTCGGTATGCTTGTTCTTGTCGCGCAACCAAGTGATGCTCACCTTGTCGCCTGGACGATGCTGTGCGATGGCTTCCTGCATTTCGGACATCTTGTGTACTTCCTTGCCATTGAAGCGGATAATGGCATCGCCTTTCTTCAGACCGGCTTCGGCTGCGGCAGAACCTTCCATCACTTCATTCACCCATACACCGGTCAGGGTTCCGAGGTCGGGAGTGTTGCCCTTGGCTTTCTCGCTGTCGATATAGTTGGTAACATCACCGCCGGTTACACCCAGTACAGCACGCTGAACGGTTCCATAGGCCTTGAGGTCGGCTACAACCTTGTTCATTATGGATGTCGGGATGGCGAAACCATAGCCGCTGTAACTTCCGGTCTGGGAATAGAGCATGGCATTGATGCCGACAAGTTCGCCCTTGGCATTGACAAGTGCGCCTCCGGAGTTGCCCTGATTGATGGCAGCATCAGTTTGTATGAAGCTTTCTATACCATTGGCTCCAAGGCTTCTTGCTTTGGCAGACACTATGCCGGCTGTGACAGTGCTTGTCAGGTTGAAGGGATTGCCTACGGCCAGTACCCACTCGCCAATTTTCAGGTTGTCGCTGTTGCCGATGGGCAGGGTGGGGAGGTTCTTACCCTCAATTTTGATGAGTGCCAGGTCGGTGTTGGCGTCCAGGCCTACGATGCGTCCGGAGAATTCGCGGTTGTCGTTCAG
This sequence comes from Bacteroidaceae bacterium, assembly GCA_017622815.1. Lineage (GTDB taxonomy): Bacteria > Bacteroidota > Bacteroidia > Bacteroidales > Bacteroidaceae > Physcousia. Next base: position 193,498 of record JAGAQH010000029.1, on the reverse strand, counting down.
CTTGACCAGAATTTCATCGGCGCCTGCCACAACGTGGTTGTTGGTGACGATGTATCCGTCAGCAGAGATAATCACTCCGGAGCCGGAACCTCTACGGTCTGGCTCCTTGTACTCGCGCTGTTGTGGAGTGCGCTGGCTGTGTCCGAAGAAGTCGCCGAAGAATTCTTCAAAAGGATCGCGATATGTCACCTTGTGGGTCTTGCCCATTTGCGTAACCTTGATATATACGACGGCGTTTACGCTGCTTTCGGCGGCATAGGTGAGGTCCACATATCCGCCTTGCGGAGAAGATGAAGTGGCTATTCTCTCTTCTGTCTTTGGCTCCAGTTCTGTTACATTGGCGGTTTCCGCATTGCCGGAGCATGCTATCAGAGTGGAACCGATGATGATGAATAATGCTTTCTTCATATTATATTTATGTTTTAATGGTTTATGTTCTGTGTGCAAACGGGAGGCCAAATGGTTTCCGGTTGCAAAAGTAGTGATAAAAGAATTCCGTTGTCATTTTCCTTGTCTTATTTTAACCTTTTAGTCGCGGCCGTTTTGTCATTTTAAGGAATATTCGTAAATTTGCACACAAAGAAACAGTGGCCCGGTCTGTCGCTGGTTTTCTCTTCATGAGAAGACGAGAGGAAAGTCCGGGCAACACAGGACAATCCGCTACCTAACGGGTAGGAGCCAGTGATGGTTGGTCAGTGCAGAAGAAAATAACCGCCTGCGTAATGCAGGTAAGGGTGAGAAGGTGGAGTAAGAGACTACCAGGCGTGTGGTGACATGCGTGCTGTGCACTCCGGATGTTGAAAGTTCGCGTATACCGGCAATGTTTTCGCTGCAGAAGCGGGAACGGGAGGGCTGTCCGTCCGAGCCGGAGGGTAGAACGATAGAGGCCGGTGGTGACACCGGCAGTGGATAAATGACAGACGACGGAGATGGAGGTATTATGTACTGAAAATGTCCGTGCACAGAACCCGGCTTACAGGGCCACTGTTTCTTTCTGTTTATAAACATAGAAAAAACTTTTTCCCATGACAATAGAGGAAAGGATGGAGTCCTGGTGGAATATGGACGAACGAAAGTGCAAATGCTTCCAGCGTTGGGCACTGCTGTTGTTCAAACGTATCTATATTACCATAGACCACTTTATAAACAATAATCTGAGTTCCTATGCTTCGGCATTGACATATAACACCACACTGGCCGTAGTGCCGGTTCTGGCCATTATATTTGCAATAGCCAGAGGATTTGGCTTTGACAGCATTATAGAAAGCCGTTTGCGAGTTGCATTGGACTCGTTCAGCCCAGATATAACGCAGACGGTACTTACGTTTGTGGAAAGCTATCTCCAGCATACAAAGAGCGGTGTCTTTCTGGGTGTCGGCATATTGTTGCTGTTCTATACTTTGGTGAATCTGACCATGAATATAGAGACGGCCTTCAATACGGTATGGCAGGTGACAAACACTCGCAATATATACAGGAGGATAACGGACTATATATCGGTTTTCCTGCTGCTGCCCATACTGATGATACTGACAAATGGTGTAAATGTGGTACTCCTGACATTGGAATCATGGCTTGACTTGTACTTTTCTATAGGCAGTACTTTCCATATCATAGTGGTAATGTCGCCTTTCTTTATAAGCAGTTTGGTTTTTGTGCTGTTGTACAAGTTAATGCCCAATACGCATGTCAGATGGAGTGCATGCGTGGGACCTGGAGTGATAGCCGGCCTGTTGTTTCAGGGCTTGGAGTTCTTCTATATACACTACCAGATAAAACTGTCTTCATACAATGCCATATACGGTTCTTTCGCAGCCATCCCCCTGTTGCTCATCTTCCTGCAGTTTACTTGGTACATCTGCCTGATAGGATGCCAATTGAGCTATGCTAACCAGATGGTGCAGGAGTATGCCTTCGAACGTTCAACACGTGGCATGAGCAGACGCTTTAGAGATACGCTCTCCCTGCTGCTCGTGAGCCATGTTGCAAAAAAGTTCGCTGCCGGTGAACGTCCTATGAGCCAGCATTCTCTCTCACGTGCCACACATCTGCCGGGAACTCTGGTGACTGTGCTTCTGGATGAACTTGTAAATGTGGGGGTACTGGCTGTAACGCACAACAATTCCGGTACGGAGATGCTTTATATCCCGGCAATAGATATTCACCGCCTTACGGTACGTATGGTGGTAGAGAGACTTGATGCCAGAGGTACGGAAAACTTCTCTCCGGCATGGATGCTGCACAATCCAGAATGGAAAAGGTTGCGACAGTATAGGTACTATAATACTGAGGATGCCTTGATTATGGACTTGGTTTCTTAGAATTCGTCGTTGAATTCCCCGTCATAATCGGTTTCAAAAACAAAGTTCCCCACAACAGTGCCGAAGGGAAAGAACGTTCCAGTGTAGTTGGTAGAGTAGTTCGTCTTCATGGGCACATCGGTAAAGACTTTTGATGCTATTACCTCTTCGTTAGAGTTATAGGCGCTGACACTAATGTCTATGTCGCTGCTGTCTTCAGGAAGAAAGCAATATGCGTAGATATCGGTTACTTTTGCAGGATCGATGGTTACGGGTATAGTCCTGTAGAAGTCCTTTATCTCTGTGCAGTGTCGTGTTTCGCTGTTGAGCGTGTTGCCTGCTCCGGAAAAACGTAATACGAACTTGTGCAGTTCCTGAGGAATGGTACTGTCCTTGAATATCACTCTGAAACGTGCTACGTTTCTTTTTAGCGAAAGAGTACGTGTGTCGGAATACGCTTCGCTGACGACTATATTCTGTCGGCACAGGAAAGTGTTAGGTACCCAACCTTCATTGAATGTTATGCTGTCCAGGCTATGAACATGACAGTTCTGCGTGCCATCCCATCCTAATGCCAATATGGTATATTTGCCATATTCCAGTGTATGTGAGAATGTGCCATACTTTATGCCTGTGTCATTCTTGTGCTGATGGTGAAGGGTGTCGATGAGTTGTCCTTCAGTAGTGAAAATGCCAAGGATGAGATTGTCGGTGGCTCCTTGTGGTACGGTAGAACTCCTCGTGTCGTCATAATCGTCTGTTCGCATTTCTTCTATATTGTTCATACTGAATCCTGTCAGACGGAAATGCATGGTTTTTCTGCCTTTAGGGGTATCGCCATCGCTTCCTTCGATGTCTTCAAACGTCATTGTCTGGCATGAAACAAGTGTCAGCATAAGACAGAAGATGAATTTGTAGCTTTTCATTTGGATGTAAGGTTTATGGGTTAGAGACGATTGCTTGATTGTCTGTGTTTAGAAACACAACTGCGAGATTACTTAACGTAAATCTCGCAGGTCTGTGTTTAGATAAATTCCTTCGTGGGCGGCTTATTTGCTACCGGCTTCGTCCTTTATGGCAAAAACCAGGGCAACTATGCTTGAAGCCAAACCAAGTATGCTGGCGCCAGCACTGAGGAAGGTGTAGAATGCGCTGCTTTTAACACCAAGGCTCTTGTTCGGCTCTACGTAGATCATGTCGTTTTGCTGAACGTAGAATGCTGGGCTGTTGAAGATGTTCACGTCCGTCAAATCCAGAGTGTACATGTGGCGCTCTCCATTTGTCTCGCGGAAAAGCTTGACATTTTTTCTTAGTGAGGTGACGTCAAGGTCTCCACATTGTGCAAGAATGTCAATTACCGTATTTCGCTCGCTGGTCAGGTTTACCGTTTTGGGAGTCTTTACTGCACCGACAACTGTGACACGCGCATTTTGCAGACGAACCGTTACTTCCGGATCCAGAATCAGTTTGAGTTCCTTGATTCTTTGCTCAATCGCTGTTGCCGCATCATCACATGTAAGGTTGTTGACATACACTCTGCCTATGGCCGGGAGAATGACTACGCCATCATTGGTTACTGTGTAAGCATAGGAGTTGGACAATGAACCGGTTTGATTATAGTTGGTCTGATTGCCAAGCAAGCCCATGGTTACGTCACGGGCAAAGATGCTGAGAAGTTCGGGCTCTGTCTGGCAGGTTATCTTTACCAGAATCTGGTCGGCAGGCTTCAACTTCATTTCGTACATCTGGTTTATTTTCTGGGCCTCTGTATATACGTTGTCTGCCCCTTGGAAATAAACGAGCTTCTTCTTGCTAACACAACTTGCAGTCAGCAGGACTGTGAGAAGAACAAGTATCAGTTCTTTTGTGAATACGAATAAAGGCTTCTTCATATCAGGCTGATTATATTTATACGTAAATAGTCTTGTGTCTACATATAGCAATTCAAAGAGTGCCGTGCATCTTAGAATTGCCACCACTTCCGTTTTGACCTTACGGAAGAGACTCCGGTTTCCATGTCTGTGCAGAGTATCTCCTCGTATGTCCTTTTCTCACTTATGATCCTATATATGGTTCCCCAATCAGGCAGGCCTCCGACGTTTCGGTCGTCAATCCAGATGTCGGCTTTAAGTTTGCGTGAATAATGGTTGTTGTTGTCCAGTTCCTCTTCAGGATAATCCTTGTTTACGGCATAGAAATCCACACCACGTTCATTGCACCATTTCACAGCCTCTTCCAAAAGTCTGCCTTCACGAACGGTCCAAAGAATGAGCCTGTGCCCGTCTTTTGCCAGCATCTTTAGCGTTTGAGTGGCAAACGGGATCTCCTTGCCTATTTTGGGATATTCGTGTGTTACGATTGTTCCGTCGAAATCAACAGCTATTATCATTCGTTTGTTTATTTGGCATACGCAACAGAGCGTGTTTCGCGTATTACTGTTATTTTCACCTGACCGGGATATGTCATCTCGTTCTGGATGCGAGTTGCTATCTCGCCAGAGAGCTTCTCTGTCTGTCTGTCGTCAATCTTGTCGGCACCGACAATAACGCGCAATTCGCGTCCGGCCTGGATTGCATACGTCTTGGTGACGCCAGGGTATGACATCGCTATGTTCTCAAGATCCTTCAGTCTCTTGATATATGCCTCTACAATCTCGCGTCTTGCTCCGGGACGTGCTCCGCTGATTGCATCACAAACTTGCACGATGGGGGCAATGAGAGAGGTCATTTCGGTTTCCTCGTGGTGTGCTCCGATAGCATTGCAGATGTCCGGCTTCTCCTTGTACTTCTCTGCCAACTTGGCTCCATAGAGTGCGTGTGGCATCTCCGGCTCCTCATCAGGTACCTTGCCTATGTCGTGAAGTAGGCCGGCACGTTTTGCTTTCTTGGGGTTCAGACCAAGCTCGCTTGCCATGACTGCACAGAGGTTTGCTGTTTCGCGTGCATGCTGCAGAAGGTTCTGGCCATAGGAACTGCGATACTTCATCTTGCCGATAATACGTATGAGCTCGGGGTGCAGGCCATGGATTCCAAGGTCGATGGTGGTTCGTTTGCCGGTCTCCATTACTTCCTCGTCAACCTGCTTCTTTACCTTTGCCACTACTTCTTCAATACGTGCAGGATGTATTCTGCCATCCGATACCAACTGGTGCAGTGCCAAACGGCATATTTCGCGACGGACTGGGTCGAATGCGCTTATTACTATCGCTTCAGGTGTGTCGTCAACAACAATTTCCACACCGGTGGCATTCTCCAGTGCTCGTATGTTTCTTCCTTCGCGCCCGATGACACGTCCTTTTACCTCATCATTGTCTATGTGAAAGATAGTGACGCTGTTTTCTACGGCAGTTTCTGTAGCTACACGTTGTATGCTTTGTATGATAATACGTTTTGCCTCCTTATTGGCGTTTATTTTTGCCTCGTCCATGATATCGTTGATATATGCCTGGGCATTGGTGCGGGCCTCGTCTTTAAGAGAGTCAATAAGTTGCTGCTTAGCCTCTTCTGCAGAAAGGCCTGATAACTCTTCCAGTTTGGAACGCTCCTGGTTTATCAAATCGCTTTGCCTTGCATCCAGTTCCTCTTCCTTTTTTTCCAATAAGGCCTGCTGGTTTTCCAAACGGGTACGTATGGCTTCAGTTTCTTGTTTGCGGCGGTTTAACTCGTCCTGTTTCTGGTTCAGGCTCATTTCTCGCTGTTTGTTGCGGTTTTCTGCTTGCTGGAGCTGTTGGTTGCGCTGATGTATCTCTTTGTCCAGCTCGTTCTTTTTGGAAAGGAACTTCTCCTTGACTTCAAGAAGCTTCTTTTGTTTAATTACTTCTGCTTCCTTGCGAACTTCCTCTTCCATCTTTTTCTGTTTGCTAGGTACAACTATGAAGTACCAGACGATAAACCAGATAATAACGAAGGCAACTCCGCAGATAACTCCTATTATTCTTTCGTCCATGTTGTTTTAGTGAATTAAATTATGGTTGTATATATAGTAATGTAGTGTGCACGAATTATCTCTCCAGTCTTTTCTCTATTTCTTCTGCCAATGGAGTGAGCCTGTCCAAAAGGTCGGCGCTGTCGTTGTGCTCTAAGGCATGCTGTAGCCTGACGGCGATGTCCAACATGCACATGACCATATAACGCTCTGTGGCAAGTCCTTTGTAACTACGTGTGTAGAAAGCATATCGTTCCTTCATCAGTTTTTCTGCTTCGCGGTACAGATGCTCGTCTTTGCGAAGTACTGTCATGGGTAAATCCCATGAGCCGAATCTGATGGTAATTTTCTGCTTGTCTTCCATGGTTATTGTACTTTCAGGGTGGCAAGGCACTTGTCTACGGATGCAATCATGCGATTGATGCGTTTGCGTGTGCTCTTTAAATCGTCATCGTCTGCCATGTCAATTAGTCTGGCCATTTTCAGTCTGGCATACTTCTCCTCTAAACTGCGATTCTCTTCTTCCAAGTTAAGGCACAGACGTTTCTGCTCCGATAACTTTTGTTCAGTTTCTTCCAATTGTTGCTGCAACTTGTCGTATTGCAGCATCAGTTGCCGAGTCCTGGTCTCCAGACGTGAGACTAATGTCATGACATTTTCATTCATGATTGTTCCGCGTTTTGTGATCCTTGACTTTTTAATCCTAATGGGAGGATGGTGTTGGCGAATTCGCTTATCCACGCTTCGCTATAGCGCAGGCTGGCTTGCTCTTTGCGTACTGCAATGGTGGCAAGCCTGACTCCGGGATCGCTCCAGTCTGTGTTTGTCAGTATTTTATGGATACTCTTGTTTACTGATTCTTTCATTATCTTGGGAAAGAACCTTAGAACGGTGAGTTTTCTGCCTACCAGATTTGGAATCAGCATGAGTATATTCTGCGTGAAATCCTGATACTTCAGCATATAGGGCTGGAAATCCTGTATGGTGCGACAATTCTTCTTCATGCTTGAATCGATCTCGCTGAAGAACTGGTCGCTAAAGCCATATATGCGCTGTAACATCTTCTGGCACTGCTTCTTTTCAGATAGTCCAATCTTGTTGTTCAAGGTTGCAATGTGGTAGGTCTGTTTGAAGAAACGCAGATCACTAAGTATCTTGATGTTGTTGAAACCGGTTTGGGCAGCTATGGCCGCCTGAAAATAGACACGGAGCAGAAGCATGAGGTCTTCTATTTCCTCAGTAGCCTTGCCTTCTTTCTTCTTATTGGAAAAGAACTTGAAAATATTCATTATATTTGGATGTTGTTGTCGTTTTCTGTTGATAAAGCATTTGCTTCCGTAGATAACGCATGTGGTTCTGCCGCTAATGCCGTTGCTTCCGTGGATGGTTCATCCACTTGGCTGTAGGTGTTATCTTGGGGAAGGCTGTCTGCTTCTTGTATGTCCTCCTCTGTTTGTTCTGCGATTTGACAAATCTGGTCTTGTGCCTCCTCTGGGGTGTCTTCTTGTAGCGTCATAAAATCACATAGGGATAAATCCCCGATTATGACATTGAAAAATACGGGGATGCGATTTATCAAAGGCCTGTCTATGATAGTGCCGCTTTCGTTGAACAGCAGTGCCGAGAATGAACCTGCATCGGTACGCATTCTTTTAAAGCGAAGAATGGGGCCATGGGCAAATCCTTTGCGGCATCTGATGTAAACCGCAGACATAAGGTAGATGACAGGGAATGCTGTTAGCAAGAAAAGAGACGAAAGTAGCAGATCGGCGGCTTTCTTGAGGGCGCGGTTCAGGAAACTGTCCAACCACGACTTATTCAGGAATACCATGCCGATATGTCTGATTACTACTATGATAATGGTTTCAATGGCCAATAATGCTGTAAACCATCCAACTTCTTTTTGATAAATGTATGCCAAAAGAGTGCAACAAGCAATCAGGATTGCTATGTCGCATAACGCAATAAACAGTCTTTCTCGACTATATGTATTTATCGTGTGGTTACTAGTTCTGTCGTTCATTATTCGGCAAAGATACAGAAAATAATTGAATATATTCAAATCTTCGCCCTATTTTTTCGAAGTGTGTTGCTTTTTTGTGTACGGAACATTTTGGTGTGAGGAATACTATGTATATTTGTGCGGTAAATAATGTTCTTGGAGCCGTATGCTGTCGGCGACCTTAAAAAATAACAGACATGTTGGAAAATAGAGAAAGGGATTTCCTGGTTGAAGAGGAAGAGAAACAGAGTGTCTTCAGTTTGCAAAACATCTGGACTTTGTTCTGCCTGAATTGGTATTGGGTGGTGCTTTCCGCCTTGCTGTGTTTGATGGCTGCCTTTGTGTATTTGAGATACAAGGAACCAGTGTATTCAGCATCAATGAAGGTGCTGGTGAAGGATGCAGAGCAAAAAAACAGAGGCTTTTCTGGAATGATGGCTTTGGACGAGATGGGTTTGATGTCCAACTCCAATGGTTTTGACAACGAACTTGAAATCATACGCAGCGTAGCGGTTGCGAAACGAGTGGTCAGACACCTGAAGCTATATGTTTCTTATTTTCAGGAAGGTCGTGTGATCGATCGTGATTTGTATAAGAACAGCCCGGTCTTGGTGGACCTGGACGAGACCCGCTTGGAGCAGTTGTCAAGACCGTTATATATGGAACTTGTCGGTTCTCCGTCAGGGTATCAGCTGGAAATGTTTTTTGATGAAGAGGACTCCAAAAAGGTAACTTATAGTACTTCCCTGAAGGAATTCCCTACAACGATAGATACAAAGTACGGAACTTTGCTGTTCCAGCGTAATCCGATTTATGAGGCACAGACTATGTCTTTGCAGGAAGTAGATACGGAAGATGCGGAACAGGAACATTTCGGTAAGTTGAAGATTACGATATATCCTCTTAAGGACATGGCGCGTTCTTACGCAAAAAGACTAAGTGCCGCCCCGACGTCAAAAACAACCACAGTGGCCAATGTCGGAATACTGGATACAAAGAAGGCCAGAGCACTGGATTATTTGCGTGAATTGGTGAAATGCTATAATGAAGATGCAAATGAGGATAAGAACGAGGTTGCGTTAAGGACAGAGGAGTTCATAGACGAGCGTTTGGCCAAGATCAGGGCAGAACTGGATGAGACGGAAGACGGAATGGAGGCATACAAGAAAGACAATGAACTGATAAATCTTTCTAACGATGCTACCTCGGCACTGACCAATTATACGAATTATCAGAAGGAAAGGGTAGAGATGCAGACTCAGCTGGCATTGGTCAAATCGTTGATAGAATACATGGACTCTCCTCAAAACTATCATCAGATTATTCCGGCCAACCTGGGACTGAGCAATGCTTCTTTGGTAAAGATGATTACGGAATATAATGAACTGGTGCTTAAACGTAACCGATTCTTGAAGGGAAGCAGCGAAGAAAATCCTATGGTTCTTCAGATTTCAAGGCAGATTTCGGATATGTGGCCGTCTATACGTACTAATATGGGTAACATATATGAAAACATGGAGACCCAGAGAAAGAGTATTGACGAACAATATAAGTTATATTCAAACAGAATAGCGCAGACTCCGACCCAGGAACGAGTGCTTACCAACATAGACCGCCAGAGAAACCTTAAGTCCGACCTGTATTTGACATTGTTGCAGAAGCGTGAGGAAAATTATATACAGCTGTATAGCACGGCGTCAAAGGCGAGGGTTATCGATGAACCCATAATATCGGGAAAGGTCAGTCCCAAGAGCAAGATTGTCCTGCTGGCAGCTTTGGTGCTTGGATGTTGTATGCCAATAGGCATATTGATATGCCTGAGTCTGTTGCGTTTCAAAATTGGAGGAAGAGAGGATGTTGAGCAACTGACAAAACTTCCCATTTTGGCAGATATACCCAAATGCGCTACTGTAGGTGACGCGGCATCCCCCATTGCAGTGCGGGAGAATAGAAATGATATGATAGAAGAGGCATTCCGTGGTCTAAGAACAAATATGAATTTTGTTTTGAAGCCATCAGAGAAGGTCATAATGGTAACGTCATGCATTCCTGGAGAGGGAAAGACATTTGTCGCCACAAACCTGGCAATGTCGTTGGCTTTGCTTAACAAGAAGGTCCTGATTATCGGACTGGATATCCGCAAGCCAAGATTGGTGAATCTGTTTGGTCTTAAAGCCGACAAGAGAGGTATAGTGAACTTCTTGAATTCGGAAGAGCCAGATTTCCATTTGTTGGAAGAACAGATAACGCCTTCCGGAGTGAACAAGAATATGTATGTGTTGCCAGCAGGAATAATACCGCCTAATCCATCTGAGTTGTTGAGTAGTTCTTTGCTTAACAGCGGTATTGAGTATCTGTCAACCAAATATGACTATATAATATTGGATACTCCCCCAATAGGATTAGTTTCAGATACATTGACGATAGGACAATGTGCAAGTGCAACATTGCTTGTGGCAAGGGCTGATTATAGTCCCAAGTCCAACTTCACATTGATTAACCAGATAGTAACCGATAATAAGTTGCCGAAGTGTAGTATAGTGCTTAATTCTATAGACATGACTAAGCGTAAATATGGTTATTATTATGGCCATGGAAAGTATGGCAGATACGGTCATTATGGAATGTATGGACATTATGGTAGTGGAGACAAGGGCTCTTCTTACACGGAGAAATAGTATGCGTCGCATATTATTATTCATTATATCTTTTATTTGCGCCTGCCACTTCTCGTATTCTCAAAACGAGAAGTGGCAGGTGTACCCTGCTTATACAGAGGCGATGCAGGTTGAGGCTGCAGGTAATTATCTGTATTGCGTTATGAAGGGAAGCGGGACAAAAGATTCCAATACAGGTAATCTTGTGCGTTACGATGTTGAGGACGGCAGCGTGAAGACGTATGATTGCTTGAATGAACTTAATGACAAGGAAATAGCACGCATCTCATACAATGAAGCAACAGGAAGGTTACTGGTGATTTACAGTACAGGTAACATAGATATGCTGGATGCAGAGGATGCTGTGGTAAATGTTTCTGCTTTGAAGGAGCACTCTATCCTTGGTGGTATGGTCAATGGCTTGTGCCACTCTGCCAACGATGTCTACATATGTACGGATAAGTCTATAATAGAGTTAGATATGGAGAATGCGGTAATTGCAGAAACATATCAGACAACAGGAATGAAGGTCTATTCTATGGCAGAAGTGGGTGAATTCTTATATATTGCCACAGATAAGGGGCTCTATAAAACACCAGTTTCAAGTAACTTGCACGACAAGTCTGTTTGGGATGCTCCAATTAGCAGTCAGGTATATTTGGAATTAGCCGTATATGATTCTCATTTGTTCGGACGTAAAGAACTGGGGATTGACGAAATAGAATTAAGCGGTAGGTTTCTAAATATCCTCCCCAACAGAATTCCATATATGACCTCGACTGATGACATGTTGATGTTTGGCATGTCCACACGTATATATATATATAAGGGAGAGTATACGAGTAGATGGAATAATATCCAGTTTAGTCTTGATTTTCCGATACATGATATCACATGTATTGATGGTAAGTACTATGTGGCAGAAGGAATCCAAGGTGTAAGGAGTTATGATTTGTATGATAATCATTTTATAAATCCCTCTCAGGTAATCAGCATAAATTCTCCGAGCAGGGATCTGTTCTACCATATAAGATATGAGGGGAGTCGTTTGCTTGTTGCTGGAGGAATAAACACTCAGATGGCATCCTATTATCCTGTAACATTTATGTATATGGAGGACAATGGCATGCAACCACACTGGACGCTGTTTGACGAAACGACTCCAAAGAAGGAATACCCCAATCTCTCTCATTACAATGCAGTGGATTTGGTTCAAGACCCCACAGATGTCAATCATTTTTATGGTGCCGTCTATCGTAATGGTTTGCATGAATATCGTTTGGATGAGGATGGTGCAGTAACGTTTGTAGGTTTGTACAATTACGAAAATTCTCCTCTTCAATGTATCGATGTAAACACAGCGTCCCCCTGGAATTACTGTACGTGTACCGCACTGCAGTATGACGACAAGGGCAATTTGTGGATGGCAAACCAGCAGACAGATACCATCGTGCGCATTATGCGGCCCAATGGCAAGTGGATGTCATTGTACTACCCTGAAATTGTCGAGTCGGAGAATGTTTTCCAGTATCTGTTTAGTTCTCACGATATCAATTTTATGGTTACATATGAAGGAGGTAAACGTGGCTTTTTTGGTTTTGATACAGGAGGAACGCTGAATTTACAGGATGATGACCGACATCTCCTGCGACAGACAATAACTAATCAGGATGGAACCACGGTTATGCCAACCCAATTTTACTGCATGGCAGAGGATAGGGATAATCAAATATGGTGTGGAACCAATGAGGGACTCTTTGTGATTACTCGTCCACAGGACTGGTTTGAGCCAGACTTTCATTTCCACCAGATTAAACGTAACCGCAATGACGGAAGTGGCTTTGCCGATTATCTGTTGGTTGGTGTGCATGTTACATGCATTGCCGTTGACCCCTCTAATCGTAAGTGGATTGGAACCCGTGGAGATGGTGTTTATCTTGTATCCCATGACGGACAGGAGACTATATACCATTATACAAAGGAGAACTCACCTTTATTGTCAGACAATATACAAAGTATTGCTGTACATCCCCAATCTGGACTTGTTATGTTTGGGACGGATTTGGGATTATGTAGTTATGGCGAGGAGGTTGTTGAAGCGGAGACAACACTTTTGAAGGACAATGTTAAGGTCTATCCAAACCCTGTAAGGCCTAATACCAATGCTGTTGTAACCATCGAGGGACTCACGGATGGTGCAGAGGTGAAAGTTGTGAGTTCTTCAGGACAGGTTGTTTGGGGAACAAAAAGTATCGGAGGAAGTGTACGCTGGAATTGTTGTAACATTGATGGCAAACGTGTTGCAAGCGGTGTCTACCATGTAGTGTGCAACACGAAGGATGCGAAACAAACCATTGTTGCCCGTGTCGTTGTTCTTAAATAAAAGTGTTTTGGGGGATGAGAAGTCTAATTTCAATATGTGCGTTATTATGTGCAGTAATAAATACTTGGGCTCAGATTTCACGTTTGGGAGAGAATGTCCAGTATTCATTTTCTGTACAGGGTACAGCAGGTGATGGAGACAATGCACCTTTTTGGTTTACGAATAATCGCTATGGACTTGGTACAACAGAAAATTTCAGTGGCTTGGCCCGTGTAGCGATGTGGCGTACGGTTGAAACAGATTCCCTTTGGTTCTGGCGTATGGGCTATGGTGTGGATTTAGCTTCGCCGATAAACAGTGAAAACGGTTATTTCTGTATCCAACAGGCGTATGCAGACATTGAATGGAAAATGTTGCGATTAAGTCTTGGTCAGAAGGAACGTCTCTCCGAACTTAAGAACCCTTACTTGTCAACAGGTGGAATGACCCTTGGTGTGAATGCGCGCCCTATACCGCAGATTCGTTTAGAAATGCCAAATTTTTGGGCGATACCTGGTACAAGAGGCATTTTTTCATTTAAGGCTCACATGGCATATGGTTGGTATACTGATGCAAAGTGGCAAAAAAAGTTTAATGCGGGGACGGATAACATATATACAAAGGGCAGTATGTTCCATTCAAAGGCTTTGTTCATTAGGCTTGGTAATAGGGAACTGTTTCCTTTAGAGGTAACTGGAGGTTTGGAAATGGCATGCCAATTCGGAGGTACTGGATGGAACCTAAATCAATATGGAGGTGGCGCGTTAGCACAAGGTATAAATCTGGGAGGCAACCTTTGGACTGCTTTTTTGCCGGGAGGCGGAGATGTAAACGATGAGAATTATGCCAATGCGGCCGGAAATCACGTCGGTTCATGGCATTTGCGTCTTGACTGGCTTAAGAGGGATTGGAACATAGGGATTTATATGGAACATATGTTTGAGGACCATAGCCAAATGTTTTTCCAATATGGCTGGAAGGATATGCTTTTAGGTTTGGAGGTTAAACTCCCTCAGAATCCATTGCTCTCCACAATGGTGTACGAATACAATACCACTATGCATCAGTCCGGACCGATATATCATGATAAGACAGAGGAGAATCCACAGCAGATAAGTGCGAGGGACGAGTATTACAATAATCATATATATGGTTCATGGCAGATGGGAGGATTTGTCATGGGTAATCCATTGTTGCTTTCTCCTGTCTACAATAACTATTTTGGTCATGCCGGGAATTTGTCCCCATGGCACAATCGTGTACGTGTCCATCATATAGGCCTTATGGGCAACCCCTCTGAAGAATGGTCGTGGAGGATGATGTATACGCATCAGCTTAGCCTGGGAACATATATGAATCCTGTTGATGAACCACGTTCTGCCAATTATATTTTGTTGGAAACCACATATAGTCCCAAATGGTGCCACGGTTTGTCCTTTGCCGCATCTTACGGACATAATGATGGAAATTTGTTGGGTAACTCGAACGGAGCCATGTTGACAGTCCGTTTTGGAGGATGGATAAATAGGACCCAATGGTAGTTGGCTGTTGCGGGGCAAGGCTGTAGATTTGGAGCTATGCATGCTTGTTATAAATAGGATTGAAATCAAGAACCATGAAAAAGAATTCAATATTATCCTTCATATTGTTTCTCGTCCTTTACCTGGTATATTCCTGTGATAAGGTAGATTGCAATGATGGTCTGGACGGACAATGGCAAATGTACGAATGGGTATCTCCGGAAGGGGAAGTCGTTGGTGGCAAGGAAATGAAGATATATTACAGTTTCCAATTGCAAATGATGATGTTTCAGAAGCTTTCCGTGTCCTCAGGATACCTTTTGTCGTCTTTTCAGCACCGGAATACTTCGATACTAATATATGACCCTGTTAAATATAAGGGTAATGGGCATGATGAAATTTTGCCGATGGACACTTTGAGACAATATGGTGTGCCGTTTGATGGAGTAATGACTATAGAGAGCCTGTCCGATGAAACATTGATTCTACGTAGTGCGGAAACGGGCAGGTTATCTTTCAGAAGGTACTAAGGATTTATATTACCGTTCGTGTATATTGTACTTTGTATTATTGATGGAACAAACTATATATTTAGGACAATAAACAAGGCAGATGCTTCGTTATTATATATAAATATATAGTACACGTTATACAGAGGAGTTGTATCATCATGCTTCATTTCTTATATCTTCTTATAGCTTTCTCGTCTGCAGCTTTGACAACATTGGTTCTTCTGCCATGGGTGTTAAAACATGCATACAATAGAGGATTATATGCTCTTAGGGCAACTTCCTCCGAGAATAAGGACAAGGTGCTGAGTTTGGGCGGTTCGGTATTAGTGCCAAGCATCTTGATAGGCATGACCTTGTCTATGGTATTGATGAACGAGGGTGAAGATTTGGATCAAAGCATCAAAACGAGGACAATGTTGTTGGGATGCGGTGTGATGGTGGTTTATCTGATAGGTCTGCTGGATGACCTATTTGGATTGTCAGCTTCACTCAGATTTGTTATTCAAATACTGGCAGCATTATCTCTGCCTTTGTGCGATTTGTATTTGAGTAATTTACATGGCTTCATGTGGGTTGAGGCCATTCCTGGATATGTCGGTGTTGTATTGACGGTTTTCTTTGTGGTTGTTATGGTCAATGCAATCAATATGGTAGATGGTATAGACGGATTGGCTTCAATGTATGTAATTCTATGCCTTATATGCTTTGGATTCTGTTTTTTTGACTCTGGTAATTTGATATATAGCTACATAGCTTCTGCCATGGTGGGGGCTTTGACGGTATTCCTGCATTACAATATGTTTGGAAGTATTGAGAAGAGGACAAAGACTTTCATGGGCGATAGCGGTTCCATGATGTTGGGTTTTTCATTGGCATACCTTTCAATAAAATATATATGTGATGAGGACAATGGCAGTTTTGATGTTCAGGAACGTATGCTTCTCTGTATGTCTCTATTGTTTGTTCCTTTTATCGACCTTTTCCGTGTAGTGTTGGAGAGGTTGTTTCACGGTGACCGACTGTTCGCTGCAGATAAGCGTCACATCCAGTATAAATTGATGTCTGCAGGTATTTATGGACGTTTGACATTGTTGTGTGTGCTGGCGATGGTGCTGGTAATAATATTGATAAACCTGCTATTGACATTATGTTCTTGGGAAATTTCCTATATTTTTATTGCTGATGTTTCTCTGTATGTTGTGTTTATGCATATATTGAACAGACGCATAGTGCAGTATAGGAGTACGATGGCTTTAATGGAAAATTTTAAGGAGAGATTCCGCGAGAATGCTGCTGTGGCAAGAAAAGTGTGTATTCTCACTCCTCGTTTTCCAATACCTGAGAATGGAGGTGATGTACTTAGAATCAATAATATTGCAAGACAACTAAAACGCGAAGGTTATGAATTGGTTTTAGTCAGTTTTGAAGACAATGGTTCTCCGCAGCTTTTTGAGGCAGAGCGTATTTATGATAAGGTATATACCGTTCATCGTGATCCTTTCAATAGTTTATTGCAATCTGTTATACATCTTTTCTTAGGACGTGCGATGCAGTGTGGTTACTATTATTCTGCAAAGTACAAGTATCTGTTGCAGTCTGTCATAGAAAAGGAGAAACCGGATATTTATATTGCGCATTTGTTGCGTATGATGCCTTATTTGGACGAGTTGCAATTGCATGACCGATCCATTATCGAGATGACCGATGCCCTGTCAAAGACATATTCCCTTAGTTCAAAAAGTAAGGGTAATGGCTTGCTGAGACATGTGTATGCAATAGAAAGGCATTTGATTCGTAGGGCTGAGCAGTATGCCATGATGTATTTCCCAGTTAATGTGCTGGTTTCAGAAGCTGATGCAGAGTATCTTCGTACCATTTCCAATCACAATTCCAGTTTGGTTGTACACACAAATGGCGTTGATGTGTCAGCATCCATTAAAAAGGAGTACGACCCAAATAAGATTGTTTTTGTGGGAAACATGCGTACTTTACAGAATCAGGATGCAGTATTGTCCTTTGTGCAGGAGATATTTCCCAGGATACTCAAAAGAATCCCTAAGGCAAAGTTCTATATCGTAGGAGCACAGCCACCACCGCATATAATGGAACTGGCATCAGAGAATATCGTCGTAACAGGCTTTGTTGATGATTTGCATGCTACAATATGTGATGCTGCTGTGGCAGTGGCGCCTGTGCGTGTAGCTGCAGGAATTCAGAACAAGGTGTTGGTGGCAATGGGGTCTGGGTTGCCTGTCGTGCTGACAACATTGATTTCGCGTGCAATACCAGAACTGGAAGACGACAAGAACTGTATCATACGTGATGAGGCTGCTACGATAGCAGACTCTTGTATACGCTTGATGACTCATCCCCAAGAAAGGATGTCTATTGCAAATGCCGGATACCAGATGGTTCATAGTCATTATGGTTGGGAAGAGAAACTCAGGGGATATATTAGAAATAAGGTCTAATTGCTGTATCCGCCCATTACACACATGTACGCTTAATAAAAGGAAAGATAATGATGAAGACGATAATGCTTGTTTTTGGAACGCGTCCTGAGGCAATAAAGATGTGCCCTTTGGTTAAGGAATTCCAAAAATACCCGAACGAATTCCGGACAGTAGTCTGTGTTACCGGACAGCATCGTGAGATGTTGGATCAGGTCTTGTCCATTTTTGACATAAAACCAGACTATGACCTCAATATAATGAAACAGGGGCAGGATTTGACAGATGTTACGGCTCGTGTCCTGACAGGTATGAGGGATGTTTTTGCCAGTTGTAGACCAGATGTTGTTCTGGTCCATGGTGATACAACAACAAGTACGGCTTCCGCTTTGGCGGCCTTTTACCAGCAGATACCTGTTGGCCATGTTGAGGCGGGCTTGCGCACACATAATATATATAGTCCTTGGCCAGAGGAGATGAACCGTCAGATAGCAGGTCGTATCGCCACATATAATTTTTCACCTACCCCCTTGTCAAGGGAGAACCTTATCCGCGAAGCCGCTTTGGGAGAGATCTACGTTACGGGCAATACGGTGATAGATGCATTGCACATGGTCGTAAACAGACTTAGGGAGGATGGGTCGTTGCGCTCTAATCAGGAAACGATACTACATAAAGCCGGCTATGATGTAAGACGATTGGTTGATTCTGATCGTCGTTTAATCCTTATTACTGGTCACCGCCGTGAAAATTTTGGTGAAGGCTTTATCAATATGTGTACAGCCATACGGGATTTGACAAGGAAGTATCCTGATGTAGATTTCGTATATCCAATGCATCTTAATCCAAATGTCCGCAAACCTATACATGCAGTCTTTGGAGAGGACCTGTCCAACTTGGATAATATGTTCTTCATTGAACCTTTGCAGTATCTGGAATTCGTGTATTTGATGGAGAAGTCATCAATAGTTTTGACTGACTCTGGTGGAATACAGGAAGAAGCACCTGGCCTTGGAAAACCTGTTCTAGTTATGAGAGATACGACAGAAAGGCCCGAGGCACTGGAAAGTGGTACGGTTCGTTTGGTAGGTACCGATTACGAGAGGATAGTTACAGAAGTCTCTGTTCTGTTAGATGATTCAGCGGCATACGAGTCTATGTCAAAGGCAGTAAATCCTTATGGGGACGGTAAGGCGTGTGAGAGAATAGTAAAGACTTTCCTGTTAGGTTGACGGAACTTCGGTGTTCATTATTGCATTAAACAAAACTCTTCCTCTATGAAGATACTGTTAGTTGACGAGTGCTATCCATTGAATACAAGGAACACAAAGCTTTTAAATTCTTTGTGTCTGCATTATCCATATTCTGAGATTCACGTTATAACGTGGGACCGGGCTGGGGATTTTGATACCAATGCAGTTGAGGGTAGCGAATGGAAATGGCATCTTTATAAGCGTCCGGCAAGGTATGGCAACAAGCTCCAGAAGTTGGCTGGCATGTTTGGCTACCGCTCTTTTTGCAGGAAGGAAATTCGTATGATAGCGCCGGATGTTGTAATTGCTTCGCACTGGAACAATCTCCTTATGTTGCCCCGTTTGAATTACGATAGGCAGATGTTGATATATGAGAATCTGGATGCTCCAACAGGACCATCTGTTATCCGATGCATGCTTAGGCGTATCGAAAGTTCTTATATGTCCCATGCATTAACAATACATGCATCCCGTTTCTATACCAGTATATACTCCAAGAAGTATAGACAAATTGTACTTGAAAACAAACCTGTGTTTAATGTCCACTCAGTAGATTATTCTCCTCAGAGTCCATTGCGGATAGCATATTTGGGTAATGTCAGGTATATAGAGATATTGAAGAATCTTGCAGATGCCGTTAAAGGTGATGAGCGATTCCTGCTTTCGTATCATGGGGGAGGACCAGATTATGAGACCTTAAGAAACTATGTCTCTGGCGTATCAAATATATTTTTGACAGGTCCCTATAAGTACGAAGATATCGAGCAGTTGTATCGTAATGCAGATGTTATATGGGCAGCATATCCTAACAGGGATTTCAATGTCCGCTATGCAATATCAAACAAGTTCCATGAATCAATGGCCTATGCGGTACCTGCCGTGTATGCAGATAAAACACGTTTAGGGGAGTATGCCTCCCAAAACCACTTCGGTTATCAGGTAAATCCCTATAGTGTGGAGAGTATCAGTTCCCTATTGACAGAATTGTCTTCCAATAGAGGTCAATTGATGAAAATACATGAATCTTTGAAGAAACAGCATGAGAAAGAGACTTCATGGGAAGATGATTTTGTAATTCTAAAAAAGGAAATAGATGCGTTCTTTTCTCGTTAATACGTTCTTTTTGTTGAGCCTATCTCTTTCATTGTGTGCCCAGAAGGGTCATTCTACTCTTTTCGGACATAACGATGCCCTTCTTTATGGCCGTTATTGGAGTGATAGTCCCGAAGGTCGTGCAGGCAAGAAAAAGAAGCAACTTCAGCCAGATGTATACCAAGTCTGCAAAGCATATCCAGGCCTGTTGTCTACAGATTTGGATGGCTTGGAACTTGGAAGGGATATTTATTGGGGAGGTGTAACGTTTGATAAGATGCGTACCTCAATTATCAGACAACACAAGTCGGGCGGGATGATTACCATCTCATGGCATGTGAGGAATCCGGAACATGGTCTTGGCTATTTTTATAAGGACGAGCACAAGGGGACGGTAGCCCGTATCTTAAGACTTGAGGGTCCGACTTACCAGACTTTCATGCTCTATATGAGCCGTGTTGCTGATTTTTTGCTGACCCTTCGTGATGAAGAAGGACAATTGATTCCGATAGTTTTCCGTCCGTGGCACGAATGCAACGGCAATTGGTTCTGGTGGGGTACTGACGATTGCTCTCCAGAGGAATATGTTCGACTATGGCGCATGACTTGTGATTATCTCACTTCAAGAGGGCTTACGAATCTGCAATACTGTTTTTCTCCGGGTGCATGGTTTAACGATGAAAAGGATTATATGCAGCGTTTCCCCGGCCGGGAATATGTTGATGTGATAGGAATAGAATGTTATCGTCAGAAGGAGTTTGGCGTCGAAGAGGCAAGAATACGATTCTATGTGCACATGCAGAAGAATCTTAAAATTGCCAAACATGTCGCAGATGAGTTTGATATGCCGTATGCTGTTACCGAGACAGGCATGAACCCAGATTCCGATTCCCAGTGGTGGACAAAGGGCCTGATGCCCTCTTTGGAGGGATATAGTCCGATTTTTGTCAATTGCTGGAGTAACCAGTGGATAGAAGTGCCTAAGTCTGGTGCATGTTGTACATATCCGGGTGAGGCTTCGGCTAAGGATTTCCGCAAGTTCTATAAGAAAAACAAGAAAATGTTCATAAAGAAGTTGAAAAACCTGTAAGATGAATATTTTTGTTGTATATTTGTAGATGATATATTATGATATAAGCGGATAAGAGTAAAATTATTCATATGAAGGCATGTTTTATGGGCTTGGGCTATATAGGCCTGCCTACAGCAATAATATCAGCAAAGCATGGTGTGGATGTCGTTGGCGTAGACATAAATCCTCATGTTGTCGATGTTACTAATCAAGGAAAGCTTCACATCATTGAACCGGGAATGGAGGAGATGCTTCAGGAGGTCCTTGAGGCAGGAAATTTCAAGGCATATACTGAACCTTTGGTATCAGATGCATACTTTATGGTAGTTCCAACTCCTTTTAAGGGAGACCATGAACCGGATATATCTTATGTCGAAGCAGCGACAAAAATGGTGGTTCCTTTGCTGAAGGATGGCGATCTGTACGTCATTGAATCAACTTCTCCAATAGGTACAACGGAGAAGATGGCAGAACTGATCTTCTCCCTGCGTCCAGAACTTAAGGATAAAATATATATCGCCTATTGCCCAGAAAGGGTGTTGCCGGGTAACGTGATTTATGAACTTGTTCATAACGACCGTGTGATTGGTGGAATGAATGTGGCATCCACAAATAAGGCAATTGAATTCTATTCTAAATTCGTTCAGGGGCAATTGCATAAGACAAATTGTCGCACTGCCGAGATGTGCAAACTGACGGAGAATTCCAGCCGTGATGTCCAGATTGCTTTTGCAAATGAACTTTCATTGATTTGCGATAAGGCCGGCATCAATGTTTGGGAGTTGATAGAACTTGCCAACAAGCATCCACGGGTTAACATTCTGCAACCAGGATGTGGAGTAGGTGGGCATTGTATAGCAGTGGACCCTTATTTTATAACGGCGGAGTATCCGACGGAGTCAAAACTTATTGCTACAGCCAGAGGAATAAATAACTATAAATCCTTATGGTGCGCAGAAAAGGTGAAGACAGCAATTCAGGAGTTTGAGTTGCAGAACAAACGTAAGCCTGTTGTTGCAATGATGGGTTTGGCGTTCAAACCCAATATTGATGATCTTCGTGAGTCTCCATCAAAGAATATCGTCAGTAGGGTGATACAGATATGCAACAATGCCGATATACTGATTGTAGAGCCTAATGTGAAAGAACACAACCAGTTTAAGCTTACTGAATACAAAGAAGCATATGGCAAAGCCGATATTGTCGTTATGCTTACGGCGCATGACCAATTCAAGACTTTACCATACGATGAAGGTAAGGTAATCTTGGATTTTTGTGGTGTATATAGGAAATGATAGAGGATATTGACTGATATGCCCCCCTAGTTAATCAATAGTATTGGTTGGCTAGGGTTTTGTATAACAGTCGGGAAGTATATGCTATGCAAGAAAACACTAATAGAGCAATAATACTTAATTCAATTATCCTTTATGCGAGGTTGATTGTTACGACTCTGTGTAGCCTGTTGACCGTGAGGTTTGCTCTTAAAGCACTGGGAGTGGCTGATTATGGTTTGTACTCTATGGTTGCAAGTACGATATCGCTTATTGCAATCATCAACACCATAATGGCAGGGACGACAAGACGTTTTATCGCTGTTGCCATAGGAAAATCTGATATTAATGAGGCTAACAAACAGTTTAATGTAAATCAGCTAATACAATCGGTCGTTGCCGTTGTCTTCCTGCTGGTGGCTGTTATTGTCGGACGATGGTACGTATTCAATTACGTCAACTATGATGGCTCTCTCACAACCGCATTCTATGTTTATTGCATTAGTATTGTAGGTTCCGCAATATCTTTTGCTGGTGTTGCTTATCACGGATTGTTGACGGCAAAGGAAAATTTCCTTGTATTCAGTATAGTTGATGTCATTTCGCAGATATGCAAACTGTTGGTAAGTTTATTGCTGATATATTGTTTCCATGACAAATTGTTAATCTATGCATTTGCCATGTCAGTTTTTACGGCAACTCCAGTTGTCTATTATGCTTGGTATTGTTATAGACATTACTATCCGATAGCGCAGTTCCGATTAGTCAGGGAAAAAAAGATGTATTATGATGTGCTTGCCTTTGCCAAGTGGAATTCCTATGGCGCCGTTGCATGGGTCGCAAAAGAACAGGGGACCGGTATGCTGATAAATCTCTTTTTCAACACCCTCGTGAATGCGGCTTTAGGTATTGCTAATACCATCAATGGCTTTATTACCATGTTTTCACAGAATTTGACAAATCCCATATCTCCTCAGATAACCAAGTCTTATGCATCGGGTGACTATGCACGGTCCTTAAGTTTGCTTACCGTTTGTACCAAGTTGTCATATCTGGTGATGTATCTGATATCTGTTCCATTTCTTGTCGGAACAGAGTATATCCTTAAGATTTGGTTAGGCGAGGTGCCTATGTATGCGGTTCTGTTTACACAATTGCTTATTATAGAGCGATTGATAGATTCATTAAATAATGGTATTGCGGAAATTGTCTTTGCCGACGGCAATATATCCTTCTATCAGATTTCAACCAATACAATACGGTTGTTATCTATTGTTGCCGGGTTTGTTTTCCTGTATGCCGGCTATCCACCTTACAGCTTGCTGTATTGTTATATTATTGCTACAGTTCTTATTGTGCTATTCAAGCATGTGTCCTTAGCCCGGATTTCAAATATAGATACCAAGTGTATATATAGGGATTCGTACATCCCCTCAGTGGCGGTGACTCTCCTCACCTTGCCGGTATTCTTTTATCGGGTATTTGAATACCCTCTTTTGGATATTTGCATAAAGGAATTATATGTCGTTGTTGTGATTTTCATGATAGGGCTGAGAGGAGACGAGCGACGGAAAATATTGGTGACATTAAAGAGAAAGTAGAAACTAATACCATTATAAAAGTATGGAGAACAAGATAATCAGAATATGTGATATAGTCAGAAATTCAGTTTGGTTTGATCCGCGTGTCATCAAACAAATACATGAATATGATAAGGCCGGTTTTGACCTGTGTATAGTTGGAGAAGAGGACGAAAGGTATAACGAAGAAGAAATTTCACGTATGCCAGGTTCTGTTACCATAGTCCCGATAAAGAGCAAGTATAAAAAATTCAAGAATAAATTCAATACTGTACTTAAAGAATTCTCCTTATATAGAGGGTTGGTTGACGCAATCGTGAAGTACAGACCTGACATTATTCATGCAAATGATTTGGATGCTTTGTTAGCGGCATACTTAGCTTCAAGGAAATTAGGATGCAAGGTTATTTTTGATTCGCATGAGATATATGTTGACAATATTGGATTTAATTCTTCTTTTGTAAAGAAGATACTATGGGCAATAGTTGAGAAGTGGATAATAAAAAGGGTTGATTTGGTCGTGTGCGTAAGTAATGCGGCCGCGGATTTCATTGCAGAAAAATACGGCATCAAGAAACCATTAGTCGTAACAAATTGTACAAGAAAACAGCCCGAATCTTCAGTTGAACCAACTAAGGCAGGAACGTTTGAGGTTTTGAACCATGGACAATTTTATGAGGGCCGTGGTTATGACTTGATGGTTTCGGCAGGTGCAATTACAAGTAATCCCGATATCGCATATGTATTAAGAGGCTTCGGTAAACTGGAACCAGAGTTGAGGGCAGAGGCAGAGTCCAAACAACTAACAAACGTAATCTTTGCTCCGCCGGTAAAAACCCCAGAATTGATATCAGCAGCGAGAAAGTCCCATGTTGGTGTTGCTATAACTTTGCCAATATGTCTTAATTATAAGCTTTCTGTTTCCAATAAGATTTTCGAATATGCAGCGGCTGGTTTGCCGGTAATAATGTCTGACATTCCAGAACACAGATACTTGAACGAGAAGTATAATTTTGGCATTATATTAAAGGAGAATACGGCAGAGTGTCTGAGAGATGCGGTAACTGTGTTGTACGAGAATAAGGAATTGTACAAGCAGTATGCTGCCAATGCCAAGAGATTGTCTGAAGAACTGAATTGGGAAACAGAGTTTGCCAAACTGATGGCCGCGGAAAGGCAGATGATGTCATAGTGCAGTACCGTCGTGTCAGTACTCTAATACCTACATGTCGGTACTGCAGTACCGACATGGTGGTACTGCAGTACCGATTATGCGTGACTAAAATCGGTACTGATTTAAATCACATATTCCTTCAACGGCCTTATTTTCCTTAGCACGTAGGATAGGGCCAGTGACATAAGGAAGATGATGATTGTGAAAAGTGGTATTGAAAGCCACGGCGATGCTATTGATGAAGGGAATACCCCCAGGAATTTATAGGAAGCATTTGTGAATACCGTGTGTACCAGATAAATCGGGAAGCAATAGCATCTTAGGTCACTGGCTATGCCCCAATTGGGTTGCGTACGCTTGCATAGCAGGAACACGGAAATAGCGCCAAAGACTCTGGTTATGTCGTGATATTGTAATATGTTTTGCGAAAAGGCGAGTCCTTGGGTTTCCAATGCGGCGATAACCATGGTGTATAGAATGCACAAAGTGGTGCAATGCCATGTTTTCAAGCGCAGAGCTTCAAGGTGTGCAAGATAGTATCCCAGTATATAGTAGAATATGAATGGTGTACCCAATACCATCCAACTTTCCAATCGGATCCCATAGGTTTTCAGCGACGGAAATAGGATAGATATTGTGAATAAGACGAGCAACGTGTATTCTATGGACCTTTTAGACGAATTGGCAATGAAACTTCTAAGCAGTGGTGTCAGCATGTAAAGGCAGAGCAACATATATAGATACCACATGTGTACCCATGAGTGCCCTCGGAAAAAGTCGCAAAGTCCTAACCATATACCGGTATTGGTTATAAATGATTCTGCCATGCACATGGGTAATGCGAAGACGAGTAATGCCAGGGCAATACGTCTGCAATATTTATTGACGAGCAGTTCCCATGTCAGATTCCTTTTGGGGTCCAGAAAGAAACTGCCAGACATCATGGCAAAGACTGGTACTGCAAACACTCCGATGTGTTTTAGAAAACCATATGCATATTCTTCATTGGCAGGAATGTTTGATTCACCCACCGAACAGGTGTGTATCAACACAATCATTATCGTAGCAATCAGTCTTAGTGCGTTTATGTATGGCATGATGACATCAGTTTAGAGGTGGCTTTTTAGGGCTTTGTATACAGGGTTATTGCGAATAAACGTCTCTTTAGTACAGCCCCCTTACCTTATTTATATAATAATAGAGCCTTGGACAGTAGAGCCTCGTTTTTCTCAGTACTGTGCTGATAAGATATTTCTTGGGGATGTTGCGTTTTACAAAAAGGAGATAGTCCTTATCGGAATGAGTAGGGTGGTACACATATTTCCGCCTTTCGCTTAGCGTCATTCGTATGAGTTTTTCGCACTCTTCTTTTTCGCTAAAGTGGTCATATTCGCATTCTCCGATAACTTTGGCGGTTATCAGGGCGGGCAATCCGGCTTTACGGACTTGCATGCAATAATCCAAGTCGGCAGCACCGTGAATATATCCGTCGTGGAAAATGCCTATTTTGTTTACCACCTCCCGGGGCACTAACAGGATGTTTGCATTGCATTGGTCCACCATCTGTGGATTCTCTGCAGGTCCAAGTCTGTGCCATTTTCCTTTGGCTCCACTTTCAAAGACGTCACCGCTGTAGGTAATTGTTTCGGGATGCCCAGCCGCACATGTTATGCCTGAATAGATACCGGCCCCCCCATACCAGTCAATGCAGTATCTGTGGGTATCCATGAGTTCTGCCATGGCATTTGCGTGTAATGTGGTGTCATCATTCAGAAGTAGGAAGAAATCCCATGTTTGCTCGTGTTTTAGGGCTTCGTCCCATGCCGCTCTCATTCCTCCAGCCCAAAACAGATTGCCATTGCCTTGAACGATATGTATGTCCTCTCCTTGACATACTTTCATGGCTGCCTGTGCAGTCCCGTCTGTACTTGCATCGTCGGTAAGGAAAATGGATATATTTGCCTTGTCATTAGCTATGTCGTTGTAATTCTTGACTGTAAGCAACAGGCTTTCCAGACATGCAATGGTCTTGTCTTTACGGTTGAAGCAAGTCAGTAGGACGGCTATATTGGGCATCAGTTTATTTATAGATTTATGTTGTTAGGG
This sequence comes from Bacteroidaceae bacterium, assembly GCA_017622815.1. GTDB lineage: Bacteria > Bacteroidota > Bacteroidia > Bacteroidales > Bacteroidaceae > Physcousia. The sequence goes on along the minus strand of JAGAQH010000029.1, from coordinate 166,220 downwards.
TATTCTTGGCTTGACATTTAAGGGGGCATATGGCCTGCTTGTTGTAGTGATGGCGTATAAGTATGGATGTGCAAAAGCCTATCAAGGCAAAATAGAATTCCTCCTGTATGAACGTGCTGCTGAAAAACATCTTCAGTACCGTTGCGCATGTCAGTAGCAGGATGAACTCTTTTTCTATTCGGTGGTTGCTGACTATATGTGCCTTACATATAATGTATGTGACAATAAGCATCAGCAACCCTCCTATCGTGTATCCGAAAGTATAGAAGAAGTCAAGAATGTAGTCATGCGGATAGTGCCAGGTGAAATGTTCGCAGGAATACAGGCCAAATCCCCAAAAGGAATCCGTCGTTTCTAATATGTCATACAGTTTCACTTTAATGTAGTCTCTGCCAGTGCTATGTGTTAAGCCTCCGGTCAGCATCCTGTCAATAATGCGTGTACTCATGTTCACTGACGACAAGGTTTCCTGCAGGAACAATAGTATTTGTTGGGTAAATACGGACAATAATGCCACTGTGCCTATGATACCTCCTTTTATCCATAGGGCAAACCTGAAGTTTGCATAAAAAAAGAAATATATGATGCAGAAAACTCCGAGACATGCCAGCGGTCCTCTTGTTCCGTAGGCAATAATTAGGAACATGCCAAGAACAGAGAAGGTAAACTTCCAAAGTCTAAATTTCTTTATTGTTTGCCAGAACAGTAGCATGACATGTGGCAGTAGTCTGTACGACTGGTGCATATAGTATTCACCAGCATATCTCTCTGCCATTTTTGCTGGGTCTCTCATATATATGAGAAAGTAAAATGCACTTATTGCTATGCACAGGGTGGATATGAAAAGCATAGGTTTCAAGTACTTGTCTATATCCAGCAGACGCCCCATCAAAAAGTAAGGGATTACTATGCATAGGGTAGAGAACATTTTCTCTATCAGGAAATCATAGTTCTTGTGAAATATCCCCAGATTGAGGATGTAGATGCAGAGACAACTCGCAAGGAACAGCCAGTCAATGACAGCCATCCTGTTCATAACAGATGGCAGGGCTGCCACTATGATACACACGACCAGCACAACCTGCGCTTCCATCTGGTAATTACCGATACCGGGGACCATACCGATGAAGCCTCGGAAATATGATAACAGAAGGTGTCCCCACATCAACATGATGAGCAGATTGAGGAATACTTCTCTGGTTATGATAAATTCCTTGAATAGTTTCATCTTTCCTTGGTTAGGGGTAACGTCAGAAAAGCGAGTTGGTGAAGGTCAGACGCAAATGTCTGTTTGTCGGTATAAATGTGGTTGCCCTCTGATGTTTAATCGGTTGTCTTCTTGTTTGAAAAGAAAACAATGGTGCTGTATAACTCAGTCTTGAGTATCCTGCATGAGGTGACGATTGTCGCCAGTATCAGCATGCCCAGGCAGAAGAACACACGTTTGGGCGCAGAGGGGCGCAGGGGAACGGATGCATTCTGCAATGTTGTAAAGGCGGGAGTCTTCTCTTGCAACTTGTGCTTGGCATTTTCTGCTTGTGCACTCATGGCCTGATACTTGCTTAGTGCCATTGAACTTTCTATCTCAAGTTTGTCGCGCTTAGACAATACGGCTTGTGATGTCATGTTCTTGTGACTATCGCAAAAATCGCTGAATTCTTTTTGGGCCTTTTCATAACTCTCTTGGGCGTCTTTGACAAGGGCTTCATAATGCTCTACGTCAACACGGGCCTTGCTGGTTCTGTATCCGGTTATGAATTTCTGTAACCTTGCACAAACCGAATCGGCAAGGTTGGCCGCAACCAAAGGGTCTTGTGCGTTAACCTTAATGGAAATGACACTTGTCAGTTGGTCAACATTGCAGATGATATCACTTTTTAGGAGCTCGACAATGTTGAACTGCTGTTCAGTCAGGAAGGAGGCATTTACTTTTCCGCCTTCGCCTCCTCCGCCAGTCCTTTTCTTGTCGATGAGATTTCTGATCTGTCTTTTTGCCCAATAGAAAGGTTTTTTGTAGAAAGTCCTCTTTTGATGCTTGAGCATGTATGTGTAAAGGTCGGTCTGTATTTCACCGTCTATGGTTTTGACCTGTACGTCAAACAGGCTTACAATAAAGTCGTTTGAAGATAGCAGGTCGGGATACAGGGTGGGATAGATGGCATCTACCGAACTGCCTCCGCCAAGGTTGAATCCAAAGGACGATGCGATAGCAGACAGGCCTCCCATTTCGTCACCGCTTGCCATTTCCGGAGCCAAGAGTACACTTGCACTGTATGTGCGTGGCTGGGGAACGATGTAGGCAACCGAGAGAATGAACGTAATTACCCAGACCTTGAGGAAAAGGAACTTCTTTGCCCAAAGTTTGTTGAATATGTTTTTTGCAGGAATGGTCTTGTTGTCTGTGCTCATGTCTCTATGGTATTACTTTATGGCATTAAGCAGTGCTACGATTACGCTGGCCAGAGCGGCTACACCGGAGCCGATGCCTATGATTTCGGTTGTAGAGAGTTTCTTCTTGGCGCTCTTCTGGGGTACGACAATTTCCATGCCGGGTTCAATGTCGCGAACGGAGTTGCTGCTGAGTTTGACAACCGAGCCGTTGGCATTGATGCCGTATACCTTTCTCTTGGATGCGTTGGTGCTGTAACCGCCGGCATGGTGTATGTAGTAACTGAGGTTCTTGCCTTTCTCGTAACTCATGCTCACGGGGTACATCACCTCGCCGCTGATTTTGATGATGTTGCTCTTTTCGGGAACGGAGAGTATGTCACCCTCGCGAAGCAGGATGTCGTCATCGGAACCAGGGTTGGTCATGGCCTTTTCAAGGTTGATGGCAACGGGGAAGGTGTTTGACGTGTTGGTCTTCAGCGACAAGAGCGAATCGGCCAGGACCATGTTCATGTCCTTGCCTTCCTTGAGTCCGTCTTCGTAGAGTTGGATTTGTGCTTTCAGGTTGGCCTGGTCGCGTTGTTCCAGTTCCTCCGGAGTCATGAGACGTGTCAGTTTGGCTCCGCGGACATATGCCATGTCGGTAAGGCCTCCGCATGCTTTCACCAGGTCGGACAGACGGTAGTTCTTGTTGGTTAGCGAGTATTGGCCTTCGAAGTTGACTTCGCCCTGGGCGGTTACATTCTGCTGCTCCTTGTATGAGGGGCTTTTGCGTACCACTACGATGTCGTATGGTTCCAGGAAGAAAGCGGTGTCCTCCTGGATGGCGAAGCGCTCGTCCAGGGAGAAACTGAAGTTGATGGAATTGTTGGCTCCTGCCAGCGATGATTTGTTGTCGCGTATACGGCGGAAGACATCCACGCGTGCCAGTGAACCTGCTTCCGTGAGACCGCCGGTTTGCAGGATGATGTCCTGTATGGTGGTATTGTCGGCATAGGGGTATTGGCCGGGATAGGTGACTTCACCCTTCACGTCGATGAGTCTCTCGCCAAGCATGTCGGATTTGCTGGGAATGAAGAGCACGTCGTTCTTCTTCAGAGGAATGTCGCTTGTGGTGCCGGCTATGATGCCGTGTATGTCCACGTTGATCATGCGCAGGGTCAGGTCTTCGTTTTCGCGGTGCATGATGGCCCTGCCTTCGTATGCATCCTCGCTAAGTCCTTCTGCTGCCAGAAGCAGGTCGCGCACGCTCTGTATCTTGCCTCCGAGTTCGAAGAGGCCGGGGTGCTTGGCTGCGCCTCTCACCTCCACCTTGTTGCTGAAACGTGCCCTGATGCTGTCCACCTCCACCATGTCTTCGTCGGCCAGTGCGAAACCTCCCATCTGGAATTCGTCGATGGTGTGTATGCTGTATTCTTCACCTGATTTGCGGGTCAGGCGTACGTTCTTGGTGTATGCGTTGCCGGTGAAGGAACCTGCATAGTCCAACAGGTCCTTGACCGTTTCGGATTTCTTCATCTCGTACCACATGGGACGTTTTACGTTGCCCTTGACCTGCACCAGGCAGTTGTATGCTCCCACCACAATGACGTCGTTGTCCTCCAGGCGTATGTCGCCACGGCTGTTTCCGTTCAGGATGTAGTCGTATACGTCGATGTTGCTTATGTTCTTTCCTCCGCGGTACACCTTGATGTCACGCAATGTACCTATCTTGCTTATGCCTCCTGCCATGTATAGGGCGTTGAAGGCGGTGGAGAGACTGCTAAGTGTGTATGTGCCAGGTACCTTTACCTCGCCCATTACCTGCACCTGGATGCTGCGGGTTTCGGACAGGGACAGGTCAATGCTGCAATCGCTGTAGTGCTGGCCCAGTTTGTTGCGGAGCACGCTCTTTGCCCGTTCTACGCTCAGTCCTGCCAGTTTTATGGGGCCTACGCTTTCCACCACTATGTATCCGTCGGTGGATACTTCGCCTTCTATGGTTTGCTGGCTGGCGCCCCAGATGTTGATTGTCACCATGTCGCCGGGGCCTATGGTGTAGTTGGCCGGTGTGGCCAGGTTGGCCGAGGGCTGGAATGTAAGGTTCTTGGCATTGAATATGTTTCTGCCGAACACCTGACGCTGGTCCTCTTCGGTTATGCCAAGGATGTCGTCGGTGCTTTCGCCTATGAGTTCGTCTTCGTCCTGTTCGAGTCCCAGTTCTTCGGCACGGCTCTGCGATGCGTCCATATTCAGTTCGTCATCGCTATTCTTGCTTTTCTTGCTCTTCTTTTTGTCTTTCTTGTTGGAATTTTCCGCTTCTTCGCGAAGTTTCTCTGCCTTTTTGCGTACACGCTGCAGTTGTGTGGGTGTTACGCCTTTCTTCAGTAGTTCTGAGGCCATCTTCTGTTGCGATGTGCCTTTCTGTGTTTCCGTAACCAGGTATTTCAGCACCTGGTCGTCTGTCATTGATGATTGTGCCATCGCTGCAAGCGAGATGAGCAGGATGGTGGCAAAGGCAATGATTCTGTTTTTCATATCTTGGTTGTTCGTTTTCTTTTTCCTGTGTTTCTGTGCGCGTTAGTCTGCCTTGGGCACTTGAATATATAACGTTTACCTTACGGAGTATATTGTATGGTGTCGTCAATATCGCAACAAAGTTAGTAAAAAAGTTTCAAACTTATATGCGGTTTCCTGTGCTTTGTCAGCGTTTGGCGGGTACGGAGACCTGATTTCCTTGAATAAATTTGGTAGAATGCTCACTTATTCGTACCTTTGGCCTTGCAAACCGAAGGTACTCTCGTTCGGAAAAATCAAATAAAATTTGTTTTTTCGCTCACTTATTCGTACCTTTGCCCCTGCATAATGACATTGGGGCTGACATGGATTTGACAGCAGGATGAGATGTCATGTAAGCACGCAGAGAGTTGTGGGCCGCTCTCTATAATATCTGACCTTCAAGAATTTATCTGGCGAAAAGAACTACGCTCTCGCTGCCTAATCGAAGTACAGTAGATTACCGGCTTTATCTCGGCACCAGGTGCTGAGACGGGATGTCACTCTGAGGCTCACCGCCCCGAAGCTCTCAGGTATAGTGGCACAGCAAATCGGGGATAGCCGTGGGGGACGCATCTACCCCGAGGCGAAATCCTTCAGATGCTAAGGTTGCGATTGGTGGTCCGGGTCTTGTCGCTTCCCTACAACCGAAGTCCGGAATAAGCGTGTAGAAAGCATGGGATGTCCCTGTTTGGACGAGGGTTCAATCCCCTCCAGCTCCACAAAATCCATTTAGTCACTCCTCCTGCAATGGAAGGGTGGCTATTTGTGTTTAAAAAGGTCCTCGGGAGGACCGCCCTTCGGGAAGGTTGAAATACCCCTCGGGAAGCAAAGGGCATCGCAACGTGTTCCGAAGCCCAATGCAACGTGTTGCGAACCTTGTTGCGCCCCGTGGCGTTTATGAGAGAGAAGCAAGGAAAGAAAAACGAAGAACAAAAGATATATTCACTTGTATGAAGGAACTTGAATTGAAGTATGGTTGCAACCCCAACCAGAAGCCTTCCAGAATCTACATGGAAGAGGGCGAACTGCCCATTGAAGTACTGAACGGCCGTCCCGGTTATATCAACTTCCTGGACGCATTCAACTCCTGGCAGTTGGTCAAGGAACTGAAGGCTGCCACAGGTCTGCCTGCCGCCGCCAGTTTCAAGCACGTCAGCCCTGCCGGCGCTGCCGTAGGTCTGCCTCTGAGCGACACATTGAAGAAGGTGTATTTCGTGGACGACGCTCCTCTGCCCCTCACCCCCATAGCCAGTGCCTATGCCCGTGCCCGTGGTGCCGACCGCATGAGTTCCTACGGTGACTTCATTGCACTGAGCGACGTGTGCGACGAGTCAACAGCCCGCCTCATCAACCGTGAGGTCAGCGATGGCGTCATCGCTCCCGGCTACACCCCCGAGGCTCTGGAGGTGCTGAAGGCAAAGCGCAAGGGTACATACAACGTCATCCAGATAGATCCCGAGTACACACCTGCCCCCATCGAGCGCAAGCAGTGCTTCGGCATCACCTTCGAGCAGGGACGCAACGAGATAAACCTGGCCGATCCCGCTCTCTTCGAGAATATCCCCACACAGAACAAGACCTTCACCGATGAGGCACGCCGCGACCTGATAATCGCCCTCATTACCCTGAAGTACACCCAGAGCAACAGTGTGTGCTATGTGAAGGACGGTCAGGCCATCGGCATCGGTGCCGGCCAGCAGAGCCGTATCCACTGCACCCGTCTGGCTGGCAACAAGGCCGACATCTGGTGGTTGCGCCAGCATCCCAAGGTGATGAACCTTCCCTTCGTGCCCGGCATACGTCGTGCCGACCGCGACAATACCATCGACATCTACATCGGTCCCGAGCGCGAGGACGTTCTGCGCGACGGCGAATGGCAGAAGTTCTTCACCGAGTGCCCCGAACCTCTCACCGAGCAGGAGATGCAGGAGTGGCTGGCACAGAACACCGGAGTGTGTCTGGGCAGCGATGCCTTCTTCCCCTTCGGCGACAACATAGAGCGTGCCCACAAGAGCGGTGTGCAGTATGTGGCACAGGCAGGAGGCAGCGTGCGCGACGACCATGTTATCGAAACTTGCGACAAGTACGGCATAGCCATGGCCTTCACCGGCGTGCGCCTGTTCCACCATTAATAAACTGAAAGGTGAACCGAAGGTCGACGCCCGAGGGGGCTGAAGTCAAAACGGAACCGACGCAGGAAGCGAGAGCAGAAGCAAAATTTATTTTGATTATGCCGAGCAACAAGGAGGAAAAGACCGCGAAGCGGGATTAAAACGGAAAACTGTAAAGTGAGCGGATGAGAGAGTCTGAGTAATCCGAGTAATCAGAATATTCCGAGTAATCGGAAATCCCGCTCACCGCTCATCCCCTCACCCCTCACCCCTCACCGATTGAATTATGAACATGTTTGGTGGAGACGATATAGATGCAGTAATCACGGGAGGTGGCATAACCTTCAAGGGTGGTCCCAAGCGGGAACCCAATCCCCGTGAGCAGGCCAAGGTGAAGACTAAGGCCAAGAAGAAACAGTACATCACCGGCGCCCATGGCAGCGGTGCGGCCAAGAAGAAGGCCGACATCCGCCGCCAGCGTGCCAATCGCCACAAGAAATGACCCCAAGGAGTATAGTAATCATACTCGGCACAATATTCCCTCTTCTGACGTTCGCTCAGGAGAGGGACTCTGTTATTCATTCCGCCTATGGGCAGGATAGCGTTTCCTGTATGATGGAAGTAAGCGTCTATGCCCGTCGCTCGGAGGAGATTGTCCCCAGCCAGCGCCTAAGCGGCAAGCGCCTGGAGTCCTTGTCCTCCTTCTCCGTGGCCGATGCCATGCGCTATTTCAGCGGTGTGCAGATAAAGGACTATGGCGGTGTGGGAGGCCTGAAGACCATAGACATACGCAGTATGGGCACCAACCACATGGGGGTGTTCTACGACGGCATACAGTTGGGCAATGCACAGAACGGCCTGGTGGACCTCGGCCGTTTCTCCCTGGACAATGTGGAGGAGATAGCACTCTACAACGGGCAGAAGGCACAGATATTCCAGCCGGCACGAGACTACGGAACTTCGGGTTCGGTGTACATCCGCACACGCCGCCCCAGGTTTGAGGAGGGCAAGAACCAAAATCTCCGTGCTTCGCTCAAGGGTGGCAGTTTCGACCTCATCAACCCCTCGCTTACATGGGAGCAGCGCTGGAGCAAGCGCATAAGCAGCAGCCTTAGTGCCGACTACACGGGTGCGTCGGGCAAGTACAGGTTTCGCTACCGCCGTGTCCTTCCTTCGGGCCAGGTGGCATGGGACACTACTGCCGTCCGCCAGAATGGCGATATACGTTCCTTCCGTGTGGAGGCATCCGTCTTTGGCAACACCCCGGACGGCACATGGAATGCCAAGGCCTACTACTACGACTCCGAACGTGGCATCCCCGGAGCCATCGTCAATAATGTATGGAAGCACTCCCAACGCCAGTGGGACAGAAACTTCTTTGCCCAGGGGCAATGGACAAAGCATGTGTCCGACAGGTATAAGTTCCAGGTCAGCGGCAAGTATGCCAACGACTGGATGCGCTACCTTAACCCCGATACCACACTGATGTATCAGGACAACAAGTTCCGGCAGAACGAACTATACCTCAGCACGGCACACCACGTGGAACTCCTGCCCGGTTGGCAGATGAACCTGGCCGCCGACTATCAGTACAACACGCTGGATGCCTCGCTCACCAACTTCGTCTTTCCCGTGCGCCACACACTCCTGCTTGCTCTTGCCACGCAATACGAATACCGCCGTTTGCGCCTGATGGCTTCGCTCCTTGGTACCAATGTGTGGGACCGTACCACCAAGGGCATCACGTCCGACCCCGTTTCCCGTGCCACCAGCCGCTGGACACCGGCCGTGTACGTGTCTTATCAGCCATTGAAGGACTGCTCCGACCTCTCGCTCCGTGCTTTCTATAAAGGCATCTTCCGCCTGCCCACGTTCAACGACCTCTACTATACCGAGGTTGGCAATGCCTCGCTCCAACCCGAGACGACCCGTCAGTGGAACCTTGGCTTCATCTACTCGCATGACTGGTACCTTGGCCTCTTTCGCCATGTGGAGCTGAAGGCCGACGGATATTTCAATATGGTGGACAACAAGATAGTTGCCATTCCCAAGGGCTCGGGCCAGTACCGCTGGATGATGATGAACGTTGGCAAGGTGCACATTGCCGGCGTGGAGGCAACGGCCGAGGCGGTTATGCGTTGGCGCAGGGACTGGTCGCTGGTGCTCTGCCTGAACTACACCTATCAGTCGGCCACCGACCGTACCGACCCTACGGACAACGATCCCTACTATGGCACCTACGGAGGCCAGATAGCATACATCCCCTGGCATAGCGGTAGCGTGGCGGGAAACCTGACGTGGCGGAATCTCGGACTTAACTACTCGTTCATCTACGTTGGCGAGCGTTACCATACCAGTGCCAACATCCGTGAGAACTACGAACAGCCCTGGTACACGCACGACCTGTCGGCAACATACCGTTGGCAACTTCCTCGTCTCGCCCTCACCTTTGCCGTGGAGTGCAACAACCTCTTCAACCAGCAATACGATGTCATACACAACTATCCCATGCCTGGCCGCAACTGGAAGGGGAGTGTGAAGGTGGAGTGGTAGAGGGAGAGGAGGACCCACCCCCAACCCCTCCCTGTATGGAGGGGAGTGATTACAACAGCAATTACACCTTATTATATATACCCCAAAATAAAACTAATGCAAAACCAATCACCTACGAATACATTATACTCCCCTCCCTTGGGAGGGGCAGGGGGGGAGGGTCTTCCTTTTCCTCCTCCTCTCTCTCCTCTCTCTCCTCCTCCAATCCTGCCGCCACGACATCATCGTGTGGTCCAGCGAGGAAGAAGAGGTGGGAGACACACGGACGGACAGCATCCTTGGTTTCTATCTGCTCAACGAGGGCAATATGGGCAGCAACAAGTGCACCATGGACTTCTACGACTATACCACTGGCACATACATCCGCAACATCTATGGCAATGCCAACCCCTCTGCCGTCAAGGAACTGGGCGACGTGGGCAACGACCTCCGCATCTATGGCAACCGTATGTGGGCGGTGATAAACTGCAGCAACAAGATAGAGGTGATGGAGGCGCGTACAGCACGCAGGGTGGGGCAGGTCAATCTGGCCAACTGCCGCTATATCGCTTTCCACGAGGGCTATGCCTACGTGACCAGTTATGCCGGACCTGTGCAGATAAATCCCGATTACGAACAGAAGGGCATGGTGGTGAAGATAGATACCGCTACGCTGGAGAAGGTAGATACGTGCATCGTTGGTTTCCAACCCGACCGTCTGGACATCGCCAACGGCAAGATATTCGTTGCCAATAGCGGCGGTTACATGTTCCCCAACTATGAAAACACCGTGTCGGTAGTGGATATCGGGACTTTCCGTGAGGAGGGACGCATCCCCGTGGCCGTAAACCTCCACCATCTCATGGCCGACTCTGACGGGCAGTTGTGGGTATCCTCCCGTGGTGATTACTATGGCAACACCAGTGCCCTCTTCTGCATCACCGACCCGGCCGGCACTCCGCAGGTACGGCGCATCACCACTCAGGCCGGCACCGACCTTGTGGCGGAGAACATGACCCTCCGTGGCGACTCCCTGTATGTGATAGGCACCGAGTTCTCCTATGCCACCATGCAGAACCATACCAACTACGGTATTGTAAACGTCCGCACCCGTAAGGTCCTCACCACCAACTTCATCACCGACGGTACCGATGCCTCCATCATGGAACCCTACGGCATTGCCGTCCATCCCCATACGGGCGAGATACTCATTGGCGATGCCCGCACCCACGTCAATCCCGGCACCCTGTTCTGCTTCTCTCCCGAAGGCCTCCTACTATGGAAGGTCCGCACGGGCGACATTCCTGCCCACTTCGCTTTCCTGTATGAGCGGTGAGAGAGGAGAGAGGAGGACCCTCCCCCAACCCCTCCACAGGGGAGGGGAGTATAATGTATTCGTAGGTGATTGGTTTTGTATTAGTATTATTGGGGGGATATATAATAAGGTATAGTAGTGATGTTTTTAACGGATGAGTGGTGAGCGGGATTTCCTGATACTCCGACTATTCCGATTACTCCGATTACTCTGACCCTCTCCCTTTGTCCCCCTGAGACAGGGGGACGAGCGAAGCGGAGGGGGTATGATAAAGGGTGAAAACGGAAAACGGAAAACTAAATAGCTAATCGTTCATCCGCTCACCGCTTACCCGCTCACCGTTCCGCCTCCCTCAGTCCCTCCAAGGTGTCGTGGAACCGTATCGCCCCACCCGAAGCCCTGTTTGCCTTACCCATGCTGATGGAAATGTTGCGCACATGCTCGGGGTATCGCTCATGGTCGGGCAGGATTATGGCATTGTTCTTTTCCCCAGTCAGCATCTCGCAATACCGGCATGCCGTCTCGTAGGTGTTCAGCAGGTTCTCCGCACCGAAGTTGTATACGCCTCCGGGTAGGTCAAAGGCATGTGGCAACAGTTCCACAACCTCCTTCACCCACGTTATTCCCCTGTACTCACGTACGGGAAACCGCAGTTGTACTCCCTCCCTGATGGCATGGGCAATGTTCAGCACAAAGTTGGCATGCGTAGGCATACCCTCCCTCTCCGTGTCGTACATCCATGTGGCACGCAAAGCCACCGTCTCCGGGCAGATGCCAAGCACGCGTTGTTCGGCCTCCAGTTTATGCCTGCCGTACACGTTCTCCGGAGCAACGGCAATGTCCTCGGTCAGCAGACCGCTCTCCCTGTTCCCGTTATATACCTGGTCGCTGGAGAAGAACACCAGTTTAGCTCCACACCTTGCCGAAGCCAGTGCCACGTTGCACGCCCCCTCCACATTCACGCGGTAACTCTCCTCGGGATGCTGTTCGCAATACCACGTGTTCGATATCGCAGCCAGATGCACCACCACATCGGGCACCGTCTCCATGCAATACCGCTCCACCGAAACCACGTCCGTGATGTCCATTTCCCCATGCCCGGGGGCAAGTATGGTGTACTCGCCCTTCCACCTCTCCACAAAGCGGCTTCCCACGAAACCGCTCGCACCTGTAACCAAAATCCTTTTCATGATAGTGCAAAGATAGGGTAAAGTTTTCATTTAACCCAAATCTGCCATTAGCGTTATGATGATAATGGCCTTAATTTTTGTGACATGACCTTTTTGTTGTGCTAACTTATTTAGTACATGTCATGCCAGTGAGGGCTGGGGACTTTGTATGTAAGGCCTCTCGAAGATACTCCCGTTCGGAAATCCTCAAATAAATTTAACATTGGTTCAATTTGCTTGCGCTCGGGGATGTAGGGACTCGGCATGCCGAGTCCGCTTATGCTTTTGTTATCGGACACGGCATGCCGTGTCCCTACCATGCTTCTGCGCTCTCTTGCTCGCCTCGAAGATACTCTCGCTCGGAAAACAAAATTAAAGTAACCTTTATTTTGATTTTCGCTCACTTATCCGTATCTTTGTACTCACATTTGGTTCCCGAGGGCTGTGAGGCCCCAGGGCTAAGATGGGAATGCAGTGAGAATCTGCGACATTACCCGATGCTGTGAGTCCATTGTTTGGGCAGTGCATATACCTTATATATAATGTATAGGGAGAGAGCCACTGGAAGACGCGTATTCCGGGAAGGCGTGCTGCCAATAGGACGAAGTCAGAAGACCTGCCAATGCCAGCGTAAGAAAGTGTCTGCGGGATGACGGACACGGAAATCATGCTGAAAAAGAATATAATGTTAAACCGTGCGTTGAAGGTACGGACACGGCATGCCGTGTCCCTGCCGGCAGGCACGAAAGCAATTTTAATCAGTTATGAGAAGAAACTATCTGCTTCTGACTTCTGTGGTATTGATGTTCATTGCCACGATGAATAGCAATGCCCAGGAGTCGATTTCCGATGGCAAAAACATCGGTATCCATCGTGTTTATGACTATAGTCCTGCACCGGGGCAGTTCCTGAACACAATGCCCGAATACGAGGAGGGCGACACTAAGGAAACCATCCGCCAGAAGGCGGAGGAACTGTTGCGCGAGGGCGGCACGGTGTCACTTGATGCATTCGGCGGTTATGTGGTGTTCGGCTTCGACCACATGGTGGAGAACCGCCAGGGACTTTATGACCTGCAGATACTGGGCAATTCATATCTTGCCGAAGGAGCGGATGCAAGGCAGGGAGGTTCCAGCGAACCGGCGTTGGTGTTTGTGAGCCACGATGACAATGGCAACGGTCTGCCCGACGACAAGTGGTATGAACTGGCCGGAAGCGAATATGGCAAGACGGGCACATGGAGCAATTACACGGTGACATATCACATTACTCCGCAGAATCATACGCCAACTCCCGTCCCTAATTCTCCCGTTACGGATGACACCTATATCCGTTGGACGGACAGCGAGGGAAAGGAGGGTTATCTGGCTATGAATGCCTACCACCGGCAGAACTATTGGCCCCAGTGGCAGAAGGGGGAGCAGACCTTGACTTTCACGGGTGTGCGCCTTGCACCTAACACCGTGGACAAAAACGGCGACGGTTCTTATTTCCTTCAGAAAAACTACGCATGGGGGTATGCCGACAACCAGCCCAACGACAGCACTTCAAGCAAACTGGACCTCCAATGGGCGGTGGACGAGGATGGCAATCCTGCCAATCTGACCGGCATACACTTTGTGAAGGTGCAGACGGCCGTCCTGCAGAGCAACGGTTGGATAGGGGAGAGCAGTACCGAGGTGGCCGGAGCCGTGGACCTGCATCTTGCCGGCAGTGCCACTCCCACCATGAACGAGAACCTGAAGGTGCTTACGTTTGAGGACGAGGACTACAAGGGAGAAGTGGCCGACTATTGGTCTTCATTGGTTGATGACCAGCAGTACGGAGGCAAACTCCTCTATGGCGAAGGCGGTACTGGCGTATATTCCGAGGCAGAGGCATACGGATGGTATGACGAGGGAAATACGTTCCTTTCTTCCACGCTGAACAACAGTTGGGGTTCATGGGCCTACTGGAACGGAGGCATTGCCGTGTCGGATTATGTGGATTCCAATCTGGACGGTGTGCCGTACACAGAGCAACTGGCCATCTTCCGCAAGGTCGTTGAGGCTGGCCGTGGTGGCGGTGGGCATAACGCATCGGACCGCTTTGCCGTGATAAACGGTGTGGACAACACCTTTGCCAACGGTGGAATGGACTCACGTGCCGTGCTGACTTTTGGCGACGCACAGGCAAGGACCATAGACCATGCCTATGTGGCTCCCACAACATATTTCCTGAGCAACATGCTTAATGGCAGTTCTTTCTGTACGGCTGCCACCGAGGAAACCTTTGTGGACCTTCTTGCCGAAGGCTTTGACGCCCAGGGGCAGAAGACCGGTACGGCTACCTTGCGGTTGGTGGACGGTCTGCGCCATGTGCAGGGATGGACGTGGTTCGACCTTTCGGTGCTGGGCAAGGTAAGCATGGTGAAGTTCAACTTCTCCGTATCCGAAGACCAGAAAGGCGCTTACGGAGTCAATCCCCCCACCTACGTGGCCATTGACGACATTGCCGTGCGCATGGACGGAACAAGTACAGGCATACAATCCCTCCCCGTCGTATCTGGAGGCATGCATAGCGAAAAGATGTACGACCTCACCGGCCGTGAACTCCGCTCCGTCCGCAAGGGACAGATTGTCATCGTGGGTGGCAGGAAGGTGGTGTATTGAAAACTACTTCACCCAGGCTTTGATATAAGTTTCCTTTCCGGTGTCTCTCGGTTTGAATGTCAGGCTGGCAGAGGCACCGGAAAACTTTATCTGTAACTTGGCACTGGTAAGCCAATCTGTCCAATGAAGGCTGATGTTCAGCAGGTTGTCGCCTTGCCAGCCATACGAGCCTGCTACGTGCCATGTGGTGGGCAGGTTGCTGAAATCGTTCATGAAGGGAGGGTTGTAGTATGGCCGGCCTTTGAATTCGGACTCTATCCATTCCTTGTTGCCAAGGGTGATGCTATATTGTTGAGAGCGGCTGTCCGTAATGTCCAGGACGATTTTGTCCTGACGGGTGCGAATTGTCATGCCTTCCCAACCAAGGATGTTATCTTCAAGATTCAGTTTTATAGGTGTGAACACTTTGTTGCCGTTCCCGTTGCCCGAAGCAGTGGGGTGGGTATAGTGTGCGAAGGAAATGTGCTGCTCGTTCTTGGGCAGAGCGTTGTCTTGGCAGTTGTCAACCAGCATTTCCTTTATCCATTCCTGTATGGGGACACGTTGGCTGTTGCATTGTGTCAGTGTGACGACCATGTCTGCCTCGGGGATGACATATATGAACTGACCGTATGCTCCGTTTGCCTCTGCCCAGCCGGCTTGGGAGCATTGCCACATCTGGTAACCGTATCTGCCGTTTATGCTCTGCGGTTTCATCATTTCGCCAACCCACTCCCGGGGGATGAGGCTCACACCGTTCCATGTGCCGCCGTTCAGAAGGAGTTGTCCGAACTTTGCCATAGCCTCTGGACGGATGTACAGGCCCCAGCCTCCGCAGGTGACGCCCTCCGGACTTTCTTCCCAGGCAGCATCACTAATGCCAAGGGGCAGGAACAGCCTTTCCTGAAGCAGGGACATCAGGGACATGTCGGACGCCTCCTGAACAATGGCGGAGAGGAGGTAGGTGACGATGCTGTCGTATGCCCATCGGGTGCCTGGCAGGGAGGTGGGTTTCTTGTGAAGGTATGCTTTGATCCACTCGGTTTCGTGCATCCTCATCTTTGTGTCCACTGGCAGACCGCTTTGCATGGTGAGCAGGTCGCGCACGGTGATGGCAAGCAGGGTGTCGGAGGCATTCGCGGGCAAAAGGAGCGGGAAGAACTTGCCGATGGAGTCCTGCAATGAGAACAGGCTGTCTGCTATGCACATGCCCACGGCGGCAGAAGTGAATGTCTTGGAAACGGAATACATCGTGTGGCGGTAGTCCTTGCGCCATGGCTTGGGGTACATTTCGGCAATGACTTGTCCGTGTCGCATAACTATACAGGAATGTACCTCTGCGCGCCTGTCTTGCATGAGTTGCTCAAAGAACCGGTGCACATGTTCCGAGGAAAGCCCTTCCGCTTCGGGTGTGGAGCGTGTCAGCAGATTCTGGGCATCGGCATTGCCGGCTGAAGAGAAAAAAGCACCGCCCACGAGCAGTGCTATATATATAATGGTACGGACCCACCCCCACCCCAGTCCTCGCGTCGAACTGGGTAGTTCTTCCCTCACAAGGCACAGAAGCACATTAGGTGCTTCTTCTGAAGACCTCGCTCGCCACAAGGGAGGGGAGTATGATGTACTTAATGAGGTGGTTAGTGATTTAGAGTGATTATAACTCTTTGGGAACTTGGTTTTCACGGATGTAATCATTCCCCTCCCTTGTGGAGGGTAAGGGGGAAAGGGGCTATTGTTGTTATAAATCTTTTATCTCCATCGGTTCCGACTCGTTGCCGTAGTCGTCCAACTGGGTTACCGCCAGGTGCTTGCCGAAGAGGCGTGCCATGAGACCGTTGTATTCCGCCTTGCCCCAGTATATGCGCACGATGTTCTCGGGGTTGGCGGTGTCCACGGGGTATGTGTCCGAAGCGTAGAGTACATAACGTGGTGTACGTTTTGCCGATGTCTTGTACTCCCTGGCGTTCTTCAGGGGAGGCAAGAGGGCAGGGGAGGTGTAGTAGTGGTCGCGTACCCACGTCTCCAGACCTTTCACGTTGTCCAGCAGGAACTGTGCACGGAAGTATGCCGCTCCGCCCATGTTCATCTGGCGGATGAACTGCAGTTCGCGAGTCACCTCGTGCAGGTGCCAGTCCTTCTCCCTCGGGTCGAGGAAGTAGATGCCCAAACCCGGTGCAATCACCTTGCCGTGGCTCTGTTCCTGCCAGTCGGCGGCAAAGGGGAAGAAGTTGTCGCCCTTGAAGTACATCATGGGCGAAATCATGTCCATTATGCCCTCCTTCATCCACAGGACGGCATCCTGAAATACCGCGTTGTAGGCATTCCAGCCTTTGGCGGAATAGCGTGAAACGTCGCGGTATTTGCCAACGGGACTGGAGGAAACGCGAACCCATGGTTTCTCCTCCTTGATGGCGTTGTAGAGTTGGCGCACTATGCGCGTGATGTTGTCGCGACGCCAATCCTGCTTGGTCTTCTCGGTCTTCTCGGGATAGCGGATATAGTCAAAGTGGATGCCGTCGATGTCGTATCGGCTGACTATCTCGCGGCAGAGGCGCTCCAGATAGTCGGCAGTGCCCTGCTTGGATGGGTCCATGTAGTAGGAACCGTTTTTCTTGTAGAGCAGTTTGGGGTGGGTGTAGTAGAGTGACTTCTTGCCCAGCGCCTTGGCATCGGGAATCTTGAAAGCCGGTATTGTAACCAGCCATGCATGGCACTCCATGCCGCGCTTGTGGCACTCCTCTATGGCAAAGGCCAAGGGGTCGTATCCGGGGTGCTTGTCATAGCGGCCGGTTAGTGCGCCGTCCCAGGGCTCTATGGCAGAGGGATAGATGACCGCACCGCGTGTGCGTGTCTGCAGGTATATGGTGTTTATACCGTCCTTCTGCAAACGGTCCAGAATGTTGCAAAGTTCCTGTTGCTGTGCCTTTCTGCTTTCCTCCGAAACTGCCCTCGTCTTGGGCCAGTCAAGCCCCATTATCGTGGTCAGCCACACGGCGCGTATCTCGTGTTTGGGCATGGCATCCGCCACCATGCACCATATAATCATAAATAATGTGAAAATATATCTCATGTGCGCAAAGGTATGAAAAAAAGTTGTATTTTTGTAGAAGAAAAGACAAAATGTCAAGGAGGACAGAAAACAAAGATACAAACAAATAACAACTAAAAACCGAGAACTATTATGAAGAAGTTTTTTGTATTCATGCTTATGGCTGTGATGACACTTGGTGCCAATGCCCAGTTCGAGAAGGGAACACATTATGTGGGTGCTTCGCTTTCAGGTTTCGGAATAGGCTATGACAAGGGGTCATTCTCTTTTGGTATAAATGGCGAATACGGCTATTTCGTGGCAGATGGCTGGATGTTGGGCGGCACCGTTGGCTACCAGCATGTGGGAGAATATAATGCTCTGGTCATTAAGCCCAGTTTCCGCTATTCGTTCAAGTCTATGGGATTGAACTTGGGCGCAGGTTTGCAGTTCGAGCATGCCGGAACAAAATTGAACTATGTTCAACTCTGCCCTCAGGTGGGTTACACTTTCTATCTGAATGACAAGATCAGTTTGGAGCCAGCTATATATGCTGACTTTGGCTTAAATGACTTCAAGAACGGAACCAGTGCCGGCTTGAAGATTGGTATCGGTCTGTATAAGTAAGATCTTACGAAACGACATCTGCACTTCTCCCTGAAGCGGAGGTGTGTCAGTATCATATCCCTCGCCTTGTATTACATGTGGAATACAGGGCGAGGGGTGCTTTTGTCGGTGTCCTCTAAAGGGTGGGGCCTTCGTTGCCGTTTGCGGCCAAAAACGTCCTCCCGACGACTCGCCCTTGTCACCCTCGGTGACTCGCCCTTGTCACCCTCGGTGATTCGCTCTTGTCACCCTCGGTGACTCGCCCTTGTTGTCGGGAGAGCATTTTCCTGTCTTCAGGAAGGCCTGGAACGTCAGGTCGGTGAGGTATGTGTGCAGGTCAATGGTAGTGCACCTCGAAGGAGTATTTCATCATGGGTGCATCCCTTCGTGTACCGTCGGCAACTTTCTCCACTCTGTTCAGCAGTTTTTGCATCCGCTTGGACGGTTCCTTTCCCTCCTTCTCCATCCGTGCTATGCTTGCCTTGGCCTTGGCGGCCAGTTCCTCCATGGACATGGTGTTGGGTGTCTGTACGCATTTTACGGGCAGAAGTATGCCGGAAATCCTTTCGCAACGGATATAACTGGACATCAGCGAGGAACGGTTTTCCTGCCTGAGCACACCCCACGAGCCGTCGGCTATGTGCAGGATGGTCGTGCGCTGGTAGGCCTTGCCCTTGTTTCTCCATACTTTCAAGATATAGTATAGGCTGCCGTCCTCCTCCTCGGCCGTGCCTATGTACTCTATTTCATACACCTTGTGGCGTTTCTTCCTGTCCAGCAGGTTCTTGTCCCCATATACGGCATCAAACATGGGGAAGCGTGCCATCTTCATTATCTGTTGTCCCACTTTTTCCGGCATGTCGGAGGGGGAGAACAGGATGCGCTCATCGCTATAGTCAGTGTCGTTTCCCTTGGCTTTCTGTGTGACGCTGATGCCCAAGCCCGTTTCCTCGTGCGAGGTGACATAGTTGTACATCGCCCTCATGCCCATCAGTCCCATGCCGGTCTTCACGGCCCAGTTCTGTGTCTTGCTCAGGAACTGGGGCAGGAGGTCCATGTTGCTGGCATAGACGTGGAACGTGGTTGTGGCCGTGTAGTTCAGCGCCTTGCGGTTCTCCTGTGCCTTGCGTGCCACATTGTCCAGAATGTAGTCGACAGGGTTGCTCCCGTCGGGGGTGACAAATAGTTCGGGCAGTATTCTGAAGGGTTCGGGCATGGTGTCGCCCTCTATCTCCATGAGGCTGTCGCGCACGGAAATGACCTGTGCGGAAACGTGCGTTGCGGTGAAAAGAAGTGCCAGGAAAAGAATCTGGCGAAGTGCGGTGAGTAAGGTTTTCATGATGTGGCAGTTGAGTTAATGTATAGAGGGCATGCGCTGGATGGTTTCATCAGGCATGCCCTCGGTATGTATGATAAGTGGTATCTCGTATTATATCAGGTTCATGCCTGCTTCCTTACATTCGCGGCGCATGTCTTCGGGCCAGATGCTGGATTGTGTCTCGCCTACATGGGCCTTGTGCAGAAGGATCATGCACAGACGGCTCTGCCCGATACCTCCGCCTATGCTCAGCGGCAGGGTGCCCTCCAGCAGACGGCGGTGGAAGTAGAGTTCCTTGCGGTCAGTCTTGCCCTGGAGTTCCAACTGGTGCATGAGCGCATCCTTGTCCACGCGGATACCCATGGAGGACAACTCTATGCTCCTTTCCAGAATGGGATACCAGATGAGCAGGTCGCCGTTTAGTCCCAGGAAACCGTCGGCATTGGGTGTACTCCAGTCGTCATAGTCAGGGGCACGGTTGTCGTGCGGTTCGCCGTTGGAAAGTTTGCCTCCGATGCCGATGATGAACACGGCTCCGTACTTCTGGCAAATCAGGTCCTCGCGCTCCTTGGCGGTCTTGTCGGGATACATTTGCATGAGTTCCTCGCTATGTATGAAGTGTATCTTCTCGGGCAGGTAAGGATGCAACTGGGGGTAAGTCTCGCAGATGTAGAATTCGGCACGCAGGATGGTGTTGTAGATACGGCGCACGATGTCCTTCAGGAAATCGATGTTGCGCTGCTCGGCCGTCATGGTGCGCTCCCAGTCCCATTGGTCAACATAGAGGGAGTGGAGGTTGTCCAGTTCCTCGTCGGCACGTATGGCATTCATGTCGGTGATGATGCCATAGCCCGGTTCCACCTGGTATTCCGCCAGGGTGACGCGCTTCCACTTGGCCAAAGAGTGCACCACCTCTGCCATAGCCTCGCCCATGTCCTTTATGGGGAAGGAAACGGGGCGCTCTATGCCGTTCAGGTCGTCGTTCAGGCCAAGGCCGCGAAGCACGAACAGGGGTGCAGTAACTCGGCGCAGGCGCAACTCTGTAGAGAAACTGCGCAGGAAGAAATCCTTTATCTGCTTGATGGCCAACTCTGTCTGCTTCAGGTCGAGTGCCGCTTTATAGTCTTTCGGTATAAGTAGGTTGCTCATGTCTTGTGTGTCAATTTGACGGCAAAGTTACGAAAATAATTCAATAATGCACAAGAAACGTACGGAAATATACGCACGATAACTATCTATAACACTGTATTGGCAGAAAAGTGCCAAATGTTAAACGCGGGCGCCAGAGTGTTAATATCAGCCCTTTCTTTGTTAATAGAATGGAAGAAATGGCATTTTCTCCTATTATATTAGTATGCTCTTCGTTCCTTTTTCGTACCTTTGCACCTCGAAGTCGAAGGTACTGCCGTTCGGATTTACTCAAATAAATTTGGTTAATCGCTTACTTAATCGTACCTTTGCATCGCTTAATTAAGTAAAAAGTAAGAAGATGAAGACAATGAAGTACATGGTATTAGCTGCTGCCGCCACTATGGTGTTGGGCAGTTGTGTAAGTAAAAAGGAACTTGTGGCTGCCCAGCAGCAGTTGCAGGAATGTCAGGATAAGGGCAAGTCTCTTGGTCAGAAGTACTATGAGGCGCAGCTCCAGCTGACAGAGTACAAGACAAAGAACGAGAACCTGCAGTCTCAGATTGACGACAAGAACGCCCAGTTGAAGGAGAAGAACGAGGCAATGCAGATTATGCAGAAGACCCTCGACCAAAGTATCTATCAGGGTGGTGCAAACATCAGCAAGCTGGTGGACGAAATCAATGCCAGCAACAAGTACATCAAGCAGTTGGTAGAGGCAAAGAGCAAGAGCGACTCGCTGAACGTGGCACTGACCAACAACCTGACCCGCAGCCTTTCACGCGAGGAACTGAAGGACGTTGACATCCAGGTACTGAAGGGTGTTGTGTACATTTCTTTGAACGACAACATGCTCTACAAGAGCGGTTCATACGAAATCAGCCCCAAGGCCGGCGAGACTCTGAGCAAGATTGCCAAGATTATCACCGACTATGACGACTATGAGGTGCTTGTAGAGGGTAATACCGACAATGTGCCCATCAGCCGTACCAATATCCGTAACAACTGGGACCTCTCTGCCCTTCGTGCCAGCAGCGTGGTACAGGAACTGCAGAAAAAGTATGGTGTCAATCCCAGCCGTCTGTCTGCAGCAGGTCGTGGCGAGTACAACACCATTGCTGACAACAATACAGCAGAGGGTCGTGCCAAGAACCGCCGCACACAGATTATCATCACTCCCAAACTTGATCAGTTCCTGGAGTTGATAGACAAGGCTCCTGCTACCGAGGAGGAGGGCGTTCCTGCACAGAGCGCAGAGTAACAGACCTTTTTCCGGAAACAGTTACGACGTAGGAAGAACAGCGATACTATGAAAAAGCAAATCATATCCTTGCTAATGCTCTCTTTCGTGTTGTGTGGTTGTAACCAGAAGACACAAACCACGGGGAGCACTCCAGAAGGTGTAGAGGCGAAGGCCGAGGCGGAGAACATTCTGCACCGCCTCCCCACACTCCATGTAGAGGATACCGTAAAGTCGGGCAGCAATGTATATGCCCTGATGATAAACCGCGAGGCATGTGACTCCCTGGGTATCGTTACCGATGAGATGGGATATCGTTTTGCCGACAATCTGCTGAAGATATCGGTGAAGAAGAACGGCGCGGTTCTGTTTGCACATACGTTCAAGAAGGCGGATTTCCTGCACCTCTTGGACACCGAGTTTGCCAAGCACAGCATCTTGGACGGTTGCCGCTTCCTGCAGGTACACGAGGGTATGGTGACATTCTCCCTGGCCGTAAGTTATCCGGATAGCGACATGTCGCGCCCCTTCAAACTGAACATCGGGCCTGACGGAAGTTACATGATAGTTAAGAACGACGACCTGGAGGAGGAATACACCCCAGATGCCTCCAACGACGGGGTCTAAGGCATACCTATTTAGAGTAATAAAGATGGCGCATGAAGGAGAACGTTTCCTGCATGCGCCATCTTCTTTTTATAGTTCTTTTATCGTCCGTTGTAATGTGTCAAGGAAGTGTGCGGCATGTGCGCCGTCCATCTGTGTGTGGTGGAACTGGAACGAAAGGGTAAGGGTGGTTTTCAACCACGAGCGCTTGTACTTGCCCCAAATGATGAAGGGATTGTTGAATATGCCGCTATACATGCCCACGGCACCGTCTATCTCGTAATGTGCAAGGGCAGAGGTGCCGATGACCATGCTTTCTTGCGAGAGGTCGTGGTCAATGCAACTTTCTGCCACCTGCTTGGTAAGACGCAGATAGTCATCGTTGAACTTCTGTAAATCCTTGTTGAAGGGTATGTCGCATGAACTTACCTCTCCGGCACTGTTGGCAACGATGGTGTTTACGGCAATCTTGTCGTATTGCATCAGTTTGCCCTCCACGGGAAGCAGGTAGAACTCCTTGATTGTGCTTGCCGCCCGTCCTATGCAATAGCACATGAGCATATTGAACTTCATCTCCTTCCTACGGCTGATTTTCAAGAGATGCGAAACATCAAGTGTCTTGAAGAATGTTACCATAGGCATGGGAGCCTTCATCCACATGTCAAAGGCGTATGCACGGGTCGTTTCTTTGGGGTTTACTTCTTTCATGATTGTCTGCTTTTTTATCGGAGCAGTTTCGGCAGGGCCTCCAACAGGGCGAAGTGGTTGGGGAAGACGATGTCCGCTCCTGCATCGTACAGAACCTTGTCGGGCAGAGGGCCGGTGTTTACGGCAATGGTGAATATGCCTGCACCTTTGGCCGACTCGACGCCAAGGGGAGCGTTCTCTACTACGATGGCCTCTTCGGCAGAAATACCGGCCTTGGCCAATCCCATCAGGTATGGTTCGGGATGAGGCTTGCCGTGCTGGACATCAAAGGCGGTTACCATCAGTTCTGCATTGAAGATGCCGGGGAAGTTGCTCTCGAGTTTTTCCAACAGGCTCTTCTGTCCGCTGCCCGTAACGATGACGCGCTGGCGTCCCATGGCCTTTACGGCCTGCAGGACCTCAAGTGCGCCGGCTACAGGCTCAACATGAGGCAGGGTGTTGAAGATGTCGCTCTTTACCTTATATATATATTGCATTTCCTCGGCGGTGGCGGCACGTCCCCATTGAGCCTGGGCAAAGATGTCGATGGTGCCCTCGCCGGTGCGCCCCTCGTTCATGTACACGTCCTCGTGCGACATGACAAGGTTGTTGGCCTTCATGGCACGCACCCATGCTTCGGCGTGATTCTTCATGCTGTCGAAGAGCACGCCGTCCATGTCGAAAAGGAGAGCGCGGACGTTCTTCCTGCCAAGCGAGGCAACATCAATAAAGGAAGGGCTTTCCGCCCTCCCTTTACCTGTATTCGTTGTATCTGACATCGAATGTTCCTGTATTACAGACGAGCCTTGATGGCCTCTGTCTCGGCCTCGTATCCGGGCTTGCCGAGCAGGGCAAACATGTTCTTCTTGTAAGCCTCTACACCGGGCTGGTCGAAGGGATTGACCTCGAGGAGCAGGCCGCTGATACCGCAAGCACGCTCGAACATGTAGATGAGCTGGCCGATGTGGTATTCGTCGAGTTTGGTGATGCTCAGGCGGATGTTGGGCACACCACCGTCTACGTGAGCCAACTTGGTACCCAGTTCTGCCATCTTGTTCACCTCGTCTATGCGGCGGCCGGCCAGGAAGTTGAGGCCGTCGAGGTTTTCCTCGTCAGAGGGAACCTCCAGACAGGTGTTGGGCTGCTCTACGCTGACAACGGTTTCAAAGATGGTGCGCTCGCCGTCCTGGATCCACTGACCCATAGAGTGCAGGTCGGTGGTGAGGTCAACGCTTGCGGGGAAGATACCCTTGCCGTCCTTGCCCTCGCTCTCGCCATAGAGTTGCTTCCACCATTCGCCCAGGTTGTGCAACTTAGGCTGGTAGTTGGCCAGAATCTCTATCTTCTTGCCGTCCTGATAGAGTGCGTTGCGGATAGCGGCATATACGGCGGCGGGGTTCTCCATGAAGGGAACTTCGGGGGCTGTCTGGGCCTCCATGTCCTGAGCGCCCTTCACCAGAGCGGCAACGTCGAAGCCTGCTACGGCAATGGGCAGAAGACCTACGGGAGTGAGCACGCTGAAGCGGCCACCTACGTTGTCGGGAATGATGAAGGACTTGTAACCCTCCTTGTCGGCGGTTACACGGGCAGCACCACGCTTGGCGTCTGTTACGGCAACGATTACCTTAGCGGCCTCTTCCTTGCCGCGCTGCTGCTCGCAGAGGGTCTTCAGCAGACGGAAGGTGATGGCTGTCTCGGTGGTGGTACCGCTCTTGGATATGTTGATGATGCCAAAGCGTACGGTCTTCAGGTAGCCGATGAGTTCGGAGAGGTAATCCTCGCCGATGTTGTTGCCGGCAAACAGGATGCGGGGATACTTGCTCTCCTGCAACCAGCCGAAGGTGTTTGCAAGAGCGTCGATTACCATGCGTGCACCGAGGTATGAACCGCCGATACCGGCAACTACCACTGCATCGCACTCCTGCTGGAGGGTCTTGGCGGTGTCGTTGATTTCTGCAATGAACTCGGGAGTGATGTTGCTGGGCAGATGCATCCAACCCAGGAAGTCATTACCCTTGCATGTGCCCTCTTCCAGTGCCTTCTGTGCGGCGGCAACGGGGGCTTCGAACTTTGCAATAGCGTCAGCACTGAGGAACTGTGCTGCCTTTGAAATGTCAAGTGTTACCATTTTGTGTTTGTATGTTTAGTTGTTTGTAATCTTATGTTACGTCTGCCTTGTGACGGTATGGGGCGTGGATTCTGGCTCCGTATTGTGAGACCTCGCACAACGTATTGTTAGGTCCTTCGCAACGTATTGTTAGGTCCTTCGCAACGTGTTGTGATGCCCCTCGCAACACGAGGCGTTTTCCGTACTATCTGAAAGCCTCGGACAAGAGTTTCACTTCGATGTTGGGACTGATGCGCTCGTAGAGGATGTTGTAGACAGAATCCAGAATGGGCATGTTCACGTGCAGGTGGCGGTTGATGTCCTTCATACACTTGGTGCCGAAGTAGCCCTCGGCTATCATCTCCATTTCCAGTTGGGCGCTCTTCACGGAGTAGCCCTTGCCTATCATGGTGCCGAAGACACGGTTTCTGGAGAAGTTGGAGTAGCCTGTTACCAGCAGGTCACCGCAATACACGCTGTCTATGATGCTTCTGTCCAGGGGGAACACGGCGGTGAGCAGGCGTTGCATCTCCTGCAGGGCATTGGAGATGAGCACTGCTTGGAAGTTGTCGCCATACTTGAGGCCGTGGCAGATGCCAGATGCGATACTGTACACGTTCTTCAGCACGCTGGCATATTCTATGCCCACTACATCCTGCGACACCTTGGTCTTCACGTAGTGGCTCTCCATGCACTTGGCAAAGGCCTGTGCCTTGTCCAGGTCGGTACAGCCGATGGTCAGGTATGTGAGCCTGTTCAGCGCCACCTCCTCGGCATGGCTCGGTCCGCCTATGACGGCCAGATTCTCGTCGGGCACATTATAGACCTGGTGGAAGTATTCCGAACAGATAAGGTTCTCGTCGGGCACGATACCCTTGATGGCCGTTACCAGGAACTTGTCGCTCAGGCGCACCTTCAGTTTCTTCAGGTGTCCCTTCAGGTAGGGCGAGGGCGTCACGAACACCAGTGTCTGGCAGTTGCGCACCACCTCGTTGATGTCTGAAGAGAAGGTGATGCGGTTCACGTCGAAATGTACGCTGGTCAGGTATGCGGGGTTGTGTCCCAGACGCTTGAAGTCCTCTATGCGGTCGTCGCGACGGAGGTACCACCATATCCTTTCGTTCCTTTCCAGCAATATCTTGGCTATGGCCGTGGCCCAACTGCCACCTCCCATTACTGCTATTGTACCTATCATGCTCTTTCTGACGTTTAATCTTTTGTGGACCTTGGGGTCTTTAGAGTCCTTAGGGTCTTTAAGGTCTTTAGGGTCTTGGGGGACCCTAAGGATGTTGATTGTGTTTGGGGGTTATGCCTCCTCGGCATCCTGCTTGGGGGCGGCCTTCTCGGGCTTCATCTGGGGGAAGAAGAGTACTTCCTGGATGAAGGGCTTGCCCGTCATGAGCATAACCAGACGGTCAATGCCTATGCCGATACCGCTAGTGGGAGGCATACCATACTGCAGGGCGCGGAGGAAGTCCTGGTCGATGATCATCGCCTCGTCGTCGCCCTTGTCGGCCAGGCGCATCTGTTCGCGGAAGCGCTCTTCCTGGTCGATGGGGTCGTTCAACTCGGAGTATGCGTTGGCCAGTTCCTTGCCGTTCACCATCAGTTCGAAGCGCTCGGTCAGCCCGGGCTTTGTGCGGTGCTTCTTGGTGAGGGGAGACATCTCTATGGGATAGTCGGTGATGAAGGTGGGCTGGATGAAAGTGCCCTCGCAGGTCTCGCCGAAGATTTCGTCAATCAACTTGCCCTTGCCCATGGTGGAGTCAACCTCCACACCGCACTTCTTTGCCACCTCGCGCATCTCGTCCTCGCTCATGCCCTCCAGGTCGTAGCCGGTCTTTTCCTTGATGGCCTCCAGAATGGGCAGACGGCGGAAGGGTGCCTTGAAGGAGATTACCTTGCCGTCAATCTCTGTCTCGGGCTTGCCGTTCACGGCTATGCAGATGCGCTCCAGCACCTTCTCGGTGAAGGACATCATCCAGTTGTAGTCCTTGTACTGGACGTAAAGTTCCATGCAGGTGAACTCGGGGTTGTGGTTCTTGTCCATACCCTCGTTGCGGAAGTTCTTGCCGATCTCGTACACACCCTCGAAACCGCCCACGATGAGGCGCTTCAGGTACAACTCGGTGGCTATACGGCAGTACAGGTCTATGTCCAGGCTATTGTGGTGAGTGATGAAGGGGCGTGCGCTTGCACCACCGGCAATGCTCTGCAGGATTGGAGTCTCCACCTCGGTGTAACCGGCCTCGTCCAGGCACTGGCGCAGGGTGCTGATCACCTTGGTACGCTTCAGGAAAGTCTCCTTCACACCCTCGTTCACGATGAGGTCCACGTAGCGCTGGCGGAAACGGAGTTCGGGGTCGGAGAAAGCATCGAATACGTTGCCCTCAGAGTCGGTCTTCACCACGGGCAGGGGGCGCAGGCTCTTTGCCAATACGGTCAGTTCCATACAGTGGATGCTTATCTCGCCAGTTTTGGTGCGGAACACATAACCCTTCACGCCGATGAAGTCGCCAAGGTCCAGCAACTTCTTGAACACGGTGTTGTACATGGTGGTATCCTCGGCATTGGGGCAGAGGGCATCGCGTGTGACATACACCTGTATGCGGCCTTTGCTGTCCATCAGTTCCACGAAACTGGCCTTGCCCATAATGCGGCGGCTCATCATACGGCCGGCCACGCACACCATGCGGCTGTTCTCGGGGGTGGCGGGTGTAGGCACGTCCTCGCCCTGCTCGTTCTTCATTGTGGGCAGGTCAACGAACTCCGCCTTGATATCTGTTGAGAATGCATCGGTGGGATACTCGGCAGCAGGGTATGGGTCAATGCCCAGGTCACGCATCTGCTGAAGGTTGCCACGACGCACTATCTCCTGTTCACTCAATTCTTGTACGCTCATATTAACATTATTTATATTTATAGTTTCACGCACAAAGGTACGAATAAGCGGGCGAAATACAAAATAATGCCTGCTTTAATTTGGCATTTCCGGGCGAAAGTGCCTTAGACATGTTGCCAAGGGTACAAAAAAAGTCCTAAATGCACCTTAATAATCGTTAAATAATATTATCTTTGTGTCTGCAATGTAACAAAAAACACTCTCATAACTATGAAAGCAAGACACATGGCACTGGCCCTTTTGGCCACCGCCTTTTCACTTAACTCCAATGGCCAGTTGGCCATGAACGAGGAGTACCAGGACGGCTACGACCACTCCCTGCAGAACTACATCACCGAGAAAATCACCCAATACCAAGACAAGCAGAACGAGAAGCCTCAGGAGGGCAAGAAGAAATGGAAGATAGCCGATTATGTCACCGTCCCCAAGTTCGGCGGCTACATCGTGGGTACATACAAGTACAACAGCCAGGAAGGCAAGAACGGAGGCGACGGTTTCGGTTTGCGCTACCTGCGTCTGTATCTGGACGGCACTGTGCTGAAGGACTTCAAGTACCGCGTGCAGATGAATGTCTCCGGTGAGCCGGGCAGCAAGAACGGCGCCCGTGTCATCGATGCCTTCATTTCATGGCAGAAGTGGGCACCTCTGGGCATAAAGTTGGGTGAGTACAAACGATGCTTCACCTTTGAGAACCCCATGAACCCTTGGGATATAGCATCGGGCGACTATACCCAACTCACCAAGCACTTTACCGGCATGGGCGGTGACCTGTATCAGGGTGCGGCAAATAGTGGCGGCCGCGACCTTGGCGTACAGATTTATGGTGATGCCTTCAAGGTGGGCAAGACGCAGCACTATCTCCTGCATTATCAGGCAGGTATCTACAATGGCCAGGGCATCAACACCTCCGACAAGGACAAGGAGAAGGACTACATCGCCACCGTGCAACTCCAACCCCTCAAGGGTCTGTATGTCGGCGTCTTCGGATGGAGCGGTTCGTTCTTCGACGGAGCACAAAGCAACTACTTCAAGCGTTGGGCGGCAGGTGTTTCCTACGAAGGACTCTTCTCTGCCCGTGCCGAGTATGCCCGCAACATCTATGCTGACGGTGCCGACACTCATGGCCTTGGCCAGAAGTCCGATGCATGGTACATCCGCATGGGCATCCCCACATGGCGCTGGCTTCGTGTGAATCTCGGTTACGATGCCTACCGCAAGGACATGTCCACCTGGACCTCCCTCAATTCCATCTACTCCCTCGGTCTTCAGGCACGCCCCCACAAGAACCTCCAGTTCCAACTCCAGTGGAACTATTGCCACAACAATGCCTCCGGTGTTGACAAGGACTATCACCAACTTTGGACACAGGCATACATCAGATTCTAAAGTGCATACATTAAATGTCAATCATTATGATAGAACCTATTTATCTTATAATGGTAGGTGTTGTTGTTTGTGTGCTGCTCAATATTGCCTTGCTTAGTCGTTACCGCCGATGCCCGGCAGATAAGATATTGGTGGTATGTGGAGTAACAACACCAGACGGCATCCGGTGCCTAAATAGGGGTGGTGTTTTTATATGGCCTTTCATCCAGGAATACTCGTATCTGTCATTGACTCCCGTCATCCTTGGTGCAGAACTCAGGGATGCCATGTCGGGCGACGGCATGCATGTGGATGCTTCCGCAAGAATGTCCGTGGTCATCAGCACAGAGCCCGAACTGATGCCCAATGCCGCCAAGCATCTGTTGAATGCATCAGAGGAGCGTATCCAATCATTGGCACACGACATCCTTCTTGCCCAGTTGCGGAGACTTCTTGCCACAACAAGTATGGAAGGTTTCAGCGCTTTCAGAAACAAGTTCTTGGACACGCTCCAGGAGAACGTTGAGGCAGAGTTAAACAAGTTAGGCCTGCACATCGTCAGCATTGACTTGACGCAGGTTAGAACCAAGCACTAAGACTTATAGTGGTCATGGCATACAGACATTAAAAGTAATAGTTATAGATGATATGACGAGCGGAATCATACCTTATTATAGGGGATTCCGCTCGTCGTGTTTTGTCTATGCACATAGGATTGTTTCCTGTATGCTGAAGGATGAAAATGGTGTGAGCCACGACTCACACCATTTTCATCCTCGTCAGTATTGTTCCGTTTGGAGGCTATTTCACTCGAACAAAAATGAGTTCGTTACCATTGCTATTCAGGTCATAGGTCTTAATGGTGTTCTTGTTGATGAACTCAATTAAGACGTTAATATATCCGCCAGCATCATCTCCTGATATTATTTTCGCTACTAATATTCCTGTTCCCTCATCATAGGTGTACATGAATACTCCCTTGCCAGTTTCGCTCACATAACCATCGTTATAATTTTCAACATATGTGCCAGTGCCGTTTGCTTTCAGTTCTATTATAGTGGTAAAGTGATCAGCGCCAGTTTTCCATTTTCCGATAAGCAGAGATTTTGTAACTGTATCTTCGCCTACTTCGTCATTACCGCAAGCGCAAAAGGTTAACATAAGAATAGATGCAATGGTAATGCTCAAATATTTTGAAAGTGTCTTAATCATTTACATGTTTGCTTATAATATTCCCTACTCACTTTACGGCTTTTCGGTTACTCCGTCGTTCCTGTTTGGAGGGTTAGGGTACGCACACAAAAAAGCGTGGGAACTTTTAGAGTTTATTCCTATTCAAGGGTGTTTGGCGTAACCCAGCAGCAGAATAACCAAAAGCCCACGCCATATAGCGTGAGCATTTCAACCGTATTCTTGCTGCTTTCATATTAGTCGCCAAACTTCTTGAATAGCAGAATAAAGCTAAAACGCTTTTCCGATATGTCTTATAGTGTGCGTATCGTGTTATACGCTATGCTTCATAGGCAGATGTGTTTGTGTTAATAATAGGGTTGGTTGATGTGTTATTTGTGTGCTTGATTAAGCAGGTAATAGTCGAGGATGGTCATTGCCGTCATGGCTTCTACCACAGGGACAGCACGGGGGAGCACGCATGCGTCGTGGCGCCCGCGGGCTTTCAGAGTGGTGGTTTGGCCGTCCTCGGTTACGGTGGGTTGTTCCATCAGGATGGTGGCGACGGGTTTGAAGGCAACGCGGAAGTAGATGTCCTGTCCGTTGGAGATGCCTCCCTGTATACCGCCACTACGGTTGGTTTGGGTGGTGATGCCACCCTTGCCGTCGGGGATGAAGATGTCGTTCTGCTGGCTTCCTCGCAGGTTCATGCCGGAGAACCCCATGCCGTATTCAAATCCCTTTACGGCATTTATGCTGAGCATGGCACTTCCCAGGGCGGCATGCAACTTGCCGAAGCAAGGTTCGCCAAGACCTGCGGGACACCCCTTTACAACGCATGTGATGATGCCTCCGATGGTGTCGCCCTTACCCTTTACCTCCATGATGAGGTCCGCCATGCGCTGTGCCGTGTCGGGGTCGGGACAACGGACGGGATTTTCCTCGGCACGTCCGAGGTCGTAATCCTGATAAGTTCCGGGCAGGGCAATGTCGCCCACTTGGGATGTATATGCGCAGACGCTGATGCCCACTTGACGCAAGGCAAGCATGGCAAAGGCTCCGCCCACGACACGGCTTATGGTTTCGCGTGCCGAGGAGCGTCCGCCGCCACGATGGTCGCGTATGCCGTATTTGGTAGTATAGGTATAGTCGGCATGCGAGGGACGGAACACGTGGCGCATGTTCTCGTAGTCGGAACTGTGCTGGTTGGTGTTCCTCACCATGAAACCTATGGGGCAACCCGTGGTACGGCCCTCGAAGACACCGCTGAGGATTTCCACGCGGTCCTCCTCCTTGCGTGCCGTGGTGAGACGGCTCTGCCCCGGGCGACGGCGTGCCAGTTCGCCCTGGATAAAGTCCATGTCCACGGCAATGCCTGCCGGCATGCCATCAATGACACCTCCTACGGCTTCGCCATGGCTTTCGCCGAACGAGGTTAGACGGAATATGTTGCCAAATGTGTTCACCAGTGAAAACGGAAAGGTTAAAACGGAAAACTATAAATAGGGGTTTAGTTGCAGCCTCCGCAACAACTGCCTTCTCCGCAGGAGCCGCCACAATCGCCGCCTCCGCAACCGCCACAACTGCCGCAACCGCCCTGGCTGTTGAGGTAGTCCTGGATTTCCTGGTTGGTGGCGGGTCGGTTCTCTACTACAGAGCCGTCGAAGGTCAGTGCCTTGCCTGCCAAGGGGTGGTTGAGGTCCACGATAACAGTCTTCTCCTTTATCTCGGCAATGGTGCCGTTGAAGCGCTCGCCATCGGCATTCATCAGGGGCACTACGGCACCCTCATAGATGTGTTCTGTGTCCAGTTTGCCCTCGATGAAGAAAGCCTCCAGAGGAACTTCCTGTACGCCCTCGGGGATGTAGGGGCCATAGGCCTCGTCCTCGCTGAGTGTAATCTTGAAAGCCTCGCCTGCTTGCAGGGGGTGAAGGTGGTTCTCCAAAGCCTCCAGCACCATGCCCATGCCGCTGATGAACTGGAAGGGCATGTCGGGGCGTGTTTCCTCAATCAATTCTATCTGCTTTTCTGCACCCATGGGGGCATACAACTTGTACTGAACTGTGATATAACGGTTTTCCATATTGTGTGTTGTTTTTGTGTACATTTCTGTGCAAATGTACGAAAATAATCCCTAATCCCGTGGTACGTGCAGGACGAAAATGGGCCGTGCGCTCCTTTTTGACGGAAAATGCAGGCTTTGCGGGCATGTCATCGGACAAATTTAGTTATCTTTGTGCCTTGATGAAGTACATTATTATATTGGCGGCCCTGCTCATGGCAACCGTCTGCGGAGCAAAGACTCCCCAACCCAAGAAAGAGAAGGAACAGGTGAAGGTGCTTGGTCAGAACCCCAAGCGAGAATTCCGCGGTGCCTGGATACAGTGCGTCAACAACCAGTGGACGGGTATCGGGCGCGAGAGGATGCAGAAGACGCTGACCATGCAACTGGACGAACTGAAGCGTTGCGGCATCAATGCCATCATGTTCCAGGTGCGTGCCGAGGCCGATGCCCTGTACGAGAGCAAGATGGAACCCTGGAGCCGCTACCTGACGGCAGAGCAGGGGCGTGCCCCCCAACCCTACTGGGACCCTCTGGCATGGATGGTGGAGGAGTGTCACCGCCGCGGCATGGAGTGCCACGCATGGATAAACCCCTACCGTGCCAAGACCAAGGGCACTATGGCCCTGTCGGCAGAGCATCCCTATTTCAAGAATCCCGAGCGCTTCTTCCATTACGACGGCTTGATGCTCTTCGATCCCGGCCAGCCGGAGAACCGCGACTACATCTGCCGTGTGGCCATGGACATTGTGGAGCGTTACGACGTGGACGGTCTGCACATCGACGATTATTTCTATCCTTATCCCGCCAACGGTCTGCCCATCCCCGACGATGCCTCTTACGAGAAGTACGGCAACGGCATGTCGCGCGACGACTGGAGACGCGACAATGTGAACAAGTTCATCAAGCAACTCAACGAATCCGTCAAGAGCGTGAAGCCCTGGTGCAAGTTCGGTGTAAGTCCTTTCGGCATATACCGCAACAAGAGGAACGACCCTATGGGTTCCGAAACCAAAGGTTTGCAGAACTATGACGACCTCTATGCCGATGTGCTTGAATGGGTGCGCCAAGGTTGGGTTGATTACAACATACCGCAGATATACTGGCAGATAGGTCATCCCACGGCCGATTACGAAACCCTCATCAGGTGGTGGAGCGAGAATGCCGGAGGCCGACATCTCTACATAGGTCAGGACGTGGAGCGCACCGTCAAGTACAACGACCTGCGCAATGCCGGCGAGCACCAGATGCGTGCCAAGTACGACCTGCAGCGCAACCAGCCCGGCGTGGAAGGCAGTTGCCAGTGGTATGCCAAGGCCGTGGTGGACAATCCCGGCAACTATGCCACCATGCTCAAGGAGGATTACCACAAGTATCCTGCCCTGGCTCCACAGATGCCATGGATAGACAACAAGGCTCCCAAGAAGGTCCGCCGCATGGCCATCATCGGTACGAAGGACGGCCCCACACTCTTCTGGACGGCTCCCAAGGCCAAGACTCCCATGGACAAGGCCGTATGGTATGCCGTTTATCGCTTCCGCAAGGGCGAGAAACGAAACCTTGACAACCCCGCAAATCTCGTTACGGTGACACGTAATACCTTCTACAACCTGCCCGACGATGCTCTGGGACACGTGTATGTGGTCACTGCCCTCGACCACATGCAGAATGAGAGCAAGGGTGTGAAGATGAAGTTGTAAAGGCAAAAAAGGGGGCCTTAAGGTCTTTAGGGTCCTTAATAATAATTTGTTATGGAAAGCATATACATAAAAGGCGCAAGGGTAAACAACCTGAAGAACATAGACGTGGAGATACCCCGCGACAAACTCATTGTGGTTACGGGCGTATCCGGTTCGGGCAAGTCAAGCCTTGCCTTCGACACACTGTATGCCGAAGGTCAGCGCCGCTATGTGGAAAGCCTTTCCAGTTATGCCCGTCAGTTCCTCGGCCGTATGGGCAAGCCCGAATGCGACTTCATTAAGGGCATCCCCCCTGCCATAGCCATAGAGCAGAAGGTGAGCAGCCGCAATCCGCGATCCACCGTGGGCACCAGCACCGAGATATACGAATACATGCGCATGCTCTTTGCCCGAGTGGGGCGCACCTACAGTCCTGTGAGTGGCGAGGAGGTGAAGAAGCAGGGTGTGGAGGACGTCATCAGATGCGTGATGACGTACACCCCGGGTACTCGCTTCGTGGTGCTTGCCCCCATGCATATTTGTAAGGAGGACGGCACGGCAGACGTGCGCGAGTGCCTGAAGAAGTATCTGCAACAGGGCTTCGTCCGCATTGAGGTGGACGGACAGATAACCACCATAGAAGAATACCTTGCCACGGAAAGTGGCGCAACTCCCCGTGAGGTGCATCTGGTCATCGACCGCCTGTCGGTGCGCGACGATAACGACTCCCTTTCCCGTCTTACCGACAGCGTGGAGACGGCCTTCTACGAGGGCGGAGGCGAGATGATGCTGAGGTTCCTGCCTGCCGGCATACTGCACAAGTTCAACTCGCGCTTCGAGGCCGACGGCATAGTGTTTCAGGAACCCACCGACCAACTCTTTGCCTTCAACTCCCCCCTGGGGGCATGCCCCGAGTGCGAGGGTTTCGGCAAGATAATGGGCATAGACGAACGCCTGGTCATACCCAATTCGGCACTCTCCCTGTATGAAGGTTGCGTGCAATGCTGGCGAGGCGAGAAAATGAGCGAGTGGAAGACCTGGTTCATCCGCTTCAATTCCGAGCGAGGTTTTCCAGTGCACAAGCCATACTATGAACTCACACAGGCCGAGAAGGACTGGCTTTGGCATGGCAAACCCAGCGAGAAGGCCCTCTCCGAATGGACGCTGACGCCCGAGGAGCAGGAGTGGGGACTGGTGTCAATAGACGCCTTCTTCGACATGCTCAAGGCCGGCCAGTACAAGATACAGAACCGTGTGATGCTTGCCAGATACCGTGGCAAGACCACATGCCCCAAGTGCCTCGGCCGTCGCCTGAAACCCGAGGCCAACTATGTCCGTGTGGCAGGACGCACAATCTCCGAACTGGTGGAATGGCCCATATCCAAGTTGTCCGAGTGGTTTGCCAAGGACCTGACGTCAAACCTCACGGAGAACGAGCAGAAGGTAGCCATGCGCCTGCTGGTGGAGATAAGGTCCAGGCTCCAGTTCCTGATGGACGTAGGCCTGCCCTACCTTACCCTCAACCGTCTGTCCAACTCCCTGTCGGGCGGCGAGAGCCAGCGCATCAACCTGGCCACTTCGCTCGGTTCGGCTCTGGTGGGCAGCCTTTACATTCTGGACGAACCGTCCATAGGCCTGCACTCGCGCGACACGGAAAGACTTATAAAGGTCCTGCACCAACTCCGCGACCTTGGAAATACCGTGGTGGTGGTGGAGCACGACGAGGACATCATGCGTGCAGCCGACTGGATAATAGACGTAGGTCCCGAGGCAGGTCGCCTTGGTGGACAAATCGTATATAACGGAAGGATAAAAACGGAAAACGGAAATCTGCGAGTAAGCGAGAGCAATCAAACTTGTTTGAATTGCCGAGCAGAAGCAGATTCGACGGAGTCAAAACGGAAAACGGAAAACGGCAAGGTGCAAGCAAGCAAGAGCATGGTAGGGACACGGCATGCCGTGTCCGAAAAAGCCGAGCATGAGCAGGTTCAAGAGTCTGACGCTCTCACCTCTCACCTCTCACCTCCCTCCATTCCCACACCCTGGACTTCCTCTCCGGCAGGGACAGCATCCCCGTGCCCGAGACGCGCAGGAGGTGGAACCGCTACATAGAAATCCGTGGAGCACGTGCCAACAACCTCAAGGGCATAGACGTGCGCTTCCCCCTTAACGTGATGACTTGTGTGACTGGTGTTTCCGGTTCGGGCAAGTCAAGTCTGGTGCGCGACATCCTGTTCAATGCCATAAAGCGCAATCTGGACGAGGTGGGCGACCGCCCGGGCGAGTTCGCTTCCCTCGAGGGCGACACGAATGCCATCCAGGCGATAGAGTTTGTGGACCAGAACCCCATAGGCAAGAGTTCCCGTTCCAATCCCGTAACCTACGTGAAGGCATGGGATGAAATCCGCAAACTCTTTGCCCAGCAGGCACTGGCCCAGCAGATGGGCTTCACGGCGGCATACTTCAGTTTCAATGCCTCCGGTGGTAGGTGCGAGGAGTGCAACGGAGAAGGCACCGTGACCGTGGAGATGCAGTTCATGGCCGACCTTGTTCTTGAATGTGAGTCGTGCCACGGCAAACGCTTCAAGCAGGAGGTTCTGGAGGTGCGCTTCCACGAAAAGAACGTCTACGACATTCTGGACATGACCATCAACCAGGCCATAGAGTTCTTCACGGAATGGAAGGAGAAGAAGATTGTAAGACTGCTCAAACCCTTGCAGGACGTGGGTCTTGGATATATCAAACTCGGCCAGTCGAGCAGCACTCTTTCCGGTGGTGAGAACCAGCGTGTGAAGTTGGCATACTATCTGGGTATGGACAAGCATGTGCCCACGATGTTCATCTTCGACGAACCCACCACAGGCCTGCATTTCCACGACATAAAGAAACTCCTTGCTGCCTTTGATGCCCTCTTGATGAAGGGCCACACGCTGATAATCATCGAACACAACCCGGATGTCATCAAGTGTGCCGACCATATTCTGGACATGGGTCCCGAGGGTGGGGAAGAGGGCGGTTATCTCATAGCCTTTGGTACTCCCGAAGAGATAGTCCAGTGCAAGCAGAGTTACACCGGTCACTTCCTGAAGGAGAAACTTTCCTGATGTGTGAGTGTCCGCTGGATGGGCCAGTTTATCATTCCTGATGCCAGGAAGGGTGCCCGTAGGACGGAAGGGCTTGCTTCAAAATTCTGCCGGCAGGTGATGTGAGCGCTTGCCGGATACCATTGTTTCTTGATGTATGGCAACCGATATCCAGAGAGGTGTTTTGCCTCTCAGGGAGACCGCATTTTTGTTGTCCCTGGTGACTCGTCCTTGTTGTCCTCGGTGACTCGCCCCTGTCACCCTCGGTGACTCGTCCCTGTCACCCTCGGTGACTCACCCTTGTCACCCTCGGTGACTCGTCCTTGTTGTCGGGGATGGCAAATTCGTGCGTTGCGGAAGATAAAAAAGGACGGCACCGGAAAGCGTTATCCGATGCCGTCCTTTTATAGTATGAATGGTCTTGCTTACTGTACCAGAACAGTCTTGCCGTCTATGATGTAGAGACCGGGTTCAAGACCGCCGAGTGCGTTCAGATAGGGAACTTTGTTGCGTACCAGCACACCTCCGATGGTGTATACGTCCACGGGACGGTTCAGGTCCTCGTCGGCATTTGTCTCCTCTATCTCTGTGGGCTGTCCGTAATCCTCGGGGGTGACAATGTCCGGAGATATGTCGTACTTCTGTAGTGAGTTGAAGATGTAGTTGGCACGTGTTGTCAGCCATTTCTTGCTTAACTTGGCAATTTGCTCATAGTCGTGATTATTCTTTTCATTCACGTTGGCATCGTTGTTGTGCAGGATACTGGGCATGGCAAACTCAGTGTAGTCGTCGATATACTCCAGAAGTTCCTGCAGGCGGCCTTCTGCCATGAAGTTGACCCACTCCCTGTAGTAAGCACGCTTGCCGGCAGCACTGTTGCGCAGGGCGTTGTAGAACTGGTAGCCGGCCTTGTTGTTATAGTACACGCCGCTGAACAGATCCATGTCGGCACCATAGATGAAGTAGTCCTTGGTGTCCTCG
This sequence comes from Bacteroidaceae bacterium, assembly GCA_017622815.1. Taxonomy (GTDB): domain Bacteria; phylum Bacteroidota; class Bacteroidia; order Bacteroidales; family Bacteroidaceae; genus Physcousia. The sequence goes on along the minus strand of JAGAQH010000029.1, from coordinate 127,575 downwards.
TAACCGAATGCCCAGTCAAAGTCCCATGCCGGGCCGAACTTCCACTTCTCTCCCTCGGCAGGGTTCTCGTTGAAGAGGTAGCAGCTCTTGGGATGGTGTGTTTCCACGTTGCGGACGAGGTCGTTGACAAGCCAGAACTTTGCCCAAGACTCCATGTCAATCTTTCCGGCGATGTTTCCTCCGGCATCGAGGGTAGCGGTAAGGCTGTTGATGGAATTCTGTATGTCAGTGTATGTGATGACACGCTCTTCGTCCTCCTCGCTGAAGTCTGGATCCTTCACATTGACAGGCAGGTTGTATGTGTCGTCGCGGAATCTGTACAGCTCGTCGTAGTAGTCGTCCAATTCCAGCAGGCATCCTGTTGTCTCGTCTATGGCCACGCTATTGTCGGCAATGCCGATCTTCTCGGTGAAGCAGTATGAACCACGGTAGTGTCCGTTGATGTAAATGTCCACGGGAATCATGTGGCACAGTGCCTCGGCATCAACCATGGCGGCAATTTTCTGTGCAATGGAGTTGGAGGTCATTGAACCGCTCTGCTTGTTGGCAATGAACACCCACTGGCGGTCCTTGGTCAGGTTGAAGGGGGACTGCTTTTCCTTCTTGGGGAATTTGATACGGAAGGGGTTCTTGCTATTGGGTGACCATGTCCAGCTGCTGTTGCCGCGTCCGCGTACTTCGCAACCCTCCACCTTGGGGATGTCGGGCCATACGCCTGCACCGTCCAGTTGGAAGGTACAACCCTCAATCCATTCCTCCTTGGTGTTTGTGCCGTCCGGCAGGGTCTGGCCAATCCACTGGGTGTTGTCCCATTTGGTGGTGTCTTCGCCGAAGGTGATATAGATGGTGGGAATCTTGTATGTGCCGTAGGCATGGTCGGTGAGATACTTCACGTTCACCTTGCATGGGCGTCCGAAAGGCTTGAAACCCTTTACGATTGTTGGCTCTTCGGGTTCTGCAGGCTCTGTTTCTGCTTTCTTGCAACTGAAGACGGAGATTTCGGAGAGAACCATATAGTTCTTGTAGGATGCTTGAGTCAGTTCTATGCGTATAGCGTCATAGTCTGCTCCGAGTGCATAGACTGGGGACGTATATTCTGTCAGGTTTGTCTGTGGAAGGGCGTCATCGGCAGAATTCAGTGTACCTACGAATTCCCATGTTCCGGTTGTGGTGTTCTTGGCACTGATGTACCATCCTTGCGGGAAACGGTTGTTCTGTCCGGATGTAGTATATGAAAAACAGAAGTTCTCCAGGGCCTCTGCCAACTGGATTTCCAGGTAAGGCCACTCTGTGATGCCATCCCCCCAGGTTCCGCCATCCTGCCAGTAGAGTTTTGTGTATGTACCACTACCCCAAGTGGAATGGAAGAAGGTTCCTGTGTTGCCGTCCCAAAGATTTTCAATCCCTTCATCGTTGTAGTTGCTGGGCGCATTGGTGCTTGTGCTTGCAGAGATATCAATCTTTGTCTTTTCCCATTCATCCGATGTGGAAGGCTCTTCCTCAGGCATGATGGTCTTCACTTCATAAATCCAATGCTTGGGTTGGGCCAGAGTATAGACGACAGGAGATGTATATCTGTGGCTGCTCTGTCCGCTTACCTGCTGTTCGCCGTCTACCCACATGGAGGCACCCTCGCTCAGTGTGAAGCTGGGGCGCAGGCGCTTGCCCAATACCGGCACGTCGGCATTGACCACTATTGTGTCGCCGTTCTCGGTAATGGTGGCGGTGACGTCCTTGTATACCTGGTCGTTGTCGGCATGTGTGAAGGCGAATGTAAGAAGGCTGGCCTTCTCGCCCTCGTACTTGTCGCTAATGTTGGCAACGTTGTCCACGCCATAGACAAAGGTGGTGTCGCCCTCCAGTGTGAGGGTACAGATACCGTTCTCCTGGCTCTCTCCAAGTATGTACTTCTCGGGGATTGCAATCACCTGCCCGTCTTTCAGGGTTATGTAGCGGATGGAGTTTGCAACTCCACGTGTCTCTTCGGCCTGCGCTCCAAGACAGGATAGCATGCTCATGAGAATTAGGGTAAAGATTTGCTTCATAATTAGTTTGTTTAGGTGTTGTGGCTGTATTTTCCTTTTCTCGCATGCAAATATATAAAAAATATGTATACCCGAACTTAAGGTCATGTTAATTTTATTTTTTTTAATGAAAAGTGATTGCCGTACGCACGTGTATCCATATTATTTGCTAACTTTGCACCACTGATAAACCGCACTGGAGAAATGAAGCGCTTCCTGACGATTATATTCTCGGTTCTCATGTGTTGTGTCCAGGCCTTTGCATTCACCGTGGTCATAGATCCGGGTCATGGGGGCAGGGACGTGGGAGCCGTAGGCCGTATCTCACGCGAGAAGGACATAAACCTGAAGGTTGCACTTGCCTTGGGCGACCTCATCAAGAAGAACTATCCTGGTATAAGGGTGGTATATACCCGTAGCAAGGACACTTTTGTGGAACTCGGACGCAGGGCCGCCATAGCCAACAAGGCAAAGGCCGACCTGTTCATCTCCATCCACACCAACAGTACCGCCGCCGGTCGCAAGGGCACCACGGCGCAGGGAACGGAGACCTACACCCTGGGTATGCACCGTGCGGCAGACAACCTGGCCGTTGCCAAACGGGAGAACTCGGTCATCACACTGGAGACCAATTACAAGCAGACGTACGAGGACTTTGACCCCAATAGCAGCGAGTCGTACATTATCTTCGAGTTCATGCAGGACCAGTATATGGCCTCCAGCGTGGATTTCGCCCGTTTGGTGCAGAAGCAGTTTGCCACTACGGCAAAGCGGGTGAACAAGGGAGTGCATCAGGCAGGTTTCCTTGTGTTGCGCGAGGTCAGCATGCCCAGCGTGCTCATAGAACTCGGCTTCATCAACAACCGCCAGGAAGAGAAGTTCCTGGCAAGCGAGTGGGGCCAGAAACAGTTGGCCAGAAGCATATACAATGCTTTCCAGGCATATTACAAGAGGAACAAGTAGGCCGGACATTACGGTCAGTCACATAAAAAACAGGAATTATGAAGAAGGAATATAAAATAGGTCTGGTGGGTATAGCAGCCCTGGTGGCGCTTTTCTTTGGAATAAACTTTCTGAAGGGCAAGGCCCTCTTCAATACCAACAATGAATACTACGTGCGATTTGCCAATGCCAAGGGACTGGCAAAGAGCAGTGTGGTGTATGCCGATGGTTTCGAGGTGGGCATCGTGTCCGACATCCTCTATGACTACAAGAATCCCGGCAATGTGCTCATCGAAATCAGTGTGGACCCCAATCTGATTCTCTGCCACGGTACGGATGTTACCCTGGATGCCGGACTTATGGGCGGCTGTACCATGAACATAACACCGGCTCCCATCTCCGACAAGGTGTATCATTATGGCGACACCATCCCCGGCAACAACGAAGCCGGACTTATGTCCACGGCCGAGAATATAATGCCCAAGGTGATAGCCATAGCAGACAAACTGGATACGCTCGTCACATCGCTCAACCGTCTGGTCAACGATCCCCACCTGCCGGCCATTCTCGGCAATGTGGAGCAGGTTACCGCGGACCTCACACATACCACCCGACATCTGAATACCCTCATGGGCCGAGACATACCTGCTATTGCACAGACGTATAACAAGGTGGGAGAGAACGTCCTCCTTATCACGGAGAACTTCAAGACTCTGGATCTCCGACCCACACTCGATAGCGTGAACAACACCATCAGCAACGTCAATGCCATTGTCAGCCAGATGCGCAACCCCAACGGCACACTGGGCGCGCTGATGTACGACAGAAGTCTGTACAACTCCCTGAACAGGACAGTGGGAAGCATGGATTCGCTTATGACAGACATAAAGGCACGCCCCAAGCGCTACGTCCACTTCTCTGTATTCGGAAAGAAGGACAAGTAGGTCGTGCCTGAAGGAGGAGGGGAGAATCCGCCACTTAAACCGAGACTCTGATACAAGAAACATCATTACCGCCACATAAGGAAAGGAAAGTAACTTGATGACAACTCCGCAAGACCAGTGGAAAAGATGTCTGGAACTGATACGCTCCAGACTTAACCAACAGCAGTTCGCCACCTGGTTCGAACCCATAAGATTCAAATCCTATGATTTCGAGACCAGGGAGGTAGCCATATACGTACCCAGTCAGTTCTTCTACGAATACCTGGAGGAGAACTACCGCCAACTCATATACCTGGCTCTGTACCATGTGTTCGGTGCGGACACTAAACTTGTGTATCAGGTGGCCGTCATCCAGGACGAGGTGGTACGCGAAGAGGGCAACCGTACCGCCCTGTTGCGCGAACCCACATCCAACCGCATGCTCAACCGCGCTCCCGGCGTTATGCAGGCCGTGGTGCCGGCATCCGATTTCGAGTCTTTCCTGAACGTAGAACAGACCTTTGACAACTTCCTGGAGGGCGTTTCCAACCGCCTGCCCCGTAGCGTGGGGCAGAGCGTTGCCGACTTTCCTGCACGCAAGACCTTCAACCCCCTTTTCATCTTCGGCCCCAGCGGATGCGGCAAGACGCATCTGGTCAATGCCATAGGTGTGCGTCTTCGTCAGAAGCATCCCGAAAAGCGTGTCCTCTATGTATCGGCACACCTCTTTCAGGTGCAGTACACCGATGCCAGGATAAACAACAAGACCAACGATTTCATACATTTCTATCAAAGCATAGATTGCCTCATAGTGGACGACGTACAGGAGTTCTCCGGCAAGGAGAAGACTCTGGAGACCTTCTTCCACATCTTCAACCATCTGCACCTGAACGGACGTCAGATAATCATGACCAGCGACCGCCCTCCCGTGGAACTCAAGGACATGGAGGAGCGCATGCTCACCCGTTTCAAGTGGGGCATGCTGGCCGAGTTGGAGTCGCCCGACGTGCAGTTGCGCCACGACATCCTCGTGCGCCTCGTACGCAAGGACGGTTTGGACATACCCGAGGAGGTAATTGACTATGTGGCAGAGCACCTTCAGGACAATGTGCGAGAACTGGAAGGCGTGGTGCACTCCATGCTGGCATACAGTGTGGTGCATGGTGCCAATATCAACCTTGACTTCGCACGCAAGATACTGAAGGAAAGTACGCGCTACAGACGCCGCACCCTCACCATAGAGGACATCGTGGAAACCGTGTGCCGTCACTACAAGGTGACACACGAGGAACTCTACGGAGAATGCCGCAAGGCCGAGTTCGTGCTGGCACGTCAGGTGGCCATGTATCTGGCACAGAAGCATACCGGCGACACGGCAAAGCACATCGGCTATGTCATTGGCCGTCGTACCCATGCCACCGTGCTTCATGGCATACGCAACATTGAGAAGAAGATGAAGGAGAATCCTGCCTTCAGGAAGGAAATCCGCGAGATAGAGAAGAAGATGTAAGCATAATAAGATGAGAGCAACCGTCCGCAAGTACACCTCCCGTCCCGTCAGCGATGAACTGCTGAACAGCCTTCTGGAAAAGGCTTCCCACACCCAGACGATGGGCAATCTTCAGTTATACAGCGTGATCGTGACACGCGATGAGGCCATGAAGGAGCGTCTGGCCCCTGCCCACTTCTCGCAACCCATGGTGACCGGAGCACCGGTAGTGCTCACCTTCTGTGCCGATTTCCGCCGTACTACCGACTGGGCGCAGAACCGTCAGGGGCATCCCGGCTACGACAACTTCCTTTCCTATCAGAACGCGCTCACCGATGCCTTGCTCTTCTGCCAGTGCTTCTGCGATTTGGCCGAGGCCGAAGGTTTGGGGCTCTGCTTCCTTGGTACTACCGTTTACAATCCGCAACTTATCATTGATACCTTGCGCTTGCCGGCACTCACTTTCCCGGTGGCAACCATCACACTGGGATGGCCCGACGAGACACCGCAACCCTCCGACCGCCTTCCGTTGGAGGCTTTTGTGCATCGCGAGACTTACTCGCCATACTCCTCCGAGCGCATAGATGCCCTATATGCCTACAAGGAGTCCTTGCCGGAAAACCAGCACTTCGTGGAGATAAACGGTAAGGATACGCTTGCACAGGTATTTACCGACATACGCTATACAGCAGAGGCCAACCGTGCCATGTCCATCACTCTGGACGAGGCCATTCGTCGTCAGGGCTTCCAGGGCGATGTGCTGCTTGGCAAGAGGAATCCCCGTCCTGAATCTCTGGAGTGCGACATCGTGCGCTTCCAGAACAAGAAAGACCGTTGGGTGGCATTCGTGGGATTGCTGAACGGACGTCCCTACGAGATTTTTACAGGCATACTGGATGATGACGAGGGTATCATGATTCCCAAGAGTGTGAGCAACGGACACATCCTGCGCCGTGTCCTTAGGGACGGGGCGCGCCGCTACGATTTCCAGTTCGTGAACAAGCGCGGCTACAAGATTACCATCGAGGGACTCTCCGAGCGCTTCAATCCCGAATACTGGAACTATGCCAAACTCATTTCCGGTATCCTGCGCTACGGTATGCCCATGGAGAATGTCATAGCCTTGATATCATCCCTCCAACTGGATTCCGACAACATGAACACATGGGTGTCCGGCGTGGCCAAGGCCCTGAAACGCTATCTTCCCTCCGGAGGTTCGGATGCCGATGTCTCACAAACCCTGGAGGACAACGATGAATAGTTCCACCACTCCCGATACCGTTACTATCCATATCCACCGCCTTGCTCTTCAAGGCCGTCATGGTGTCTTGCCCCAGGAGCGCATAGTAGGAGCCATGTTCTATGTTACTCTTCATATTGATGTTGAAGTATCTAGTGAAGCTGTCCTTCATGACAATCTTGTTGGAACTGTTTCGTACGCCGATATCATACAGGTGGTGAAGCAGGAAATGTCGGTATCATCTGCTCTGCTTGAACATCTTGCCTACAGGGTGGGGCATAAACTGATAACCGATTTTTCATCTATCAAATCATTGAACATACGTATTGATAAGGAGAATCCACCATGTGGTGTTAAAGTTGATACCATCGGTGTATCAATGGCAATGAGTAGATAGATTACAAAAAATCTGGCGCAATTATTTTGTCATAATAATTAATTATGCTAACTTTGCACTGCATTTGGTTCGTTGATTAGTCAACGATTAAAAGGGAATGGGGTGTGAGTCCCCAACAGTTCCCGCTGCTGTAATTTCCATACTTGCCTCTGCAAGAAAAGTTTTCTTCTCCTTCAGTAAGACTGAAGAGGTATCTTAAAGATAAGTCACTGGTTATAAAAACTGGGAAGACAAGAAGAAAGCGGAATAAGTCAGAAGACCTGCCACCTGCATCAATCGATTATTCAGTCTGCGGGTAACGGATTGGCGAGAGGCAAGGTTTTAGTATTGTTGATTGACGCATTTCTGCGATAATTGGTTGATTCTTACATGTTGGACAACTAATTGATAGCAGAGATGCATTTCTTTTTTCTACACACATCGTCATATGGTAGGACCATCACATTGCGTGTTTGGTTTTCGATGCTAACCTTTATGGGCATATGTTGTACCTGGGCGCAAGAGGTTACTGACTCGGCAAGGCATATGAGTGAGGTAATGATAGTGGCCAAGAGGATAGAGAACCATGAGGTAGGACCGGTGCAGGAACTGAAGGGTAGGGAACTAAAGGAACTTAGTGTGTACTCGGTGGCAGATGCCTTGCGCTATTTCTCTGGTGTGCAGGTTAAAGACTATGGTGGCGTGGGAGGATTGAAAACGGTGAACATACGTTCGCTGGGCACAAACCACACGGGTGTGTTTCTCAACGGCATACAACTGGGCAATGCACAGAACGGTCAGATAGACCTTGGGCGCTTCTCTATGGACAACATGGAGGCCCTGCAGATGTATAACGGACAGAAGTCCTCTTCCCTACAGACAGCAAAGGATTTTGCTTCGGCCTCTGCTATATATATGCGCACGCGCAAACCTTATTTTATAGGTACGGAGAAAGGCTATAGGTGCAATGTGGGCATGAAGGTGGGTTCGTTTGATACCTATAATCCAACGCTCATTTGGGAACAGAGACTTTCGGACAAGGTCTCAGCAATGTTGTCGGCCGAGTACATGACCACATCTGGCAAGTATCCTTTTTCCTATGCAAAAAAGAACGGTTATGACACCACTGAGGTGCGCAAGAATGGTGATGTCATGTCTCTTCGCATAGAGACGATGTTGGCAGGTGAGATGCAGGGAGGAGAATGGTGTGGACAACTTTATTTCTACGATAGCGAACGGGGTTTTCCTGGTGCTTCGGTACGTGAAGAGCCAGGAAAGTTCCGTCATCAAGACAGACAATGGGATACATCGGTATTTGCCCAATGTTCTTGGCAGAAAAGGTTCACTAAACGCTACCAACTGATGTTCAACGGCAAGGTGGCGTGGGACTATCTGCATTACCTAAGCGATCCGAATCTTGATATCACCACCATGTATACAGATAACGAGTACCGGCAAACGGAGGCTTACCTCTCTGCATCACACCAGTTTGGCATAACTCCATGGCTAAAGGCCTCGCTGGCCAATGATGTACAGTACAATTATCTGGATGCTAACCTCACAAATTTTGTATATCCGTGGCGATGGACGGTACTCAGTGCATTGGCTATGAATGTAGAATGGAAAGGGCTCACAGCTCAGGCCTCCTTACTTCATACCTGGGTCAAGGATGAGGCTTCGAAGGTGGGAAGTGTGGGTTTGCACAAGAGTGTATTCACCCCATCTGTGGTGGTAGCATACAAAGCGATGGACGACAAGAGGGGTATGCTGAACATCAGGGCATTTTACAAGCGTATCTTCCGTATGCCAACGTTCAACGATCTGTACTATACTTTTATAGGTAACAAGGCCTTGAAACCCGAATATACCACACAGTACAACATTGGACTAAGCTACAATCGTACCATGGGACAAGGTTGGTTGAGAAGGTTGGAATGGCAAACGGATGCATATTTCAATCTGGTGGAGGACAAGATTGTGGCTATGCCAACGAGCAACCAATTTCGGTGGACGATGATGAACTTTGGCTTGTGCCACATTTGGGGAGTGGAAACTTCGCTGAAAGCCTCTTGGCAGATAAAGAGGGTAGGAGTTGGCACCTCGTTGACCTATACTTTCAATCGTGCCATGGACAAGACGGACAGGCAGAGTGAGTTCTACGGTGGACAGTTGCCCTACATTCCATGGCATGCCTTTTCTGCCATAGTGTCGGCAGAGTACAGAGGATGGCGATTGAATTACAGTTTTATTTACACGGGCGAGAGATACGAGTCCAGTGCCAACATTCCAGAGAATTATTCCCAACCATGGTACACTAGCGATTTGGGGCTTTCCAAACAGTTTAGGATAAAGAAGGTGGCTTTGCGCGTTAGTGTCGAAGTGTGCAACATCTTCAACCAGCAATACGAGGTGGTGCAGTGCTATCCCATGCCGGGCACTAACTTTAAGACGAAACTAAATGTGGAGATATAGATGATTACATATTATAAAAATTACAAATGAAGAAAAGAGTATACATTCTATTGCTTGGCATATGCATGGTATGGACTGGATGCCGCACTGATGCCGAAGACATCATCCCTTCGCAAGACGAGGAGGTAAGCACTGATAATAGTGCTCAGACAAGAGAGAGCATAAAGGGTTTCTATCTGCTAAATGAGGGCAATATGGGAAGCAATAAGTGCACGTTGGACTTCTACGATGCCACAACTGGTATATACACTCGCAACATTTATGCCGAGGTGAATCCCAGTGTGGTGAAAGAGCTTGGTGATGTGGGCAACGATCTGCAGGTGTACGACGGAAAACTATGGGCGGTGGTAAATTGTTCGCACTTTGTGGAAGTAATGGATGCCGGGACGGCAGAGCACATCACACAGATTTCCATACCCAATTGCCGTTATATCTGTTTTGATGGAGAGTATGCCTATGTGAGCAGTTATGCGGGTCCTGTGCAGATAGATCCCAATGCACGACTGGGCTATGTGGCAAAGATAGGCATCAAAACCCTACAGGTGGTAGATACATGCACTGTTGGGTATCAGCCAGATGAACTGGTGGTGTCAGACGGGAGAATATATGTGGCCAATTCCGGAGGCTATCGTGTACCAAATTACGACCGTACAGTATCTGTCATAGATATAGCTTCATTTCGGGTGGTGGAGACTATTGATGTTGCCATCAATCTGCACCGAATGGAAGTGGACAAGAGAGGATATGTGTGGGTAAGTTCTCGAGGTGATTACTATGGTAGAGATTCTAAGACCTTCGTTATAGATACCAAGGGCAATGAGGTATGCGACTCGTTCGAAGTGGCTAACTCGGAGATGACCATATCGGGCGATTCGCTTTACATAATCGGTTCGGAATGGAGTTATGTCAGCAACTCATGGCGTGTGACGTACAAAATCATAGACACAGAGAAACGTCAGGTGGTTAGCGAAAATTTTATTGCGGATGGTACTGGTAGCAGGATACGTATGCCCTATGGGGTGGCGGTGAATAGATATGCTGGCGAGTTTTATATCACGGATGCAGGAAATTATGTCTCGCCTGGAACGCTGTATTGTTTCTCGCTCGACGGAGTATTAAAATGGAGCGTCCGTACAGGCGACATACCTGCACACTTTGCTTTCGTCAGCACACCTTGGCACAAACCTAATAAGGAAGAAAAGATAGAAGAATGAAATCAAGACTTTTTTGTACACTATTTATGCTTAGTATCGCAATAAGCATATTTGCACAATCGCCTTATATTAGTCGCGTGTTTGAATTTATGCCTGCGCCAGGTCAGTTTGTCAACAATATGCCATATTACGACATGGGCGACACTCGTCAGGTTATGGCCAGAAAGGCTGAAGAGTGCCTGGCAGATGATGCTCGTGTGGTAGTCTCTCTGGGTAGTTATGGAGGCTATGTTGTTTTCGGCTTTGATCATGCCGTAGAGAATAGGCCAGGACAGATGGACTTTGAAATCTTGGGCAATGCCTTCTATAGTAATGCTAATGTCTCTAACAACAAACAAGGAGGTTCGTGTGAAGCTGGTATAGTGATGGTGAGCCACGATGATAATGGTAATGGCTTGCCCGATGATGAGTGGTATGAATTGGCTGGAAGCGATTATCATAATCCTGGCACAATAAAGCACTATAGCATCACCTATTATCGCCCGGCCAAGGATAAACAACCTACTCCCGACCCATCAAATCCAGCCATAAGCGACACTTCCTATATTGCGTGGCGAGACAACCAAGGTCAGCAGGGTTATGTGCAACGTAATGCATATAATAGTCAAAGTTACTGGCCTGAATGGGTGGATGCTGATTCGCTTTGTTTTCAAGGTACTCTGCTGCCAAAGAATGCGGTGGACGAGAGTGGTTTAGGCACCTATTATGTGCTTTATGCTTTTGATTGGGGTTATGCCGACAATCATCCCAATACCGATGCACGAAGTTCGTTCAACATAGAGTGGGCGGTAGATGGTGATGGTAAATCTGTAAATCTGCCAGCCATACACTTTGTTAAGGTCTATACGGCACTTAACCAGACATGTGGATGGCTGGGCGAAACGAGTACCGAGGTGATGGGAGCCAACGACTTGCATTTGCTCAATATACAGATAGATGATACCACTCCCGTACAACATCCCACTATGTCACAAGGCTCTTTCAGGGGCGACGAGACACGATACACTATGCTTAATGGTGTGAGGGTGAACTCTCCAACGGCATCTGGAATCTACATCGAACACTCACCCAATGGCTTGAGAAAACTTATCGTCAGATAGCAAAATGCGTGTAATAAATTCAATTATTAATTTTTAACAAAAAGCATCTTATGAAGAAGACTTTTACTCTATTGATGATTGCATCCCTAATGGTGTCAAATGTTCAAGGCCAAACTCGTGGTACAGATGAATCAAAGGACTATGTTCTGCGCACTCTTACCTTTGAGGATAAGGACTACAAAGGTATAGAGGACAATGCAAAGACCTATTGGTCGGACCTTATACCAGCTTCCGAGTATGGCAATGGCAATGGACGTGATTCCTGGTACGACGAGAACAACACCGGACTTTCTTTCTCCCCTTCTCCAACATCATTGTTCCCTGGTTATGGTGGCCATGCCATTTCGTGCTACGTGGGCAACGACCTTGAACAATGTGGCAACTATATGTATGATCTTCAGGCCTATAATGTAACTGGTGGCGCTAATGCTTCGGATAACTTCTGTGTGCACTTTGGCTATCTTGACGATTCCGGTATGGGCATGATGAACGAACTGGTTTATTTTGAATTTGGTGATGGCAAGGAACGTGTGATAGATCACATGTATGTAACAAACACAACTTATGTCTACAATATACTTGAAAATGGCGATGGCTGGATGGTGCCTGCAGGTGGTGTCAGTGACGATTGTTGGTTCAAGATCGTGGCCTATGGCTACAATCTTAATGATGAACTTACCGGTATTGCAGAGTTCGCTCTTTGGGAGAACGGTACGGGCATAAAGGATTGGACAAAGTGGGAACTTAGCTCTTTGGGTATTGTGGCCCGTGTAGAATTCAATATGATTGGTAGCGAGGAACTCTATGCAAGTGGTTATGGTCTTGGGGCACCGGGTTATTTTGCTTATGACAATGTTGCCGTTCGTTTTGATAAGAATACCGATACAGGAATTAAAGAATTGCAATCAACTTGCAACGGACAGCAGACGTCTGTCATCTTCGATCTTAGTGGCCGTCCTGTACAGAAGACACAAAAGGGAATCTTTGTCCAAAATGGCAAGAAGGTTGTAGTAGCCAAATAAAAAGAGTTGGGATAACTCTTTATTATCTGCCAAACGTTGCTCCACTCCTTTATGGAATAAACCATAGGAGTGGAGCTTATATTTGCGGGAGTTTGACGAATTCCTAACCCTCCTTGTTGGGACGTGGCATCTTGAAAGAATTATTTTAATATTCTTGTGCTTTAGAGGAAAATAATGTATCTTTGCGCCTCCAAAAGGCGCTTATATTATATATATAAGGTATGTCCTGATGCCAGAATTCCGCATAGGAAGGATAGGGAAGAGTGCCTGATGAAACGATACTAACAAGGAAACAATAATACAAGAATGGAAAATTTAGGTATAGGTCTGCAATTGCTCGTAGTGGGCATGCTAACCGTCTTTGCCATCCTGCTGATAGTAATCTATGGTGGCAAGTTACTGATAAAGGTAGTCAATGCCATCGCTCCCGAGGAAGTGGCCGTGGCCAAGAAAACCGTTGCACAGGCAACGCCCGGTGCCGTTGACGCTCCCACCATGGCTGTGCTCCAGGAGGTGGTGAAGCAACTGACCGGAGGCAAGGGACGCGTGGAGAGCGCGAAGAGAGTTTAGAGAAACGGAAAACGGAAAGGTGAAAACGGAAATCTGTTTCAGGTAGGGACACGGCATGCCGTGTCCGTTAAATCAGAATATTCCGATTACTCTGATTACTCTGATTACTCTGATTACTCCGATTACTCCGAAAACTCCGAGTACTCCGATACAATTCATTAACGAAAAAAATAAAGCAATAATATGAAAGAAGTGAAATTCAGTTTGGTCTTCCGCGATATGTGGCAGAGTGCAGGCAAGTACCAGCCTCGTGTTGACCAACTTTTGAAGGTGGCCCCTGCAATCATCCGCATGGGTTGCTTTGACCGCGTGGAAACAAACGGCGGTGGTTTTGAACAGGTGAACCTCCTCTATGGCGAGAACCCTAACAAGAGCGTCCGCGAGTGGACAAAGCCTTTCCACCAGGCAGGCATACAGACACACATGCTCGACCGTGCACTGAATGCCCTGCGCATGAGCCCATGCCCCAAGGACCTGAGAAAACTGTTCTACAAGGTGAAGAAGGCTCAGGGTACAGACATTACCCGTATCTTCTGCGGACTTAACGACCCCCGCAACGTAATACCCTCTATCCGTTATGCCAAGGAGGCTGGCATGATAGCACAGGCTTCGCTGAGCATCACCCATAGCCCCATTCACACCGTGGAGTACTATGTTGACCTGGCCAAGAAGTTCATTGATGCCGGTGCCGACGAAATCTGCCTGAAGGACATGGCAGGTATCGGTCGCCCCGTTAGCCTTGGCAAGATTGTTGAGGGCATCAAGGCATACAAGAAGAACATCGTCATCCAGTACCACTCTCATGCAGGCCCCGGCTTCTGCATGGCATCCATCCTGGAGGTGGCTAAGGCCGGTTGCGACTACATTGACACCGGCATGTCTCCCCTTTCATGGGGTACCGGCCACGCCGACATCATCACCGTGCAGGAGATGCTGAAGGATGCCGGTTTCAAGGTGAAGGAAATCAACATGGAGGCCTACATGGAGGCGCGTACCCTCATTCAGGAGATGTATGACGACTTCCTTGGCTACTATATCCCAGCACAGAACCACATCAACAATGCCCTTCTTGTTAAGCCCGGTCTGCCCGGTGGCATGATGGGCTCGCTGATGACCGACCTGGAGGACAACCTGAAGAGCCTGAACAAGTGGAAGCAGAAGAATGGGCAGCCCGAACTGACCACCGACCAGTTGCTGGTAAAACTCTTCGACGAGGTGGCCTACGTATGGCCCAAGGTGGGATACCCCTGCCTGGTGACTCCCTTCAGCCAGTATGTCAAGAACCTGGCTCTGATGAACGTGATACAGATGGAGAAGGGCAAGGAACGCTGGAGCATGATAGCCGACAACATCTGGGACATGATCCTGGGTAAGAGCGGCCAGTTGCCCGGTCCCGTTGCACCCGAACTCGTTGCCCTTGCCAAGGAGCAGGGACGTCAGTTCGAGACGGGCGATCCCCAGAACTACTACCCCGACGACCTGGAGGACTACAGAAAGAAGATGCTGGCACAGGGTTGGTCCACCGGTCAGGATGACGAGGAACTCTTCGAGTACTCCATGCACCCCTCCCAGTACGAGGCATACAAGAGCGGTAAGGCAAAGGCCGACTTCGAGAAGGACCTGGCAGAGCGCAAGGCCAAGAAGAACGCTCCCGCCGCAGGTGTTGCCGAACTGCCCAAGACCATAAAGGTGAGTGTGAACGGACAGACCTACGAGGTGAACATCGCCTACGGCAACGAGGCGCCAGCCGCCACTTCTGCCGGTGCACAGGCACCCGTGGCAACAGGTGAGGGCGAGGACATCCTGGCTCCTCTGGAGGGTAAGTTCTACCGCACCAAGGATGCACAGGAACAGGCCATACAGATAGGTCAGGAGGTCAAGGCCGGAGATACCCTCGGTTACATTGAGGCCATGAAGACCTACAATGCCATCCGTGCCGACTTCGACGGTATTCTTACCGCCGTGACGGTGAACTCTGGCGACTCCGTGGAGGAGGACGATGTGATAATGAAGGTGCTGAGAAAGTAAAGTAGAGGAGGAAAGTGACTTATGTTTAACGAGATACTGGAAAACCTCTATAGCATGACCGCCTTCCAGGCCATTGCCGAGAACCCTTTGTTCCTGGTGATGTACCTGCTGGCCTTCGTGCTCCTGTACCTGGGTATCGTCAAGAAGTACGAACCCCTGCTTCTGGTTCCCATAGCCTTTGGTGTGCTCATTGCCAACTTCCCCGGTGGAGGTATGGGCGTGACACAGGCCGATAGTGAGGGTATGGTGGAGTTCATGAAGAACGGAGTGATGGTGAAGAAGGACATCTATTCCATGCCTCTGCACGAGATAGCACACGACCTGGGATTGATGAACTACCTCTACTATGCACTTATCAAGAGCGGACTTCTGCCTCCCATCATCTTCATGGGTGTGGGTGCGCTGACCGACTTCGGTCCTATGCTCCGCAACCTGAAACTGGCTATCTTCGGAGCCGCCGCACAGATGGGTATCTTTGCCGTGTTGCTGGCCTCTCTGGCTATGGGCTTCACACCCCAGGAGGCCGGTTCGCTGGGCATCATAGGCGGTGCAGATGGTCCTACGGCTATCTTCACCACCATCAAACTGGCTCCCCACTTGCTTGGTCCCATAGCCATTGCCGCTTATAGTTACATGGCACTTGTGCCTGTTATCATCCCCATGGTGGTGAAACTGCTCTGTTCGGAGAAGGAACTTCGTATCAACATGAAGGAGCAGGACCGCCTTTATCCCGACGGAACTGAGATAAAGAACATGCGTGTGCTGAAGATCATCTTCCCCATTGCCGTTACGACCATAGTGGCCATCTTCGTGCCCTCAGCCGTGAGTCTGGTTGGTATGCTCATGTTCGGTAATCTGGTGAAGGAAATCGGTAACGACACCTCACGCCTGTTCGATGCCGCATCAAACGGTGTGATGAATGCCGCCACCATCTTCCTGGGCCTCTGCGTGGGTGCCACCATGACCGTGGATGCCTTCATCAATGTGCAGACCCTGGGCATCGTGGCCGGTGGCTTCTGTGCCTTTGCGCTGAGTATCGCTTCCGGTATCTTCATGGTGAAGGTGTGGAACCTCTTTGCCAAGAAGAAGATAAATCCGCTCATCGGTGCAACTGGCCTCAGTGCCGTGCCCATGGCGAGCCGTGTGTGCAATATCATCTCCACCCAGTACGACCCCAAGAACCACGTTCTCAACTATTGTATGTCGTCCAACATTTCCGGTGTGATAGGTTCTGCCGTGGCGGCCGGTGTACTCATCTCATTCCTGGGATAATAAGAGTAAACGGAAAGGTGAAATCTGCGAGTAAGCGAGAGCAATCAAACTTGTTTGAATTGCCGAGCGTGAGCAGATTCAAGACGACGCAGTCGGATTAAAACGGAAAACTAAATCGCTCACCGCTCACCGTTCATCGTTAAACGTTCTATGGAAATATCTAAGATAGGATTCTATACAGGCCTCTGCTGGAGTGCCTCGTTCTTATTGGCTATGCTTAGCCTCACGCAACCTGCGTGGGGCTTTGCCGGCAATTTGCTGGGTGTGCTGAGCATCTGGGTGGCAGGCGTGCAATTGCGTGCCGCACAGGAATCCATGCCCAAGGAGGAAGAACCCTGGGGTGTGCGCCATCGTTGGCACAAGTCCTTGCAGGTACAACTTTTGGCCGCCCTGCTTTGCACCTTTGTGCAGTACATGTATTTCCGCTATGTGGACAACGGGCGCATGCTGACGGCACTGACCGAGGTGTACACAAATCCCGAATACACGGAACTGATGAAACAGGCGGTGCCCGAATACAAACCTCAGGACGTGCTCGACCTGCTTTCGCAGATAACGCTCAGGGACTTGGCAATAAACTTCCTTGTCCTGAACTCCTTCCTGGCTATCGTGCTCAGCATCCCCACCGCATTCGTGGCGGCTGTGAGGAAGAAGTAACCGTGTTGTCCTGATATATCGAAAAAACAAACATCAAATAATGTTATGAAAAAGATTCTCTCATTTATCCTGCTCGGTGCAACGTCACTTGTTGCCTCGGCACAGATTTCGTCGTTGGACGAGTTGTCCACCGACAAGGCCTACACCATCTATAATCCGTTCTACACGACCTATGCCGTGTACAATGCAGAGAAGAGCACGTCGTTGGTTTGGGCGGCAGGCATGACGGCTTCGGACAAGACGATAGCCGACCAGTCCTACACCACACCGTACAATGCGGCCGACCCATCATCCTCATGGATGATTGTGCCGTTCAACGAGCAATGGTTTGTCTACAACCTCGGTGCGAAGAAGTTTATGGCCGTGGGACACACAGCGGCCAATGCGTCCACCGCTTCGGCAAAGTTGCAGGACACACCTGTAGCCGTGGAGTTTACAAGCAACGGCAACGGTGGTTTTCACCTCCGCTCCTACGATGGCAACCAGAACTTTCTCTGTGCCGCTCCCCAGTTGTCATACCCCATCAGCATCTGGACGAGTGCAGACAATGGCTCCACATGGAAGATAGAGGAGAACGCCCAGGTACAGGCCGATTACGAGACCTGTATGCAGAAACTCAAGGAGGCTTTCCCCGAAACCGTAGCCTTGAAGATAGACACACGTCACGGATATGTGTGGAGTACAAAGAACGGTGGTCCTATGCCCGAGCGCATAGCCAAGGGTCGTGACTTTACTTTCTATACACGTGCACGCCTCGGATGGAACTGTACTGAAGGACTTACCATCAAGCATGGTGATGAGGAATACAAGGTGACGGAAATCAATTCCGGTGCCTATGCCACTGAGATTACCATCCCTGCCGACAAGGTGAACGGGGATGTAGTCATCAGTGGCGAATGGGTGCGTGATGCGGAGACAAAGAACGCCCAGGTGCTATCCTTTGCTGATGAGTTTGAAGGCGAAGGCGAACCTACATCCGAATTTTGGAAACGCACCGAGCGTCAGGGGGCTACATGGAACCGCTGGTGCTCCAACTCTCCCCTGGTGGTGTATCAGGAGGACGGTGCACTTCATTGCCGCGCCATTCCCAATCCCGACAAGGCTTCCGACAACGTGCCCATGATAACGGGTGGCGTGAAGACCCAGGGCAAGTTCGCCTTCCAGTGGGGCAGGGTAGAGGCACGTATCAAGACCATTGCCCATACCGGTACATTCCCTGCTTTCTGGATGATGCCTGCCGACAATAGCCTTGGATGGCCCAATAATGGAGAGATAGACATCTGGGAGGCCATAGATACCGATGGGCGTGCCTATGGTACAGTTCATACCAACTGGACTTACAATCTTGGCAAGGGCGGCAACAGTGGCAACAAACCAGGGATAGATTACTCCCTCTGGCACGTCTATGCCGTAGAATGGAATGCCACTTCCATCACCTGGTATGTGGATGGAGAAAAGGTGTGGACATACAACAAGAGTACCGACCAGAATGCCCTTGACAACGGCCAGTGGCCTTTTGATGCCCCCTTCTACATCATCCTCAATCAGAGTGTGGGCAACGGTTCATGGGCACGTCCTGCCGACGAGTCCTTTACCTACGAGACCCTTTTCGATTGGGTACGTGTATACCAGAAGCCTGAGTATACAGGAATAGAGGACGTGCTCACCGATGAGGAGAATAACTTGGTCAGTAATGTGAATGCCGTTTACGATATGCAGGGACGCCTTGTCAAGGACATGAAGTCCGGAGGCTTGTATATAGTTGATGGAAAGAAAGTGCTGGCTGAGTGAACCAACAGGCCTCAATGGCAGGCCTGTCTTGGGCAGACATCTATAAAAAGCAGCGCCGGAAGTTATCTCCTGGCGCTGCTTTTATGTTGTTCTCTGCTCTGCGCTTGATCAGAGTGGTCGGAGTACTCTGAGTATTCCGAGTATTCGGAGTATTCTGAGTCCCCCCTCTGGGACGGGGATTGGGGGCTTACTCCATGTACTTCATTATCTCGCCTGAGATTTGGTGCAGGGAGATTTCGCACAACTTGGTGTTGTATTCTGCCACCAGGATACGCTCCTCGGCATCGAGGAGGGATTGCTGGGCTTCGCGCATCTCTATGCCAGAGAGGTCGCCCAGCATGTAGCGCTCGTGGGCAATGTAGTGGTTCTCCTGTGCTGTGATGAGGTTCTCGCGTTCCAGGGAGAGCAGGCGCAGGTTGTTCTTGTAGGCCTGCCAGAGGTCGGCAAGGTCGGCACGTAGGGTTTGTTCCAGTTGCAGGCGTGCCAGGTCGGCATTCTCTATGTCGAGCCTTGCATTGCGGCGCTGGCTGGTACGCTTGCCGTCGAAGAGGTTGTAGCCCACCTTCACTCCGAAGTCCACGCCGCCTCGGCCCTCACCGCCTATGGTATGCTGGTAGTTGTAGCCGGCATTCAGTTTGATGTAAGGGAAATCGCGGCTCATGGTGGCCTTGTAGTCAAGTTCCGCCAGACGGATGTCGTGCCTGCGGTTGAGAAGTTCGGCATTAAGTTCCATGGTGTTGTCCAGCAGGTGGTCGTGCGTGAGTGAGGTATCCACCTCAATGACAGAGTCCCTCAGCGAGAGGGGAGTCTGCATGTCCCTCACCGCCATGAGTTCGTACAGGCGGATGCGCGATGTGGCCATCAGTTCGTGTTGCTTCAGGCTCTGTGCGCTGTCGGCATTGAAGTCCACCTGCGCCTGCTGGAGGTCCAGACGGGAGGCGCTGCCTATGCTATAGCGCTCGAGCACGATGCGCAGACGCTCCTTGGAGAGTTTCACGGCATTGTTGAGGTTGCGCATGCGTATCTTCTGCTGGATGAGGTTGTAGTACTCGGCGGTGAGTGTGGCCACATAGTCCTCGATGGTCAGTCGTGTGCGTGTGGCACCCTGTCGCTTCAGTTCCTGAAGTTTGCTATACGTTGCTTGAATCTTGAAACCGTCGAACAGGGTCCATTCGGCATTCACGCCGGCCTGTATGCCATGTCCCAACTGACCGCCGTTTCCTGTGTCCACCGTGCCGCTGTACCCTGCCGTGGCATTCACCGTGGGCAGGTATCCGGCATTGGCGGCCGTGGCGTTGTTGGCGCTTATGGCCTCCTCGTTGCGTGCTATTTTCAGGTTATAGTTGTTTTCCAGACCTGTGGCAATCACCTCGGCCAGGGTCTGTGCCTTTGCCCCCGTGCTGGCACAGAGGGCAAGGGCTATGAGTATGAACCTTGTGGATTTCATTTCTTGATCTTCTTTTGTAGGGATGTTGCCACGAAGGAGTATATGGCAGGAATTACAAACATTGTGAGCATGGTGGAGATGAGCATGCCTCCCACTACGGCGGTACCCATGGCCACACGTCCGGCCGAGCCCTCACCCGATGCGAACATCAGAGGCATGAGGCCGAGCATGGTGGATACGGAGGTCATGAGGATGGGGCGCAGACGTTGCACGGAGGCCTCCTGTATGGCGGTCATCTTGTCCTCGCCCATGCGTTGGCGCTGGTTGGCAAACTCCACTATGAGGATACCGTTCTTCGCCACCAGACCTATGAGCATGATGATGCCAATCTGGCTGAAGATGTTCATCGTCTGTCCGCCCACGAGCATGAATATCAGTGCGCCGGCAATGGCCAGGGGCACGGTGAGCATGATGACGAAGGGGTCCTTGAAACTCTCGAACTGAGCCGCCAGAATCAGGTAGATGAGCACCAGGGCAAGGCCGAAGGCGAAGAGCAGGCTTGAGGAACTCTCGCGGAACTCCTTGGAGTCGCCTGCCAGTGCCGTGCGGAAGGTGTCGTCCAGCACCTCGGATGCTATCTTGTCCATCTCGTCAAGACCGTCGCCTATGGTATGCCCGGGGGTAAGTCCGGCCGAGATTGTTGCCGACACGAAGCGGTTGTAGCGGTAAAGTTTCGGGGGAGCGATGCTCTCCACCAGGTCCACCAGGTTCTCCATCTGTACCATCTTGCCGTCCGAAGAGCGCATGTATATGGCCTTGAGGTTGGCAGGGTCGTTGCGCTGCTGGCGGTTTATTTCGCCCACTATCTCGTACTGCTTTCCGTTGAGGTAGAGGTAGCCCATACGCTGGCCGCTGAGGCCGTATTGCAGGGTCTGTGCTATGTCCTTGGTGGAGACGCCCATGAGGTTGGCCTTCTCGCGGTTCACGCTCAGACGCACCTCGGGTTTGGAGAACTTCAGGTCCACGTCGGCCATCTGGAAGACGGGGTTGTCATACACCTTGGCCATGAACTTGGGCAGGACCTCCTCCAGTTTCTCGATGGTGGTGGCCTGAAGGACGTATTGCACGGGCATGGAACCGCGTCGTCCGCCGAAGGTGCTCTGCTGTTGCACGAAGGCACGCGCGTCGGTCTTTTCGCGTACGGCCTTGCTGAGTTTGTCCGCCACTTCCATCTGTGTGTAGTCGCGCTCGGCCAGGTTCCTGAGTGTAATCTGTATGTTGCCGCCACCGTCCGACACACGTGCCGTGATGAACTCGGCATCGGGCATGAGCGAGTCGGCCAGACGGTTGATGTCCTCGGTGTAGTCGCGCATGTATTCATAGGTCACGCCCTCGGGGCCCATGGTACGGATGGTTATGCTCGAGCGGTCCTCCAGCGGAGCCATCTCGGCAGGCACGTTCATCCACATTGCCACACAGGCGGCAAGGGCAACCACCATCAGGGGTATGGCCATCCATCGGCGGCGCAGGAAGGCGCTGAGCCAACGTGAATATATGTTGTTAAGTCCTACGAAGAAGGGTTCCGTCTTGCGGTAGAACCAGTTCTTCTCCTCGCGGTTTACAAGTATCTTCGTGGCGAGCATGGGGGTGATGGTCAGGGCGGCAAAGGATGATATCACCACGGAACCTGCCACCACGAAACTGAACTCGCGGAACAATCGTCCCGTCTGTCCCTCCATGAACACGATGGGCAGGAACACGGCCAGCAGGGTGACGGTGGTGGATATAACGGCGAAGAAAATCTCCTTGGCACCCTCAATGCCCGCTTCGAACGGGCGCATGCCCCGTTCTATGCGGATGTAGATGTTCTCCGTCATCACAATGGCATCGTCCACCACAAGGCCCACCGACAGCACTACGGCCAGCATGGAGAGCACGTTGATGGAGAAGCCCAGCAGGTACATTATGAAGAATGCGCCGATGAGCGAAACGGGGATGACAAGGCAGGGGATGAGCGTTACGCGCCAGTCGCGCAGGAACAGGAAGATGATGATGATCACGAGCACGAAGGCCTCGTAGACGGTGCTTTCCACCTCGGCAATGGAGGCGCGTATGAACTTCGTGTTGTCAAAACCGTAGGCATACTTCACATCGTCCGGCAGGTCCTTTTCCATTATCTTCATGCGCTCGTGTACGGCATCGGCAATGTCTATGTGGTTGGCGCCCGGCTGGGGGATGACAACGATACCCACCATGGGCACGCCGTTCATCTTCATGTAACTCTTTATGTCACGCGCCGAGAGTTCGGCACGGCCTATGTCGCTGAAGCGGATGATGCGTCCTTCCTCCTCCTTGATGACCAGGTTGTTGAACTCCTCCGTGGTGGACATCTGTCCCATGGTGCGGATGCTGAGTTCGCGTGTGTTGCCCTCTATGGAACCCGAGGGCAGTTCCACGTTCTCCCTGTCCAGGGCGCTCTTCACGTCCATGGGAGTGACGCCGTATCCCGACATTTTCACGGGGTCCAGCCACAGGCGCATGCAATACTTCTTCTCGCCCCAGATCATCACGCTGGATACGTCCTGGATGGTTTGCAGTTGCTCCTTCACCGTCAGGTCGGCAATCTCGCTCAACTCCAGCAGGTTGCGCTTGTCGCTCTGCAGGGCCACCATCAGTATGGGCATGGCATCGGCATCGGCCTTGGACACGGTGGGCGGGTCGCAATCTCGTGGCAAGAAGCGCTGTGCTCTGGACACCTTGTCGCGCACGTCGTTGGCCGCCGTTTCCAGGTCTACGGAGAGTTCAAACTCCACCGTTATGCGGCACGAACCCTGTTGGCTCACACTGGTAAGCGAGCGTATGCCCGGTATACCGTTGATGTTCTGTTCCAGGGGTTCGGTTATCTGGTTCTCTATCACGTCCGCGTTGGCGCCGGGGTAGGAGCACGACACGGAGATTATGGGGTTGTCCACCGAGGGGTATTCCCTCACGCCCAGATACATGTATCCCACGGCACCGAAGATGAGAATGAGCAGTGTCATCACCGTGGCCAGCACCGGACGTCGGATGGAAAGTTCAGAAATGTTCATGGCTGTTAAAACGGAAATCGGAAAACGGAAATCGGAAAACTTATTCCTTAATGGTCAGTTCCTTACGTTTTACGGTTTTATACTTGATGTTATTATAGCAATAATTTCTTTTAGGTCGTCGTTGAGAGACGAGAACATATTATCATCAATAATATTGCTTTCAAGAAGTATTTCTAACCAGTATTGTGTTTCGTCTGCTTCTTTTAGAGCAATAGATAACTTGTTGGCAAAGTCGGCATTGCTTTGGGCGTTTAGTCGTTCTCTTGTATTGGCTCCAATGCTTGTTCCACTTCGCAATATCTGTTTTGAGAGGACTGTCTCTTTCTGGGTGTTTACCAAGAATTTGTAGAAGTGGACTATTCGCACGGCAAATGCCTTGCACTTTCTGTCGAGTATGTTATCCTTCATTCTCACTCTCCAGTTTTCCGTTTCCCGTCTCCAGTTTTCCGTTTTCCGTTTTCCGTTTTCCGTTTACAGTCACCGTCACCGCCTGTCCGGCACGCAACTGCATGGTACCGCTGGTTATCACGGTGTCGCCCACGTTGAGGCCACGGAGCACCTGCACCTGGGCATCGGTGCGCAGGCCTTTCGTTATCTCCACGGGTTCTGCCTTGCCGCCACGGCACAGATACACCTTGTCGATACCCATTTCGGACACTATCGCCTCGCTTGGCACGGCCAGGGCACTGGCAAATTCCTGTGTGGTCAGCCGCACGTTGGCATAACGTCCGGGCACCAGTTTTCCGTCGCGGTTGTCATACAAGGCACGCACGGTGAAGGTGCGGGTGTTCTCGTCCACACGCGAGTCGGAGGCGTACACCTTGGCTTGGCGCGGGGTGAGGTCGCCCTCCACGGTAAACTCCAGCGAAGCGCCGTCGGGCAAGGTGCCTGCATAGCGCTCGGGAACGCTGAACTCCACCTTCAGGGGGCTGCGCTTGGTGAGCATCGCCACGGCCGTCTGTGTGGTGGCATAGGCACCCACGCTGACTTGGCGCAGACCTATGATGCCCGAGAAGGGCGCACGGAGTTCCGTCTGTGCTATCTCGGCCTTCACACCGTCTATCTCGGCACGCAGGGCAGAGAGGTTGGCTTCGGCCTCCTGGAAGGCCTCCTTGCTCACGGCCTCCTTTTCCAGCAGAGCCTTGGCACGGTACACACGGTCCTGCATCAGGCGCAACTGAGCCTCCTTTCTGCGGAGTTCGGCCTGCAGGGGTGCGTCGTTTATCTTGGCCAGCAACTGGCCTTTCTCCACCATGGAACCTTCCTTGAAGAAGATGTCCGTTATCTTGCCCGAGGTTTCGAACGAGAGGCTTACCTCCTCGTCCGGCACCAGCGAACCGCTCATGGACAGGCCGTCGGTAAGCAACTGCTGTTCCACTACTACGGCTCTCACATTCAGCGTCTTGCCCTGTCTGCCACCGGCCGACTTGGGCGCCTGGTTCAGTTCATCGTTCTCCTTGGGCATGAAGGCATTGTAGGCAAGAGCCGCACAACCTGCCACAATGATGCCGACGATACTGTACTTGGTTATTTTGTTCATTGTAATAAAATTAGAGGACCCACCCCCGACCCCTCCCTGAATGGAGGGGAGTATATAGTACTGGGGAGATGTGGATTTAGTTAGAGGGTTAATTTCATCGTTGGTTGTAACTACTCCCCTCCATACAGGGGCGAAAAGGTCCTTTAGAGAAAGTATTTAATATACTTTCGTGTCCTTTGAGGGGAGCAATCTCCATTGCGACGCGAGGACGTGGCAGGGGTGGGGCTTTATCCCAAGAATGCCGTGAACACCTTTATGCAATTCTCATGGTCCTGCATGCTTGCCGTTTCGCGCACGGAGTGCATGCCCCAGATGGGGTTGCCCATGTCCACGCCCTTCACGGGGAAGGAAGAGGAAAGTATGTTGCCCAGGGTGCTGCCACCAGCCACGTCGCTATGGTTCACGAAGGTCTGGTATGGCGCACCTGCCTTCTTGCAAGCCTGCATGAACACGCTTGCGCCCACGGCATCGCTCAGGTACTTCTGGCTGGCGTTGTACTTTATCACGGGACCTCCGCCCATCACGGGATGGTTCGTGGGGTCGTACTTCTCGCTATAGTTGGGATGCCATGCATGGGCATTGTCGGCACTCACCATGAAGGAGCGCTCCACGCACATGGCAAAGTCCTCGAAGTGCGAAGCGCATGTCTCGCTCTGCCTTGCCACCAGCCTCTGCACCAGCGATGCGAAGAATGGAGAGCCGGCACCCTGCTTCGTCTGGCTGCCCGTCTCCTCGTTGTCGAAGATGGCCAGGCACTTTGTCACCTCGGGAGTCTCCCCGTCGGCCAGCAGAGCCTCCATGCCTGCATGCGCCATGCTCAGGTCGTCCAGGCGTCCGCTCTGTATCAGTTCTCCGTGCAAGCCCACGCGCCCTGCCGGAGTGGTGTCGTACAGGTACAGGTCAAAGTCCAGGATGTCCTCTGCCTTCACACCCAGTTCCTCCGCAACGAGGGTCTTCAGTATGCCCTTTTCGTTTTCTGACTCCAGTTTTCCGTTTTCCGTTTTCCGTTTTCCGTTTTCCGTTGTCAGCACCGGCAGCATGTCCTTCTGCTTGGACAGAGCCACGCCGTCGTTCACCTGACGGTTGAAGTGTATGGCCAGGTTGGGAATTGTCAGTATGGGACGGTTGATGCGCAGCAGGCGCACCACAGGCTCCGTCATGCACTCGCCTGCCAGCACCACACGGCCAGCCAGGGACAGGGGGCGGTCCATCCATGTGGACATGATGGCACCGCCGTAGAGTTCCGTGTTCAGTTTCACCAGGCCGCCCTCGCACTTAATCTCGGCATTGGGCTTCACGCGGAAGCAGGGACTGTCCGAGTGTGCCGAAATGATGCGCATGCCACCCTCTGCCAGAGTCTTCCTGCCCATATGGAAAGCAAAAATGGCGGAACCGTTCTTGGTAGAAAACAGTTTGTCGCCACTCTTCACCTCGGGGCAAGGCTCACCGGCCTTCCACTCCTTGTAACCAGCCTCCGTGAGGCACTTCTTTATCGTCTCCACCGCAAAGAAATTTACCGGCGAAGCGTTCATGAAATCTTCAAGTATCATACCTTATATATTATATTATCGTTATATTTTGACTGCTAAGATATGAAAAAGTTTTCCTCCGCGATAAAAAATTTACATTTATTAAGAAAAGAGTGGTACGGCATTATCGTAAAGAAGGCACGAAGTCACTTTTCACATAGTTCCCCTCCCTTTTGCCTCCGATTTCCGTTTTAATCCCGCTTCGCGGTCTTTTCCTCCTTGTCGCTCGGCATAATCAAAGCAAACTTTGCTTCTGCTCTCGCTTCCTGCGTCGGTTCCGATTTCCGATTTCCATTTCTATGTCCCCCTGAAATAGGGGTGACGAGGAACGAAGTTCCGGAGGGGGTATGATATAACTCCGCTTTCCGTTCAACATTCAACGTTAATCGTTCAACGTTATTCGCCTACGCTCATCAAGCTAAAGCAGTCACCTTTCACCGCTCCAGTTTCCCTATGGGAGAACTGCAGTTTCCTCACTGGGAAACTCGAGTTTCCCCACGAGGAAACTCTGTCATTGCCGAGGTCAGTCAAACCAGTTGACAAGTTCTTCGTATGCATCGAACTGAATGTCCTCCCTTATCCCTACGGCATGCAAGGCATTGAGGACAATCTCCTGCTCGGCAGGCGGCATGGCTATGACACCACGACGACGGTAGAAATAACCGCCACGCCCGAAGTGTGCCATAAGCATTGACATGAACTCCCTATACTGCTCCGGTAGCATACACTTCTGGAAATTCTTAAATCCTAAGGCATAACGTGCAGGAGCCGCCTCGCGATAAAACTTGCATCCGCTGTCCTTGGAACAATGACGGGGATTTACCATGTTCAGAAATTCCATCTCCCCCATCATCTGCGAATACGCCACCTGGCGAAGGCATGATGCTGCCATAGGGCAGTCAGCATGAATACAGGCCGAGAAACTCTTAGGCAATGTTGTATATTTTTTCTTAGGCATGGTGTTTATTATATGTTCTGTACATGCAAAGATATATCATTGTTGCCGATAAAGCAAACATTATCCGCTCTAATTCAAAATTAGTTGAGTCGTTCACGTTTACCCGCTTTTGTTTTTCTCTCGCTCGCTTATTCGTACTCTGACCTTCGGTCTAAGGAACTCACGTTGACCTATGGTCTTTCTCCTCCTTACAAGGCATAGTATGCAAGCATCCTCTGCTCTTGTTTTGTTGACTTTAGCCCCTTTGGGCGTCGACCTACGGTTCGTCGGTTATTCGCCTTCGCTCATCAAGCTACGCAAGTCGGAAATCCTCAAATAAATTTGACTTGCAGTCTAAGATACTATCGTTCGGTATGAAAAATAAACTTTTTCTGTTCTCACTTAATCGTTTCTTTGGGATTTCTCTCGCTTATTCGTATCTTTGACCTGACAAGGCAGAAATATGATGAAAGATAATAAGCAAAGCATGGTAACTTTTACGGGCAGATAGCCGAACAGGACGTATGATTGTCAACTCGGGGGAAGAACAGAGAACTGAACAAAGAAATATGAAATGAGCTTTGTTTAGCAACGCCAATGAAATGGGTTGGAATTATATAATTCCGAATCCCAAAGATGGTGACTGAGATGTTTACTCAATACACCCCGTTGCCGACAAGAAATGGAAAGGATGCTTATAATCCATACATTAAAACAGATTAAATGTGAAAGCAATAAAATGATGATGTTATGGTAACAGTTATTGTTATTTCTATATTTATTATTATTGTCGTCATGGTTATTAATGGTACCAATATTAATAAATCAAAGGTACAGGAGAAGGAACGAGGGCAAGGAGAAATTATCGTTTGCCATGATGAGGAGCAGAAAAGGGCGCATGAATGGGCAATGAAAATGGTTGAGGCTCGAAAAAGAAAGCAAGAAGAAAAACGAAAGCAAAGAGAAATTGAAGCAAAACTGGCGGAGGAGAAAAAACTTGCTGAAATAGAAAAAAGAAACAAACATGAACAGATATCAAGAATACTCCAGTCTTTATTCTTTCAAGCAAAAGAAAGTGAAAAACAAGATTTCTCAAATAAACTCAAAGCAATAGGAGCAGACCTTATCAAAGTTAGTAATACTGTTTATTATATAGCTGCAGGTGAAGATGTAAATATAAGTGACATTTTCTCTTTGTGCGATCAACTTGATTTGAAATATCATATACATATAAAATCTCGAAACAACAATAGTTTAATAGAAGTTATATGTAATGATAGTTCATGTTGTCTTGTATTAGAAGATGATGATAAAGTAGAAAAGGTTTTCAAAAAGGGTGATTTTGTAAAGCAAGCGGAGAGGTTCATATATTGTTATTTAGAAAACCGTAAAATTAAGAACCAAGAAAACGCATTGCTTTCTATTATGAAGGATGGTATAAACCAAGTGGGCAAACTGCCAGTAATTGGAAACACAGCAGAGGAGCGAGTTTACTCCGCTCTTGAAGGTTCATTCTATAATGACATATTCTCAAAAAAAATAGATTGCTCAAAAGTCAACGACGACATGTTGATAGTTGATTACGAACTGCCAAGTAGTTCAAACTTATCAGATATTAAAGAATATAAATATATAGCATCAACAAAAGAGATTAGCATAAAGAAGCATACAGATAGTTACATTGCTAAACGATATGAATACCTATTATATTCTGTAACACTTCGCACGCTGTATGAAATATTCTCAATTAACACTTTAACAGAAATCAATGGTATAATTTTCAATGGTTATGTAACACAGGTAAATCCCGCAATAGGACTTATGGAAAGGAAATGTATTATATCTATTCAAGCAGACAGGAATAAATTCTCACGAATAAATCTGTTAAAAGTAGAACCTAAAGCGTGTTTCAAGGCATTAAAAGGTGTTTCTGCATCAAAACTCATAGATATATCTCCAATCACACCTATACTGACTTTTAATAAGAATGATAGAAGATTTGTAGATGCTAAAGATATATATGTAAATCAAGGAACAAATCTGGCTGCTATGCATTGGGAAGACTTTGAGCACCTTGTGAGGGAACTTTTTGAAATGGAATTTGCAAGAAATGGTGGAGAAGTACGAGTGACACAAGCAAGCAGGGACGGTGGAGTTGATGCTGTTGTTTTTGATCCAGACCCATTACGTGGAGGAAAAATTATTATTCAAGCTAAGCGATATACAAATACAGTTGGTGTTTCTGCTGTAAGAGATTTATATGGAACAGTTATCAATGAGGGTGCGAATTCGGGTATATTGATTACAACATCAGATTATGGACATGACTCTTATGAATTTGCAAAAGACAAACCTTTGAAATTACTGAATGGTGGTCATTTGCTTGCTCTATTGCATAAGAATGGAAGAACTGCACATATAAATATAGAGGAAGCAAAAAAAATAAACGAAGTAAATAGAACCTAGAATGACTCATAGCAATAATTGAAGACAAGTGTGCCGTTCAGAAATACCAATGTCCAGTACAACGCAAGCATACTTAATAGCATATCCAGGGTGACAAATATATTATATTGGATATACAAAAGTCAGGAAGAGGGCAATGGTTGCCTTCTTCCTGACTGCTTTTAGTGACCTCGCTGGGACTCTAACCCAGGACCTTCGGAACCGGAATCCGACGCTCTATACAACTAAGCTACGAGGCCGTGTTGAGGGAGGACCCTCCCCCTTGCCCCTCCCTGTAGGGCGGGGAGTATAATGTGTCTATAAAAGAGGGATTGATGGGTCAAGGTTAATAGATTTGCTAAGTGCTAATATTCATTGTCGGTTGTAACTACTCCCCTCCATGCAGGGAGGGGGTGGGGGAGGGTCCCCCTTATCCGTTTACTTCATGCTGTCCTTGAAGTGGTTTATCAACTGGCGGTACAGGTGGTTGCGGGTGTTGCCGCCATAGATGGAGTGGTTGCGGTTGGTGTAGGTGAGTTGGCGGAAGTCCTTGTCGGCATGGACGAGGGCTTCGGTGTACTCTGCCACGTTGCGGAAGTGCACGTTGTCGTCGGCAAGGCCGTGGATGATGAGCAGGCTTCCGCTAAGGTTCTTGGCACGGGTGATGGGGCTGCAATCGTAACCCTCCTGGTTCTCCTTGGGGGTGCGCATGAAGCGCTCGGTGTAAACCGTGTCGTAGTAGCGCCATGAGGTGGGAGGTGCTACGGCCACGCCGGCATAGAATACGGGGCGGCCTTCGGACATGCTCATGAGGGTGTTGAAACCACCGAAACTCCATCCCCAGATGCCTATGTGCTTGGCATCCACCCAGGGGAGTTTGCTCAGGTAGATGGCTGTCTCCACCTGATCGTGGCTCTCCAGTTGGCCGAGTTTCAGGTAGGTCTGCTTCTCGAACTCGGCACCGCGTCCGCCAGTACCGCGTCCGTCCACGATGACGCTGACGAAACCTTCCTGTGCCATGTATCTTTCCAGCAGGGCGGCAGAGCAGTTGCCTGCGTACCAGGAATCCAGAACCTGCTGGGAACCGGGACCGCTGTACTGGAAGAGGATGACGGGGTATTTCTTGTTGGCGTCGAAGTCGGCAGGCTTCACCATAATGCCGTTCAGGTCCACGCCGTCCTGTGTCTGGAACTGGAAGAACTCTATCTTGGCCAGGTTCATGCCGTCAATCTTCTGCTTCAGTGCGGCGTTGTCCTGGAGGGTCTTCTGTACCTTGCCCTTGTCGTTGCGCAGGGTGTAGGTGGGAGGTGTGGCGGCAGAGTGGTGGGTGAGCATCAGTTGCTTGAAGTTGCCGGAGAAGATGGCCGAGTTCTGGCCGGGTTCGGTGCTGATGGAGGTTACCTTGCCCTTGGCGTCGCACTTGTAGACTCCGGTGCGCAGAGGACCGCCGTCCTGTGCCTGATAGTAGTATGTGCCGGTCTTCTCGTCGTAGCCGTAGAAGTCGGTGATGATGTCCTGTCCCTTGCCTATTTCACGCTTCAGTGTGCCCAGGAGGTTGTACTGGTAGAGGTGTGCAAAGCCGGAGCGCTCGCTCATCAGTATGAAACCGTCCTTGATGGTCTTGAAGAGGGTGTAGGTCTTGTCGGCCACGTAGGGCTTCACCTCGTCCGTGACGATGCAACGGCACTCGGTGGAGCGGGGGTTGGCCACCCACACCTGCAGGTTGTCCTGATGACGGTTCTGGGTGAGTATGAGCAGTTTGTCAGGGTCGCTGCTGAATGCTATGCGGGGGATGTAGCCTTCGGCCTCCAGGGGAACCTTAACCTCGCGTGTGGCACGGCTCTTGATGTCGAAGGTGTGCACGCTTACCTTGCTGTTGGGCTGGCCGGCAATGGGGTACTTGTATTCGTATGCGCCGGGGTATTCGGCATTTTCCTTCATCTCGGGGAGCATGCCCTTGTACATGGGGAAGGAGAACAGGGGCACCTGGCTCTCGTCGTAGCGTATCCATGCCAGCATGGTGGCGTCGGCATTGAAGTCGAAACTGCGGTTTGTCACGAACTCCTCTTCATAGACCCAGTCGGCCTTGCCGTTGATGATGCTGTTGAACTTGCCGTCCTTGGTAATCTGCACCTCGGCATTGTCGAAGAGCAGTTTCACCAGGAAGAGGTTGCCTTCGCGCACGAAGCCCACCATGTTGCCGTCGGGGCTCCAGAGGGGGCACTCCTGCGGACCTCCGTCGGAGAGTGGCGCCAGGGTGCGGTTCTGTACATTATATATATAATATACGGCCGTGGTGCTGTGGCGGTAGATGCTCTGTGTCTGGGTGCGCAGAAGTATGTTCTTCTGGTTGGGCGACATGATGTAGCCGTCAATGCGAGAGACTTTCACCTTGCCCTTGGTGTTGTCGGCATCAAAGAGGACACCTGTCTGCTCTCCGGTCTTGAAGGAACTTACCACAATTCTCTTTCCGTCCACCAACTGGCTGTAACTCTCGCCGTCGGCCAGGGGATTTACACCATATATGCCATGAGCATAAAACTCGCCGCCGGTGATGGACTTGAGGGAAAGGGGACCGTTCTCTGCCATGCCGGTTGCGGACATGAGAGGAGAGAAAAGTACGGTCAGTACGAGCAGAATCTTCTTTATCATTGCCAAATCTTTTAGTCAATTTCCATGCAAAGGTAGCAATTTATGTCATAAATAGGGCTAAAGTGACGACAGATTTAACGTTTTTATAATAATTCTTTAGCAAATTCATATTGTTTTCTGCTCTTTTTGTTAACTTTGTCCCGATTTATGCGCGAGAAATGCATCATTCATGCCAATGGGAAGCATTCAGAGGAATGTACGACCAGGGAAGCCTGTCCTGGGGAAATGCAGGTCTTGAACTTCAGGAACCTCTCCACGGGTTACGGGCATAGGGTCGTTTCCACAGGCCTGACGGCAGGCTTGCTGGCAGGAAAGGTGACATGCCTGTTGGGACCTAACGGTGCGGGAAAGAGCACGTTGCTCAGGACGCTGGCCGGTTATCAACATCCGTTGGACGGCGAGGTGGACGAGGTGAGTGCCGACACCATAGGGGTGGTGCTTACGGAACACATCGATGCCATGGGGTTGAAAGTCAGGGAAGTGGTGGCCATGGGAAGACATCCCTATACGGGATACTTCGGACGCCTTTCCGCGGAGGACGAACGCATGGTGGACGATGCCATGAGGCTGACAGGCACGCAGGAGTTTGCCACCCGGCTCTTCTCCTCGCTGAGCGACGGCGAACGGCAGAAGGTGATGATAGCAAAGGCCCTGGCCCAGCAGACACCCATAATACTGATGGACGAACCGTCTGCCTTTCTGGATTTCCCCTCCAAGGTGGAACTGATGCTGCTGCTCCGCAACCTTGCACACAACCAGGGCAAGGCCATACTCCTCTCCACGCACGATGTGGGGATTGCTCTGAAAACGGCCGACATGCTATGGCTCATGCAGGACGGAGGTATGACTACAGGCACGCCCTCGGAACTGGAAGCGTCGGGCGACATGGACAGGTTCCTGGGCAAGAGCCGTGCCTACATATAAGAGAGAAAACGAAATACAAAATATCAACTAATTAAACAAAACAATCAAAAACTATGAAGAAGTTGTTTGTAGTACTGGCCGCTATGGTTATGACCCTGAGTGCCAGCGCATTTGATTTCGACGGCATCAACCTGAATGCCAGTGTTAACAAGATCTCTGCCGAGATTGCAAAGCGTGGCTACGTTTATGACGAAACTACCGATGCTTTCACCGGTATGTGCCAGGGTACCCAGATCTACATGAGCATGAACTGGAAGGACGTTAAGGAGGCAGGCAAGTTGGGCCAACTCATCGTTGACGTTCCCATGAAGGAGCAGAACGCCCTGAGCATCGTAACCAAGATGTTCAACGTTATCTACCACACCGCAGAGGGCGGCAAGGCCAATGTTTACTCTGTTTCCAACGACGGCACCACTCTGGAGGTTCAGTCAAGCAGCAAGGGTATCCGTCTGGTTTACAGCACTCCTTTCTACAAGAAGTAAATCCTTATTTCTTCCCCCTTCCCATCTTGGCCGACAAGGTCGGGGCAAGGGTGTGATAAACAATTACTGGCGCTCCTATCAGGGGCGTCAGTACGTTTATAGGCAGGACACTGCTCTGGGGCAGGTTGCAGAGCAGGTTGCAAAGCAGGGCTATGGACGCACCCAGTGCCATGGTTTGGGGCAGGAGAGAGCGGTGCGAACCCGAGGGGGAGATGAAACGTGCCATGTGGGGCGTGGCAAGGCCTATGAAACTGATGGGACCGCAAAAGGCCGTGGTGATGGCCGAGAGCAAGCCCGTGGCAAGCAAAAGCATGTGGCGCGTGCGTGTGGTGTCCACGCCAAGGTTCTGCGCATAACGGTCGCCCAGGAGCAGGGCATCCAGAGGTTTCATCATCAGCAATGCCATCACCAGTCCTATGGAAACCAGTCCTATGAAGACAGGCAGGCGCTCGGTGCTGACGCTGGAGAAATTGCCCATTCCCCAGAGGACGTAGGCCTGAAGTCCGTCGTGGCTTGCCCAGAACTGGAGCAGGGATATAAGGCTTCCGGTGATGTAGGAAATTATCACACCCGTGATAAGCAGCATGACGGTGCTCCTGAGCATGGCATTGAGAACGGATAGCAACGCCATTATGCCAACGGCACCGGCCAGTGCCGCCAGAATGGTGAAGACATAGCCTCCGAGGGACAGGTTGCCCATGGTTATGCTTCCCCCGAAGAGCATCATAGCTACGGCCACGCCAAGGCTGGCTCCGCTATCTATGCCAAGTATGGACGGACCTGCCAGAGGATTGCGGAAAGCCGTCTGCAGGAGCAAACCGCAGGTGGCCAGTGCCGCACCGCAGAACGTGGCGGTAAGCATCTGGGGCACACGGCTATGCCATACGATGTACGACCACGACGGATGTCCCTCTATCTCCTTGCCCAGGAGGATGTCAGGCATGGCACCCAGAGGTATGTCCAGCGAACCCCACAGGATGTTTGCCGCCATCAGCATGATGGGCATGGCAATGAGAAGTATTGTGCTGGCCTTGGCAAAGTATTGTGAACCTTGATGCTTCGTATTGTTTGTGCTTTCGTTGTACATGGGTGTTTTTGCTTTCTGAGTTCTCGGAGTACTCCGAGTATTCTGAGTATTCTGAGTTTTCCGTTTTTATCCCGCTTTGCGGTCTTGAATCTGCTCCCGCTCGGCAATTCAAACAAGTTTGATTGCTCTCGCTTACTCGCAGATTTCCGTTTTCCGTTTACTTAAAGTACTCGTGCCGTGTCTCCACCCCCAGTTCGGGATGAAGCACGCTTATCAGGTTTTCCAGCAGGAATTCGGGGTGGAAGGGCGTTTCCTCGAAGAAGGGCACCTCTTCCGTATTGCATACCATCAGTTTTGCCTTGATGTGGCTTGTGGCAGG
This sequence comes from Bacteroidaceae bacterium, assembly GCA_017622815.1. Taxonomy (GTDB): domain Bacteria; phylum Bacteroidota; class Bacteroidia; order Bacteroidales; family Bacteroidaceae; genus Physcousia. The sequence continues at coordinate 92,064 of JAGAQH010000029.1, read as the reverse complement.
GCAATCCTGCGCCAACTGCTCTTTGGTCAGGGGACCGAAACTCTTTATCAGCCAGAAGTCGGCTTCTATGGCTTTGTCCAGCACCACCTCTATGCTCAGGGCACTGGCTCCGCTCCCCGGGATGTCGGCAAAGATGTAATCAGCACCGGCGTCGCGGTAGAGCATGCCTGTGGTGCTCTCTCCGTTGGGCACGTGCCATGTACCGCTCAGGGGACGCTCGGTCAGCAGTTTGGGCCTCCTTTCTGCCTTGGAGGCCAAAGCCTTCAGTTCCCCGTACCGATGCTCTATGGCCGCAAAGAGGCTGTCCGCACGCTCCTCCGCACCGAAGAGAAGTCCGTATATCCTTATCCACTCGGCACGTGCCAGGGGCGATACCTCCATATAGTCGGCACACTCCATTATGGGTATGCCCATCTGCTCCAGGCGGCCGTAACCGCCCTGACTTTCGTATGGCGAAGGCATAAGCAGGTCGGGTTGGAGGTCCATTATCTGCTCTATGTTCACGGCATTGCTCATGCCAAGGTCGCGGATACGTCCTTCGGCAATGGTTTGTTTCAGTTGCGGATGTTTCAGATATTTGGTGTCGAACATACCGCCTATCCGATGTGCCTGTCCCAACTCTGCCAGCAGGGCGGCATGTGTGGCCGTGTATACGGCAGCCCTCTCCACCGGCACCTTCACCCTTATGCTCCTTAGCGTGGCGCTTGTGTCCCACGGGTTGCGGATGTCTATGCTGACAATGTCCCCCTGCCTGACGGCGCAGACATAGCGTGCATGTCGCAGGGACAGGGTGTCGCCTTCCAACGCTTCGCCCGTCCTGCCATCGGTGCACGAGGCAAGAAACATGCACGCAAGGATTATTGTCCAAAGGTATTTCATGAGGTTGTCCATAGGCTTATCGCATGCAAATTTACACCTTTTTCGTTTAATTGTTTCCCTCGCTTGGTCTTTTATGATAAATTCACTAACTTTGCAAGGAAATAACATTAAATCCCCATGATTATGAAAAAGAGATTTTTCCTTTTGGCTTCAGTTGTGTCAGTTGCATTGCTGGCAATGAGTTGCTCGGGAACGCAATCGGCATCCGAGCAGAGCGAGAGTGTTGTTACCCTGTCAGGTAATGCGTATATAACGGCTTCTCCCGAGAGCGAACCGGCATATATAGACGAGGGCAAATGTGAAATCTGCAACTGGGACGACGAGGAAACGGTTGTAAGTTTCTATTTCAGAGCCATGGACAAGGGCAAGATGACCGTTGCATTGCAGGCAAAGGGACATTCTCTTGTGGAGGTTTCCCTGTTGGGCAAGACCGAGGAAGTGGAACTGGCAAGCGACACCCTGACCCTTGTTGAGGTTGGAACCTTCAAGGTTAAGGAACCCGGTTACATCAAGGTGGACATCCGTGGCCTTAAGATTAACGAAGGAGAGAGTTTCGGCAACGTGCAATCCCTTGTAGTGAAGGGCAATATGGGACCCGTGGTTTGTGTAGGCGGAGACTTCAGTACCCACTTCGGACGCCGCGGTCCTTCCACACACATGAACTACACCCTGCCCGAGGGTAACGTGGAATGGTTCTACAACGAAGTGGTAGTACCCGAAGAGGGCGACATCCCCAGCAGTTACTACATGGCCTGCGGTTTTGGCGAAGGATACTTCGGCATGCAGAACAACACTCCCTACCCAAGAAGAATCCTCTTCTCTGTATGGAGCCCCTTCTCAACCGACAATCCTGCAGAGATTCCAGATTCAATGCGCGTACAACTCGTCAGGAAAGGTGCAAATACCACAATTAACGACTTCGGCAACGAGGGTTCTGGCGGTCAGAGTTACATGCACTACGACTGGAAACCGGGCGAGCGTTGCCGCTTCCTCATCGGCGTGCGTCCCGACAACAACAATACCACCGTTTACACCGCTTATTTCTACGACAACCATCAGAGCAAGTGGACACTCGTGGCATCATGGCGCCGTCCCCAGACAAGCACATGGTACACCCACGCCTACTCCTTCCTGGAGAACTTCAACCCCACTATGGGATATATCACCAGAAAGGCTTACTATGACAACCAGTGGGCACGCACCGCTGACGGCAAGTGGATACCTGTCACCCAGGCACGTTTCACCTGCGATGCCACGGGCGGCCAGAAGCAGCGTCTTGACTATAAGGGCGGTGTAGAGGAGAAGGGCTTCTTCCTCACCATGGGCGGTTTCTTCAACGACTTCCTGGAGTCGGGCACACCGTTCACACGCGAGGGCAACGTGACAGAGGCTCCCGACGTGGATTTCTCAACACTTGAATAAAATAGCATTATAGGAAGACAATGAAGAAGGTCTTTTCGATACTTACCTCTTTCCAGAACCGTATCAACAGATATCTGGTTCTGGTTATTCTATCCGCCCCCCTGCTCTATGCCTGTGATAGCGGCAAGCAGCGCAGTATAGTCATACTCTACGAAAACGACGTTCATTGCGTCCTCGACGGGTATGCACGTCTCCGCGGATTGGCCGATGCCGTATCGGACACGGCATGGGTAGGGCTTACCAGTAGCGGCGACTTCCTGCACGGAGGCACGGCAGGCGCCATCTCAGGAGGACAGTTCGTGGTGGACATCATGAAGGAGATGGGCTACGATGCCATAGGCCTGGGAAACCACGAGTTCGACTTCGGCACTCCGCACCTAACAAAACTCGTGGAGGAAAACGGCTTGCCCGTTGTCAACATGAACCTGCGCTCCCTGCATCCCGATTCCTTGTTTTTCACACCTTATATTATTAAGGACTTTGGCGGAAAGAAGATAGCCTTTGTGGGTGTCGTTACTCCGGAATCCCTGATAAGCGAGGCATACTCTTTCTTCGACAAGCAAGGCAAGCAGATGCTGAGCCTTTGCGAAGACAATCTGGTGGACGAGGTGCAGAAGACCGTCAACGAGGCACGCAAGGCAGGTGCCCACTATGTTATCCTCCTGTCACATCTGGGCGAGGCTTCGGCAAAGAATTTCCTTACCAGCCACCGCCTTGTAAGCAGTACACGCGGCATAGACGTGGTTCTTGACGGCCACACGCATAGCCGTATACCATGCGAAACCGTACTGAATGCCGATGGCGACACGGTATTGCTCTCGCAGACAGGTTCGCGTTTCAAGAACGTGGGCAAACTCGTCATCCGCCCCGACGGACGCATGTCTACGGAACTGATTCCCGTTGACTCCATAAAGCAGGAAAGTGCGCATATCCGCCAAGTGACGGACAGCATAGAGGCCATGATGGCCAAGGTGACGACCAATAAGATATGCCATAGCGACTACCGTATGGACCTCTTCGACGAAAACGGCCGTCAGATGGTCAGAACCCGCGAGACATGCATCGGCAACCTTGTTGCGGATGCCTTCCGTGCCGTTACCGGGGCACAACTTGCCGTAAACAACGGTGGCGGCATACGCGCACCGCTCGCGGCCGGCGACTGGACCTATGGCAACATCGTAGATGCCTTGCCCTACAACAACTATCTTACCGTGGTTAAGATAAAGGGTTCAAAACTCTTTGAACTCCTGGTTGCCACCACATCCAATTCGCCCATGGAGGACGGTCAGTTCCCGCAGATTTCTGGTTTCCGCTTCAATCTCACCCCCAAGGCCGTGGGCAAGGCACGCATCTCCAAGGTGGAGGTTCTCAACGACAAGACAGGACGCTACTCCCCATTGAAGATGGATGCAGAATACACTCTCTGCACCACCGACTATTGCGTCACGGGCGGGGGCATGTACAATGTCCTTCGCGATGCCTGCATCCTGCAGGAAAACATCATGCTCTACAACCAGGCTTTCATCACCTACGTTTCCGAACACCTGAAGGGCGAGATCCCCGAGCGTTATGCCTCTCCACTGGGACGAATAAACATGAAGTAGCCTTCTTTGCAGGCATTTCCTCAAGACTTTATATTGGATAAATATCAGCGTATTCTTGCCGGTATCGGCAAGAATACGTATCTTTGTGCCGTTAATCGAATCAAATCTTGCCGATAGGATGGAAGTGTATTTTATGGTTTAAATATTGACCATCTCTACTCCTGTGGCAATCCTTCGCGGTCGGTGTTTACTTCCTTTTCCTCTTCTGCCTTTTCCGTTTCCTTCAGTTCCTCGGGCATCATCACCACGGCCTCTTTCTTCATGCCGTCAATCTTTATGGTCAGAGGTTCGCTCAGGCGCACATGTGCCACATGCTCGGTTTCCTGAGCAAGGGGCAGGTCCTCGAACAAGGTGCAATCGTACTTGCCGTCACCACGGAAGGCGTTTATGGTCAGATAGCCCACTCCCAGGGATGTAAGGTTCTGGAAGAAGTGCGTGCCTTGCGACGGGTCTACCTGGAAGTTCGCCAATCCTGCCTCCACGATGACCTGTGCGCTGCTGATATTGGGCCACTTCACGGGAATGCCCAGCCAGGGGTCGCTTGAACCCCAACGTCCGGGGCCTATAAGTATGCACTTGCGGTCTTCCTGAAGCAGGGTGCGGTTTATCCTCTCCACCTCTTCCGCTATCTGCGGATTCCATCCGGGAGTGTAGTGGGCCTCTTCGCTTGTCTTCACATACACAATATCGCAGATGTCCGTGATTATGCCGTGACCGATGGCATTGTGGCTCCTCAGCAGGCATTGCTCGTCGGGGATGTTTGCCAGATTCTCGTCCAGTTGCATGCGGTTGTCCACCATGGGGCGTATCTGTAGCAGGTAGAAGTCACCGCTCTTGTCCGGGTTTATGTTGCATGCAAATTCTATCTCCACGGGGCGCTGCATCTCTGCCTGTCCAAGTTTGAGCACAAGTTGAAGCAGTTCTGGCATGGGCCAGACACCGTTTTGCAACACTCCGGCAAAGGAGATGAGTTTTCTGTTGCGTCCCTCATAGAATCCGTCGTATATGCATTGGTCCACAGGGTCGTAGGTGGAGCATATCCATTGCAGGGAACCGTCCTTCTCGGCATCGCGTACCGGAACCTTCACCAGGTTGAAGCCGTCGTCCACTTGGAACAGGGCTTTTTCCTTGTTGCCGTTCTCGTCCTTTTTCAGGCTTGTTTCCAAGGCAAAGAAACTTGTCTGGGTGTCGCGCAGGGCAATCTCCATTTCCGACATCTGCAACACCTGTGTGGGATGATAGGGGCATACGCGGAGCGAGGTGCCGCCGTCCACGATGTATTTTCCCAAGCCCATGGCCAGGGAAACGGTGCCCTCCTCTGCCTTTTCCTCTCCGATGGGGTAGTAGTTCACGGAGCGTGCCACACCGGACACATTGGGATAGAAGCGTGTGCCGTATTGCCTACCTACCACCTCCTGCAGTATCACGGCCATCTTCTCCTGGTCTATCACGTTGGAGGTTGCCGTCATGTAGTCCTTGCTCCCTCGGAAATACACGGATGCATATACCGACTTGATGGCATTGGAGAGCATCTCCAGGCGACAATACTTGTCCTCGTCGTATGGTATCATGTAGGTGGAATAGATACCGGCAAAGGGCTGGTAGTGGCTGTCCTCCAGCAGGGACGAACTTCTGATGGCCAGAGGGCTTTTCACCACATCGATGAATACCTCCAGGTCGGCCAGAAGCCTGTGGGGCAGACGTCCGCGCAGGAAGCACGCCAGCATCTCCTCGTCCGATATGTCGCTCATGGCAATGCCGTACAGGTCGTTCGTCTCCATGAACTCGTCGAAGATGTCCGTGCAGAGCACCAGAGTCTTTGGGATATGAAGCAGGTCGGCATGTTCTATCTCCTCCTCGCGAACTTTCTTTATCATGCGGTCCAGGAAAGCCAGGCCACGTCCCTTTCCGCCAAGCGAACCGTCGCCTATTCGGGCAAAGTTGGAGTATTGGTCGAAACGCTCGCGCTGGAATACGGCAACCACACCCTGGTTCTTCATCTTGCGGTATGCCACGATGGCATCCAGGATAATCTGTCGGTGCACATCCACGTCCTGTTCCTTGTCCCACGTAATCTTCTTCAGGAATTCGGCTATGGGGAACAGGGCACGGCTGGATAGCCAGCGGCTCACGTTGTTGTGTCGCAGGTGGTATCGCAGGGAGTCGATGGGCAGGGTCATGATATTGTCCTGCAACTCCTTCAGGTTATGGATTCGGGCCACTTCTTTCATGGTGGCCGGATCGCGGAACACAAAGTCGCCGAAACCGAAATAGCGGCTCAGCATATCGCGTATCTCCACGTTGAGCAGTTTCGAGTTCTTGTTGATGAAGGTGGCTCCGCACTTCCATGCCAGTTCCTCGCGTGCTGCCTCGCTGGACTCCATAATCAGCGGCACGTAAGGGTCGCGTGCACGGATGCAACTCAGCAGTTTGTATCCTGCCATCTCGTCCTTCTGCGTGCTGTTGTTGTAGATGGGGAAACGGCAATCGGAGATGACACCCAGGGTGTTGTCGGCAAACTGTTCGTACAGGTCCCATGCCTCCTCGTATGTACGTGCCAGCACAATCTTTGGTCTTCCTCGCATTCGCAGGGTTTCCAGAGAACTGTTCAGGGCCTCTGTGGCGAAGGCAAGTGATTGGTTCAGTATGTAGTGATACAGGTTGGGCAGGATGCTGGAATAGAAGCGTATTGTATCCTCCACCACCAGAAGCATCTGCACACCGGCCGAACGTATGTCGTGCTCCAGATTCATCTTGTCCTCTATGAGTTTGATGATACTGAGCAGCAGTTCCGTGTTGCCCAGCCAGCAGAACACGTATTCAAAGGCGGAAAGGTCCTCGTCCTTCATGCGTCGTGCCACACCATGGCTGAAAGGTGTCAGCACCACAATGGGCACGTTGGGGTATTGGGCCTTCACACTGCGTGCAATGTCGAAAACATCGTTGTTTTCTGCGGCAGGCATACAGATGACAAGGTCTATGTACCCGCTACTCATGTGTCGGTTTACCTGCTCTTCCGTGGAAACCTGTATGAAGCGTGGAGGGAAGCGAAGTCCCAACTTTGCATACTCCGAGAATATCTTCTCGTCTATACGTCCGTCGTCCTCCAGCATGAAGGCATCATAGGGGTTGGCTATCAGAAGGACGTTGCAGACGCGTTTCTGCATCAGGTCAACGAATGGCGTATCTTTCAGTTGCATGTGTGCATTTGTGTTATGGGTGGGAGAAACTTCCTCGTCACCATTGTATTGTCAAGACAAAGATACGTTTAATTTATTACAATGTATCCTTGTCTTCCTGTCTTTTTTACGAGTTTTCCTCGTTTTTGTGTCAGTTACCAGATAAGAGTACTCCGCTTCCCTCTTAGGAAAACTCTGCTCCTCTCATCTGAGGACTGGCACGTTGATGTTATAGCAAACCCCGAAAGCCACAATCTGCTTCCGGGGTCCGTTCTGTTATCTGTACTCTCTTATCTGTACTCTGTACTCTGTTATCTGTACTCTGTACTCTTTTATCTGTACTCTGTACTCCGTACTCTCTTAAACCACGCCCTGTGCCATCATGGCCTTTGCCACCTTCATGAAGCCTGCCACGTTGGCACCCTTCACGTAGTTTACATAGCCGTCGGCCTCAGTGCCGTACTTCACGCAGTTCTCGTGGATGTTCTCCATGATCCAGTGCAACTTGTTGTCCACCTCTTCGCTTGACCATGAGATACGGCCTGAGTTCTGGGACATTTCCAGACCGCTCACAGACACACCGCCTGCGTTGCTTGCCTTACCGGGAGCATACAGGATCTTTGCCTCCTGGAACACGCGGATAGCACCGGGAGTAGAGGGCATGTTGGCACCTTCGCTCACGGCAATCACACCGTTTGCCACCAAGGTCTTTGCCTGTTCCTCGTTCAACTCGTTCTGTGTGGCAGAGGGCAGTGCGATGTCGGCCTTCTCGCCCCAGGGACGCTCGCCCTCCACATACTTTGCGGTGGGGTAGCGGTCAACGTATTCCTTGATACGTCCGCGGTAAACGTTCTTCAACTCCATGATGTAGTCCAGTTTTTCGCGGTCGATGCCATCGGGATCATAGATGTAACCGTCGGAGTCGGACATGGTCATCACCTTGCCGCCCAGCTGCAGCACCTTCTCTGCGGTGTACTGAGCCACGTTGCCGGCACCGGAGATAAGCACGCGCTTGCCTTCCACGCTGTCGCCCTTGGTCTTGAGCATCTCCTGCAGGAAGTAAACGTTGCCGTAACCGGTAGCCTCGGGGCGAACTAGAGAACCGCCGAACTCGCGGCCCTTACCGGTGAATGTGCCGGTGAACTCGTGTGTCAGCTTCTTGTACATGCCGAACATGTAGCCAACCTCACGACCGCCCACACCGATGTCGCCGGCAGGAACGTCAACGTCTGCGCCAATGTGGCGTGTCAACTCCAGCATGAAGGCCTGGCAGAAGCGCATAACCTCGGCGTTTGACTTGCCGCGGGGGCTGAAGTCGGAACCGCCCTTACCGCCACCCATGGGCAGTGTGGTGAGGCTGTTCTTGAAGGTCTGCTCAAAGGCAAGGAACTTCAGGATACCCAGGTTCACTGACTTGTGGAAACGGATACCGCCCTTGTAGGGGCCTATAGCGTTGTTGTGCTGAACACGGTAGCCCATGTTGGTCTGGATCTGGCCCTTGTCGTCCATCCATGTAACACGGAACTGATAAACTCTGTCGGGAATGCAAAGACGTTCTATCAGGTTAGCCTTGTCAAACTCGGGGTGCTTGTTATATTCTTCCTCGATGGTGGCAAGTACCTCTTCAACGGCCTGATGATACTCGGGTTCGTTGGGAAAGCGTCTCTTCAAATCTTCTAATACCTTGATTGCGTCCATAGTCGCTTTACTTTTAGTTAGTGTTAATTTTAATTTCGGCGCAAAGGTAACACATTTCTTCAAATCATGCAACAGATTGTAAGAAAAAGTTGCAATGGGTCTGATATTTTGTTAAAACGACATCGGTTTAGAGTTTTCGCTTTCTTTTTGATAAGTGAACACTAAGAATAAAGTAATCAGGCCGAAATCCATGTTTTAGGATTCCGGCCTGATTGGTTTATGTCTCCTCCATAGGCTGAGATTGGTCAGCCTGTGGATGGAATGTCGGTATTATTACTTGCGGTAGCTGTAGTCGGGGAGGGGCAGGTACCAGTTCTTGATGTCGCTCTCCAGAGCGTTAACCCAAGCCTCGGTGCTGGTGCCGCGTGCCTTGATCTTCTCAGCCATGAACTTGGCAGGATTAGCCTTGCGGTTAGCAACGCGCATCAAGTCGAAGAAACGGTTACCCTCGAATGCCAGTTCCAGACCGGCCTCGTCCAGGATGAGTTCCTCGATAGCCTCGATAACGTCAGTCTGGTTGGCAGGATCGTAAATCTCGGCCTTTGTCAGAGCGGGCTTGCCTGCAGCTTTCAACTTCAGGTTGATCTGGTCAACATAGTTGTACACACTTCTCTTCTCGTTGTACTTCAGCAGACCACAACCCTTCTGGTGGATACCGCGAGTAACATACTCGTTGACGGGCATTGTGGTGGGATAGTCTGTCAAGAACATGTATGTATTCTGAAGCAAGGGGAAGTCCCTAACGTAGTTGATGCCTGCATCCTGTATGCCATCAAACTGTCCCTTGTTGAAGTCCAGCCATATCAGACCCTTTGCCTTTTCCCATTCGTTGCGGCTGATATAGTCACAAACGATTGAAGTTGCAGAGGGCTGGAAATTGGCATATTCCACAACTTCTTTCTTGATGTTGGCAGTGAAGTGTGCGGTCAGTTCTTCTGCGGGGATGGTGTCAAAGTGCTCTGGTGCTTCAGCCATGATGGTTGCAACCAATGAGTCCAAGTCATTATTGTATGCTACAGAGTCATAGTCGGGACCGGTGATTACGCACAGATCGTTTTCTTCCCAATTAGCAGGAAGAATCAGCATAGTGTCCTTCTGATTGCCCTCTTCATCGGTATATGTACCATTATATTCATAATGTACGCGAGCAGTCTTCACAGCAAAGTCGTTCTCGTCGCTGGGCAACCATTCAGAGTTTCTTGTCATACCGTTCTTCAGAATGGCAAATGCGTAACCAGGATAACCTGCACGGTTCAAAGCCTCGGCAAAGCGCAGCCATACCATGCTCTTGCGGTATACCATGGGGAATACTGTGCTGTATGCAACGCTGGGATTCTGCTTCATGATATAGCGCTCGGTCTTTACGTCGTCAATGTAGTAGTCACCGGAGTTGAAATTAGAGATATAACCATCGCCAAAACTGTTGGTAATACCACGTGCATCGCCCACAGAATCCAGAACAACAAGCTGAGTCTTGCTTTCATCATCGATGTTTGCAAGGTCGGAAACAACATAGCACTCAAACTTCTGTGCAAGTCGCAGAGTGTCGTAACCTGCGCTGGGACCCAACTGACGCTCCCAGTTCTGACTCAACTGAATGCTTGCACGTGCAATAGAGTCGCTACCGGTGCTCTGGCGGATAGTAGCTTCAAAGCCATAGAGATCGTTTACGCCACGTTGCACAATACCCCACAAAGAGTTAGTGCTGGAAGGTATGGCAGTGATGCTCTCGGTGTTCTTGCTTACAGCACCGGTTTCGATCCAGGGATAACCGATGTTATTTACAATGGGAGTGTTCTCGCCCTGAGGCAGCCAACCATAAGAAAAGTAGTTCATGGGCAGGGCACCACCGTACTTGCCGTCGAGGAACTCGTAGTAGTAGGCAGCTGCCTTCTCATATTGGTTACCCATCAGGTAAATGTCGGCCAGAACAAGAGAGGTGGGGAACATAGCCTTGGAAGAGTGGCAAACGGCAGTAGTATAACCATAATTGTTATACTGGGGATAACCCCACTGCTCTTCAATCTGATATGCACGCATCAGTTTGTTCTCCAACTTCTCCCACAGGTTGCTTGCGTTAACGCGGTTTTCGGGGGCCTTTGAGTCAAAGCCCAAAATCTGCTCTGTTGACAGCATAGGCTCCAGGTAGAAGGGAACATCGCCATAGTTGACAACCAGCTGCATGTAGGTCCATGCACGGATGGCCTCAACCTGAGCATACTCGCGAAGCATGTACTTTTCACCATCGGCCTTCTCCATGAGTGTGTCCACCTTGGCCAGATATGCGTTACAAGAGTTGATTACGTGATAGTAGTCGCTCACCTTAAGATAGCGGTTGGCACCATCCTTGATGTTCTCTGTGTCGCCGTTCAGACCGAAACTGAGGATGGCGTTTACACTGTCGGTGGTGAACTCGCCACCGTCAATCAGGTCACCACGGCATTCGCCCAAGATGACATAGCGCTCGCCAATGTTCTGAAGGCTCTTCAGGATACCCCAGTATGAGTAGAGGGTATCACCGGCTACTTCGTAAGAGTGGCGATCGCTGTCAGAACTCAGCATGTCGTCACAAGAGGTGGTGGCCATGCTCAGCCCCAAACAGAGGCTGAGAATGGTTATAATTGATTTGTTCTTCATATTTATTATTACAGGTTAAGTGAGACACCTAAGTTGAAACTGCGACCGCTGGGGATGCGACCAGCATCAATGCCCTGATACAGGGTACCGTTCTGTGCACTGGTCTCGGGATCTGTGCCGAGGTACTTTGTGATGCAGAATACGTCGTTGGCTTCGCCCCATACCTTGATACCCTGCAGCCAGCTGTTGTGGTAGGGAACATTGTAGGTAAGACGGATGTTCTTCATCTTCAGATAACTGCCATCTTCAATCCAACGGCTGCTCATACGTTCGTTCTCCACATAGCCCAGGTTGTTGGTGAAGCATGCGCGAGGCATGTCGGTAACCTGTCCTTCGTATGCCCAACGACGAGCCATAGCGCTGGTCTGGTTGTAGGTAGTGTTACCAGATTCCAGACGAGAACGCTGGTAGTTGTAGATGTCGTTGCCAAGGCTGTACTTGAAGATAACGTCCAGACGGAGGTTCTTCCAAGTCACGTTGGTGAAGATGTTACCATAGATGTCGGGTGTGGCATTGCCCAGAGCAACCTTATCGCTCTCGTCAATCCAACCGTCACCGTTCTGGTCAACGAATGCCATGTCGCCGGCACCGAACTCGCGGTAGCTGCCTGCAACACCGGTGTAGTAGCGGAGTTTGCTGGGAGCACCGAAGGCGTTTGTAGCACGGCCGGCCTCTGCTTCAGAAGCATATACACCGGTACCGCTTTCGTTGTCGTAGTTTACTTCCCAACCATAGAATGTACCTGCGCTGTAGCCTACGGCTGTCAGCACGTTGCTCTTGCCATATACGCTTGAGGTGTAACCGTGGATGATTTCGGGTTCGCCATACTGCTTGCCCTCAGCATCGCGCTTGTACAACTCGATGGTGTTGTCCTTAGACTCGGGCAGAGCGGTAATCTCGTTGCTGTAGTGGCCCAGTGTGGCACCGAGTTCCCACTTCCAATCCTTGGAGTTGATGAGAGCACCGTTCACTTTCACTTCCACACCGCTGTTGGTCATTTCGCCCTCGTTGGTCCAGAAGTTGGTGATACCTGAGTAGTAGTACTGGTCAGAGAGGTCGCGCATAGAAAGCATGTCGCTGGTCTTGTTCCAGTACAGGTCAACGCGGCCGTTCAGACGGTTGTTCAGGAATGAACCCTCAACACCAACGTTGATCTTGCGTACGGTTTCCCACTGCAGCTCGCTGTTGGCGATGTTGCTGAGGTACTTGCCGAATACGTTCTCGAATACCTGTGCAGTCTCCCAGTAGGTACGTGCTGCATAGTAGTCCAGATTGTCGTTACCGTTCTTCTCTATACCGAAGGTAGCCTTCAGATAGTTCACGTTACGAGTAGGCTTGAACCACTTTTCGTTGGTCAGGATCCAGCCCAACTGCAGTGAGGGGAAGAAGCCCCAGCTTACACCTGCCAGACGGAAACCGTCCTTGGTGTGAGAACCGAAACGGCTGCTTGCCTGTGCACTGGCAGAGAACTCTGCGAAGTAGCGGTTGGCATAGTTGTAGTTGGCCTGCAGATAGTAGGTCATGTCCTTCCAGCTGTCGTTTACACCGCTTGAGTTGATGAACTGCATGTTCTTGGTGATGTTGGGCAGCTTATCGTTCTCGTTGTTGTAACCGTTCAGGTATGAGTAGCTGTAGTTATAGGAGTTCAGACGCCAGCCGGCAAAAGCGCCGAAGGTGTGCTCGTCCCACTGGTGGCCGTACTCGATTCGCAGGTCGTTGTTCAGACTGGTCTGCTTTGTGAACTGGCTCTTCAGTACAGAGGTGATGTTACCCTGGTCCTGAATCATGTAGGGAGTAGCACCTGCGATGGGCAGGAAGTACTTCTCGTTGTTACGGTTCAGAGTATAGTTGAAACGGTCAGAGATAGCCCAGTCATTGTTGATCTGGTACTTGGGAGCAACGTTGATGTTGATCTGTGTCATCTCGGCAAAGTTCTTGTTGTTGCCATGACCGTTCTCCAGAATCCAGTAGGGGTTGCGTGCAACCTCGTTCACTTCGCTCAGGTGCTGAGAGAACATGAAGGGATTCTTCACATACTCGCTCATTGTGGCAGTAGAAGCATACTTACCTGCCCAGTCACCGGAGAGTTTCAGGCTTGAGCGGCCGTTTGCATCAGTATCAACATAGTAGCTATAGGGGCTGATGAAGGGAGCCTGTACAAGACCCAGAACGTTCACAGAACCGATGTTCTGCTTGTCATAACTCTCACTCCAACCGTTGTCCAAGATGTTGTATGAAGTCTGGTTGTAGGAGATGTCCAAAGCGGTAGAGAGCTTGGTGCCGATCTTGATGTCAGTGTTGAAACGAAGATTCAGACGGCTCATGTCGTTGTTCTTCATTGTGCTCTGAGCATCGGTGTAACCCAGTGACAGTGCATACATACCCACATCATCACCACCTTCTACGCTGATCTTGTAGTTCTGGGTAGCGGCGGTACGGTACATACCATCCTGCCAGTCGGTGTTGTTGTTGTAGATGTTGCGGTAGAAGTTGCTGGGGCTCTGGTCCAGGAATACGAATGAGTTCAACTTGTTCTGGTCCATATCCTTGATGGTGGATACCAGATCGCCCAGATATGTTGTGTACTGGGGACCATTCAGGACACTAAGTTTCTTGGGCATGAGTTCCACACCGCCATAGAAACGTGCGTTAATCTTGGTAGCCTGGCTCTTACCGCGCTTTGTGGTAATGATGATAACGCCGTTGGCACCCTTTGCGCCATAAAGGGCGGTACCGTTCTTGAGAACCTCAACCTTGTCCACGGTCTCGGGATCGATACCTGCAAGTACGTTGTTGAAGTAACCCTCGTGCTGGGCGGTACGGTCGTACTGCATGTCCAGGATGTTGCCGTCCAGGATGACCAGAGGCTGTGCGTCAGCATTGATACTATTGATACCGCGGATGGTCATGTATGCACCCTGTCCGGGCAGACCGTTCTTCTTCACGATGTTGATGTCACCTGCCAACTTGTTCATCATGTCGGTCTCGATGGTCAGACTGCTGGTCTGGTCCAGAGTGACACCATTCTTGGCGGTAATCTGTGTTCCTTCGCCATAGAACGCACCGAAAGCAGAACTCATCAGTTCGATGTCGGTACCCTTCTCGTTGATGGCAACCTGCAAGGGATTGTATTCAGGGGCATATACATATACTGTATTGATGAATACCGGTATCTCCACCTCGTAGGTACCATCCTCATTGGTCAGGGTAGAGTAACGGTTCATTCCCAATGCCTGTACACGTACACCACCCATGGGAGCACCTGTGGCACTGTCGATGACACGTCCCTTTACGGTACGTGTTTCGTGCTTGGGCGCTTTCTTAACTCTGCGTTCATTAACTGTCTCATCGCCCTGGGCTTCCTGAGCGTAGGCTGTACTGATGCCAAACGCTGCAAGTACCATGAAACAGAGACCGACGCGGTGCGCTTTGCTCATTATGCTTTTACTTATTGTATTTTTCATTGTTCTTTGCTTTATGTAATTGACATCTGTATATTACTCTGCCTGCTTGCTCTTAAGGATGATTCTGTCAATATTGAAGGCGCGTGAGTAGCCGTTTTTGCTTACATCTGCACTCTTCAAATCGCTCTTTATGTGGAGGACAGGGTAGGCTTTGCTTAAGTTCTTGTATGAAACGGGGAACTCAACGTCTGTAAATACTGTGAGAGTGTCAACCTTCTCACCGCTATACTCAACGGGAGCGCTTGTAAGCTTGATCTGCTTTGTGTACTTGAGGTCTGACTTGCCGATCAGGCTTTCATCCCAGTAGTACAATGTGCAGACTACTCTGTTCTTCAGGGCGGCACCGGCAGTATCGGGAGTTTCGTAGCTGGTTTCATACCAGCGTGGAACCATCACAATCTGAATGTCATATTTGCCACTCGTTACACCTACATTGAAGCCGTTGGCCATATCCTTGTTTCCTGTCAGACCGAAGGCAACTTCAGGATTGGTGCTTGTAGAAGATGCATTTACGTGCAGGTATCTCTGCTGGCTGCAACGTCCGTACTTGTCAATCCATTCTGCTGCAGTAGTGTTGTTGATATCATACTCTAAAGGACGTGTAGAAGTAGCCTTGTCGTAAATTGTCAATACGCTTGCATCGAAATCGATGTTGGGCATCCAGTAGTCGCGGGCATAGTTCCATTTGTCGGTAATGATTGCATAACCGTTACTCATTTCCTTGGTTTCCTTTACGCCTTCGCCTTCGAACAGGCTGTTCTTGCTCCATACAAGAGTCTTCACGCCATCCTGCATCTCGTAGATATCGCGGATGGTATCGCCAACGGTGGTAAGCAGGTACTCACAATCCTTGTAACCGCCGTTTATGAACTTCTCTGCTGTCCATATCTGGCCGTTTACCTGGGGCTGGAGGTTCACGTTGAACACCAATGGGCTGATGATGTCCATATTGATGTTTACGTCCTGCAGGGAGTCAACGGTCTCGTAACCCTTGCCGGTGGCAAAAGTCTTTCTTGCACCGAAGATGTCCATTGTCTCGCCCTTTGTGGCGGTAAGGTTCACCTTGTCCATTCTGGGATAGGTGCTCACGTAGTTGTACAGGGGCTTGAGCATCTCTGTGGCATTTTGCCATGCCTGATCGGTGGGAACAACCATTACGAATGCAGAGTCCTCGGTATTGATTTGTGCATGGAACATCTTGATGTTGTTCATCCATGCATCCTCGGCATCGGCACCTGTGGGGTTATATAATTGGTTGTTGAACAACATGTTGTCCTGGAAGTAAACGCTGTCCACATAGGTGGGGTTACCGTTCTCGTCGGGCAGACCTTCGATACTTGCAGACTCCATGAAGTAAACGGTATCACGCTGTACAAGGTAGTTGCGGAAAGTCTCAACTTCACCGCTGAACTTGATGTACTCGTACAGGTTGAAGAGGAACTCGTTCTGACTGTCCAGAACGTGCAACAGACCATTGCGTGCACCGATGTTCTTCTCCACTACCTGAGCCTTCTGCAGTGTGCCTTCATCGTAGTTGATAACGGCGAACTTGCTGTTGATCAGGCGCAGGGTCTCCTTGCCGCTCTTGGCCATGGTCTTGCGGTAAAGGGCAATGTGGTTACCCACGAACTGCTGCTGCAGGTTGTAGCCGTTGTTCTCTGCCATTTCCTCGAACTTCTGCCATTCCTCGGCTGTCAGGGCGTCGTTTGTGGGAGCCCATACGGTAACGGGAGAGTTGGCATTGAGGACATCCTTGAAGGTGTAGTACACGGTATCCTTGCCGTTGACGGTGTAGGCAGGATGGGTCTCGTCGCGATAGAACTTTGCCTTAGCAACGATTGAGCGGAAGTTGCTCAGATCTTCACGTGCTTCCAGCAGTTCCCACAGGCTTTCCGTAGCGGTGTAGGCATCCTCTGTCTGGTAATGCTCGTTCCAAGTGTCGGTGCACGAGGGGACTGCCATTAAGGCAGTTCCCATTACGAGTGCTCCGAGATATTTGCTTATTCCTTTTTTCATATATATGTAATATGAATAGTGAATTGTTTAGGTTGTTTGTTATATTATATGAGTTATGTAGACACTCCTTTCTATTACCAGATGTCCTCAGGTATCAGGGGGTTGTCATAAACTTCCTTGGGACAGTATTCGATGTAGTCCATGAAGAACTCAGTGTCGAGGTTGTCCAATACGTTCTTGAACTGGATGTAGTAGGTCTCGTTGGCCTTCATCTCAGATTTGATGACGATTTTTCTGAGTGCGTTTTCACGATCACGCAGCAATTGGTTACCACCGATGTAATTGATATACTTGGGACCCTTCATGTATCCGTTGTTACGCATCTTCTTGTCCACCTCGGCATTGACATCGTCATCGCCCTTTACGTCAGGTTCCCAACCTACGATAGAGGGGAATGACTGGCCTGACATTACCAGGGTTTGTGTACCTGTCATACGCATGTCCAGAGGTACACCCACTGCGGGCAGGGCATTCTTGTTGGTACCCCAGTAAACCTGGCACATACCGCGACGGTTGTTGGTACTCAGACCCAGACGCAGCTCATATACACCGTCCTTGGGAACGGGAGGCAGTTTCATGGTCATTTCATAGTTACCTACCACGTTCAACTCGTCACCCTGATAGTTTGCCCAACTGTTAACACCACCATATCGGCCAGTCAGATAATGGAAACGGGTATCGTCTCCTATTTCAAGGTCCTCACAGTATGTGTACTTGCTGGTGATGGGCATACCAACGCACTGGTATGGCCATGTGGGATTCTCGTTAGAACGGATGTCGTTTGTCATGAACTCCTTGAAGAAGGTAGCCACGTCGATTCGGATACGCTCCTTACCGAAGGTTTCTGCCATCTGCTCGTTGAAGTAGATGCAATCGCTGATGGGGTAGACAAATGCATTGTAGGGACGTAACATTTCGCCTACCAGAATTTCAACACCGGCCTTCTCGTCCTCGCAACTAACCTCGGTATAGTCGCCGTCGGTTGCATTGTTGATGACGGGGAAACGGTTCAGGTAAATGGTATTCTTGTTACCAGGAGACTTAAAGGTCTTCAAAAGTCTGCGCTCGCCTGCAGTGATGTAGAAGTCGTAGACACAAGACTTGGGCTGCTTCAGGTCCTGGCTATAGCCGTACTCGTTGAAGTGGATAACCAACTTGTTGTTTTCCACCTTTCCGGGAACGACGTGATAGGTTACGAACTGGTTCAGTGCATTGTCAATGCTGGTGTAGTTGTCGTCGTGAGAAGCATTGGGCATGTGGTAGTTATTTGCCTTAACATACTCTGCTACCAAAGCGATAACTTCTTCTGCGGGCTTGGTGTGGATAGTGCTGTCTTCCAGACCGAGAGCCTGTTCCCACCAGCTGTCCTTCTCCAAGAACAGGGTGTAGCCAATCATTCTGCGCTTGGGATACCAACCATAAGAGTTGTTGCCACCGTTTGCGCCCTTACCTCTTTCGGGGTCACCTGCACCTGAGTAGGTGGGGTGAGGCTCGCTGAAGTGCTGCTCCAGTTCGCCGGACATCAGCATCTGGTAGTAAACCTCGTCTTCCTTCTGTGCCAGTTCTTCGTAAAGGCCGCAGGCTTCAAGCAGAACTGCATAGGTGTAGAAGCCCCACTGCTGTTCCTCAATCATCTTCTGGAAGATGTCGGTAACGGTCTGTTCGTTGGGGTCGATAACCTTGTGTACCTGATGGATGTAACCGTTGATGGTGTAGATGTTGCAGTTGTTGTCGTCGATATTGCTACCTTCGATGGCATATCTTGTACCATTACCCTCGGTTACCTGCAGTTTGCGCTCCTTCATGTTGGGAAGGCTGAGTACTTCGTTCTTGGTAGCACGTTCGCTGAAGTCGCTGGTCTGGAAGGCGGCAGAGTTGTCGCCGGCATCGATGATACTGTTGTACACGATGTTGCTCTGGATCTGATACAGCAAATCTCTCTTTCCGGTCTCGGGGTTCACTTCCTGGAACTCCGGTGCATTCCATGTGGAGTCGCTGATGATACCGCTGTCCGCCAAATGTACGAGGTAATTGTGGATTGCCTCATTGGTGGGAGCAAAGCAGGTGTAGTTACCACGTGCTGAAAGAAGCTGACTCACGGTTGAGTTGGAGAAGTCACTGACCTTCACGGTATCCAGCAGGCTGCGGTATTCGCTGTACACATCGGCATGGTCCTCAAGATAACTGAGGACGGTGTTGCCTGTGAATGTGTATCTTGATGAAGTGTCAATATCTTCCGTACAACTCTGAGTCAGGGCCACTCCTGCCACCATAGGAAGCAGAAGTATGAAACTCTTGATTTTTGATATGATTTTCATTTTGTAATCCTCCTCTATTATCTGTCATACTTAGATTTGTTCCAGATGGGATTCTGGTTGATGTTGGCACCATTTGCACGGTAAGCCTTGCACTCCATGTAGTAGATGGGGCAATACAAAGCCCAGAGGTTTTCACAACGGTTCTTTACCATGTCTATACCATCCACATTACCCATGAAGGTATCAAATATGCCTTTCTCGCCCTTTGTGCCTTCGATGCTCTCGTCGCTCTCGCTGATGCGTTCTGCATAACGTACGAGGTCGAACCAACGCTTGCCTTCGCCGATGAACTCACGCTTACGGGTGTTCATTACGTTCATCAGGTATTTGTCGGAATTGTAGTAGGCATCTGCATTGGCGTCGTTGACGTTAACATTGGTGTTGAAGTCGCCACCGTTCACTACGTTAATCCACCAGCGTCTGTTTACCATACGCAGAATTTGCTGGCAAACCTTGTTGTTTTCGCTTGCGTCAACCTTCAATTCACCCAGACATGCACGTGCCTCAGCATTCATAAGCAGAACATCGCTCAGACGGTACACAATCCAGTTCTTGTACTCGTCCTGTTCAAAATCAACCTGGATGTCTGCTTCTGCCGTACCGATACCACCTTCAATTTCAGGTTGTGCATCGGCCCACTTCAGGCAGTAGAAGTCGGTAGGATTGTTGTTTCCGGCCAATTTGTTCCAGGCGCTGAACCAGTAGCGGGTGTCATATACACCATCTGCTTCTTCTCCGGTGTAGGGGAATGCACTTACAAGATGTGATTTGTTGAAGGCACCCCAAATGCTGTTCACCGCTTCGTTCTTACGACTGTCGCTGGTGTTGAACTGCAGTTCGAAGATACTCTCGTAACTGTTGCCCTGGTTGAATATTCTCTTCTGTGCAATCAGGTCGAAGTTGCCGCGGTTGGCTTCATCTACATCGTTGGTGTACATGAAGTCGATGGACTTGCCGTTGAAGGAAGGTGCATTGCTCCAGCTAACATAGTCGCTCTTGCCAAGGTTTGCACCCATACCCTTTCTTTCCTCGTCGAACTGGTCCTTCAGTTTGCTGATAGAGAGTTCGCTGTTCAGGATGCACTTCTGGTAGTCATCGACTATCATAGCCTGTGTGATGGTAGAGTCGCCGAGAGAGCGGCCCTGACGCATGCTTGCGCGCCACAAGTACATGTCGCTGAGGAGGGCATAGATGGCTGTGTTTGTAATCATGCCCTTGGTCTCCTTGACATCGACAAAGCGGTTGCGGGCCTGTCCTGCCACACTTTCAACATCGTTTATAAGGCTGTCCATCACATCCAATGCGGGCAACTGGGGGAAGTATTCCACCTCGCTGTCGCTGTTAACCACCTTTGTGGTGTAGGGGATGCTCTTGAATGCACGTACCAGATAGAAGTAGCTCAGTGCACGCATTGTCACCATTTCTGCCTTCATCTGACGCCATTCGCTGGCTGTGAACTGCTTGTCCTTCTCCAATACCTCTTCGCCATGCTGGAGCACCTTGTTGCAATAACCGATGGTGCGGTACATGCCACTCCAGTCATAGTATGCCCATGTGGTATCTATGTCGGCCTGGATGATATTGCGGAAGTTGTCGCGGTTTCCTTGATCGTTGGTTCGCTGTGCAGTCAAGTTGTAGACGTCGGATGCTCGAAGGTCACCCCAGATTATCATCTTCTCCACCTGATCTGCCATATTCTTGTATACGCCGTAGCGTACACCTTCCAGGTCGTTCTTGTCTTCCCAGAAGTTTTCTTCCACAATCTGTGTCTGGGGATGAACTGTCAGCCAGTCATTGCATGATGTCATAGTCAGCGACATCACGGCCAGAAGGGAAGTTGCTTTGAATATATTCTTATATGTTTTCATTATCTGTTGATATTAGAATCCGAGATTTATACTGCAAGTGAATGACTTAGAGCGGGGAACCTTAGCGTAGTCGATAGCGGGGTTGAAACCGTTGGGGCTAACTTCGGGGTCAACACCGGTGTACTTGCTCCAGCAGAACAGGTTGTTGATAGAAGCAGAGAGGTTGAGGGTGCGTACGCCGCACTTCTTCAGCCAATCGAACTTCTTGGGATCCATGTCGTAGCGGAACTGGATGTACTGTACGCGCAGGTAGTCGCCGTCCTCAACATAGCGGTCGCTGGGCAGGGAGTTGTAACTGTACGCACCGGTACCGAATGTGTTGATGGCACGGGGAA
The DNA here is from genome assembly GCA_017622815.1 of Bacteroidaceae bacterium. GTDB lineage: Bacteria > Bacteroidota > Bacteroidia > Bacteroidales > Bacteroidaceae > Physcousia. Next base: position 70,644 of record JAGAQH010000029.1, on the reverse strand, counting down.
TCTCGGTGATATCACCATTCTTTCTCCAGCGCCATGTAGTAGCGTATGACTGGTTGTTGTTGTCGCGCATGCTCTCGTAGGTCATACGGGCGAGGTTGACAACCTGGCTGCCTACACGGAAGTTCAGACCGATGTTCAGGCTCATCTTGTCATAGAAGAAGGTGAGACCGCCACCACCGTAGAACTTGGGGTTGGAGTTGCCCAGGTAGACCATATCATAGCGGTCGATCTGACCGTCGCTGTTCACGTCCTCGTAGATAGCGTCACCACCGTTGAACTGGTAGCGTGTGCCGCCGTCGTTGTTGTAAACGTAGTACATCTTCAGGGGTTCGCCCTTTGCGTCTGTCAGCATGTTGCCGTTCTTGTCGTATGCCACGGGGCAGGTGAAGTTCTCACCGCGACGCTCGGCTGCGGCTGCTGTGTTGATGGGGTTGCCCTTGATGTCTCTACCGGTAGCAGTGTGCTTGTACTGCATGAACTCGGCATAGTCCTTGGCGCGGCGCTCCTGACCGTCAACGATGATGGTCTCGTTGTAACCGTACTTGCTCCAGGTGTTCAGAGTGTAACCGTTGTGCTCGTAGTCGTAGCGGTAAACGCCCTTGTACTTCAGACCATAGATGGAACCGAGAGCATTGCCAATCTGTACGCGGCGGTTGTAGTCGAGGTTGCCGGGCTGATAGTTCTCGGCACCGTTTACAGACTCAAGATAGAGGCTGTTCAGTTCTTCCACGTTGTTGAAGTTCTGAGACATGTTGAAACGTGCCTTCATGCTGAACTTGCCAACCTGGGCGAACTTGCCTGTAGAAATGTAGACTTCCCAACCCTTGTTGTACATTACACCACCGTTCATCTTGGACAGTGAAGCAAAACCGTTTGCTGAGGGGATGCGGATGTCGCTGATGAGAAGGTCCTTGGTTCTCTTACCATAGATTTCTGCGTCAACGGTAATCAAGTCCTTAAACAGACCCAGGTTGAAGCCCATGTTCCAGATAGAACTCTTCTCCCAACGGATGCTCTGCAGAGAGAGGTTCTCGGGGATAATTACGGTGTGGCCGTTGTACATGCCACCGTTGCCGTAACGGTTGTACTGGTTGTTGGCACCGATAGAACTGTTACCATAGATACCGTATGAGGGACGGAAAGCCAGCATTGACAGCCAGCTATCTGACCAGTCCATCCACTTTTCGTCAGAGATGTTCCAACGTGCGGCGAAGTAGGGGAATGTACCGTACTTGTTGCCGGCACCGAAGTTGGTGCTACCGTCTACACGTACGCTGGCATCGAGGTTGTACTTACCGTCGTAAGAATAGTGTGCCTGGAAGAAGAAGCTCTGGCCGCGCCATGAACCATTGCTGGCATTGGCCTGGTACAGCATACCGGGAGAAGTGGGATCCTGAACGCCGTCGGGTACGTTCCAGATGCTCTTGCTCTGGCTGGTAGAGTTACCTGAGTGCATCTCGAAACGGGCAAGACCGCTCAGACTGTGCTTGGTGTTCTTGAATGCGCTGTAGAAACGCAGGTCGTGACGGGTAGTGAATTCCAGTGACTTGTACTCACTGTTGTACACGGTGTTACGGTTGTTGTTGTATTTTCCGTTGTCAGCGCCGTTATCACCACCATTGATCCAAGGCATGTTGATGAGTTCTGCGGGGTTGTATGCATCCTCGCTGGTGTTGTAGATGTTCAGCTGAACGTCGCCCACGTAGTTCAGACGCCACTGGTCGCTTTCCTTGCCCAGGAGCTTGTACTCAACGCTGAACTGGGGAGTCAGGTTGTACTGCTTCTGCTTGTTGTCGCTCAGGTTGGCATAAGCCACGGGGTTGCCGTTCTGGAACATATCACGGAGTTCCCAAGAGGTGTGGAAACCGTCGTTCTCTATACCGTTAGTGTAACCGGCGTTTGCAGCCAGGGGCAACATGTTGAAGTACTGGGGATTGCCATATTGGTCATAAACGGGGTTGCCGTTGATGTCGTATGCATAGATGCTCATGTTGGGCATAGCCTTGTAGGCCTTGCTGTTGGCAGCGTTGGCAACACTGTTGTTATGACGTGTGGTGAAGGTCATGTTGATGTTTGAACTGAACTTGATGCGGTCGCTGACCCAGTAGTCCAGAGCGGTCATCGTGCTGAAACGGTTGAAGTCCTGGTTGATGGTAGTACCGTCGTTCATGTCATAACCTGCACCGATACGGAATGTAGCCTTTTCACCACCACCGGAGAGGGTCAGGTAGTAGTGGTGCTCCTTACCGAAACGGCTGATAGCGTCCACCCAGTCGGTATTCTTGTTGTAGTTGTGGAAGATACTGCCGTAGGTGTTGTTGTAGTCCAACTCCAGAAGACTCTTGGAAGTGTTTGTGGGGTTGTAGTATGATTCCTTCATGTACATGGTGTACTCGTCACCGTTCAGCATCTTGTAGCCGTCGGGCTGCCATGTGCCGGTGAACTTGTAGTTGAAGGTAACGGCAGTCTTACCGCGCTTACCGCGCTTCAGCTTGATTTCGATTACACCGTTAGAACCCTTAGAACCCCACTTTGCAGCGGCACCGTCCTTCAGTACGGTAATGCTCTCTATGTCCTCGGTGTTTACGTTCAGCAGTGTAGAGAACTGTTCCTCGTTGTCCATGTTGGAGAAGTCCACTCCCTGCATGGCATCATCGGGAAGTTCGAAGATGTGGTCGTTAACAACGATAAGGGGCTGTGCGTTACCGTTCAAGGTGCTGGTACCGCGCAGACGCATTGTTGTACCTGCACCGGCGTTACCGGAGTTGGCAACAACGTCCAGACCGGCAATCTGACCTTGCAGAGCCTCGTCGACAGAGGTGAAGGACAGACCGTCGAGGTCGGCCATATCGAATTTCTGTACTGCACCGGAGAACTCACGTTCAGGGATGTCAAGACCGGTGGTCGCGGCCAGCTTCTTGGCTGTGATCTCTACGGTCTGCATCACCTTGGCATTGTCCACCATGTGAATCTTGAACACTGTCTTGCCGGCAGTGGGGATGGTAACTGTCTTATAACCGATATAGGAGATGACAAGGTTGCTCTTGTCGTCCTTCAGGGTCATGGTGAAGTTACCGTTGAAGTCGGTTACCGTAGCATTCAGGATACGGTTGTTCTTGTCAACCTCCTTTACATTGGCACCGATAATAACATCGATATCGTCCGATACGGTACCGGAGATACGGCGTTGTGCGTTAGCTGGGAGAGCCATAGTGACCACGGCCCACAGCAAAAATAGCTTTATGATATTATTCATGGTTTATGTTTTTATCGGATTGCGAATTTCTGAATGTATGCGCGTGCGGCCTTACCACCATTTTCTTCTGCATCTTTCTGGAAGTCGGGGTATTGACCGTTAACAAGGTCCTCATGGTTCAGAACACCGTTAATCAGATGTATTACAGCATAGTTGCTGGCATCTGTGGTCTTGTTGTTCATGCTCTGGTCCTTTACCTTTGAGTTACACTCGCGGTCGCAGGTCATGATGTTCTTCACATCGCGGCCGTCGTCTGTGGTGTACTTAGTGGTAATCCACTGGCCGGTTGTGGTGTTGTCCTTAACCTTGAGCATACCGCCCTCTCTCTGAACGAATGACTTGACGAACAGACCAGTCTCGTTGTTGAAGCTGCTGGTAAACATCTCTGCATTCATGTCAGACTTGTCGGCGAATACGGTATTGTCGGCAAAGTGAGTGCGGATGAAGTTGGTGAGGTATATAATCTTCTCTTGGATACGCAGACTGTCTGTGCCATTAGTCAGTTCTCCCTCTTCGTTGGCGCATGCCTCAAAATCAGCCTCGATGCTTTCCCATGTGGGCAGACCGTTTGCGATGGCCTCTCTGATAGCCTCGTTGGTGGGAGCAAATACTGTGTAGTTGTAGTTGTCCCAGAACTGAATGTTATAGTCTACGGCATTGTTGTCCACGAAGGTCATGTACTTGTTTACAGCCTTGTTCAGAGCAGTAGCGCCCTGTGAGGGGCTTACGTCATACTTGGGGTCGTTCTCATCGACAACACCAGACTTGACGATCAGGTTCTCGTTTGCCTCGTTACAGAGTCTGAAGAACTCATAGTAGGGGTTAGACTCTATTGTCTCGGGGCTGTTGTAGTCCTGAGGTTCGCCCTTCTGGCCGCGCTTGATGTTTGACATCACGCTGAATACGCTTCGTGAAGCGGGAATCAGGGGAGCGTCAACAGTGAAGGTGCAACCGTTCTTGTAGTCACCCTTCTCCAGTACGTTACAGTAGAGGATACCGGGGTGGTTGTGTGCCAGACCTTCGCGCTCGTTCTCGATTTGGAAACCGCCCTGAGCCTTGATAACACCGGTCTCGTCGCGTATAACCTTGATACCCATACCGTTCTTTGAGAGGTAGTACTCGTCCTCTTCGGTATTGATGGCGTTCACACCATCCTCGTGTACAATGGTGTTGTGCTCGAGCAACTGGCGCAGACGGTTGACAACCTCCTGCTGGTTGGTAGTCTGTGTAGACAGGTCACGGCCGATGGTACCTGTGTTAACGTCAAAGTTGGCCAGAACTGAGATGCCCTTTGAACTCTTGGTGGCAATGGGGAAGTTGCCGGAGGTGTAGAGGAAGCGCATTACGCGGGGGTAACGGCTGGTGAAACTCATGGGGTCATAGTAGTACTGCATAGCTTCGTCGTTGGGCAGGAAGAAGCTGAAGCGGCTCTGCATGGCCTTGAGGTATGCATAGTAGTTTACGTTCATGATGGGGCTGGTCAGTGTAGCATCGCTGTAGATGGCCCAGCGCAAGATCTTGTTGGTAGAACGGATGAACGCAGGAGTGGCAACACAGTTGAAGTCGGAGGGTGTGAATACATTATTCATAATATATAGGGCACCGTTACATGTCACGAGGACTGTGTCGATGTTACCGCCTTCCTTTGCAAGCTTTGTGTCAGGCTCGGTGAAGATCTGCTCCTGAGTGGTGGTTTCGCGCTGCTTCAGCATCTTGCTGGGCACGGTGGCCACGAAGCTGTCGAACATACCATGGTTGAGGATACTGTAGAATATGCTCAAGGGAATCTGGTCAATGTCATTGTAGAGAAGTTCCAGATCCTGTTCGGTATTAGCGCTGTATTGTCCGATGTGATGGTCTTTACAATACTCCTCGAGCAGTGTCTTACCACCACCGGTGTTGAAATACTCAACCATCTGTGCATCGTTGGGAACGAACATTGCGCCCATGTCGGTTTCAGGAGATTCACCAGAGGGGTAGTACTCGTTCCATCCCGGGTCGAATTTGAGGATAGCCTCACCGTTGGCAAACAGGTTGCCACGTTCGTCGTTGGTCAAAGCCACGTCAATGGTACCTGTTGAGCCGTAGGAGCGCTTAGAGTAATAACGCTTTGAGTAGAGGGTGTCGGTTTCCAGGAAGTTGGGGTCCAACTTGGAATACAGACGTGCTACGGTCTTGTTCTGGAAAGGAACAGAGAAGCGGTCCAGTATGTGGCTGTAGATGTAGGTCTTGCCGTTTGTACGGATAGCCTCTGCCATGTTGGCCAGTGGCACGAGGGGCTTTTCTGTCATGTTGATATAACCGTTTTCGCAAACGATGTCGGCGCTGTCCAGAAGGGCGTCATAGATATGTACGTCGCTTGTGACACGCTCGCGACCCATGATGATGCGGAAGTCCTCGTCGGTAATCTGCTTCTTGGCCATGTACTCGTTGGTGAAGTGGATCATCATGGTCAGGGAGCTGTCCATAACCATGTAGATTGAGTCATAACCGAGCAGACCGCCGTTGCGGATACGGCTCCACTGGTCTACCTCGGGTTGTGCAAGACCGTCTTCTGTGGCCTGCTTGTCTGCAGTCCAGTAGCTCTTGGGCAGGTCTGTAACAGCAATCTTTGTGATTGTGTCCACAACCTCGACATCAGTGTAGCGACGCAGATACATACCAGGAGTGGGTGTCTCGCCAGAGTTGCTGGACAGGCTCTCCATGGTGATGGCATTGTTCAGCATGCTGGTGTGAAGCAGAAGTTTCTTCTGGTTCTTGGACAGCTGCTCGTAACTTTGGGCATAGTGCCAAGGGTTGGCCTTGGGCAACTTCTTGTTTGCCTCGAAGAAGTTCTGCCATGCCTGGTCGTTGGCGGCAAACACTGTCTTAGAACCGGTCTTTGACAGAATCTGCACCAGAGAACTTTCGTCGTTGTTCTCTCCCGTGTTGACATCGGGGTCACCAATCAGGCGCAGGTAGTTCGTGTAACTTCCGTCGCTCTCAAGAGTCTCGTAGATGCTGGAGTTGAGCCACACGGGTTTTGCATCGTCCAGTGTGTACTCGTCCTGACATGCCGAGAAGCTTCCGCCGAGAGCCAGCATACATGCGGCGAAGGCCACATGCTTGCTACATTTGCTTAAACGGTTTCTCATACGCATAATTTTTGGTTTTATAGATTGTTTAGTTAAAAAAATATTTTGCTTTTTTTAGGTTTTCGCTGTCTGTTCTCTTTGTCTTTATTGAGGTGTCGTTGGCTTTTGTGCACAATTTGCCCCTTTTGTTTGCGCATATTATATGCTGTGTGAAAGCAAAATTAAGATTTTTTTTGCGAATACGGGCCTTTGTGCTCGGATGAATGAGCGCAAATAGTAGTTTTTAACACAAAAATCCCAAAAGAGTTCATAGAAATGTTAAAAAGAGGCCGGGAAACGGATGTGTCTTATCTACACTCATTCGGTCGTGGCGGCGCACGCACGTCATAACGAAGTCTGCGGCAGATTCTGTGGATTGCGGTTCGTGTGAATGCTTGACTTCTCACTTTTTATTCAAGGATGTTTTCCGTGAATTCTGCGGATTCCTTTAGATTTGCTTACCTTTCTTTTACTTCGCAAATCTAAAGGAATTCACGGAATTCGCAGATTCCCACTTCTGCTCATGTAACTGCCTGTCTTTTCGTTTGTCAAGAAATTTTTCCGTGAATCCTTTGTGCTCGGTGTGAGGCAGAACATTCAGTGGAGGTGTGGCCTGGTGCTTGTCCCGTTGGTTCGGGCGTGTGTCGTGTGGTGTATTCGTCTGCTTCCTTCCCCTGAGCCAAGGGAGAGTGCCACAAGGTGGGGAGGGGTGTGGCAGAACTGTCTGTTATAGTGAGGCTTAGGATGTGGCACCGTTGGTGCATAGGTGCTTAATATGCCCCTCCCTCCACCTGCCTCAGGGTGAAAAAGTGAGTGGTGAGTACGTCGATTTCTTGTTCTCTTGACAACGCATCCTTGTCCTCCCGGGTGATTCGCCCTTGTTGTCCCGGGTGACTCGCCCTTGTTGTCCTCGGTGACTCGCCCCTGTCACCCTCGGTGACTCGCCCTTGTTCTCGGGGAGAATAAAAAAGGGGAGTAGGCAGGTCTTTCTGCTACTCCCCGGTTGTAAGGATTTTGTTAATGTGTTTGATGATATTGTCCCTGTCGTCCGGATGGAACCATGTGATGCCGGTGTCGTGCTTGAACCACGTCATCTGCTTTTTGGCATAGACGCGTGTGTTTTTCTTTATGCGCTCTATTGCCATGGGGAGTTCCCATGTGCCGTCGAGGACGTTGAACATCTCCTTGTAACCTACCGTGTTCAGTGCGTTTTCTTGCCGGTGGGGCAGGAGGGTCATGGCTTCGTGCAAGAGGCCTGAGTTGACCATTTCGTCCACTCTGGCGTTTATGCGTGCAAACAACTCTTCGCGCGGACGCTCAAGCCCTATCTTCAGGATCCTGAACGGTCTGTCTGCCGTTTGTGCGGAGTTGTCGCCGCATCGCAATGTCTTTCTTGTCAGGAATGTGGAATACGGTTTGCCCGTTGTGTAATATATTTCCAAAGCATGGACAACACGCTTGGCGTTCCTTCGGTCGACCGTGTCGTAATGTTCCGGGTCCACCAGTTTCAGTTCGGCCAGGAGTGTGTCCACTCCCTCGTTCTTCAGTCTTTCGGCGAGCGTTGCCCTTACCTCCTTGTCTACGGTGGGGATGTCGTCAATGCCATTGCATACGGCATCCACGTACATCATGCTGCCCCCTGACAGGATAAGGGTGTCGTGTGTCTTGAAAAGTTGTGATGTGAGTTGCAAAACCTCCTGCTCGTATCTCGCCGCACTGTAGTAGTCGTTCAGAGCCAGTTGCCCGACAAAATAATGCCTGACTCTGTCCAGTTGTTCCTGTGTGGGCGCAGCAGTGCCTATCCTCATGTCGCGGTAGATTTGTCTGGAGTCGCAGTTGAGGATAGGGCAAGCGTAATGTTCTGCCAACGATAGGGTAAGTTCGGTCTTTCCTACTGCCGTTGGTCCCAATATGACGATAAGAAGAGGTGTCATTATTTTTGTGTGTGCGGTGATGCTCTACATCTCTGTCACTTCAAAACCCTCCATGTCGATTTCGTCCTCGGCGAAGGAGTTGTCAGTGTCTATGTCCTCTTCTGACTGCTCGTCTGCGCTTGGAGGCGTGACGGCAGTGGCTGCTGCTGCCTGTGAAAAGTCGGTTTCGTCGATTTGTGCCGGCGCAATGCCTTTTTGGCGGCGGACGAAGGCTTTTTCTGTCATTTCACCGAAGATATTCTCCACTAATTCTATCAAGAACTTCTTTCTGGCGCTTGTTTCGTAGATATAAGCCATGTGCTGGCCTTCTTCCTCGATGAAATCTTCTAAAATGGAGTTCTCCATTAGGAAGAAATCCTCGTCATAACCAATGGAGGCCGTGTCGTGCAGGTGTATCTTCTCCTTTACTTTCCAGTCCTCGTTGCATATAAGGAAAAGGTGGTCTCCGTTCTCCTCATAACCGCAGGTCTTGTGTATCAGTGTGTGCAGTTCGTGGAAGGATGTGGACGGCGACGCCATTATTTCCATGACGAAGTTTGGCTCTTCCTCGCAAAACAATAAGAAACGGTGTGTCATGATAATTCTATCTTATAAAGCCTCTCTTGCTTGTACGTATGAAGTCCAGTATGTAGTCTATTTCGGGAGAGTTGGGTATCTCTTCCTCCACCTTGGCGAGCAGGTCTTTCAGCAGTCCTGTGCCTTGCAGTATGATCTGGTAGGTGCGGTGGATGTTATCTATGATGTCGCGGTTGAAACCACGTCTGCGCAGTCCCACGGTGTTCAGGCCGCAGTATGCGGCAGGGTCGCGTGCTATCATGGCGTATGGCAGGATGTCCTGTGCGCTGCGTGTGCCGCCGCCAACCATGCAGTAGCTGCCGATGCGGCAGAACTGGTGTACGAGCACGTTGGCAGAAAGGATGGCGCGGTCGTCTATAGTCACTTCGCCGGCCAGTTTTGTGCCGTTGCCAATGATGCATTCATTGCCAATGATGTCGTCGTGGGCGATGTGTACCCCCTCCATGAACAGGTTGCCGCTGCCTACCACGGTCTTGTTCTTGGCAGCAGTGCCACGGTTTATGGTGACATTCTCGCGGAAGGTGTTGTTGTCTCCAATTTCCGCAGTTGTCTCCTCGCCATGGAACTTCAGGTCCTGTGGAACGGCTCCTATGACGGCACCGGGGAAGAACTTGTTGCCGTTTCCTATTCTTGCGCCGTAAAGTACGGTGACACTGTTCATCAGTACGTTATTGTCGCCGATTACTACATTCTTGTCGATATAGCAGAAAGGGCCAATCTCACAATTCTCTCCGATTTGTGCTTCGGGATGGATGAATGCTAAGGGGCTGATCATAGTATGTTAATAGTTATTGGTTTGTCGGTATTTTTTGTATTGTCTTGCAGTAGGGACGCGGCATGCCGCGTCCGTTTATTATTGGTATGTTTTTGCTCTCACGCATTTTTGCTCTCACGCAGATTACGCAAAGAACGCAGAGTTTTTTGTATTCACGCTGGCGCTGGAGGGGTCGCAAGCTTCGCTACGACAGAGGGCGCAGAGGTTGGTGATGGTGTAACTATATGTGTGTTGTCTTGCAGTAGGGACGCGGCATGCCGCGTCCGTTTATTATTGGTATGTTTTTGCTCTCACGCATTTTTGTTCTCACGCAGATTACGCAAAGAACGCAGAGTTTTTTGTATTCACGCTGGCGCTGGAGGGGTCGCAAGCTTCGCTACGACAGAGAGCGCAGAGGTTGGGGAGGGGTCTTCTTCTCCTTATCCCCTCAGCAACCGGGCGAACCTATTGTTGATGGTATGTCCGGGTTTGGTGGCAACGATATGTCCTTTTATGGGTCTGCCCACGAGAGCAATGTCGCCGATGATGTCCAGCAGTTTGTGTCTGGCAGGCTCATTGTCCCACACGAGAGGTTTGTGCTGTATGTAACCCAGTTTGGTGGCATCGTGCCATTCCGCCTTGGTCAGTTGGCAGAGTTTGTCCATGCTCTCCTGTGTGGTCTGTCTTTCGTAGATGACTATGGCATTGTCCAGGTCGCCGCCCTTTATCAATCCCAAAGCCAGCAGCTGCTCTATTTCCCTGACGAAGACAAAGGTACGTGCCGCAGAGAACTCTTTTTCAAAGTCGTTGATGTCCCTCAGCGTTGCAGTCTGGATGGGCATCATCTTGGAGTTGAAGTCTATGGTTACGGAAACGGCGAAGTCGTCGGCAGGCAGTATGGTTATGTGCGAACCGGTACTGTCGTCCATTATCTCTACCGGTTCCGTAATGATGAGCCAGTTCTTGTCGGCATTCTGCTCAGATATGCCGGCCTCATGTATTTTCTGTACGTATGGAGCCGCACTGCCGTCAAGGATGGGGAATTCCGGTCCGTCCACCTGTATCAATACATTGTCAATGCCAAAGGCATACAAGGCACTGAGGCCATGCTCGATGGTACTGCAACGTGCATCCCCGATACCGAGTACAGTACCTCTGGTTGTTTCTATTACATTTTCGGCAACGGCATCTATTGTTGGTTGTCCTTCCATGTCTACGCGTCGGATCTTGTACCCGTGGTTTTCCGGGGCCGGACAGAATGTGACAGTAAGGTCCATGCCGGTGTGAAGTCCTTTGCCATGTAGTGTGAAAGGTGATGTCAGTGTGCGTTGTTTCATATATATATAATGTGTATGTTCTGTTGTGGAGAGGGACTAATCCTGCTTTTTCTGTTCCTGTAGTTGTGCTTTCAGTTCCTCTATCTCCTTTTTCATGCGGTTCATGGAGGTCCACATGTCGGGGAGTTGTTTTACTACGGCCTGAGCCTTCCACCATGTGCGCGGCTCAATGGCAGGAGAACCCATGAGTTGCTGGTCGGGCTTCTTGACGCTGTTGGGTATGCCTGACTGCGCACCGGCCTGGGTCCTGTCTGCTATGGTGGCATGGCCTGCTATTCCCACTTGTCCGCCGAACATGCACCATTCGCCTATCTTTGTGGAACCCGCCACTCCAACCTGGGCCGACATTACAGTATGGCTACCCACTTCGCAGTTGTGGCCTATCTGCACGAGGTTGTCTATCTTTGTGCCGCGATGTATGACGGTTTCGCCCATTACGGCACGGTCCACACAGGAGTTGGCTCCGATTTCCACATCGTCCTCCAGTACGGCTATGCCGATCTGCGCAATCTTCTTGTAACCCTCTGCTGTAGGTTCAAAGCCGAACCCGTCGGCACCTATGACAGCGTTGGCATGGAGTATGCACCTTGCCCCCACCTTGCAGTCGTGGTACACCACACTGCCGGCATACATCTCGGTGTTGTCGCCAATGGTGGCCTTTTCCCCTATGGTGACATGCGGATGCAGGATGCAGCCGTCTCCGATCACCGCCTTAGGACCAATGGCCACAAAGGGGCCAATGTAGACATCCTTGCCGATGGTGGCGGTGGGGTCTATGGAAGCCGTGGGGTCTATGCCCTTGGGTTTGGGCTTCATGCTGTCGTATATGTTGATGAGGTTGGCTACGGCCTCGCGGGAGTTTGCCACCTTTATCAGTGTGGCCTTGATTTCCTGTTTTGGCTCGAAGGAGTCATTGACAAGCACGATGCTGCTTTCGGTAGTGTATATGTGATGCTCGTATTTGTCGTTGGCAAGGAAACTGATGCAGCCGGGGCGGCCTTCCTCTATCTTCGCGAAATCGGATACGGTGGCTTGCGGGTCGCCTACTACGGTTCCCCCAACAAGTCCGGCTATCATTTGTGCGCTGAATTCCATGTTATTATTTTGGGTTTATGACGGGTCTTTAGGGTCTTTAAGGTCTTTAGGGTCTTTGGGGTCTTTGGGGAGTGTTAGATGCCTCTGCTGTCCAGTTCTGCTGCCATTTCCTCCTGTACGGCCTTTGCCGCCTCGGCAGCAGCATTGGCAAAGTTCTCTGTGTTGTCGGCATAGATGATGGCGCGTGAACTGTTTACCAGCAGGCAGCAGTCCTGTGTCATGCCGTATTTGCACACCTCGCTAAGTGAACCGCCCTGGGCACCTACGCCAGGCACGAGAAGGAAGTGGTCGGGCACTATCTTGCGTATTTCCTCGAAGGCCTGTCCCTGTGTGGCGCCCACCACGTACATCATCTGGTCGTTGCCGGCCCACTCCTGGCTCTTGCGCAGAACCTTCTGGAAGAGTTTCTCGCCGTCGGTGCTCTCTGTCAACTGGAAGTCGTGGCTGCCCTTGTTGCTGGTAAGTGCAAGGAGGATGACCCACTTGCCGTCATAGCCCAAGAAGGGGGTTACGCTATCCTCGCCCATGTAGGGCGCTACGGTAACGGAGTCGAGATTGTATTCCTCGAAGAACGTCCGTGCGTACATGGCAGAAGTGTTGCCGATATCGCCACGCTTGGCATCAGCGATGATGAACTGGTCGGGGTAGTTCTCCTGGATGTACTTTACCGTCTTCTCGAAAGCCATGAGACCTTTCACGCCAAAAGCCTCGTAGAAGGCAAGGTTGGGCTTGTATGCCACGCAGTATGCGGCGGTGGCATCTATGATGGCCTTGTTGAACGCGAAGATGGGGTCTTCCTCGTTCAGGAGGTGGGCAGGTACTTTCTTCAGGTCGGTGTCAAGGCCTACGCAGAGGAAACTGCGCTTTGTCTTGATATTACGGATAAGTTCTTGTCTGGTCATAGTATTTGGGGTTAAGGGTTAGACTTGGGTTATAGATCCTATAGATTCTATAGATTTTATAGTGACTATAGTTTTTGTTGGTATTGCTTTACAGTTCGGCTTCTTTCAGGCGTTCTGCGTTTTCTGCCACGATGAGGTGGTCTATGCAGTCCTGTATGCTGCCGTCCATGAAAGCGCTGAGGTTGTAGATGGTGTAGCCGATGCGGTGGTCGGTGATGCGTCCCTGCGGATAGTTGTAGGTGCGTATCTTGGCAGAGCGGTCGCCGGTGGATACCATGGTCTTTCTCTTTGAGGCGATGTCGTCCAGATACTTCTGGTGCTCCTTGTCGTAGATGAATGTGCGCAGGCGAGCCAGGGCACGCTCCTTGTTCTTGGGCTGGTCGCGTGTCTCGGTACACTCCACCAGAATTTCTTCGTCCTCGTTGGTGAATGGGTTGCGCCACATGTAGCGGGCACGCACGCCGGACTCCACCTTGTTTACGTTCTGTCCGCCGGCACCACTTGAGCGGAAGGTATCCCACTTGATGGCACCCTCGTTGATTTCCACATCGAACTCCTCGGCTTCGGGAAGTACTGCCACTGTGGCGGCGCTGGTGTGTACACGTCCCTGTGTCTCTGTGGCAGGTACACGCTGTACGCGGTGCACACCGCTCTCGTACTTCATGATGCCGTACACGCCTTCGCCGGTGACGCTGAAGATGATTTCCTTGTATCCGCCTGAGGAACCCTCGCTGAAACTGGACACGGCCATCTTCCATCCCTTAGTCTCAATGTATTTGCTGTACATGCGGAACAGGTCGCCGGCAAAGAGGGCCGCCTCGTCGCCACCCGTACCGCCACGGATTTCCATGATGACGTTCTTGTCGTCCTCGGGGTCGGCAGGTACGAGGAGCAGTTTTATCTCGTCCTCGAGTTCGGGGATGCGCTTTTCGCTCTCGGAGAGTTCTTCGCGCAGCATCTCCTTTGTTTCGGCATCCTCCTCCATGGCCAGCATTTCCTTTGCGTCGGCAATGTTCTGCAGGCATCCCACATATTCCTTGCGGGCATCCACTATGCGGCCGAGGTCCTTGTACTCCTTGGTCAGTTTCACGTATCTCTTCTGGTCGGCTATGACGCCGGGGTCTGTAATGAGGGTGGACACCTCCTCAAAGCGCGACACCAGGCCTTCCAGTCGTTCAAGCAAGTTGTTTGCCATTTCTGTAAGTCTCAGGGATTAGTAGTTGAACTCGCCGAACTCGCTCTTTATGGTCAGGCTCTTCTTGCCCTCCTCTATGTGTCCCACAATCTGTGCGTCGATGTTGAATGACTTGGAAATGGCTATTACCTTCTCTGCCATTTCGGGAGCAACATAGACCTCCAGGCGGTGGCCCATGTTGAACACCTTGTACATCTCGCTCCAGTCTGTCTGGCTCTCTTCCTGTATGGCACGGAACAGAGGTGGCACGGGGAACATGTTGTCCTTGATGACGCGGCAGTTGTCGCTGACGAAGTGCAGCACCTTGGTCTGTGCGCCACCGGTGCAGTGCACCATGCCGTGTATGTCGGCACGCATCTCGTCAAGCAATCTCTTTACCACAGGAGCATAAGTGCGGGTGGGGGAGAGAACCAGTTTGCCGGCGGTGAGGGGTGCACCCTCCACCTCGTCGGTAAGTTTGTACTTGCCGCTATATACCAGTTCTTCAGGCACCTGGTGGTCATAACTCTCGGGATACTTTTCGGCCAGGTACTTGTTGAAAACGTCGTGGCGTGCAGAGGTCAGACCGTTGCTGCCCATGCCGCCGTTGTACTCCTTCTCGTAGGTGGCCTGTCCTGTGCTTGAAAGACCCACGATGACATCTCCGGGGCGGATGTTGGCATTGTCAATGACATCGCTGCGCTTCATGCGGCAGGTGACGGTGCTGTCCACGATGATGGTGCGTACCAGGTCGCCCACATCGGCGGTCTCGCCCCCTGTGCCGTAGATGCCTACTCCCATTTCGCGCATCTCGGCCATCAGTTCGTCAGTGCCGTTGATGATGGCAGAGATGACTTCGCCCGGGATGAGCATCTTGTTGCGTCCGATGGTGGAACTTACCAGGATGTTGCCCACAGCGCCCACACACAGGAGGTCGTCGGTGTTCATGATAAGCGCATCCTGGGCAATGCCTTTCCATACGCCCAGATCGCCGGTCTCCTTCCAGTACATGTATGCCAGAGAAGACTTTGTTCCGGCACCGTCGGCATGCATGATGTTGCAGTACTCGGGGTCGCCTCCCAGTATGTCGGGGATTATCTTGCAGAAGGCTTGGGGGAAAAGTCCCTTGTCTATGTTCTTGATGGCGTTGTGTACGTCCTCCTTTGCAGCGGATACACCGCGCATCATGTATCTTTGGTTGCTCATAATGATAATGTATTATATTTATGGGCACAAAGATACGAAGAAGTGAGTAAAATATCAAATATATTTGAGGTTTTTCGAACCGTAGCGCCTAAGGACGAGGGGCAGGGGCACTAAAAAATGAAGTAAGTTGCGGTAAGCGCTATGGAAATGTTGACTGTTTTGTCAGATAGAGTCCTGTTGCCTTTGGTTCTTTGACGTCTCTTGCTTTTGTGTTCCCCGTTTGGTTTTGCGGGCGTCCGTTAAACGGCTTACCTCTTGTCGGAAGTCCAGATGTCCCAACTGGCAACAGCCTGCAGTTCCAGCATCTCCTGGCCGTTCTTCACTACGGCGCCGTGCTGTGCTCCATATTGCAGGAACATGGTCATTTCGGGATTATAGATGAGGTCGTACAGGAGGTGGTCGGGAGAAAGGGCGCCGTATGGCAGGTCCGGTGCCTCGTCGGTGTGGGGGAACATTCCTACGGGGCTGCAGTTCACGATTACATGGTATTCCTGCAAGGTGTCGGGGCTGACTTCCTTGTAGGTGAGGCGGTTTCCGCCCACTTTTCTGCTGACATAGGTGCAGTTTATGCCCAGTTTCTCCAGTCCTGTCCTAATGGCTTTTGCCGCTCCTCCGGTACCTAAAATCAAGGCTTTCCTGTGGTGCGGCTTCAGCAGAGGGGATATACTGTTGGTAAAACCTATGATGTCGCTGTTGTGGCCAGTCAGCCGGATGCCGTCCATGCACCTGCCGCCGGTGTAGTTTTCGTCACGTTGGATCTTCACCACGTTCACGGCACCTATTTCCCGGGCCTCCGACGTGATGTCGTCAAGATACGGCAGTATGGACTCCTTGTAGGGGATGGTGCAGTTCAGCCCCTCCAGATTCGGATGCTTGCGAAGAATGTCTGCAAGACACCCTATGTCGGGTATCTCGAAGTTGAGATATTGGGCGTCAATGCCCTCTTGCTGGAATTTCTCTGTAAAGAAATTTCTGCTAAAGCTGTGTCCCAGTGTCAATCCTATGAGTCCGTATTCCTTCATCTTGCTGTAATGTGGAAGCATCCCTGTTTTACTTCATACTTGATATGACACAGGCCATTTTCGCGTACATCCCTTAATACCTCTGCAAGTATCCATTTGAGGGTGTCGTTCTGCACTGCACGGCGATTCTCGTGGGGTGGCTCAACGGTGTGGTATCTGTTGTATGGGATGTCGAAGGTTGTGCCATAGCGGTGGCATGATTCGGGGGATGCGTTGATGTTGGTGCGCCGTAGTCTTTCCACGTCCTCCTCGGTTCGCAGGACACTGCTTACCAGAATCTTATGCAAGGGAATGCCCTTCACGTGGAGAGAGTCCAGATAGTTACGTGCTATGGTTTCCAGTGCCGATGCGGCGCGTGGCACGAGATAGGGGATGCTGCTGTTCATGCCAGGGTCCATCTTGTAGAAGGGGTTGGAACCTATGAATACCAGTTCGCTTTTCCTCTTTTCTGCCTCTATGCGGTTTCTTACAGGTTTTACACCCCACTGCCTTGCACTCTCGGCGTGCGTCTCCTGAAGATCGGGGAACGTACCACTGAAAGAAGGGACAGAGTATATGGGATGGCGGTGTGCGGGTTGGGGTAGGGGCTGTTTGGCTGTGGCGGGGCTTTCGCCATTCGCCATCCTCACAATTCCCAGTATGCCAACCGTGCAGCAAAACAGTGCCAGGTAATAGTTTTTCTTTAGTCGTCTCATGATTTTCGTGACAAAGTTATTATAAAATGACGTATAATCCAAATATATTATGTAACTTTGTACACGAAACCATTCAATAGATGATAGAAAAGCATATCATACTGGAAGATGTGGACCCCGTAGTGTTCTATGGGGTCAATAATGCCAATATCCAGATGGTGAAGGCCCTCTATCCCAAGTTGCGCATTGTGGCACGTGGCAACGTGCTCCATGTGATGGGCGATGAATTGGAAATGTGCGCTCTGGAGGAGAATGTAGAGAAACTCCAGAAACACTGCCTGAAGTACAACAGCCTGACTGAGGAGGATATCCTGCATGTTCTGCGTGGCGAACGTGTCAGCAAGGAGGGCGTGGAAGGCGTGGTGGTGTACAGCGTAACGGGCAAACCTATTTCCGCCAGAAGCGAGAACCAGCAGAAACTGGTGCGCCTTTATCAGGAGAACGATATGATATTCGCCACCGGACCTGCCGGTAGCGGCAAGACATACATGAGCATAGCGCTGGCCGTGCGCTCGCTGAAGAACAAGGAAATACGCAAGATAATCCTTTCGCGCCCGGCAGTGGAGGCAGGCGAGAAACTTGGTTTCCTACCAGGTGACATGAGGGACAAGATAGACCCTTATCTGCAACCCCTCTACGATGCTCTGGAGGATATGATTCCGGCACAGAAGTTGCGCGAGATGATGGAACAGAACATCGTGCAGATCGCTCCCTTGGCTTTCATGCGAGGACGCACGCTGAACGATGCCGTTGTTATCCTTGATGAGGCGCAGAACACCACTTCGGCACAGATAAAGATGTTCCTGACACGAATGGGCATGAACACCAAGATGATAATCACTGGAGACACATCGCAGGTGGACCTGCCCCGTGGCGTCAGAAGCGGACTTTCCGAGGCCTTGGAAATCCTGGACGGAGTAAGCGGCATAGGATTCGTGCACATGAACCGCAAAGATATAGTGCGCCACCGTCTGGTGTCAAGGATAGTGGAGGCGTATGATAAACGGAAAGGTGAAAGCGGACCCCTCCCCGGCCAGTCCGCGCGTCGCAATGGGGATTGCTCCCCTCACAAGGCACAGATGGACATTTAGTCCATCTTCTAAAGACCTCGTTCGCCCCTGAATGGGAGGGAGTAGATAGGGTGGAAAACGGAGTGTACCGGTCCTCACTTTCTCCCTTTGACCCAGGGGGGCAACCCGAAGGGGGAGGGTATAAGAATGGGAAAACGGAAATCGGAATCTGTGTAAATCAGTCGCATCAGTGTTGTCTGTGCCCCATGACAAATGGAAAGCCGGGAGTGTATAATAGGTAAAATATAAATTATATAGATATGAAAGCATTAACACGTACAGACTTTAACCTGCCAGGTCAGGTGAGTGTATATCACGGCAAGGTTCGTGACGTTTATGACATTGATGGTGACCTTCTCGTTATGGTAGCCACCGACCGTATTTCTGCATTCGACGTAATCCTGCCTAAAGGAATTCCTTTCAAGGGCCAGTGTCTGAACCAGATAGCAGCTTCGTTCCTGGATGCTACAGCTGACATCGTTCCCAACTGGAAACTGGCCACTCCCGATCCCATGGTAACAGTGGGCCTTCGTGCCGAGGGCTTCCGCGTGGAAATGATTATCCGCGGTTATCTGACCGGTTCTGCATGGCGCGAGTACAAGAACGGATGCCGTGAGATATGCGGCGTGCGTCTGCCCGAGGGTATGCGCGAGAACGAACGTTTCCCCGAACCCATCATCACTCCCACCACCAAGGCAGATGAGGGTCATGACGAGAACATAAGCAAGGAGGAAATCATTGCTCAGGGTATAGTAAGCAAGGAAGACTACGAGCAGATGGAACAGTACACACGCGCTCTTTTCCAGCGCGGTTCTGAAATAGCCGCCAAGATGGGCCTTATCCTCGTGGACACCAAGTATGAGTTCGGCAAGCGCGACGGTAAGGTTATCCTGATTGACGAGATACATACCCCAGACAGTTCACGCTACTTCTATGCCGAGGGCTACGAGGAGAAGTTCGAGAAGGGCGAACCCCAGAAGCAACTCTCCAAGGAGTTCGTGCGCCAGTGGCTCATTGAACACGACTTCATGAACCGCCCCGGTGACGTTATGCCCGAGATAACAGACGAGTATGCACAGAGCGTGAGCGACCGTTATATCGAGCTGTACGAGCACATTACGGGCACTAAGTTTGTTCCTGCCGATAGCGAAGGCGATATACAGCAGCGTATCGAGCGCAACGTGACGAAGTGGCTGGAGAGTAGGAAGTAGAAGAAAAACATATACCCCGGCCCTCCCAGCGAGGGAGGGGATCTGTAATGTACAATCAAGAGCAGATAAAGCCATACTCCCAGCAGGGAGAGAAGGTAGAGCAGGTGGAGGCAATGTTTGACGGCATTGCCCCCACTTACGATTTTCTTAACCATGCCCTCAGTATGGGTGTGGACAAGGGCTGGAGGCGCAAGGCTGTGGAGGCCTTGGGCAAGTATGCCCCAAAACGTGTCTTGGACATAGCCACTGGTACGGGCGACTTTGCAATTCTGGTAGGACGGTTGCTCAAACCCCAGCAGATTGTCGGCGCAGATATCAGCGAGGGCATGATGGAAGTGGCGCGTCGCAAAGTGGGCGCCCTTGCCTCGGAACTGCAGAGCACCGAGATTGTTTTCCAGAAGGAGGACTGTCTGCACCTTACCTTTGACGATAGTTCTTTTGATGCCGTGACCGTAGCCTATGGTGTAAGGAATTTTCAAGACCTTGACGCCGGTCTGGGTGAAATGTACCGCGTGCTTCGTCCTGGCGCTCATCTGCTCATTGTGGAACTTGCCACACCGCCGCATTTCCCCATGCGCCAACTTTTCTGGCTTTATTCCCATGTGGTCATGCCTCTGGTGGGCTGGATTGTAAGCAGGGACAGCAAGGCCTATTCGTATCTTCCTGCCACAATGGAGGCATTCCCCCAGGGGGAGGTGATGCAGGGAATCCTGCAGAAAGCCGGCTTCCGCTCCGTGCAATGGAAACGATTTACCTTTGGTATCTGCACCATGTATCTGGCGGAAAAATAACGTCAGTCGTAACAATATCCGACATTTCCCTTTTCTGTTTTAGGAAAAAACACTATCTTTGCTTCGCAATGTAGTGCGTGACGCGCATGTGTCCGTAGCATACGGGCGCATGTGCTCAATTATGAAAATACACAACCAAAACCTAATACTTGATGATGAAGAACAAGAGTCTTAAGCAATTATTCTCGCTTGTGGCGTTGATGCTGATGGCATTGCCTATGACGGCAGAGACGGTAAAGGTGAACGTGCAGTTGAACGGCAAGACACGTTCGCCCAAGACCAATCTGTGGATGGGCGTGCTGGAAGTCCGCATCGCAGACAAGGCAAGCCTCTATACGGTAAAGGCCGAAGAGGCAGGCAAGACCATAACTTTTGATGTACCCGACGGAGCGTTCTTTGCCCTGAGAGGAGCGCACAAACTGCATGGCTATACACTGCGTTGCATAGAACAGCATCCCGATGCGTGGAATGTTGTTTATGATGCCGATGCAGAGAGCGAGTACCAGTATCTGTGGTTCCACAACGACAAGGAACCTTTCCGCATACCCAGCATCGTGACCATGAAGAACGGCAAACTTCTGGCCATAAACGATGCACGCCCTTGTGGCAATGACATTGGTTACGGACGTGTAGACCAGGTGATGCGCATTGGTTCCAAGGACGGAAGCAAGTGGAGCGATGGGAAATACGTTATCCAAGGCAGTTACAGCGACGAGGGAGTACGCGATGACGGTTTCGGCGATCCTGCCATGGTGGTAGACCGTGAGACCGGTGCCATCCTGCTCATAGACGTCTGCGGACATACTGTATGCTGGCACGGCAACTGGCCCGACGGCGAGCCGAATCCCGTGGCACGCCTGTACAGCACCGACAATGGCAAAACCTGGGGCGATGCGCTGTACGGCAAGCACTCTCCTGCTCCCAAGGGGGCGATGTGCTCGTGGTCGGACATTACCAACGTGTTCTACAGCGCTTTCATGCAGCGTGGCGAGGAAGGCTTCGACAAGTATCGTGTGCAGAGCCTTTTTGTAGGTAGCGGCAAACTGACACAGAGCAAGACCATAAAGGTGGGAACGCACTATCGTGTTTATGCTCCAGTGTGGACAAAGAACTATGGCAACCGTGTACTCTATACCGATGACTTCGGCCAGACATGGCATGCCCTTGGAGGTAAGACTGCATTGCCCTGTCCCCGTGGAGACGAACCCAAGTGCGAAGAACTGCCCGACGGCAGTGTGGTGCTGAGCAGCCGCAAGGGAGCCGGACGTTTCTTCAATATCTACAAGTATTCCGATGACCCGAAAAAGGTGGACGGAGCATGGGGCGACGTAGTTGCCAGCGACCAGCAACGTGGCGGCATAAAGGTGGGACGCAACAGTACCAACGGTGAGATACTCATCCTTCAGGCACGAAGAAAGTCAGACGGGGCACAGCGTACCCTTGCCCTGCAGTCTTTGCCAACCGGCGACGGACGTTCGGACGTGAAGATTTACTGGAAAGACATTACCGAGGCCGCATCATACGCCTCACCCAAGGCATTTGCCGAGGATTGGAACCAACAGCCATACCACGTCAGCCATACCGGCAGTGCATACAGTACCATGACCTTGCAGAAGGACGGTCGTATAGGTTTCTTCTATGAGGAAGAACCGGGATGGTATTCCATGGTGTATGTGCCCATATCCTTAGAGGCGATAACTAATGGACTTTACGGTGTAAAGTGAGATATTAACTATTAACCTAAATAAATTAACCACACATGAAGAAGGTTTTTCTTTTAATGTTTGTCATCCTTGCCTCCATAGTGCCAGGATGGGCAGATAAGGTAACAGACCTGTCGCAGTTAGACAACGACAAGGTCTATGTGCTCCGTAGTGAACGCGCCTTCCTGTTGTACAGTGACAAGTTGCCTGCGCAATTGTGCTCAAGCACAGGTAAGGTGATAGGTAGCGTTACTGCCAGCCTTACGGATCCTACCCAGCAGTTCCGTATTGAGAAGAACGGTGACAACTACTATCTTTTCAGCGTTGGTGCACAGAAGTATGTCAGCAGCAACGGTAGCTACGAAGCAAATGCATCAACCCCACTGACTATCCAGCAGGTGAACAATGCTTCTTATCCCTGGAAACTTAGTCTGAATGGCAATGAGTTGAATTCACAGAACTCTGGCCAGATGGATGCCGGTATAACCGTAAGTAACTGGGATACCCCCGATGCAGGTAACTGCTACTACATTGAGGAGGCCATCCCCGAGGACAAGGTATATACTGTTGTTGTACTTGGAACAGAAGACCCGGCTGCCGGTTTCATCTATGACGGTCAGGAATACAAGAACAGTGCTACCATAGAGACCAATGATGTCATCAAGGCATCCGACGTGCAGGCAATATCTGTGGACGGTACTATGGCAGTTGTAAATGTGGACGGCTTGACTATCTATGTCAGCTATTTCAGTGCCGACACCAAGTTCTACACCATTCAGGGTGGACATGGCGGTTTCGTAAGCATGAATACCGACTATACCAGTGGCGGAAACTTGCTGCTGACCAATAGTGCCAAGCCTCGTGACAACAAGGGCCTGTGGGCTTTTGTAAGCCAGGGTACAGGTAAGTACAAGGTTTACAACTATTCTACAGGTCTGTCTAAGGTGTTGGGTATCACTGGTACCGAGGCCAATGCACGTGCCACGATGGTTAAAGACGGCACCACAGGCTACAGCACACTATTCTCTGGTACTTTCAATTTCAATAGTACGCCTTCCTATGTCAAGATAGACGGCGGTACCCATTGGTGGAACAAAAGAGGAGACTTCCTGGCTTTGTGGAACACTGGCAGTGTGACAGGTGATACCGGCAGTAAGTTCTTCTTCACCGAGGTTAATCCTGAGGATTATCCCGACACATACTACTATGAGGTGCAGAACATCACCGGCGTAACGGAGTATGCTCCCAAGAATCCCAACACTCTGTGGTACAAGACTTCAGCCGAAGCAAGTGGTGTAAGTTATCCCTGGATGGAGTATGCCCTGCCTTTGGGTAACGGCGAACTGGGATGTATGATATTCGGTGGCGTGCACAACGAGGAAATCCAGTTCAACGAAAAGACTCTCTGGAGCGGTGCTGC
Source organism: Bacteroidaceae bacterium (assembly GCA_017622815.1). Classification (GTDB taxonomy): domain Bacteria; phylum Bacteroidota; class Bacteroidia; order Bacteroidales; family Bacteroidaceae; genus Physcousia. The sequence continues at coordinate 47,385 of JAGAQH010000029.1, read as the reverse complement.
CAATGTTGTCGGTGCCAATAGCGGACAGCGTACATTCATGGACTTCGGTTCTGTTTTCGTGGAGAACAAGGACAAGAGCATAAATGAAGGCGTTACAGACTATGTGCGCTATCTTGATATTGAAGAGGGCATTGCCGGTGTCCAGTTCAAGAACGGCAACGGTTCTCTGTTTACACGCAAATATTTCAGTTCTGCTCCTGACCAGGTAATCGCTGCCCAGTATAAGGCAGAGGGCGAGGACAAGATGAACCTGAACTTTACTATCGAACCGGGTTCGGATATAAGCGCAGGCGGTGTTACTTATGAAAACGGTATGGCATACTTCACCGGCAAGATGACTGTCAAGTATGCTGCACGTCTGCATGTCGTTGCCGACGAGGGTGCTATCGTGGAATCTTCAAGCAAGGGCATCAGTGTGCAGAATGCAACCGAGGTTACCTTCTACCTCAAGGGTGCAACAAACTTTATCGGCGATGTAGATTCAAAGTCATACTTCCGCGCCGTTACACCAGAAACCGTTAGCGAGGAGGTTAAGACTGCAATCGAGGCCGCTGTTGCCAAGGGTTTTGCGGCTGTTGAGAAGGATCATGTTGAAGACTTCACCGCCATTACCAAGCGTATGACCTTCGACCTCGGTCTGCAGACTCCCAGCGTTGACACCAAGACTCTTGTTGACAACTACTATCCCAAGAATACCAATGGTACAAGCACAGCCAACGACCACCTGTTCTTGGAGCAGTTGTACTTCCACTATGGACGTTACCTGGCTATCAGTTCAAACCGCAAGCCCATTGCTGCCCCCAACAACCTGCAGGGTATCTGGAACGATCGCGGTGCCAACTCTCCCTGGAACTCCGACATCCACACCAACATCAACATCCAGATGAACTACTGGCCCACAGAGATTACCAACCTCTCTGACCTGCACAAGCCTTTCGTCAACTTCATCATTCGTGGTGCAAACAGTGCCGGTTGGAAGGAAGTGGGCACCCGCTATAACGATGGTTATGGTTGGAGCGTACTTACAGAGACATCTCTCTACAATAGCATGAGCACATGGGGCGACAACTACCTCGTTGCCAACGTATGGTACACCAGCCACCTGTGGACCCACTGGCGTTACACTCAGGACAAGGAGTTCCTGGCCAAGGCCTTCCCCGTAATGTGGGATTGCGCACAGTTCTGGTTCCACCGCTTGATTGAGGACCGTGGTTTCGACAGCACTCAGGACGAACAGGACCGTGTACGCAACTACACTCCCGCATACAAGTTCGATCCCGATGGCACATTCGTTGCTCCAAACGAGTTCAGTGCTGAGCAGCACGACAACCAGACCGAGGACGGTACCGCTCATGCCCAGCAGATGATTTACTATCTGTTCCAGAACCTGAGCGAAGCTATCGGTATCCTTGGCGTGGAGAACACTGGTCTTACCACCGAGGACGTTGCTAAACTGAACCTCTACCTCGAAAAGACCGACAAGGGTCTGCATACAGAGACCTATACCGGCAGTTGGGGTGCAACCTATAATGGTGTGAAGACCGGCGAGAAGTTGCTCCGCGAGTGGAAGTACAGTCCGTTCGACATCAGTAACGACCGTGGTCACCGCCACATGTCTCACATGATGGCTCTCTTCCCCATGGACCAGATTACTCCCGAGAGCGAATACTTCACTCCTGCAGTCAACTCTCTGAAACTCCGTGGCGATGCCGCTACAGGTTGGTCAATGGGCTGGAAGGTTAACCTGTGGGCACGTGCCCAGGATGGTGACCACGCACACATCATCATCAAGAACGCTCTGAAGCACTCTACCGACTATGGTACAAATGCCGGTGCAGGCGGTATCTACTACAACCTGTTCGACAGCCACGCTCCCTTCCAGATTGACGGTAACTTCGGCGTTTGCTCAGGTATTGCCGAGATGCTCATGCAGAGTGCACACGGTTACATCAACATCATGCCTGCCGTGCCCACCGTATGGAACAAGCAGGGCAACGTGAAGGGTATGAAGGCCATCGGCAACTTTACCGTAGACTTCAACTGGTCTGCAGGCAAGTGTCAGGCTGTACGCATCCAGAGTCATGCCGGCGCTCCCTTGAAGGTACGTTGCGCTAAGGGTGCTATGGCACTGAACGAGGCAAGTGTGAAGGTTAATGGCGTGGAAGTGTATGTAACACTCGACGAGAACGGCGTTGCCGAGATACCTTGCGAAAAGGATGACGTAGTGGAGATTGACTTCACCACAGCCACAGGCATTTCTTCTGTTGGCGGTGCAGGTACAGAAAACGGTGAGGCTCCCATCTATGACCTCAGCGGCCGTCGTCTGCCCGATACTCCTGCCGGTCAGGTCTATATCCAGAACGGACAGAAGAAGGTGTCTAAGTAATGACATGATTGCAACAAGGGTGTGAACCCTGAAGATAACCATTCCGTCCGAAGCATCATCAACTTCGGACGGAATGTTTTTGATAACAAGACATACTCCTGGCATGAAAGACATTACTGTATCGTGGATTGCTTGGCTGCTTTCCTCCCCTGAGACAGGGGAGGTGTCGCATAGCGACGGAGGGGTATGAATGACTTTTTGTTACTATAAGCAATGAACCGAATACTGACATTATTCCTATGCATCTCGCTGTATTCCATGTTGCCGCTTTATTCTCAAAGCGGGGAGCATGCCCTCTTCCTCGGCCTGCCACTTGGGGGCGACCTTGAAACCTTCGTGGACAGCCTGGAGGACAAAGGTTATGAGGTGCAGACTATGTCGGAAACGACAGCCTCCCTAACCGGTATGTTCGACGGGGTGCAATGTATCATAGAGGTGCATGCCACACCAAAGAGCCATACTGTACATCAGGTAAGCGTCTCCTTCTCCGAATTTATGGAAAACGAGATCGCACGCATGCTAAAGTACCGGCAGATAAAGAAGCAACTGAAGCGCAAATACTCTAAATGGGACTACCGTCGCGAGAAGGCCTTGGACGAATGGTCATCGCCCTACGCACGTATATCCCTGGGTACAAGGCGCCTCCCGGAGCATCGCTACAAGACCTTGTATGTGTGGTGGCAGGATAGGGCAGGGTGGGAGACACTGCAGAAAGAACTGGAGGAATGAAGCGTTTTGCAAGGACGCAATTATGATTGTCTGTTCAGGCACATAGACATTGCTATACATTATATATAATAATAGACAGGTATATTCCGGAGTGATTATGCCTTGTCTATGGCAAATATGAGGGTGAATCTTTGTGGATTTGCTCTTTTTTTTGTAGTTTTGTAGTCGGAAATAAACAGAAATACAATATGGGAAAAGTTCTTATCATCGGCGCCGGTGGCGTTGCTACAGTTGCCGCTCACAAGGTATGCCAGAACAAGGATGTGTTCACTGAGATAAAGATTGCCAGCCGTACAAAGGCAAAGTGCGATGCGCTGGCAGATGTGCTCAATAAGAAATACGGTACCAACGTTACTACCGCCCAGGTGGATGCCGACAGCGTGGAGGAACTCGTTGCACTGCTCTCCGAGTACAAGCCCGAGATAGTGATGAACCTGGCTCTCCCTTATCAGGACCTCACCATCATGGAGGCTTGTCTGCAGACGGGTTGCAACTATCTGGACACTGCCAACTATGAGCCCAAGGATGAGGCTCACTTCGAATATTCCTGGCAGTGGGCTTATCGCGAGCGCTTCGAACAGGCCGGACTCTGTGCCATCCTGGGTTGCGGTTTCGACCCCGGCGTGACAAGCATATACACCGCTTATGCCGCCAAGCACCATTTCAAGGAGATGCACTATCTGGACATCGTGGACTGCAATGCAGGCAACCATCACAAGGCTTTTGCCACCAACTTCAACCCCGAAATCAACATCCGCGAGATTACCCAGAAGGGTCTCTACTATGAGAACGGCAAGTACATAGAGACAGAACCTATGGAGATTCATCAGCCACTGACATATCCCGGCATAGGTCCCAAGGAGAGTTATCTGCTGCACCACGAGGAGATAGAGTCTTTGGTGATCAACTTCCCCACCATCAAGCGTGCACGCTTCTGGATGACCTTCGGCCAGCAGTACCTCAATTATCTGGACGTAATCCAGAACATCGGCATGGCACGTATCGACGAGGTGGAGTACAAGGCTCCCAAGGCCGACGGCACAGGCGAAGAGGTGGTGAAGATTGTTCCCCTGCAGTTCCTCAAGGCTGTTCTGCCCAATCCTCAGGACCTCGGCCAGAACTACGACGGCGAGACTTCAATAGGTTGTCGCATCCGTGGTATAGGCAACGATGGCAGGGAGCATACATACTACGTCTACAACAACTGCTCTCATCAGGCTGCCTACGAAGAGACTGGCATGCAGGGTGTAAGTTACACCACCGGCGTTCCGGCCATGATTGGCGCCATGATGTTCCTCAAGGGCATCTGGAGCAAGCCCGGTGTGCACAACGTGGAGGAGTTCGATCCCGATCCATTCATGGACGAACTCAACAAGCACGGTCTGCCCTGGCACGAGATTCACGACGGCGACCTGGAACTCTAATCCCACAAAATCCGGGGTGTCGGACGGCATGAGACAACCCTCGTGAGAATTGCGTATTTGTGACCATTCCCCCGTGAACGGACGAATATCAAAATCTCAGCAGGGGTGAAATTCACCTAAGTGGCACTTCCATAAGCAATTACGAACGTATAATTATATGGCAAAGGAAAAGCAACCTGTAGAAATAGACGAGAAAGCAGCGAAACTGAAGGCTCTGGAAGCCGCACTCGGCAAGATAGAGAAAGACTTCGGTAAAGGCAGCATAATGAGAATGGGTGAACAGAAGGTGGAGGAACTGGAGGTGATTCCCACAGGCTCCATCACCCTGAACCACGCTCTTGGTGTGGGTGGTTATCCCAAAGGAAGAATCATAGAGATATACGGTCCCGAAAGTTCGGGCAAGACCACACTGGCCATACATGCTATAGCCGAGGCACAGAAGATGGGTGGCATAGCAGCATTCATAGATGCCGAGCATGCTTTCGACCGCTTCTATGCAGAGAAACTGGGCGTGGACGTGGACAACCTGCTTATTTCACAGCCCGACAATGGCGAGCAGGCTCTGGAGATTGCAGAGCAACTTATCCGTTCGGCAGCGGTGGACATTGTGGTGGTTGACTCCGTGGCGGCCCTCACACCCAAGGCCGAGATAGAAGGTGATATGGGCGAGAACAAGGTGGGTCTGCAGGCTCGCCTCATGAGCCAGGCCCTGCGCAAACTCACTTCCACCATATCCAAGACAAACACCACCTGCATCTTCATCAACCAGTTGCGCGAGAAGATAGGTGTGATGTTCGGCAATCCCGAAACCACTACCGGTGGTAACGCCCTCAAGTTCTATGCTAGCGTACGACTGGACATCCGCAAGTCCACTCCCGTCAAGGAGGGCGAAGAGATTCTCGGTCATCTTACCAAGGTGAAGGTAGTAAAGAACAAGGTGGCTCCTCCATTCCGCAAGGCAGAGTTCGAGGTAATCTTTGGCGAAGGCATCAGCCGTGTGTCCGAAATCTTCAATCTTGCCGTGGATATGGGCATCATAAAGAAGAGCGGCAGCTGGTTCAGTTACAATGACAGCAAACTCGGACAGGGCGCCGAGGCCGTCAAGGGCATAGTTCGCGACAATCCGGAACTTATGGAGGAAATTACTGCCAAGGTGACTGAAAGACTGGCAGAGAAAAAGGACTGATACTGACAAACTGACATATTAACTGCATAATGCAAGGCTCGTGCACTCCATGGCACGGGCCTTGCGTATTATATAGCGAACGCTAATCGTTAATCGTTCAACATTAAACGTTATTCGCAAGCTCATCAAGCTTCGCAAGTCATCGTTCATATATAATAAGGAATATAAATAAAAATACATACAACTATGGGAAAGATTATTGGAATTGACTTGGGTACAACAAACTCTTGTGTATCCGTATTTGAGGGCAACGAGCCCGTTGTTATTACCAACAGCGAGGGCAAGCGCACCACTCCCTCTATCGTTGCATTCGTGGATGGTGGCGAGCGCAAGGTGGGCGACCCTGCCAAGCGTCAGGCTATCACCAACCCCAAGAAGACCATCTTCTCTATCAAGCGCTTTATGGGTGAGACCTACGACCAGGTAAGCAAGGAAATCGGTCGCGTACCTTACAGCGTGGTTAAGGGCGACAACAACACTCCCCGTGTTGACATCGACGGCCGTCAGTACACTCCTCAGGAGATCAGCGCCATGATTCTGCAGAAGATGAAGAAGACCGCCGAGGACTATCTCGGTCAGGAGGTTACAGAGGCCGTTATCACCGTGCCCGCCTACTTCTCCGACTCTCAGCGTCAGGCCACCAAGGAGGCCGGCCAGATTGCAGGTCTCGAGGTAAAGCGTATCGTCAACGAGCCCACAGCAGCCGCTCTGGCTTATGGTGTGGACAAGGGCGACAAGGACATGAAGATTGCCGTGTTCGACCTCGGTGGCGGTACTTTCGATATCTCCATCCTCGAGTTCGGTAGCGGTGTGTTCGAGGTTCTCTCTACCAACGGTGACACCCACCTGGGTGGTGACGACTTCGACCAGGTTATCATCGACTGGCTGGTAAGCGGTTTCAAGGCCGAGGAGGGTATCGACCTTTCTAAGGACCCCATGGCACTGCAGCGCCTCAAGGAGGCTGCCGAGAAGGCTAAGATAGAGTTGTCAAGCACAACATCTACCGAAATCAACCTCCCCTATATCACTGCCGACGGCGGTGTGCCCAAGCACTTGGTTAAGACACTGAGCCGCAGCGAGTTCGAGCGTCTTGCTGATAGCCTCATCCAGGCTTGTAAGGTTCCCTGCCAGAACGCTATGCGCGACGCAGGTTTGTCAAACAGCGACATCAACGAGGTAATCCTCGTGGGCGGTTCTACCCGTATCCCCGCCGTGCAGAAGATGGTTGCCGACTTCTTCGGCAAGGAGCCTTCAAAGGGTGTTAACCCCGACGAGGTTGTGGCTCTCGGTGCTGCCATCCAGGGTGCTTCTCTCTCTGGCGAGAAGAGCGACATCGTTCTGCTCGACGTAACTCCCCTCTCTATGGGTATAGAAACCATGGGCGGTGTTATGACCAAGCTCATCGATGCCAACTCTACCATCCCCTGCAAGAAGAGCGAGGTATTCTCTACCGCAGCCGACAACCAGACTGCCGTTACCATCCACGTTCTTCAGGGCGAGCGCCCCATGGCCAGCCAGAACAAGAGCGTAGGCCAGTTCAACCTGGACGGTATTGCTCCTGCACGTCGCGGTGTTCCTCAGATTGAGGTTACTTTCGATATTGATGCCAACGGTATCCTCAATGTTTCTGCCAAGGACAAGGCTACCGGCAAGGAGCAGCACATCACCATTACCGCATCTTCCGGTCTGTCTAAGGAGGAGATCGAGCGCATGAAGGCCGAGGCCGAGGCAAATGCCGATGCCGACAAGAAGGAGCGCGAGAAGATTGACAAGCTCAACCAGGCCGACTCAATGATCTTCCAGACCGAGAACATGCTCAAGGACTCTGGCGACAAGATTCCTGCCGACGTTAAGGCCGAGGTAGAGGCTGCTCTCGAGAAGATGCGCACAGCACACAAGGCACAGGACATTCCTGCCATCGACGCAGCAATGACTGAACTCCAGAACGCTGCCGCCAAGCTCTATCAGGCACAGCAGCAGGCTGGTCCCGGTCCCGACATGAACGGCGGTTGCAACGGTAACTGCAACACCGGTTCCCAGCAGTCCGGCAAGGACGACATCCAGGATGCCGACTTCGAAGAAGTCAAATGAGGCATGTAAGTAAAGACATACTAAAACACTATCAAATAGCGTGTAGCTCAATGAGTTACACGCTATTTGCTTTTTATAGGCTCATGTTTTCTATGTGCTTATTCTGCCTTTTTTTACGGCTTTTTTGTTACATATCGTTACACAAGACAAAATGGTAGATAAGGTTGAACATAAACATACTTATTCATCTAAAAAAGACTCAGTAAAACTTAAAAGTAGAAAACATGCCAGCATTAGGAATTGAAATTAAAAGAAAGTGCCCGATTTGTGGCAAAGTGTTTATTATCAAGACTCTTGATAGTATTTATTGCTCAACAAAGTGTAGCAAGGTAGCTTACAAGAGAAAGAAGGATGCGGAGAAAAAAGAGGCTTTATTTGTTGCATACGCTCAAAATGTGCCTGATATCCGTGAGTATCTAACAGCCAAGCAAGTCATTGCTTTATATGGCATTGAGCGAAGTACATTGTATCGCCTTGCTAGATTAGGAAAAATCCCCTGCATTAATTTAGGGGTGCGTCTGACTAGATTCAAACGTTCGGAACTTGACCTGCTCTTCCATTACAGAAGAGATTTGAAAAACGCGCCAGTGGTCAAAGGAAAGAAATTGTACAGCCTAGAACCCGAGGACTGTTATACTATAGGAGAAATTTGTGAAAAGTACCAATTGGATGATAGCTCCGTATGGGCACACGTTAGGAAATATTCCATTCCCTCCCGTCAAATCGGTAACTATGTTTATGTTCCAAAAGAAGAAATTGATAATTTATATAAATCAGAAGAATAATGAGAAAACCTTTATTGCACACTAAAGTGACGGTTAAACTCCGTAAGTCGGAGTACCGTGAAGAATGGTACCTCGTCATCGAGTCGTACCCAGTACGTAAACCAGGAAGTGATAAACCAGGAAGAATCATTGAGGCAGTAAACCGTATCATCAAAACTCCTATATGGGATTACTCATCAGTAACCAAAATTGATGCCAACGGAAACTTCTGCTATAAGCCCAAACGTGATGCCAACGGAGTTATCCAATGTACTTCACAATTGGACAAGGAATCATGCATATATGCTGATAAGGTCAGAGCAATGCGACAACAGGAATACGACACAGCGGTTATCTATTCTGACCGAGAGGAAGAAATCATAGCTCAAAACGAACGGTCCGAACAGGATTTCATTGAATACTTCAAGAATATCATCTATAAATGCCATCCCAACAGCTCCAATTCCATTATAGTCAATTGGACACGTGTAGGCGAATTGCTCAGTATATATTCAAAAGGCAAACCTATTCCATTCAAAAAGATAAACGTCAGTCTCCTTGAAGATTTAAAGTTGTTCATGCTTCGTGCCCCAAGAGGTGGTGGTAAATCAGGTACTTTATCACAGAATTCAGCTGCCACATATTTCTCCATTGTAAAAGCTGGCTTACATCGTGCTTTTATAGATGAATATCTTACAGTTGATATAGCTGCAAAAATCAAAGGTATTCCAGATCAAAAAGTAAAGCGAGAAACCTTGACATTGGAGGAAACAGAGAGACTTGCTATGACTCCATGTGAAAATGAAGTTCTGAAACGCGCCTTCTTCTTCGCTCTTTTGACAGGCATACGTCTATGCGATATTCAAGATATGAAATGGAGTGAAATAATCCAGACAGACAATGGATGGAGAGTTGACTTCACCCAACGAAAGACAAAAGTTGTGGATTATCTTCCTATCTCAGACCAGGCTTATGCCCTTTGTGGCGAACCGAAGGAACAGGAAAGACGAGTCTTTGAGGGATTGACTGGCTCTTCATGGATTTCACGACCATTGAAAAAGTGGATGGCTGACGCAGGTATAACTAAGAATATTACATTCCACTGCTCACGCCATACGTTTGCTACTTTACAGTTGGAACATGGAACCGATATCTACACAGTTAAAGATATGTTAGGCCATACCAATGTTAGAACCACTCAGATTTATGGTCATATCGTGGACCCAAGCAAGCGTAAGGCAGCAGAAGCTATCTATATCGATGGATTAAATAGTCTTAGTATTACGGATAAACCATAACATAAAATCTCTCTCTTCTGTAACGTTTCACTCTCGGAATCTCAGTTGGTTTCGAGGGTGTTTTGTTGTTTTATTCATCGAGTTATAGTATGTTTATTGCGATTTTATCATACTATTCTTATAAACAATGTTAAATGTTATTTTGCTGATAATAAGGCATTTTTAGCAAAGTCTTCCATATCATTGTACAGATGATAAAACTAAATTTTGCCACTTCTAATAACAGATTTCTGCCACATAACTTCCATGTTTGCTGTTCACATGGATTTCACATGTTGTGCCAGATAATTTGCCACTTTTTACCACTCCTAAAATATTTAGGATGAACAGATTGTTTACAGCCCAAATTTTAAAATCTGCCACATTTTTTGCCACTTTAAGCATCAGGTTTTGTACACCTACACTTTCTTGTATTTTGCCACATAAATTCCACTTCATTTGCCACTTCTTACAAATACTTTTTGCCACATAAATAGTCAGATAAATCGCTGTTTTACAATATTTTGCAATTTTGAGATGTCGAAAATAATGCGCTAACTTTGCATCAGCAATCCGATAGTAAATGCGGAATATTCAAACTTAAAACGATATAAAAATGACAGATTACAAAGTGAATTCTTTGGAGGAGATGCCTAAAGCAATCTCTTACCTGATTGGCAAAGTTGAGAACTTGCAACAAACGGTAAATATTCTTCGCTCAAAGCAGAAGGATAGTGAATCACCACAATGGATGAATGTAGATGAGCTTTGTGCTTATCATCCCAGTCATCCTAAAAAACAAACAGTGTATGAATGGGTATCAAAGAAGACCATTCCATTTCATAAGATGACCAAGGGCCTTATGTTCCTAAAGTCAGAAATTGATGAATGGCTGAAAGGTGGTTATCAGAAAACGGAAGCGGATTTGATACGTGAAGCTCAGGAATTCATATTATCCAAAAAGACACGATGATTAGAGAAACGAACGGAACCAATGATTACTGGGAAGGATTGGAGAATCTTACAGCATTCTCCTTCTTCCTGAAACCAATCCACAACATTGAGCCATATCGTGCAATCACTGTGGTAGATGTCTATCGATATGTTACAGGTCTTTATGCCAAGAAACAAACCTTGACTTTACGTTCTATTGAATCCTCCAAAGAAGCGAAACAATACAAAGCTACACACTTTGACTATTGTACCTTCTCTGGAATTTTCAGAAAGAGGAACGAAAGGGAAATAATAACACATTCAGGGTTGATGTGTCTTGACTTTGACCATGTAACGGAACCCGAAGCTCTCAAACAAAAACTCATTAATCATGAATATTTTGATACGGAGTTGATGTTTACGAGTCCTTCAGGTGATGGAGTAAAATGGATAATCTCCATCGACCTGAAAAACTGGGAACATTCAAGATACTTCAAGTCGGTTGCCAATTGCATTCATGCTACAGGATTGCCGCCTGTCGATAGTTCTGGAAGTGATGTTGCACGCTCATGTTTTTTACCGTATGACCCACAAGCATACATAAACCCTAAATACGAAGAATATGTCCAAGAAAATATTTTTACCCCAAGAATGGGAGATTGCCCCTTCTAATCATTTGGTTACAACACCCATGCATCCTGTTTCTGCATATAGTAATGTAGAAGAAGATGTGGAGCGCATTGTACATGAAATCGAAAAGCAAGGAATAGACATTGCGCCTGACTACAAACAATGGGTAGACCTTGGTTTTGCACTTGCCGATGGATTGGGAGAAATGGGAAGAAACTATTATCATCGTATTAGTCAACTCCATCCGAGTTATAACTATACGAATACGGACAAGCAATACACCAATTGTCTGAATGGCAAGGGACATGGGATAACCATCAAATCATTCTTCCATTTGGCAATGAACTCTGGTATTACGGTTAGCAAACATGATTTTACCATTTTACCAAATAACCAAAATGGTAAAACGGTAAAATGGAAAAATGAGGAGACCGATTTACCCGTACTGCCAGATGAGGTATTTGATAATCTCCCACCATTTCTGGCCAAGGTTGTTGACAATGCCTTATCAAAAGAAGATAGAGATACTATCCTTCTAGGTAGCATTGCATGCCTGTCTGCTTGCTTCTATAATGTATGTGGTGTTTATGATGAACGAATCGTATATGCCAATCTATATTTATATGTTATAGCAGATGCAGGGATGGGTAAAGGCAGTCTTTCTCTTTGCCGAGAACTGGTTACACCCATCAACCAAAGACTGCATGAATTAACGAAAGAGGCTGAGAAACAATATAAAGAAGCAATGGCATACAACAAAAGCAAGAAATCAGAAGGACCAGTTCCATCAGAACCACCCATGAGAATGTTTATTATTCCTGCTAATAGCAGTGCCAGTTCCTTAGTGAAAATTCTTGCAGACAATGATGGTATAGGATTATTGTTTGAAACGGAAGGTGACACTTTAAGCCAAACTCTTAAATCTGATTTTGGCAATTACTCTGACACGCTCCGAAAAGCATATCATCATGAAACAATCAGTTTGAGTAGAAGAAAGGACAGAGAATACCTTGAGGTTAAAAATCCGAGATTGTCTGTTGTTCTAGCAGGTACTCCCGAACAGGTACGCAGACTTATTCCTGATACGGAAAACGGTTTGATGAGTCGTTTCATCTTTAATATGCTTCCGTATAAACGTTACATCAGGAATGTGTTTGCCACGGATGACATTTCCAAATCGAAGAATATAATCTTCAAGAACCTTGGAGAAGAACTTTATCACTATCAAGAGGAGTTTATACGGAGTGGACAATATTCTTTTTCCCTACCGTCTCATTTGCAAACTGATTTTGTTGAACACTTGATTGATGCCAACAACAAGTATTGCGATGAAGTAGATGATCGCATTCAAGGAGTTATTCGCAGAATGGGTTTGATTGCATTTCGCATGATGATGTTATTGACTACACTTAGAAGAATGACCCACTTGCCTACAATTAGAGCACCAGATTATATATTCCCACTTGTATGCCAGAAGGTAGATTACCAAACTGTAATGACTATATGTGATTCGCTCATTGAGCATTCAGTTTATTGGTATAAAAAACTAACTCCATGTTTTGGAGTAAATCGTGAATCCAAATCTCTAAAAAGAAGCGAACGTTTCTTTGACTTGTTACCTGATACATTCAGTAAGAATACATTCGATTCATTGGTTGAACAATACAATGAAAATCCGAATACGGCCATCAAGTGGATTGGCAAATACATCAAAGAAGGAAAGCTCATCAGAGCCTCACAAGGTAATTATGAGAAGACCGAAAGAAAATGAACATATCAATTTACATAACTGGTCAAACGACCATAAATTTTACGAATATGAAGAAGTATAGAAAACAAGAAAAACAAAATTTGACATTACAGAGAATGAGACATCCATTCAAGAATAATACGCTCACCTATATGGTTAAAAATCATGCGGTGCATAAAGTAATTGATTATAATCTAATCGAAGAAGCAATTGCTTCAGAATGTTTCTCGCATAAACACTTGGTATTTAACGATGGAATTACAAGACATATCCATGTCAGACATATTCCGAAACGTAGTATTACACTGCATTGTAATGTACACTAAGTAATGGTAACGATTTTAGAAGGGCAAGTTTGTGTTTTAGTCCGACTAAAACTATTGGCCAACTCTATAGGTTTGCCATTGAACTTGCCTTCTAAAATCTTTTTCTAAAATCACGAGTATGACAACAAAGAAAAAAGCAGGTGGTCGTCCCAAGCTAGCCGAATATCAGAAGAGAACCAAAAGTTGCCAAGTCATGTTCACCGAATCCGACTATATCTATATCATGGATAAAGCCCAAAGATGCGGATTGACAATCAGCGAATATTGCCATCAGGCGGCCATGAATGGAGCAGTCAAGGAACACATCCAACCTGAACAGGCAGCACTCATCAGAGACATTGCAGGTGTAGCCAACAATGTCAATCAGATTGCACATAAGATGCATGCGTTCGGACTGGAAGAAACCTACCATTCCTGTCAGGAAATCATAAACGTATTACTCAATCTCATCAACGAATCCAAGTAATATATGATAGCAAAGATAAAGACAAGAGAATCATTTACAGGTATCGTGGATTATGCCCATGATTACGACAATGACAAGAAGAAAGCACGACTCATCGATTTTAAGGATGTATGTATCATCAGCAACAAATCGATAGCCGATTCTTTCACAATCCAAGCATCCATGCATACGAAGATTGCGAAACCTGTCAAGCATATTTCGTTAGGGTTCTCTCCCAACGATGCCCATCTTTTCACTGACGATAAAGAGGGTGATGAACTCATGGTAAGGATTGCTAAAGATTGGATGAAAGAAATGGGTATCGGCAATACGCAATACATCATCGCCAGACATCTTGACACCGAGCACCCCCATTGTCATCTTGTCTTTAATCGAATAGATAACGATGGCAATGTCATTTCTGATAGTCGTGAACGAATACGGAATATGGCGGTATGCAAACTACTCAACAAGAAATATGGATTGTATGTGGCTCCATCCAAAAGCAAGAAAATCCATGAAGACAGATTACGTGGGTATGAGGCCAAGAAACATAAACTGAGAATGGACATCAACAATATTCTGGACAAGTCATCCAATTGGGAAGAATTTTGCAGACTACTGAAAGAAGCAGGAATCAGCAGCCGCTTCTTCACAAGCAGCCAAACAAATACAATCAGAGGTATTTCATTTGCGAACCATCAAATAAGTATATCTGGATCCAAATTGGAATCAAAGGTATTAACCTATGGCCAACTATGTCTTAAATTGGGCGAAAGAAGAATTCAGGAAAGTTCAAATCCATATGAAGAGAAGACTTTTTCTTCTTTTGTAAAAAATGAGGTTCCTGTTAACCATTCCAATGGGCATACCATAACCACTGATTCCAATTTGACGGAAAGCGGAAGTACAGACAGTACATCCTCGTCAGCCGTTGGTGAAGCTATGATTGAGTTCTTGCTTCAGCCCCATCAAGTAGAAACTGGTGGAGGTGGCGGTAGTGACAATCGTGGATGGCGCGATGATGACAAAGATAAGGATAACAATAATAATCGGACCTATAAAAGAAGAAGATAATGAAAGAAGATATAATAGCTGCCAATCTCAGTAGCATACGGCAGAGCATTGAGGAACTCAAAAAGAATAATACTTCGCAATCATCCAAAAACGTTCCTAATTGGAGTGAATTAGAAAATAAAATAGCCCAGGCTGCAGCCAATGAGGTCAGAATCTTGTTGGAGAAACGCCAACAGAAATTTAAAGAGGAAGAAGAGAAAAGAAACGCGGAAACGGAGGAATATGAAAATTCCATATCCGAAATCTATGAAGAGCAAATCAATAAGTTAAAGAAAATTTCTATTTATTGGGATAAAGTCTACCATAACTTCTATCTGGCGAACAAGGAACGAGAAAAAGAAAAGACTGCCATTGAGAAAATTGAGGTGCAATTGACTGCTATTAATGACCATATCCAAAACAGCCTACAGCATTCCTATGAATTTCCTGTGATGCCTCATACTCCCAAAGGCTTGATCTCATATATTCTGGTTGATATACCCTGCTATTGTGTCAAACGAATTTGGCATAGTAAGCATATCAGAAATCTGCTACTCATTATCCTAATATGTCTATGGACAATTTTCATGGGGTTAACTGGATTTATTATTCGAGACAATGTTGCACTTCATGAACGGATGCAGCTGATAGAATTGCAATGGAGGAAATAAATGTGGTGTGTCAACAAAACACATCCACTTTGTTAGACCATTTGTCCGAAGGTATTAGAATTTTTCTAATTATATCGGGCAAATGGTCATTTATTTTATTCTTTAGGCTCTTCTTCAAAAGGAAGAGCATCCATATACCTATCGAAGTCACTTTGGAATAGGCGGTCTTGTATGATACGATACTTTTCAAACTCCGTTTCTGCATGTTCTTTTGCTTGTTCAGCAGACACTTGTCCTGTCGTTTGTAGAACTTCGTTTCCACCAGCAGCCAAAATGGTGTCTATCTGCTTGGCCCAATCCTCCATTGTCATTGGAATATGACGTTTTGCCATTCTTTCAGCCAATTCAAGTACACCGTTCACCAACTGTCCCATATCTGCCAGTTCAACCTCTTTAAGATAGTTTTTGGCTACCACCACGTCTGTCTTTACGATTTTACCATCTGGAGCATTCACCCACGAAGTCAACCCCATGTGTTCTTGTTCTGCATCAGCTCGTTCTACAATCAGTTCTGCGGCTGTACGTCCGTGAACAGCATAATGCATCTTGTTTTGCATCATCTTGAAGAATAATCGTGTGGTCGGTGCATCCCGATTGTAGTCAACGGCAGTGGCATAGATATCTGTCAGTTTTTGGTAGAATCGACGTTCCGATAGTCGAATCTCTCGTATTTCTGCTAACAGATGCTCAAAATAATCTTCGCCAAGGAACGAACCGTTCTCCATTCTCTTCTTATCCAAAACATATCCACGTATAGCAAACTCTCGCAATACGCTTGTTGCCCACTGACGGAATTGAGTTGCACGAATGCTATTTACACGATAACCAACACTAATGACTGCATCGAGATTGTAAAAATGGAGCGAGCGGTTTACCTCTCTGGTTCCTTCTTGGCGAACTACCGAGATTTTCTCGGTAGTTGCTTTTTCTTCCAGTTCTCCACTATCATAAATATTTTTCAAATGAAGACTGATGTTATCTGTAGAGCAATCAAACAGCATACCCATAGCTTTCTGGGTACACCAAACTGTCTTATCCTTATAATAGACTTCAACACCTTGTTCCTTCCCTTCAATTTGAAAGATTAGGAACTCTGCTGTGCTATTTCTTATTTCTTTACGATTTGCCATAAGTTGTTTTCGTTTTTAACTAGTGGTGATTTGTCACCGTTTGATTGCCTTCTTCTAGAACTAATTATTCACTTATTCGCTCCCCAAAAACTTTATAATATTCAGTGAAGATATCCTCTTGCATAGGTTTTTCTTTTTGCAACTTCCTTAAACGATAAATAATGGATTTTTTTGAACGTTGGAAAATTAGTGCAAGTTCATTTATTGACACCTTACGCATAAGTAAATCCCATAACCTCTCATCATCATTTTTATCCCATTTTTGCCCTCTTCGTGCAAGGGTTGTGGATTCATTTTTACTATATGGTTTTTCTTCTGTAGAATACTTTTGTTTACTCGGTATCACCCCACGCACACCACCTTTAGGATTCTTTACATCACCTATATAGCGAGGAATGAGATGCATGTGTACATGGAATACCGACTGACCTGCTGCTTCGTTCACATTGATACCGACATTATATCCGTCAGGATGAAAGCGCTCATCAATCTTTCGCTTTACATATTGTAGCATTACATTCATGGCCTCTCGCTCATGATTCGTGAGTTCGAAGTAATTTGCAACATGGCGTTTAGGTATAACCAAAGCATGGCCAGGTGAAACGGGATAGCCATCATAGAAAGCGACGCAAGTAGCCGTTTCACAGATTATTTCAACTCTCCGAGACAATTTACAGAAAGGGCAAGTTTCACCTTCCTTACGTGGCAATTTATTAAAATGATTGTATTGATACAATTCATAGCTACCGTTATGTGTCAAACTTTGGAAGGGTAGTTTCACATTACATTGATAAGTGTACTGCTTGTGAATGGCATGAAGTCGGAAACCTTCTTCTGTTAAGTCACGGCGCACGGCAAAATAGGCCGTACCCTTAGGTGAAAGCAAGTTAGTGACATTCATCAGCACTTCGGCTTGGGCGTATGGTTCCAATACATTCAGCACATAGTTACAAATAATCGTATCGAATTTCCCTTCGGGATAATCAGGGCGGTAATAATAGTCATAACCTATGATATCATACCCCCTTTTTTTCAACTCATCCGTATCATACCCGAATCCGCAACCGAAGTCAAGAATACGTCCCTTCAACAAGTTGTGTTGTAAAAGGTATCGAGTGGGCACTGACAAATCTGTCCGTTTGATTGCCGTAAGGTATGGATGATTTATTTTTTCTGTTTGCATAGGCCTTTAATATTTCCATAATTCAAATCCCATATTGAGCGCAATTTGATTCATTGGAGTAAATGTCTGAAAAAAGCAATCAAGTAGATGCTCTCTATCCATTAATGCTATGTCTTGCGGAGTATGCCCTAGTGACAAATAATCTTCCAACAATTTATCTTGCTTTCCCTTTTCAAGGTTTATTCGTAATGCAGCTTGATGAGCTTCTGCCAACTTTGGAAGATACAAATTCAAGTCTGGCAATTTATTACTTTTTGAACTATTGATACTTGAATCAGCAGGCATAAGATTCCAAAGCAAATCGTGTGAGACGAAACTCCATGGGATAAAATGATCAAGGTCGTATTCACGTTCTTCCAACAATTTGTCCGTATAGAGACATCTTACCTTCAATCCGCCATTTATAGCAGTGTTCCAAAACTTCCTTTGAGCTGACAAGGAGTTTCTCTCCTCTTTTTTTATCAATTTACTTGGAATATTAGGAACATTCGGGTTACGAACTTGTAAGAAATTGGTCAATCCCCAATAGGCAAAAGAACTAAGTATATCGTAATTCTCTTGCAAATAAATTAGCCATATGGGGTTTAACTCTACCCACAACGTTCCATTTTCTTTTTCGAGTTTATACAAACAACCATTTTCAAATGTTTGTGAACGTTTAACCATTTCTCTGTCATCCGAAGTATCAATCCATGGACGAAGGAAACGGAAAGGAACATTCAATTGCAGAAAATTTAGTTGCTTTCGAATATCTTGACGTTGAGTCAAAACTTGAAGCAAATTCGTCAAATCCCTTACTCCAATATTGATTGGAATATCATTCTCCTTTTGTAATGCCAAGATTGTCTCATAGAGCGATTCAGACTTGCCGAATGAGAGTCGGAAATAGTTAACAGGAAACCATGCATTAGCCACCATGGAAATCATAATTTCCCATACATCCATTCTTGTCTTCCCTTGCTTCACGTACAAGTCAAGGATCCCGAGGAACCAATAATATTTGTAGGTGGCCACGGTTTTGTCAAATACTCTATTGAGGTGGCGGGTGGTCAGTGTATTGGATTGAGGGATTTGTATCATTGCATTTTTATTCTTTAACAACTAAGGAACTGTTATTTCGAAGGTGCTATCAGTTCTCGTCTATCTACATTTAATAATGTAGCGATTTTATCTAATGTTGCCAAATCAGGTTGACTGGAGTTACTACACCATTTGCTGACTGTGCAAGCGGATTTTCCCATTTGTTCTGCCAACCATTTACCTGTCTTCTGTTGTTCAACAAGTACTACTTTTATCCGATTTAGATTTGTCATTATTCCCCAATATATTTAATCCTAACGCAAAAGTATTAAATATATTCCATAATAAAGAATTCTATGGTCAGGATTTGCCCATCTCGTGCTTTTTTGTTCCTCTAAAAGAAAAAACATGACATTATTTGAGGAATATAAGAACCATCCAGATGAATCTGTTAGGGAAAGAGCCAATAATTGGGCAATCGCTATCGGACTTCAACGTGTGGATGGACTTAATGTATCTGAATTTCTGATTCATGTTGCTCATCATTCGTTTTGTTTCTTGCACTCTTTTTACAAGAAGACACTCGCTCTGTCTATAGTTCTTGGTTGGGTAAATTATGCCATGGTTAACACAATCTGCAATTCTCCAACAGCTTATTGGAGTTTTGAATCTACCAATTCTGCACCAAGCTGATGCAGAATTACGAAGAATTGAGAATCAATTTGAAATTACTGAAACAGGCCGTTTCAGTAATTTCATATTTTCGGCATAGAATAGACATCAGCGATTAGCGTCAAAAGCTTGCAAATCAAAATCTTGAACTTTAAGAAGATTTAAACTATTGAGCTATAACTCGATATTTTTTAGACTTATAGCTCAATAATATTCCATTTTCTTTATTTACAGACATTGATTTTGTTCAATAAATACTGTTTGTTCAATGGTATTGAACATGTCTTGATACTGAACATAACAATATCTTTGAAATCTGCCACTTGAACTACTGCGCATGACGATAACCACTACAAAAACAGGTTATATAGTTAAAAAAACATTTTTAAAGCACATTTCTTACTCAAAAGCATCTAAAAATAAAATTTAGTTGTTATATTTGCAGAAATTCTACAAATACCCATATAAGATGATATTAAAAATCGAATTTGAAAATTTCTTCTCAATTAGAGATAGAATCAGAATTGACTTTCGTGCAGCCAATATCAATACGACATTAGCTCGTGAATTAAGACACAATATATTGGAGTGGAACGGTATACCTATTCTAAAATCTGTTGGTCTGTTTGGACCTAATGCATCAGGAAAATCAAACATTCTTAAAGCTATCAATTTCTGTTGTAGAATGATTTTGGATTCACACCTTTATAATGAAGGTACAATCTTTAACTTCGAACCATTCAAATTTGAAGGATGGCAGAACAAACCAAGTAAATTCCTGATAGATTTTGTTTGCGAGAATGTTGAATATGAATATTCGTTTGAGCTGACCAAGGATCGTATCATTTCAGAAAGTTTATATCATTACCCTGTTGGAAGACGTGCAAAGGTTTTTGTAAGACAACCTGACGGGGAATATAGTTTTGGTACGGGAATTATCACAAAGCCATCCGATGTTGTCTTGAATACAAGCGATAAAAACCTGTTTTTAAGTAGAGCAAGCTCCATGAACAGAGAGTTTGCGCAAAGACTTTATCGTTATTTCATGAATCAGTTCCTATTGGGTCTTGTAAATGTCAATGAAATGATGGTACTTGATAGTTTTAATACATACAAGAAAGTAATCCTAAAGGCTCTTGAGATATGTGATACTGACATTACGGATATTGAAGCCAGAAAAGAACAGATTCCTGCACCTGTTGCTATTCCTGGTCAATCTGAATTGTCCTTCAAACTTATTGATGTTTTGAAATTCAAGACATATCATCGCAATCAAACTGACGTAATGTTTGATATGGATATGGAGGAATCCAATGGAACTAGAAAACTCTTCCAAATTTTGATTCGCTTGCTTGATGTTGTCAAAAACAGAAAAGGTATAATGATGGATGAGTTCGACATGGGACTTCATACTAGATTAGCAGACTTCATACTCGACTTAATCCATGCGTCAGAAGGAAGCCAGTTGCTGTTCTCATCCCATAATACAAATCTTATTGACGTTAAAAGATTGAGAAGAGACCAGATAGTATTTGTTAATAAGTCCGAGGATGGCGCAACAGATGTCTATTCTCTCTATGACTTCAAGGATTTCCGTGAAAACATGGATGCCGAAAAAGGTTATATACAAGGACGATTCGATGCCGTTCCATATGTTGACTCATCCGTATCAAGTATCAAACAATTGTTAGAAGATTGACTCTATGGCAAGCAAAAGAGAACCTGCACGATCCATGCGGATGCGGAAAATCGCCCTTGTTATCTGTGAGGGCGAAACAGAGGTCGGCTATATCAATCTTTTGAAGACGTGGTACAAGTCACCCATTAGAATTGTTTCACACATAGAGGGTACAAAGATAACACCATCCTTGGTTGAGAAGCGTACAAAAGAACTCAAAATCTCACAATGGGACAAGGTACACACATTTCTCATGTACGATATGGATGTACAAGCCATCAACGAGAAGTTGCTTAAGTGTAAAGCGGAAATGCTATTAAGCAATCCTTGTTTTGAAATATGGCTGTTGCTACATGCAAAAGACCAAAAGGCTGCTATTGATACAGATGCACTTATCAAAGAATTGAAGAGAAGTGCACCTGTATGGAAAAATTATTCCAAGTCTGCCTTTACCGATACTCAAAAGACTTTCTTGAATAACAATACAGATGTAGCAGTTGCAAGAGCAAAGAAATTGTGTGAGTTCCAAAATCCATCAACAGGCATCTACAAATTGATTGAATTTCTGAAAGAGGTAGGAAGTAAAAGGAGTGCTGAAATATGATTAAGTCTATAAAAATCTTGAATGAAGCCTCGTTTAATGAAGAGGTTATGATTGAGAACCTACAAAAGGTGAACATTATCTATGGTGCTAATGGAACTGGGAAAAGTACTATTAGCAAAGTGCTGAGTGATACAGAGGGTAAATATCCTGAGTGTTTTATCGATTGGGCTGATAATACTCCGCTTGATGTCTTAGCATACAACAAGGATTTCCGGGATCGGAACTTTGTTGAAAATATGCCTGGAATCTTTACTCTTGGTGAAGCAACTATTGAAGAAGAGAATATTATAAAGGAAAAAAATGAGCAACTCAACCAAATAGAGGAAGAAGGGAAAAATTATCAGAAGAATATCGATAAATTGAATGAAAAGAAAAACGCAGAAGAAAATAATTTAATATTGTACCTATGGGATAATGTTTATAAGAAATATCCAGAGTTTTCAGATGCTTGTAAAGGATTTAAGTACAAAAAAACATTTAAAGATAGGCTGGTAGAATGCTTTGATTTATTTGAAGATAATGTGCAAGATGTTGAAGTCCTACGGGGAAAGGCAAAGCTGCTTTTTGGTGAACCTCCAATCTCACAAACTCATATTGAAACTGTAGATGCTTCTGTCTTATTCGGTATTGAGGAATCTGAATTGTGGAGAAAGGTAGTAGTGGGTAAACAAGATGTAGATATTGCTGCTCTGATTAAGAAATTGGGAATGTCTGATTGGGTTAGCCAAGGCCAGCAGTTCGTGGAAGATGGAAGTGACGTCTGTCCTTTCTGCCAGCAACATACTATTAATGGAGATTTCAGGAATAAACTGAATAATTTCTTTGATGAGGGATATAAGAAGGATGTTGCTGAAATAAATAACATGCAAGCCAACTATAAAGCATATTGCGACGATATTGTTTATAGGCTAAAAATTATGGTGGAGGGGCAAAAAGGTATGCCTAAGAGCTTTCTTGATATAATTCAGATAGAATCTTTGATTAAAGCTTTTAATGCGACGATTTCAGAAATATCTGGGATTATGATTCAGAAAGCAAAGGAGCCAAGCAGGCAGGTTGTTTTACCTTCTACCAAAGATATAATTGAGGAAATGAATGCTCTTATCAAAAGTACAAATGATGAAATTGTTAAGCATAATAATCTTGTAAATAACTTTAATAGCGAGAGGGATAATCTGATAAAGAGTATATGGCAGTTTTTCGTGAAATCTGAACATGCAAAACTAGAAGCCTACGATAAATTGTGTAAGAACACTGTTAAGGGCGTATCTGCTTTAAACGCAAAGATTAAAGATGCAAGAAAAAGGTATTTGGAATTAAGGCATGAAATCAGAACACTTGAAACAAATATGACTAGCATAAAGCCTACTGTCATAGAAATGAATAAAATGCTGTCTGGATTTGGCTTCACTGGTTTTCACATCGAAGAAACTATTGAAGGCCATAATCAATACCACGTTGTAAGAGAAAATGGAGAATTAGCATATAAAACACTAAGTGAGGGTGAAATCACTTTCCTGACCTTCTTATATTATATGCAGTTAGTGAAAGGTAGTTTTAGCAATAGTGGTATTACCAGTAGCAGGGTGTTGGTTATAGATGACCCTGTTTCAAGTTTGGATAGTAGTGTTCTTTTTGTTGTAAGCACGTTAATTAGGGAGGTATTCACAACTATTCATGAGGAAAATACCAATATTAAACAGGTTATACTGCTTACCCACAATGTTTACTTCCACAAAGAAGTTTCTTTTATTGATAGATATTGCAAATGGAGAGATGATGTTTATTTCTGGATATTAAGAAAGAATGACAATATATCCTCAATACAGCCCTTTATGAAGGATAACCCTATCAAGAGTTCATATGACCTGCTATGGCATGAATACAAAAACTCTAATGATGTTAAGTCGCATGTGGTAATACAGAATATCATGCGTAGGATTGTTGAGAACTACTTCCAGATATTAGGTGGATTTAGTCCAGAATATATCCTTGAGAGATTCGATGTTCCAGAAGAAAGAAAAATATGCAGATCATTGCTAAGTTGGGTTAATGATGGTTCTCATTCCTTTCCTGATGACATCTTCGTTGAATTGTCTGAAGGGCAACTTGAACGTCATAAAGCTGTGTTCAAAAAAATATTTGAGAAGATGAATCAGAAGGAGCATTACGAAATGATGATGCGACCAGCTACTAAAGAAGGTGAAAGTAGTGTTAGTACTGAAGAGAATTAGAGTATGCCAGCAACAAAGAATGCCTTTGAGAGGCATAAAGTATTAGACAGATGCTTCAGAGACCGAAGCAAAAGGTATTTTATGGATGATCTGATAGAGATTGTCAATAAGGATATTTACTATTATTATGGGACTGAAGTCTCAGATAGAACCATTAGAAAAGACATCAGCTATATGATGGATAGTGAGGGTTATTCTGCCCCTATCAAGAAAGGCATGGTGGGGCATAAAGCCTATTATTACTATGCTGACCCTACTTTTTCTATAATGAATATGCCCTTAACCCAAGAGGATATGGGGAGACTGGAGGAAATGATAAGGATGCTAGGCAGGCTAAAAGGTTTACCCAACTATCTTTGGATAGAAGAAACACTGGCTAGATTGGAAGATACGTTCCATCTAGGCGAAAGACCTGATGGCATTGTTGCTTTCGACCACAATCCTTATTTAAGAGGCATGAAGCACTTTGAGCCACTGATGGATGCTATTATAAATCAAAAGGTACTATACGTATATTACTATAAGTATAGAAAGAGCACCAAAAAAAGAAAAATACATCCCTACCAATTAAGGCAATTCAACAACAGATGGTTTTTGGTAGGAATGGAACCAGACATGGCAGGTAAACTGCCATTAGTGAACTTGCCTCTTGACCGTATAGATAAGTTTGAGTTAGCAAAAGATGTGGTATACCAAACTTATCAAGGTATGAACTTAGACGAGTACTTTAGTCAGGTGGTTGGTGTATCTGTCAATATCAAAGCGAAAAAGGAAAAAGTTGTATTAAAGGTGGGATATCCTGATGCTGAGTACATGATTTCTAAACCGCTGCATAGCAGTCAAAAGATAATTGAGCAGAATGAGAACTATGTTTTGATAGAGATGAACCTAATCTTTAACTATGAGTTTGAGACAGCTATTCTCGGATTTATGAACAACTGCCAGATAATAGAGCCAAATAGTCTACGCAACAAAATAGAGAAAAGAGCTAAAATAATAGTTAAAAATTGTAAACAAAGAAATGCTTTCTGAAACAATGAAGTAAGGCTGCAATGTTAGAGCCTATTTTTGCGGTGTAAATTTGAATTAGTAACAATTTTAATAGATTGAATTATGAGATTGACCGCAAAAGAAATTATTGCAGATTTCGATGCTCATCTTCAGAAGAGTTCGAAACAGTATTATTCTAACTTTTATGTTGGAATAACTAATAACATTGAGCGCAGGCTATTTGTTGAACACAATGTAAGTAAGGAAAATGCCTGGTGGATATATCGTACTGCTACAGACAAGGCTACAGCCCAAAAGGTGGAGGAGTACTATCTGGCTAAAGGCATGGAAGGTGACACTGGCGGAGGCTCTGATGACAGTGTGTATGTGTACTGCTATGAAATTACTAACACCACTAAAGAGTAAAAACCATGCAGTATCAAGTTTATGACCTACATCAGTGTAGTAAAGGAGAACAAGTTCAAGTAACACTCAGTGGCAATGCTGCCAACGTGAGACTGATGGACAGTTCCAACTATAACAACTACAAACATGGGCGCCGCCATAGTTATTATGGCGGACTCATGAGGCGTTCACCGTCTGTACTAACGATTCCTCGTTCAGGTCATTGGTATGTGACCATTGACCTTGGAGGTTTAAGAGGTTCTGTAAGATCTTCTGTACGTAAACTGCCCAGCCCTCTACCTGAATACAGAGAGCCTCCTTTATCTTCTGTTCCCTCATTGTTGCATAAAGAGCCTATTATTATTGGTGACTCTGAAGACAATTATATGGAATATGATGTGTTTATCTCACATGCCTCTGAAGACAAAGATAGTGTGGTACGCCCATTAGCTCAAGCACTAGTGACCAAAGGGATGAAGGTTTGGTATGACGAGTTTGAGCTAAAGATTGGCGACAGTCTTCGAAGAAAGATAGACAGAGGTTTAGCTAAGAGCAAATTTGGTATCGTAGTACTGTCTCAGTCTTTCATAAAAAAGGGCTGGACTAACTATGAACTAGATGGAATTATTTCTAAAGCCATCACAGGAGAGCAGGTACTCCTTCCTGTTTGGCATGGCATTACCAAGCAAGAGGTATTAGACTACTCGCCATCACTCGCCGACAAAGTAGCCCGTAATACAGCTTCGTATACGGTTGAAGAAATTGCAGAAGAAATTGCAGAATTAATAAATGGATAGAGAAAATAATTACGGCTGCCTGAAACATGCAGTCACTTAATATTCCCGAAAAGGACGGGTAAAAATTGTATATGGCAACAAATCCTCCAAGTGGCGATGGTCACAGAAACGGAATGGTACGCCAGAGAAGCCAAGTTTTTAATCCCAAGACTGGAATTTGGACCAAACGTGGTCCTAATGGACGGTTTATGGATGGAAAACAAGACGGAACTCCATTCAAAGGCGTTAGAAAAGAAAAGTGATTTTAGAATGTGTCTCGCTGATGTGAATCAACGAGGCACTTTTAATATAAGCGTGTACAATTCTAAGTAAATGAGAAACTCATGATGGTCATCAATAAAGACACTATAATTATGGGATAGATGCCTTCCCTATTCCATGTACGACCAATCCAAATAGAAAAAATGTGGCAAGTTTATGTTTTTTTTCTATGTTTTCTTTTGGTTATTCGGGGAGAAATATATACCTTTGCTGTGATTTTGTAACATGTTGATTATCAATGGTTATTTCCATTTTGCGACATGTGTGCAACATCCAGTGCTAACGCATTGATAGTCAGTTAAAGTCGTTTTCGAGGAAGTCAAGTAATTGTAAATAACTTGATAGATATGAAAATAGCGTGTAACTATATGGTTGCACGCTATTCCTTTGTTAATCCAATAAATTATAAAGTTGAATTATCACCTTTAAATAACATTTATAATTGACGTTCAAAATCACTCCATTATTTCTCTGTCTTGTATAACCCTGAACATTTTATATTCTGTGAGTGACTTTACTTCTGCTTGTTCATGAGTCACACGCGGTCTGCATCAGTCAATAATGGACGGTTGTTAAAGTCCATGTATCGTTGCAGCAGCTTTGACTACAACTCGCCGTATTCCGATGAAGAAAACGGCGGTTTACGATGAAGAAAACGGCGGTTTACGATAAGGAAAACGGCGAGTTGTGATAAGGAAAACGACGTGTTATATTTTCAAGTAAAACAATAGGCTAACTATGCAAATGAAAGAGGCTTTTTACAATCTTCAGAAAGCCTCTTTATCATTCGTAATAAGCCTTATTAGATTTATTAACAAATCAAAAATGGGATTTACACCTTATACTACAGAAAATAGGGAAAACTGCTTCCACTCCTTCCAACATCGAGTTAACTGACTATAATTCAAAAGATAAGGGGTGGAAGGAAACTCATTTTCTTGCTTCCACCCCTTCCACCCAAATATAGTTTTTCGAAACAGATGTTCCATATAGCATAAAACTATGTTTTCTGCATCGCAGAACTATGTTTTATGAGGCGTAAAACTATGTATAAGTTTTGTTAACATTTAAATCGTCAACCCAAATCAGGACGAGACTTGGTGGAAGGAGGTGGAAGGAAAAAACAGCCCTCCTTCCACCTATTACGTTCTGATATTCAACAAGATAAACCACCGGTGGAAGGAGTGGAAGGGAAAATCGCTTTCTTTATGTAATAAGAGGTAAAAACAACTATATTCACTCCGCTTAAGTATGATACATTAACAAACGCCCGAAGCTGATAGTGATAAAATTATTTAAAATTCCAAATATTAGCATCACAATTTGCACAATCCACTAAAATCAACTAAATTTGTGACGCAAATTTAATAACATTAATAATAAAATGACAAGAAGGAGAATCGTTGCCATATTATTGGCTTTAGGAAGCATCAGTTTTACAACTGCGCAAACAAACTACATGGTTAGCACCAAAGCTACTCAAAAAAGTAGTGGAAGCAATGCAGACACACCGGAGCATGAGTTCATCAACACTTATTTCAGGAATTACAAATTATGCGAATGGGTTCCAGGAATGAGATTTATGGTTATCCCCGAACGAAAAGATTTAATCATTCCTACTTTCAAAGATGCATCTACTAACAAGGAAGTCAGCAGCGGTGATCTGAAATATCAGATTTTTGAATATTTGGGCTACGAAATTACCGATCGCGGATACATTCATTTTGATTTTCATTGCGAAGGTAAGAGTTATTATCACGAGGTAAAGAACACAACCATTGATGATTATTGCGCCAAACCCAAGGCAGGCATCCCTACCTTGGCGTTTCTTGATGATGTAGATGCGGCCAAAAAATTGCTGGAAGGTGAAACACTCTATATGCGAACAACCAAAGTTCGTGTGGATGACCCCAACAGTACATCCGGATATCGCGAAGTTTCCATTAAATTAAATGAAAAGGTGAAAGTGACTGCCATTGGTGTTGGCACGCGTGCATTCCCGGTAAAAATTGTATTCGAGGATAGCAAGGGACATTCGTACTATCTGCCTGTAAGCATATCAAAAACGAATTGCGGAATGATAGACAACGATTTCATTATGGATAATAAGAATAAATTCTTTCCTAATGCCTTCAGTTTCACAGATGCAAATGCAAAAACATCCAACTCGCTGATGGATAAATACGGGAACCGTAGCATTTATCTGAAGAAAAGCGCCGTCTTCACTTCTTCTGCCGGACAAAAAGTACGTCAGAACCGTTATACACACTTCAAAATCAGAGAAATCAAATCGGATGTAAACAGTCCTATCAGCACATTGGAACTTACGAATGAAACTGGTGAAATATTCACATTCAAGACCACTTTCAAATCTACCAATACGGCCAATATCATTCTGCAATCTGACAATTATTTCCACGACATGTTCGGTACAGGAAACCTGAAAGCACAATATCCGGACATCAGCAATGAATTGTGGCAAACAATCAGTCAAGGTGAAGTACGCAAAGGAATGACTACGGACGAATGTCGACTCTCACTTGGAGATCCCATCCGAATACATCGTATAGCGAACGACGAAAGCTGGTACTATCAGAAAAAATGTTTGGATTTTACCAATAAGAAACTTGTCCGCATACATTAATACAAAAAATAATTCATTATCTTTGTCGAATAATCCTATTATAGATTCTAAAATATAAATCATATGGCTAAAAAAGAAAATGAACAGGAATTGACTCCAGGTGCAGGCAATAATGAAAAGCTCAAAGCTTTACAAGCCGCGATGGACAAGATTGAAAAATCGTTCGGCAAAGGTTCTATCATGAAGTTGGGTGATGACAACATCCAAGATGTTGAAGTGATTCCCACCGGCTCGGTTACTCTGAATGCCGCATTAGGTGTTGGTGGTTATCCCAAAGGTAGAATTATCGAAATCTATGGCCCTGAATCATCAGGTAAAACAACATTGGCTATCCATGCGATAGCTGAAGCACAAAAGGCAGGAGGTATTGCTGCTATCATCGATGCTGAACATGCATTCGATAGATTCTACGCCTCTAAATTAGGTGTAGACGTTGACAATCTTTGGATATCGCAACCCAACAACGGTGAAGAAGCTCTTGAGATAGCCGAACAACTCATCCGTTCATCGGCAATCGACATCATTGTCATCGACTCTGTTGCTGCCCTTACCCCTAAAGCTGAAATAGAAGGTGATATGGGAGAAAACAAGGTAGGTCTACAAGCACGCTTGATGTCACAAGCCTTGCGTAAACTTACTTCTGCAATCAGCAAGACAAATACCACATGTATCTTCATCAATCAGTTAAGAGAAAAGATTGGTGTAATGTTTGGTAATCCTGAAACTACAACAGGTGGTAATGCACTAAAGTTCTATGCAACTGTACGAATTGACATCCGTCCGGGACAACCTATCAAGGATGGCGATGTAGTATTAGGCAAGCAAACCAAAGTAAAGATTGTAAAGAACAAGGTTGCACCTCCATTCCGTCGTGCAGAATTCGACATCATGTTCGGTGAAGGTATTTCTCGTTCGGGTGAAATCATTGACTTGGGAACCCAATATGGTATTATCAAGAAAAGCGGTTCGTGGTATAGTTACAATGATACGAAATTGGGACAAGGTAGAGATGCCGCCAAACAAATGATTCAAGACAATCCTGAATTGGCCGAAGAATTGGAAGCACTGATTTCTCAAGCCATGAAAGAAAAAGAATAATCATAATTTGAATTGAATATAAAAAGAAAGGTGGATGTATGTTTGCATCCACCTTTCTTTTTATACCAATTAATTATTGTTGTTTCTGTAATTCAAAACCTAACTTCATACCATCAAACGAAGAAGCAAGACTATTGATAGTAGATGCTGTAGAATTTACTTTAGACACCGCACTTGATATTGTTTTCAGTACGGACATCAGCTTATCAGCATCGTAAACAAAACTCATGTTGCTTCCCAAAGTAACCACATACGCAGTAGTGGATATACCTAACTTACCTGTTTTAATGGTAATAGTCTTTGCTTCGGTGTCGAAAACATAAGTTCCACTTGTTGTCTTACCTTTTATTTTATAGGAAAAAGTACCATCTTCGTTAAATGTATAGACAATGGTATTAATACCTACCTTTTCAAGTACACTCTTCAATTTCTCTTCTACTTTTGCCGAAGCAACTTCCCCACCGGCATTCGCCAATAAGTTATCACTTTTAAATTGACAATCCGGGCCAACATATTTCCATGTGCCAACAATAGAAGCAGCAGTAGTGGTTTTATCACCTACAACTTTTTGAGCAATCCCTGATAAGATGGATTTCAAATCTTGGGCATCAACATTCACCGATATTGCACAAAGTAATGTAAGGATACAAATAATTTTTTTCATCTTTCTTTTGTCTTATAAAATCAATTGTTTAAGAATTAACACGCCTTGAAACTCATATCCAAGCCTTTTACAGAATGAGTAAGGGCTCCGAATGAAATGAAGTCTACACCGGCTTGTGCATAGGGTAACATGGTTTCGTATGTAATACCACCAGAAGATTCCGTTTCACAACGGCCTGCAACAATTTCGACAGCCTTTTTGGTATCTTCGGGTGTAAAATTGTCGAACATAATACGATCAACACCTTCGTTTAGCGCCTGTTGCAATTCGTCAAAGTTGCGAACTTCCAATTCAATCTTCAGATTCTTTCCCTTTGCTTTGCAATATTCTTTAGCACGGGTTACGGCATTATGAATACCACCTGAGAAATCCACATGGTTATCCTTCAAAAGGATCATGTCAAACAAACCGATGCGATGATTCTCTCCTCCTCCGATCTTAACCGCCATCTTTTCAAGGATACGCATACCTGGAGTTGTCTTACGGGTATCAAGAACACGAGTGTGGGTTCCTTCCAACTTCTTCACATATCGGCTGGTCATGGTTGCAATACCACTCATACGTTGCATAATGTTGAGCATCAGACGTTCTGTTTGTAACAAAGACTGAATCTTACCCTCAACAACCATCGCCACATCACCTGGCACCACATGTGTACCATCTTCAATAAATACTTCCACCTTCATTGTTGGGTCAAATCGATGGAAAACCATTTTGGCAATCTCGATACCTGCCAATATTCCTTCTTCCTTGATGAGTAGTTTGCTTTTACCCATAGCATCGGCCGGTATGCTCGACAAGGTAGTATGGTCACCATCGCCTATATCTTCGGCAAAAGACAAATCAATCAATCTATCAATCAATTCTTTTACAATCTTTTCATCCATAATCGTCGTTTTTTATATTTTAGATAGGCAAAGGTAGTTTTTTTCTGTATTTTTGCAAAGAAAATCAATGACAAGGTTATGAAATTCGTATTATTAGTTGTTGGCAAAACCGTAGAGAAGCATTACATCACTGCTATTGATGATTATATAGCTCGTACCAAACACTTTATATCATTCGATATGGAAGTGATTCCTGAATTGAAAAATACCAAAAGCCTAAGTATGGAGCAACAAAAAGAAAAAGAAGCGGAAATGATTCTTAAAACCATTCAACCCGGTGATGTAGTAGTGCTACTGGATGAGCATGGAAAAGAGTTCCGTTCCATTGAATTTGCCGATTGGGTAGAACGGAAAATGCATACTGTAAACAAACGATTAGTATTTATAATAGGTGGCCCCTACGGATTCTCACCCAAGATATACGATATAGCACAAGAGAAGTTATCCTTATCGAAAATGACGTTTTCCCATCAAATGATACGGTTGATATTCGTTGAACAACTATATAGAGCGATGACTATTCTGAGTAATAATCCTTATCATCACGAATAATCAAATCAATAGCAATAGGCAGATGATCGCTATACCCACCTTGGTATTTCATTCCATGATATGTGCGGTATGGCTTTTCGCCACCATACTTATCGTCTTCCTCCAATAGAAATGGATATCGAATGATGAATGATTGGTCTTTGACGGTATGTATTCGTCCGTTATTATTCAATAAGCTCTCTGATACTAAAAACTGATCGAGAATTTCCCATTTACCTCGATATTGATAGGTACCGCCCGACTTATCATCCATCATATTTATCAATCCAACGTCATTCAATTGTGAAACGGAAGGTTTATGGGGGGGATCATTAAAATCGCCCATCACTAAAAGATAGGGATGTTGACGAATTTTCATCAACGAATCGACAGATGATTTAAGGATGTGTGAAGCGAACAATCGATAGGGTTCTGTCCTTTTCTCGCCTTCTGAACGGGAGGGCATATGGCAAACAAAAACATCAAGAGTATCGCCTGATATAACTTGACCGGCTACATGGAGTATATCTCTGGTTGGAGATTTTCTTAGTCTCTCTAAAGGAACAGGAATTATCTGCTTTTCAAGCAATTTGAAGGTTCCTCGTTGATACAACAATGCAACATCAATCCCTCTTTCATCGGGCGAATGGGTCATTACATATCTGTATCCGGCTTCGCGTAAAGGAGAATACTTTATCAAATCAAGTAAACAACTATCGTTCTCCACTTCGCACAGGCCCACCAAATCGGGAATATTATCTTTCGAGGTAGAAATGATAACACGGGCTATCTTATTGATTTTATCCTTATATCGGAAATAATTCCATTTTCTGGTAGCTTCGGGTAGGAATTCATGATCATTCTTTAATGTATCATCCTTCGTATCAAAAAGGTTTTCTACATTATAGAACATTACCCGAAAAGACTCTTGTGCCCATGTCGTAGAAGACCATAGGCACAAGAGCAACAGAATTATGATTTTACTTGGTTGGCACATTAACCAAAACATCAAGCAAATGTTTCCAGAACTTATCTACGGTAGGTATCAGCATACGTTCATCTGGAGAGTGAACACCACGCAAGGTTGGGCCTGTAGAGAACATATCCAAATGAGGATACTTTTCAAGGAAAAGTCCGCATTCCAATCCTGCATGAATGGCCTTTACCTTAGGCTCTACCCCAAACAAACGTTGATAACTTTCAATAGATACTTTAAGAATCGGTGATGATGGATTGGGTTTCCAACCGGGATATCCATCGCCGGTGGTAACAACGGCTCCGCCCAACTCGAATGCCGAACGTATCATTTCTGACATGTCTTGACGTGACGAAAGAATAGAGCTACGTTGACTGGTTACTATCTTGATTTTATTATCCACCATCTTTATTGACGCCAAATTGGAGGATGTCTCAACCAAGCCTTCAATATCCTGACTCCATGCATAGACACCATTATGAACAGCATAAACGGACTTCAACAAATTCTTTACTGTTTCTCTATCAATTGCTTGAGAACAAGGAGATTCTGACGACAATTCAGTACGCAAATTAGGCTCAGTCACGCTGAATTCATTTTCTATCTCAGCAGTATAGATGTTCATATCAATACGTACATCTTCCTTATGTTTCATGGGCACGGCACAGATAGCATGAGCCTCACGCGGAATGGCATTATGCAAGTTTCCTCCATCAATCTGGCACAAGTACAGGTCATACTTGGATGCCAATTGGCTCAAGAAACGATTAAGTAATTTATTGGCATTGGCTCTGTTCTTGTTAATGTCATCACCGGAATGACCACCGGTAAGACCTTTAATCGTTACACTAAAATAGAAATAATTCTGTGGAGCATCTATCAGTTGATATGCAAATTCGGCAGTAGTATTAGCACCACCGGCACAACCAATAAAGAGTTCGCCTTCGTCTTCCGAATCAAGGTTGATAAGAATATCACCATCCATAAATCCTTCTTCCAAAGCAAAAGCACCTGTAAGACCAGTTTCTTCGTCTACGGTAAACAAGCACTCGATAGGACCATGTTCAATATCATCAGAAGCCAATACAGCCAACTGTGTGGCTATACCTATGCCATTATCTGCACCCAACGTAGTTCCTTTAGCTTTAAGCCAATCGCCATCGATGTAAGTTTCTATCGGGTCGTTCATGAAATCATGTTCTACATCACTATTCTTTTCGCATACCATATCAATATGCGATTGAAGAATAACTGTTTTCAGATTTTCCTTACCCGGTGTAGCCGGTTTTTTAATCAACACATTACCGGCTTTATCTGTTTTTACTTCCAACTGATGTTGTTTGGCAAACGCTAAGAGATAAGCAATGATTTTCTCTTCTTTCTTCGAAGGGCGGGGCACTTTACACACTTCTGCAAAATAATGAAATACCGATGCAGGATTCAAATTGATGTTTTCCATATAATTAATTAACATTTTTATAAAACGTAAAGACGTTTTTAGTTATTTACTTGTTGTAGTATGCAAAAAATACTCTATATTTGCACCACAAATTTAATAAGAATGCTTGAAACTATCTACTTAACGGCAATAATTGTTGCAATTTGCATGGTTTTATTGTGCATAGGCATCCTTTTCAAAAGGAAATTTCCCAATACACACGTAAGCGGCAACAAAGAAATGCGTAAGAGAGGAATAGGATGTGTACAATCGCAAGACCGGGAAGCACGAAAAGAAAATCCTCATCGCATAGCCGAAAGAGAAAAACAAGATAATACAGCAAATAATTAACAAAAGTAATAACATACAAATTATGAAAAAAACAAATTTTATCCTTAATGGATTAATGGCATTGGCTATTGTATTCGGTTTTACACAATGCGCAAACAATAACAATGCAGCTGTTCAGTCGGCTCCTGCCGCTAACGCAAACGGTTCTTCTGGTATGAAGATTGCATTCGTGGAAATTGATTCGTTGCTTACCAAGTACAACTTTTCAAACGACCTGAACGAACAGATTATAAAGAAGGAAGAAAACATCCGCACAACATTGAACGAAAAGGGCAAGAAGTTGGAAAAAGAGCAACAAGAATTCCAACGCAAGTATGAAAACAATGGTTTCGCAAGCCCTGAACGCGCTCAACAAGAATATCAACGTATTCAGAAGCAAATGCAAGATTTGCAAGACCTGCAACAGAAACTTTCAGGAGAATTGGCTGCTGAAAACCAAAAGAACATCCTTCAGTTGCGCGACTCCATCAACTCATTCCTTCAAATCTATAACAAGGACAAGGGATATGACTTGATTATCAGCAACTCTGGTTTTGACAATCTGTTGTATGGCAACCCTGCATATAACATTACAGACGAAATCGTTGAAGGCTTGAACAAGCGCTATACTCCGTCTGTAAAGTAATATCATCCTAATACAAAACAAGTAAGTGCCATACTGAAAAGCATGGCACTTATTTTATCTCCACACGACACTAAAACAAAATCCATCTATCCCGTGTTATGAATGAAAACAAACCCAAGGATTATGAAGGACAATTTTAATGAAACAATCAATTCACCACACCCAGTGTTAGTGGATTTCTATGCCGAATGGTGCGGCCCATGCAAAATGATGAAACCCATACTCGAAGAAGTAAAGAAAATAATGGGCGATTCAATACAGATAGTTACCATCGATGTTGACAAGCATGAATCGTTAGCAAACAGCTTCCAAATTCAGTCGGTGCCCACATTAATGGTATTCAAGAACGGCAAGATGCTATGGAGACAAAGCGGTGTAATGCGCACCAACCAACTCACACAGCTATTGCAACAATTCAAATAATCATGAAAAGAACAATAGTCATATTACTGACCACCCTCCTCGCCTTCCCTCTTTTTGCACAAGAAAACAAGCAAGAAGAGCCTGTCATTGTTATGGACGAATTGATGTTCCGAACTCGTGTATTCGATTATAAGAACAACGATGCACAAGAATGGAAGTACAAGGGTGATAAACCGTGCATCATCGATTTCTATGCCACCTGGTGTGCTCCTTGTAGAATGATAGCCCCTTCATTGAAAGAATTGGCCAAAGAATATAAGGACAGTATATATGTATATAAAGTGGATGTAGATAAAGAAAAGGAATTGGCAGCTGCCATGGGTATTCAATCCATGCCTACCATTGTATTTATTCCTCAAAAAGGTCAGCCGCAAGTAATTATTGGTGCTGCAGATAAGAACACCTTTCGTCGGGCCATCAAAGAAGTATTGTTGAGCAACGAATAAAAAAACGACGTTTTATCAGTAAGAAAACGATGGTTTATAGTACGGAACACGATGTTTTTCCAAAACAAAATAAAGGGGCATAATTCGAATCATGCCCCTTTATCATATGTACTTATATACTTATTATTTCTTGAAATAACGGTTGTACAAGCCTTCGAATCCCTTACCATGACGGGCTTCGTCCTTAGCCATTTCATGAACAGTGTCATGAATAGCGTCCAAGTTCAGTTGCTTAGCGCGAGTAGCAATACGTTTCTTGTCTTCGCATGCACCACATTCAGCATTCATACGCTTTTCAACATTAGTCTTGGTATCCCAAACTACGTCACCTAAAAGTTCAGCAAACTTAGCAGCATGTTCTGCTTCTTCCCAAGCATAACGCTTGAATGCTTCAGCTATTTCAGGATAACCTTCACGATCGGCCTGACGACTCATAGCCAGATACATACCTACTTCTGTACATTCACCCATAAAGTGGTTGTTCAAATCCTTGATCATTTCATCATCACAACCCTTGGCAACACCAATTACGTGTTCATCAGCAAATTGCAAACCGCCTTCTGTTTCTTCCATTTCCTTGAACTTGCTGGCAGGAACCTTACACAACGGACACTTTTCAGGAGCTGCATCACCTTCATGAATGTAACCACAAACTGTACAAATAAACTTTTTAGCCATAATCTTAATCTTTAATAGTTATTAGTTAGAAATTATATTTTATTCGTTTTACGACAATTCTTCTTTTGAAGCTGCACACATTGGACATATTCCTTTATAATACTGATGAATTTCTTGTACGGCAAATCCATTCATATTGAATTGCTCCATACGATCTTCCTCATGAGCAGCAGGCAAATCATAAATCTTATTGCATTTCTTACAAAGGAAATGTGCATGAAGACTTACATCGCCATCGTAATTTACATTCCGTTCGTCAATAGTGAGCATCTGTGCAGCACCATGTTCTACAAACAACTTCAATGTATTATAAACGGTGGTTTTAGAAAGTGTAGGAATATCATCGCACAAGGCCAGATAAATTTCTTCTATGGAAGGATGTGTACGATGCTCCAACAAATAATCCATAATGGCTATACGTTGGACAGACGGTTTAACACCATAGCTCAATAAATAGTCATATGTCTTCATTAGTTTCTTCCTTTTTAAATTTGTAACTATTACAATTTCTTTTCATTTGCAAAGATAAATACTTTTTAGAAACTGACAAATATTTCACCTCTTTTTTTCATTTTTTTCTTCGAACATCCCAATAGTAAGCGAAGGAATGATTATTTTTGCACCATTATTATATACCTATATATAATTGGAAGATATGAAACATGGTTTTGTAAAAGTGGCTGCTGCTATACCTCAAGTTAAGGTAGCCGATTGTAAATTCAATGCCCAGCAAATAGATACCTTGATTGCTATTGCCGATGGCAAGGGAGTTCAAATGGTTGTTTTCCCTGAACTTTGTATCACTGGATATACATGTGCCGACTTATTTGGCCATTCTCTCCTTTTGGAAGAAGCCGAAATGGCACTTATGCAAATATTGAATAATACCCGCCAAATGGACATCATCTCCATTATCGGTATGCCAATAAGCATCCATTCCATGTTAATGAATTGCGCCGTCGCCATCCAAAGGGGAAAGATTCTTGGAGTAGTACCCAAAACCTATTTGCCAAACTATAAGGAATTTTATGAGCAACGTTGGTTTGCATCTTCCCAGAATCTGACGGATACTACCATACATCTTTGCGGGCAAACCATTCCTTGTGGTTCAAACTTGTTGTTCGATACATCAGACACTTGTTTTGGTATAGAAATATGCGAAGATGTATGGACACCTATTCCTCCCAGCTCATTTTTAGTTCTGAAAGGAGCTGAGATCATCTTCAACTTATCTGCAGACAATGAAAGTATCGGCAAATATTCCTATTTGCGTTCATTACTCCAACAACAGTCTGCACGTTGCATAGCCGGATATGTATTCAGTTCTTGCGGATTCGGTGAATCAACAACCGATGTAGTATTTGACGGTAAGGGACTTATTTATGAGAATGGTACACTATTGGCCGAAAGCGAACGTTTTTCTTTAAAGGAACAGCTGATTATTAGCGAAATAGACATAGAACGCATCCGTAACGAACGAAGAACGAACACCTCCTTTGCTGCAAACATAGCTCACAATCCTAATAAAGAAGCTATACATGTCGCCACAGAACTTGTCAATCCGCGTGAAACGATGTTGACACGAAACATCGAAGCACATCCGTTTGTACCCAAAGGCGAAGAACTGAACAAGCGTTGCGAAGAAATATTTGCCATTCAAGTAGCCGGACTGGCCAAACGATTGGTACACACCAATTCTAAAACAGTGGTCATTGGTATATCTGGTGGATTGGATTCTACCCTCGCCTTATTGGTATGTACAAAAACATTCGACAAATTGGGCTTGTCAAGAAAAGGCATCATAGGTATCACTATGCCAGGATTCGGTACAACCGACCGCACCTATAACAATGCTTTGCACTTGATGTCTTCATTGGGCATAACTATCAAGGAAATCAGCATCAAAGAAGCATGTATACAGCATTTTAAAGATATTGAGCATGACATGACTATACACGATGTGACTTACGAAAACAGTCAAGCACGCGAACGCACTCAAATCTTGATGGATTATGCCAACAAAGTTGGTGCATTGGTAATAGGTACAGGCGACTTATCAGAATTGGCATTAGGATGGGCTACATACAATGGCGACCACATGTCTATGTATGGAGTAAACGGAAGTATTCCCAAAACATTGGTAAAGTATTTGGTTAATTGGGTAGCACTGAACGGAGTAGATTACGAATCTCGCAACACTCTGCTCGATATTGTAGATACACCTATCAGCCCCGAATTGATACCAGCCGATGAACAAGGTAATATCAAACAGAAAACCGAAGATTTGGTGGGACCATACGAATTGCACGATTTCTTCATTTATCATTTCTTACGTTTCGGATTCCGCCCATCCAAGATATTCTATTTAGCAGGGATCGCTTTCCGAGGAGTATATGACGAAGAAACAATCAAGAAATGGCTGACTACTTTCTGTCGACGTTTCTTCCAACAGCAATTCAAACGTTCTTGTTTACCCGACGGGCCTAAAGTAGGTTCTGTAGGATTGAGCCCACGTGGTGATTGGAAAATGCCTAGCGATGCAACGGCTTCACTATGGTTGAAGGAATGTGAAGAACTCTAATAAATAAAAATGGATGTGTATTCACATCCATTTTCTATTTATTATAAACTACCTTTGCTCGAAGGCACCTCAAAATGATAGATATCCCTACGCACGGCCATCTTAATGGCTCGCGCCAAGGCTTTGAATATTCCTTCTATCTTATGATGTTCGTTCTGTCCTTCAGCCTTAACATTCAAATTCATACGGGCTGCATCACTAAGTGACTTGAAGAAATGCAGGAACATTTCAGTAGGCATCTCTCCTATCTTCTCACGCTTGAATTCAGCATCCCATACCAACCAGGGACGACCACCAAAATCCATAGCCACTTGGCATAAACAATCATCCATTGGCAAACAATAGCCATAACGTTCAATTCCTCGCTTGTCTCCCAAAGCTTTACCTATGCATTCTCCTAATGCAATGGCTGTATCTTCAATGGTATGATGCTCATCCACTTCCAAATCACCTTTCACTTGGATAGTCAAATCCAGATTACCATGTTTGCCAATCTGTTCCAACATATGATCAAAGAAGCCTAACCCGGTAGCAATATTACATTTACCGCTACCATCCAAATCTACCTTTATATATATATCGGTTTCTTTGGTAGTTCTTCTTACTTCAGCTATACGTTCACCGGCAAACAAGAATTCGGCTATCTTATCCCAATCTTTTGTTGCCAGTACACAATATTCTTCCAACCCCTTTTCTACAAGCGACTCCTTGTCATCTTGTAAAAGAATAGCTTTACATCCTAAGTTTTTGGCCAATTCTACATCCGTATATCGATCGCCAATTACAAAGCTGCCCTCCAAATCATAGGTAGGATTATTGATATACTTTCCCAACATTCCTGTTCTTGGTTTGCGTGTAGGTGCATTATCTTCGGGGAAGCTACGGTCAATAAACACTTCATCAAATGTAATGCCTTCGTTTTTTAAGGTATTCATTACCAGATTATGTACAGGCCAGAATGTTTCTTCGGGAAATGAAAATGTTCCCAAACCGTCCTGATTCGTCACCATAGCAAACTCAAAATCAAGTTTATTACGGATGAATCCAAGATTACGCATGACTTTAGGGACAAACTCCAGTTTCTCGAATGAATCGAGTTGATAATCAATAGGAGGTTCTACCACCAATGTTCCGTCACGATCTATAAACAATACTTTCTTCATTTCATTTCTCTTAAAGCGTCCAACAATGTATCGTTTTCTTCCGGTGTACCAATTGTTATGCGTAGGCAATTGCCACAAAGTGCCACGTGTGTACGATTACGAACAATAATGCCTTTATTTACCAAATAACCATATATCTTCATTGCATCCGTAACCTTAGTCAAAAAGAAATTGGCGTCGGTAGGATAAATCTTCTCACAACAAGTCAGTTTGGAGAATTCCTCCATTAAACGAGAACGTTCTTCCAGCAAGACATTTACCCATGACTTTACCTTATCAGGGGTTTGTAAAAGAACGATGGCCTCTTGTTGTGTCAATACATTCACATTATATGGATATTTAATCTTATTGAACAGAGCGATAATCTCCGGTGAAGCAAAAGCCATACCCAGTCGAATGGCTGCACATCCCCATGCCTTCGAGAATGTTTGCAACACAATCAAATTCGGATAACTATCCAAATCAAGCAAGAATGAACGAGCATCCGAAAAATCAGCATAGGCTTCATCCACTACCACCAATCCTTCAAATTGTTGAAGTAAGGCTTCTATTTCCTTACGACATAGATTATTACCGGTGGGATTATTGGGTGAACAAAGGAAGATGACCTTTGTATGTTCATCAGAAGCACTCAACAATCCTTTTGCCGTGAATTGATAATTTTCATCAAGCAATACCTTACGATATTCTACATCATTTACTTCCGCGCACACCTGATACATTCCATAAGTAGGATCGATGGCAACCACATTGTCAATTCCCGGTCGGCAGAAAGCTCGAAATACCAAATCAATGGCTTCGTCGCTACCGTTACCTAAGAAAATCTGCTCTTCGCGAACATGCTTTTGAGGAGCAATCAAAGCTTTCACTTTCTTCTGTAACGGATCAGGATATCGATTGTATGGAGCATGATATGGGTTTTCATTCGCATCCAAAAATACCGATGCCTCTACCCCACTATATTCATCACGAGCCGATGAATAAGGTTTCAAAGCCCATACATTGGGACGTGTCAGTTCTTGTAATGTTTTCATATTATTTAATGGCATTTAATCGGACTGTTACTGCATTCTTATGAGCATCCAATTGTTCGTTACTAGCCATCAGCTCAATGGCTGGACCAATGGTTTGAATGCCTTCGCGGGTAATCTCCTGAAATGTAATCTTACGGATAAAGCTATCCAGGCTCACCCCACTATATGCCTTTGCATAACCATTGGTTGGCAAAGTATGATTGGTGCCCGATGCATAATCACCCGCACTTTCCGGAGTGAGCGATCCTAAGAATACCGATCCGGCATTTACCACCTTCTCGGCAATATCCATGTAATTGTTTGT
Organism: Bacteroidaceae bacterium; assembly: GCA_017622815.1. Classification (GTDB taxonomy): domain Bacteria; phylum Bacteroidota; class Bacteroidia; order Bacteroidales; family Bacteroidaceae; genus Physcousia. The sequence continues at coordinate 4,900 of JAGAQH010000029.1, read as the reverse complement.
TTCTACAATCAGATGTTCGGGTGCATATTCATTGGTCATGGCAATGGCTTCATCCATATTCTTCACCAATACCAATTTACTGTTCTGCAATGACTTTTCGGCAATTTCCTTACGTGGCAAGCGAGCCAACTGAAGTTCAACTTCGCGTTCTACATCCGCAATGAGTTTTTCTGAAGTGGTAATCAAAAGCACTTGGCTATCCACTCCATGTTCAGCTTGCGACAACAAGTCGGCAGCCACAAACGAAGGATTAGCAGTTTCATCCGCCAACACTTCGACTTCAGAAGGACCTGCAGGCATATCTATTGCTACATCATGTAGCGAAACCTGTTGCTTGGCTGCCATTACATATTGATTGCCTGGGCCAAATATTTTATATACCTTAGGTACACTTTCCGTACCATAAGCCATCGCACCAATCGCTTGTACACCACCAGCCTTGAATATCTTGTTCACACCGGCTACCTTAGCAGCATAAAGAATGGCAGGATTTACTTTTCCTTCCTTATTGGGAGGTGTACAAAGAACAATCTCTTTGCACCCGGCAATCTGAGCAGGAGTTGCCAACATCAATACAGTAGAAAACAAAGGTGCCGTTCCACCTGGGATATATAGTCCCACTTTCTCGATAGCTACAGCTTTCTGCCAACAGGTAACACCCGATACCGTTTCTACTTTATTACCCACAAATTTCTGTGTCGAATGGAACTTATGTATATTCTTTTGTGCCAACAAGATAGCATCTTTGAGTTGAACCGGTACTTTATCCTCAGCCTCTTTTATTTCTGCTTCTGTAACTGCCAAGGATTCCAACTTTACTTTATCAAAACGTTCTTCGTATTTTAGTACAGCTTTGTCTCCTTCTGCCTTTACGCACATCAACACTTCATTGACTGTACCACGAAGCGTTTCCATATCCAAGACCGGGCGTTTCAATATTTCGGCCCATTCGTTGGGTTGTGGGTATTGTATTTTCTTCATAATTACAAAATCATTTTTTCGATAGGAAGCACCAAAATACCTTCAGCACCTAACGATTTCAGTTTACCAATAATATCCCAAAAACACTTCTGATCGAGCACTGTATGAACAGAGCTCCATCCTTCTTGAGCAAGCGGCATAATGGTAGGACTCTTCATCCCGGGAAGCACATCAATTATTTCCTTCAACTTGTCTGTCGGCGCATTCATCAATACGTACTTCTTGTCCTCGGCAGCTTTTACAGCTTCTATACGGAACAACAATTCCTCGAGAATTGCTTTCTTCTCTTCCGACAAGTTCTTGTTTCCAATAAGCAATGCCTCACTCTTCATAACCACTTCTACTTCCTTCAAGCTATTGCTTACCAAAGTAGAACCGGAACTGACAATATCGAAGATGGCATCTGCCAAGTTGATGCCCGGTGCAATCTCAACAGATCCGGTAATGACATGAATATCGGTCTTTACACCATTCTTATCCATAAATTCCTTTAAGATACCCGGATACGAAGTGGCCACTTTGCGACCTTCGAACCATGACAATCCCGGATAATCCACCTCTTTAGGTATAGCCAATGAAAGGCGACATTTGCTGAATCCCAAACGGCGGATGATTTCGGCATCTTCTTTACGTTCTACATATTCATTCTCACCCACAATACCCAGGTCGGCCACTCCATTGGCTACCGACTGAGGAATATCATCATCGCGAAGGAACAACACTTCGATGGGGAAATTAGAAGCCTGTTCCAACAAGATTCTCTTCTTAGGTGAAATTTTAATATCCGCTTCTTGTAATAAGGTCATTGTTTCTTCGAACAAACGACCCTTTGATTGTACTGCAATTCTAAGCATAACTATATATTCTTTCTAATTTATTATCTTAAATAAAAAAGGCCTACCTTATCGGTAAGCCTTAACCAATATCATTTGCTACAAACAACATTTCAGCCCACCGAACAATTCGTCAGGTAATGATGGTGATGATGTGTAGTTGTTATCTGCATAATTATTTCTTTTAATTTGCGACAAAAGTAAAGCAATAATTCTATATATACAAATAATTAATAGAAAAACTTCATTTTTTCTTTCATTTTAACGGATTTGCTTAATCCTTTTATATATCGAACAAATTATCAGCATTCATAATCTACACAGGCGCGTCCGTCTTTCGCATCTTTCAGAATGCCGGCAGCAGCTACATGATCGGGATGAGCAGCATATACCTTTACATCATCCAACGAATCAAATTCACTTTCCAAACAGATATCCCATTGTTCGGCTTCGTTCATGTTCAATCCTACAAACACCTTTCTAATTACATCTATCTTTGCCGGCAAGGCTTCGATAGCAGCCTTAAAACGATTCATAACCTCACACTTTTCTTCCTTAGAAAGTGTATCTTTCAGTTTAAATAAAACAATATGCTTCACCATAAGTTTGATATTTAATAATTTTGTTCTACTTTTGAATGCAAAAGTAATTAATTCGTCGCAATGAAACAAATCTGTTTTTTGATACTTGCCTGCATCTGCCTGTTATCTTGTGGACATCGACAACAATCACAAGATGCATTACTCTACGACCTCCCGCAAATGCAAGACAGTGGAGTGATAGTAGCACTTACCCTGAACAGCTCCATTTCTTACTTTGACTACCGAGGTGAACCCATGGGATTTCAATACGAACTGGCCAAACAATTTGCTGAATCGCAAGGTTTGAAACTGTCAATCAAAACCGCCACAAGCACGATAGATTTGGTAAACAAATTGCTACAAGGCGAAGGCGATTTCATCGCATATCCCCTTCCAAACCTAAAGGAATTCAAGGACAGCATTCAGTTTTGTGGCGAAGACATTATTACTCATCAAGTATTGGTACAAAGAAATGGGAGAAAGAATCCACCTCTTACCAATGTTACCCAACTGATTGGGAAGGATGTATATGCCAAACCGGGGAAATATCTTAACCGTCTCAACAACTTGGACAAGGAATTGGGAGGAGGCATTCTGATTCATGAAGTAACCAACGATAGCATCAGCACCGAAGACTTGATAGCCCAAGTAGCAAGCGGAGATATTGATTATGCCGTATGCGACAACGATTTGGCCCGTTTGAACAAGACTTATTACCCCAATCTGAATATCTCCCTGGCCATCAGTTTCGACCAGCGGGCATCATGGGCAGTCAGAAAGACATCTCCGGTATTGGCACAAGCAATCGACCAATGGCACAAAGAGAACCAAACCTCTCCTGCCTATCGTGCAAGCACCAAACGATATTTCGAAATAAGCAAACGCACTCCACAGGGTTCTATCCTTTCACTGAAGGACGGAAAGATATCCCATTTCGACGATTTGTTCAAAAAGTATGCTGCGGAAATTGGTTGGGATTGGCGCATGTTGGCCTCCCTTGCCTTTACCGAATCCAACTTCGACACCACTGCCGTTTCATGGGCAGGTGCCAAAGGATTGATGCAACTTATGCCACGAACAGCCAAAGCCATGGGTGTACCCGAAGGCAAAGAACAGAATCCGGAAGAAAGTATAAAGGCCGCCACCAAATATTTGGCACTTACAGCCCGCTCATTCACTAAAATTGAAGATCCAAACGAACGCATCAAATTTGTATTGGCAGCTTATAATGGTGGTGTAGGACACATATTCGACGCCATGGCACTTGCAGAAAAATACGGCAAGAACAAATATGTATGGGACAATAATGTAGCCGACTATATTCTTTTGAAGAGCAACGAGGAATACTTCAACGACCCTGTTTGCAAAAACGGATACTTCCGTGGACGAGAAACCTATAATTTTGTAAAAGAAATATTGGACCGTACCGAAGTCTATCGGCAAAAAATCAAGCCATAGACAATCAGATACTCAAAAAAAACAATCAATTTCTTGCATGTTTCGGCAAAACTCCTTACCTTTGCACCGCAATAAAGGATGGTTCCGTAGCTCAGCTGGATAGAGCAACGCCCTTCTAAGGCGTGGGTCAAGCGTTCGAATCGCTTCGGAATCACTTTTAAGTTAAGAAAATCAGGCAGTTAGTAAGATTTACTAATTGCCTTTTTTCTTTTATACATTCCAAAAACTTTCGCTATCTTTGCAATCATGAAAGATGAAGTAAAGCTACATATATACTCGGCCGACCTCTCGATGGAACTGAACCTTCCCTTTGTAGATGGCGGCATAAAGGCGGGATTCCCCTCTCCTGCCCAAGACTATCTTACCGAATCCATAGACTTGAACAAGACCCTCATCAAGCATACAGAGACTACTTTTTATGCCAGAGTGAGCGGTGATTCACTGAATGACATCGGCATTTCGGACGGAGATTTGGTAATTATCGACAAGTCTTTGGAAGCAACAAACGGCGATTATGTGGCGGCCTATATTGATGGCGAGTTCACGTTGAAACAATTCAAGTTGGATGAGGCCAACCATTGCGCCTGGTTGATACCTGCCAACAAGAAATACCAACCCATCAAAGTAACGGAAGACAACGACTTCATGATATGGGGCGTCATCACCTCGGCCATCAAGCGTTTCCATAAATTCTAATACCTATGCAACTCTTCGGCCTTGCTGATTGCAATAACTTCTATTGCTCCTGTGAAAGGGTGTTTCATCCCGACCTCATAGGCAAGCCTGTCGTAGTGTTATCCAATAACGACGGATGTGTAATTGCACGTAGTGAAGAAAGCAAGGCCCTGGGTATTCAGATGGGCGAAGTGTTCTATCAGATAAAGGACAAACTCGAACAAAACGAAGTAGCCGTATTCTCATCCAACTATAATCTATACGGCGATATGTCGCGACGTGTCATGTCCTTACTTTCCAAATACACTCCGCAAATCGATGTCTACTCCATCGACGAGGCTTTTCTGGATTTAACCGGCATGGGCACCTCCG
>JAGAQH010000028.1 GCA_017622815.1 Bacteroidaceae bacterium | reverse complement strand
CTTGAAGTTGACGGTACGTCCCTTGCTGTCCGTCAACTTCAAGAACACCATCATCATCATGACCTCCAACTACACACACGAGCAACTCTTTCGCACCGTGCGTCCCGAGTTCCTCAACCGTGTGGACGAGATAATCACCTTCACCCCTCTCAACGAGGAACAAATCAAGAGTATCGTGTGCCTGCAACTGGACATCATCAAGAAGCGCCTTGCCGACACGGACATCACACTGGACATCCGTCCCGATGCCATCGGTCTCCTCTCCCAGGAAGGCTACGACCCCGACTTCGGTGCCCGTCCCGTGAAGCGTGCCATCCAGCGCCTCCTGCTCAACGACCTGAGCAAAACCCTCCTCTCCGGCACACTGAACCGCTCCCTCCCCATCGTGGTCACCGCCAACGACGGCAAACTGGAATTCAAGAACTGAAAACAGAAAAGCGGACGAGCGTCCTTAAAGACCCTAATAACCTTAAACGGTATAAAGAATCCTCTATCCCCTGCCTGCCCACCGCAAGCAGGGGATTTTGCTTTAACAAAGGATTGTTGTAGCAAACGCCCTACATAGCAACCGAAAACGCTATACTATACTTACAAACATAAGACTATTATACTTAAGGGTGTAAGACTACTATACTTAAGGGCGCAAGATTGTTGTATAGCCCGTAATTGTCCGCTTTTTTGCTCCAACAGGAACAGAAAACTAACACTGTCCCTACAATTAAACGCTCTTTTTTACTATCTTTGTCCTTGCTAAACGGAAAAAACATCATCAGTGAAACTACCTGCAACAACTAAACAAAACGAAGATATGAAAAACCGCATCCTCTCTACCCTATTCATGCTGCTCCTTGTGCTTACCGCCATGGGAGCAAAGAAACCCAAGTACATTTTCTACTTCATTGGCGACGGCATGGGCATGAGCCCCGTACTTTGTGCCGAAACTTACAACCAGACCGTTCTTGGCAACAAGGAACCCTTGCTGATGCTTCAGTTCCCCGTGGCATCGGTGGCTACAAGTTACTCTGCCAGCCACACAATCACCGACTCGGCAGCAGGAGGCACGGCACTGGCCACAGGACACAAGACCAAGAACGGCATGTTGGGCATGAATGCCGACACAGTAGCGGTAAAGAGCATTGCATACGAACTTCAGGACAGGGGCTACGGCATTGCCATTGCCACCTCCGTGGCTCCCGACGATGCCACACCGGGTGCATTCTATACACATGTGGACCATCGCAACAAGTTCTACGACATCACCAAGGACATGGCACAGAGCGGTTTCGACATGTTTGCCGGCGGCCAGTTGAGAGGTACTGCCCCACAGGGTCAGCCCGACGTGCGCACCGTGCTAAGCAATGCCGGCTACTCCGTGGTAGACGGTCCTGCCAAGTGGAACGAGCAAAAACATGGCGACAAGGTGGTGCTGCTCAACCAACCCTATCACCTAACACACATAGGCTACACCATAGACAGCATACAGGGCAACCTCACACTGCCCTTCATCACACAGGCTTGCCTGGACCACCTGGAGAAGGTTTCTCCCAAGAAGTTCTTCATGATGGTGGAAGGCGGTCTCATCGACCATGCCCTGCATCCCAACGATGGCGGTGCTGCCGTAAAGGAACTGCTCAACTTTGACCACTCGCTGCGCATAGCATACGAGTTCTACCTGCGCCACAAGGACGAGACCCTAATCGTCGTTACCGCCGACCACAACACAGGTGGTATGGTGGCTGGCGTGAATGGTGGTTCCTATAACCTTAAATTCAAGAACTACGACTACCAGCGCATCTCCATGCAAGCCATGCAATACGAATGCCAGCAGATGATAAAGAGCGGCAAGGAGATAACATGGGAGTTCATGAAGGAGTACCTCAAGGAGAAACTGGGCCTCTACTCTGCCATCCCCGTGGGCAAGAGCAACGACAAGGCTCTGCAGGATGCCTTCCACACCACTTTCGTGGCAAAGACCAGCACACAGAAAAAGACTCTATACACCGACCTGAACGATTTCGTGGCTCGCACCTTCCAGGTACTGGACAAGATTACGGGCATCGGTTGGACAACCGGTTCGCACACCGCCGACTTTGTTCCCGTATATGCCATCGGTGTGGGCTGCGAGCAGTTCCAGGGATTCATGGACAACACCGAAATCCCCAACAAGATCCGCCGAATCTGTGGCATAGAGGAGCACCAAAGCAAGTAACAGACAGCATCGGATACATAAAAACAATCTGCCCGTCACTCAACACAGAGCGACAGGCAGACTTGTGTATCCTACAAGGTGAATATATCACTCCGGGGTTCTTTCAATATAGGCAAGCACATCGCCCTTCATGACATGCGACCCTTGCTTGGCAATAACATCCACCAGCACTCCACCCAGAGCAGCCGGAATTTCAAGAATCTGTCCATAATCGTTCTCAATGTAGCACAGATAATCACCCTTGTTGTACTTCTTGCCTATATAAGGCTCTATGCTCTTGATGCACTCGCATCCGCCGGCAATCTCCCACATGACGGTACCACCCTCCGGGGCAACTATGGCATCGGCCTTGGCATGCTTGATGGCACTAAGATCCGCAAGGGGCAAACCTCCGGCAAGAGCCTTGTCCTTCTCCTTCTGTAAATCAGCGAGGAAGCGCTTCTTGGCAGAACCGCTCTTGTACTCGCGATACTGCGCCTCGTGCATGGCAAACTCAAAGAGTTCTTCATCGTCCTCACCTAATTCCCACCCGTTATCCTGCATTTCCTTGCGGTAACGGTCAAGTTCATCGGGATAATAACTCTGGGGATCGGCATCCGTGAACTCAAATCCCTTTTCCTTCGCCAATGCGATGATTTCAGGTGCAACCTCACCTGGCAACTTGCCACTCTTGCCAAGTATCATACCCCAAATGGAATTGTCCATCATAGAATAACGAGGATTACCCTTTGACTCAGCAAACAGATTCATCAAGGCAATATTCTTCACATATTGCGAGAAGGGAGTCACCAATGGGGGGTAACCCACTCTGGGCCACACGTAAGCCACCTCGTCGAACAATTTTACAAGCAAGGCATCCTCCGAGAGCGGAGCCTCGCCCTTAGCAACACGGTTATTGTTTATAGCCCCCATCATGCCAGTCAAGTCTGCCATCATGGAACCCATCATACCACCTGGAAGACCACAGCCAAGAAGCAGAGATGACATCAATTTATTGCTCGGATTCATGAAGTACCCGAGGAAATCATCGATAAATTCCTGCGTCAGCTTACGTGCCTCCATGTAAGCCTCCATGTTTATCTCAGGAACGTCAAAACCAGCATTCTTCAGCATGGACTGAACAGAAATGACATCGGGATGTACCTTGCCCCAAGAAAGAGGCTCTATCGCCGTATCAATGATATCGGCACCATTGCGGCATACCTCAAGTATGGACGCCATGGAAAGTCCTGGCCCACTATGACCGTGATATTGGATAATAACATCCGGATGCTTCTCCTTAATCATACGGGTAAGTTGCCCTAACATGGCAGGCTGACCTATACCGGCCATATCCTTCAAGCATATCTCTGGTGCACCGGCCTCAATCAGTTGCTCCGCAATGGCGGCATAATATTCTGCCGTATGTATTGGCGAATTGGTAATACACAGCGTAGCCTGCGGTGTCATCCCTGCTTCCAATGCATACTTTATGGAAGGTATAATATTACGTACATCATTCAATCCGCAGAAAATACGGGTAATATCAGTACCCTGAGCGTGCTTTACCTTGTACATCAATCTACGCACATCGGCAGGAACCGGGAACATACGTATACCATTCAAACCACGATCCAGCATGTGAGTCTTGATACCAGCCTCCTTGAAGGGCTTGGTAAAGGCACGTACCGCTTTGTTGGGGTTCTCACCATACATCAGATTCACCTGTTCAAAGGCACCTCCATTAGTTTCAACACGACTGAAACATCCCATCTTCACTATTACCGGAGCAATACGCTCTAATTGATCCATACGAGGCTGGAACTTACCAGAAGACTGAAACATGTCACGATAAACGAGACTGAATTCTATCCTTCGCTTCTCCATAACTAGTAAAATCTAAGGTTAATCTCAGACAAAGATAGCAAAAGAAAGGATAAGAAGCAAGATAAACACGATATAAATCCACTGATGTCAGCTAAACGAGTAAATCTTGTTGAGTTATAAAAATTTACATTGCGATAATCCCCTATTATGCCAACCAACGAAGAACAGTTGTTTCCGTCACATTGCTACACCTCTTCAAAACCCAACAACAAACAGAGTCATTTAAGCGTCATGAGACACAGAATGGCAAGTAACATCATGTCAGTCAGTACACACATATTACAGAGGAGTCATTATCTACATACAGCAAAGGAGTCCTTCGGAACATTCTCCAAAGGACTCCTCTTCTCTAAAAACGGCGGCTACCTACTCTCCCACGGGTGTGCAGTACCATCGGCGCGGACGGGCTTAACTTCTCTGTTCGGAATGGGAAGAGGTGGAACCCCG